>JAUNGP010000014.1 GCA_030524345.1 Clostridia bacterium | reverse complement strand
AATAAACTAGGTACAACTAATAGAAATTTAGATTTTATCTTTTGTGATTTTATCAAACACCCTATGGCAAGCATTATCAAAGAAAATATTAGTAATATAGTAAGTATTATTACTATTACTTTGAAACTACCAAATAGAATGGAAGATACCATATTTTCTATATAATCTTCAGGCATAAAAGTCATCTCCTTAGCTCATATACTTGTTTATAATAGCTTTTTTATAGTAAGGTATAAAACTGTCCGTTTCAAATGATTTACATACATTGTAAAGAGTTATAAGCTCCTCACGTTTTACTTTAAAGAGTAGGTTTTTCAAGTTATCTTCATAAATACTATAAAGTGTATAAATAATATCTTTTACTAGTTGCAAGTTACTTATTGAGTAAATTTTTATCATTTCTTTTGTATAATTAAGTTCCAATTTATTTAATAACTCATAAAATTCACTTGGAATTGTATCGCTTTTATTTATTATTAAATTAAATAAATCATCAATCATCTTATTATCTATCTCTATATCTATCTCTCCGTAACAAATTTGTTACCTCACCGTTACTACTTGTTACTGATGTGTTACTTTGTAACGCTTTGTATTTATTTCGATGTTTTCTAACTCTTGCAGCACTTGATCCTTCACTGCCAATTAAATCTTGCATTTCAGAGAGCATAAAAGTATTTTCGTTTAGATATTCTATTGCTTTTGTTTTGTCTAATGCAGCAAGTAGTAATTTTACAGTATTTACATCTTCATCAAGTGTAAGTGCAATTTCATCCGCCACTGAATCACATAAATTTTCATATACAAAAATACCTTCACTTTTTAATAGCTTCAATTGAAACTTAAGATATACTAACAAAATTTTATCTCCATCTGGTAACTTGCGAAGATATTTACTTGTTTTATTTTCAAAAAAGGTATCATATAATTTCAACCAGTAGTATCTTTTTTCTGACATGGCTCATAATCCTCCTTTTCTAATTTTGCTCCTGCTAGAACACAGGCATATAAAAAAAGGCTAACATTAGCCCCTAAAAATAATCCAATTAAAAAATTTAACATTTCTTGACACCTCCTACTAATATAAAATTTATATCTAAATTTAAGTTGGTGCGAGTGAATTTTTATGCACCAGTTTTTGGGCATAATCGCACCAAGTTTTTAAATTTTATTAAATTTATTTAATATTCTTAAAACCTTAATAAACTTTTTTAAACTCATATTTTTTTCTTCAAAATATTGATTTTACTGAAAAAGAGCTATATAATAATAAAAAATCAATTAAATAGGTGTGTCAAGATAAGGTAGCTCTTAAGCAATTTGTCCAGGGTTCGAGCCCCTGATGGTGCACCATACAAATTACAAAAAGCTCTGTAATCTAGTTATATTTAACTATTACAGAGTTTTTTATTTTTCATAAAAATTTTAAAGCAGTTAAAGATGACCATTTTTATTAATATCTACACAAAAAAATACTAGCTTTCCAACTAGTATTTTTTTCATATATTAACTAGCAACGACTATTTCTTCTTGGACCGCTTTTAATAATAACCCCAGACGGAACACATCTATTGTTAAAATCTGTCCCAAATTTAGCATTTAATTCATCAAATCGTTTACTAAAATATCTGAAATATTTTTAGAAATATACACGACATCAGCTGTAGAAGAAATAATGAAATGTTCTAATCCATATTGAATAATCTCTTCTATTGGATTACTGATTCTTGTACGTATATTACTAAGCTCACTTCTCATTTTTTCTACCTGATTTAAATCATTAATAATACTGTTAAGCTCTTCTTTTTTCATATTTTCTCCTCCTAATATATAATTATATTTTTAGAACACAAAATTTTTTATTAATTATATTATCTTTTTAAATTATGTCAAATAAAATTGACATATTATGATTAGTATGCTATAATCAGGTTATTTAAACAACAATTATCTTTTTTAGTAAAGGAGAAGGACATGAAATTACCCATTATCATTTTTTTAGTCGCTGTACTAGTAATTCCATTATTTTCGTATATGATCGCTGATCATGTCAAATTTTTGCAAAAAATCTTTTGTAAAATTGGCTGGCATAGTCATCAATACGATATAGTAGAAATATATAGTGACGATCCTTATGGAACTGCCACAAAACACCAATGCAAATGGTGCAAAAAGACAGGCTTAGTAGACAGTCAAGGAAATTTGTTTTAAAAAAGAAGCTCATAACAATTGTTATGGGCTTTTTAATATATTCTGATGTGTACTCCTATTTTCTCTTGCCTGTATTTTTCTCAATTTCTTCTAACCTTTTTATCTTTAAAGTAGTGGTTTTTACAAAATCCTCATTTTTCACTTCTAATTTTTTAATAGCTTTATATGAAACCATACTTCTATTAATTTTCTTTATCTCATTCCAAATCATATTATATATTTCTTTATCTGTAGGCTTCTTCTTTCCATAAGTTTCTTCTAAATATTCTTTATCCAAAGTAACTCTTGCAGTTACAATTAGTTCTTGCTTATTCTTCTTGTCCTTTTTTCCATAAACCATCGATTCTTTTACAAGTGAAATTTTGTTTATCTCATTTTCAATTTCTTCTGGATAAATATTCTTTCCATTCGATGTAACAATCACATTTTTACTTCTACCAGTTACAACCAAATTACCATGCATATCAAAGTAACCTAAATCTCCAGTATAAAACCAACCTTTCCTTAAAGCCTCTGCTGTTTTCTTTTCATCTTGATAATATCCAATCATAATATTATCACCTTTGGTAATGATTTCACCAATATTACTATTTTCGTCTTCATTACCACTCAAATCAATTCTTAACTCAGTACCATAAACTGCTTTTCCAACTGTTCCTGCCACTCTATTATCAAGAGTAGTAGCTGATATTAACGGAGAAGCTTCTGTTGCGCCATACCCCTGCATAAATATAAAGCCGTAAGCCTCCATTTTTTGAATGAGTTCTTTGTCCAATGGAGCAGCTCCACAAAGCAAGTATTTCAAATTTCCGCCAAAGTTTTCCTGTATTTTTTTAAATACGATTCTCCTCAAATCAATTCCTATTTTGCTTAAACCATTAGTTATTTTTTTAGCAAAAGAAATTGCCTTTTCTTTCCCAGAATCTTGAATACTTTTTTCTATCTTTTGATTAACTCTCTCGATAATTGCAGGAACCACAATAAGTATGTCTGGTTTGATTTCTTTTATATTTTTAGACATATATTTTAGCCCTTCACATATACCAACTTTTGCTCCCATACAAGTTGCATAGAGATATGTTAAAGAAAATTCATAGGTATGATGTATTGGAAGGACCGAAATAAAAGTAAAACTTCCAACTTGTGGGACTAGTTTATAACAAGCAAGTGTGTTAGCAATTAAATTTTTATGGCTTAACATGACCCCTTTTGACGTAGACATAGTACCAGAAGTAAATAACAATATTCTAAATTCTTCTTTCTCTACAATAGCATCTAGATAATTTCTATCACCACTTTTTATCATTTCTTTTCCTTCTTCTATAAGTTGATCAAAAGAAAAAGTACATTCACTATGTTCTTTCATGTTCATATTAATATATATCATATCTTCATCTAATTCATCTTTTATTTGATTAATTAATTCTTCTCTCCTACTAGAGTAAACAATACATTTAGCATCTGATCTTTTAATCAAATTTAATATCTCATTTGAAGGAAGCTCTTTATCAAGAGGAACTATGATTCCCACTCCGCATATTGTGGCCATATATGTTATATACCATCTGTAACTATTCTCTCCAATAACGGCTATTTTTTTCCCATTTAAATGAAATTTCTCTAAAAGAACTGTACCAAATGAGTTTATCTTTCCTTTCAAATCTATATATGTTATTTCTTTATAGTTAGAAGATCCATCTTTATCTAAAAAAGCAATTCTATCATTAAATTTTTCAAATCTATCATTCACAACATCTTTCAATGAATTTAAGTTTTTAAGTTCTTGAAATGTATCCTCCATAACCATTTCCCTCCATAAAATAATATATTCTTAATTATATATTTATTAAGATAAAAAGTCAAATAGACTAGAAGCACTTAATTTGTAAATTTATGTAAAATGTGATATAATAGGTATAGGAACTTTTTTAATGAGTCCTTGTTGATTATACGGGACGGTAATTCATTAACCTCCCAATTTACAGGACTTTTTATATATAACGCGAATGCAGGACAAAAAAAATTTGGAGGGTAAAAAAATGAAAAAACGTACTTTGAGAAAATTAGCAGTATTAGCACTCGTTATCTTAGTAGCTACCACACTGGTAGGCGGATTCCTTACGTGGAAGACTTTTTCTACTAGCTGGAAAATGAATAGTCTCACTGATGAGAGTCGGTACTATCAGGAAACTTACACACGTGACCTGAATAAACAGCACGAACTGGTAAGTGATGTGGAAGCTCGTCGAGATGAACTAAAACAGAGTAAGGATAAATATGTTGCATGGGTTGCAAATATGAATCCATTACTTAAAATCGGATTATTTATAACTCAGTTCATAATGACGGTAACTCAGCTCGTGCTCGTCACAAAAGTTAGTGCATTCATGGTACACCAGCGTAAAGGCTATGCTAGAGACTTTTTACATGTACTCTGCAATGTTGTAGATATACTGGAAATGGTCTTGACCGCTTTATTTAAGGCAGTAGCATGGCTGATTATGACATTGGTCCAGTGTGTTGTTATTGCTGGTATCTTTGCATACGGCAAAATAACAGGTAATCAAAGGGTTGGTATTTATACCACTGAGAAGCCTCGCCGTCGCAAAATCCAGGAGCAAGAAAAAGAAAAAGAAACTGGGGAAGGGAAAATTGTCCCATTCCGCAGAAAAGCTTAATTCTCAAAAGGTGCCCAAGGAGATATCTCCTTGGGTTCTTTTATTATTCCATGTCATCTGGACTTTGCTCTTGCGCTTGAACTTTAGGTTGCGTATTCTTAGGTTTTTCTACCGCCTTTTGAATTAGTGTATTGGCTTTATTTACTATATCTGGAACCATATCAACAAGCCTATCAATTGCATTTGTTCCATCCATACTAAGAAGTTTTGTATTACCATCTTTTACTACCAAAAATCCCATTGGAGCAATATTGACACCGGCTCCACTACCTCCACCAAAAGGTAATTTAGCATTTTCAGAAAATTTGTTTAACTTATTTGTATTAAACTCACTACCGCCTGCTGCAAATCCAAAGCATACTTTAGATACAGGTATGATGACTGTTCCATCTGGACTTGTTATCATATCACCAACAACTGTATTTACATCAATCATATTTTCAATTGATGTCATAGCTGTTAGCATTAGAGAATCTATTGGATGATTCTTTTCCATTTTTCTTACTCACCTCTCTTATTCTAATAATCATTTTAATTATTGTAATAATAGTATTGGCTAAATGAAACCTAATTATACAATTTAATTTTAAATTAAATATGTTTTCTGATACGTATGTAGAATATTCTATATTTTTTAATTTCATTTTTCTTTCATTTTTCATAATAAACATATTGATAATGGTATTTGCCAAAACAATCACATAAGCGTTTAAAATAGGGTTTGAAAGATTTATTCCAAATTTCAAATTCATTTTTTCAATATATATACTATCAAAAATTTTTTTAAGATCTTCCTTAGTCATTATCATTTCTTGTTGCCTTAAATATTTAAGATACATATTTAAAATTTTATATATTGCATTGACTCTATATTCGCCATCTTCCTTGTCTATATTGCTTTTATCTTTCATTTTCACTGTTTTTATTTTAATAAAATACAAAATATATATTTCTATCTTATTTTTCACTTGTAAATTCTTTTTTTCATCTTCTCTATACTGTATTTTAAACCTAACTGGTATCACTATTATGCTTATCACAAGTATTAAAATAATGAATAAAATGATCATAAATACCACCTAAACTTATTATTTCCTCTTATTGAAAGTTAATGTATTTTTGACAAAAAATAACAAATATAGTATAATATACCTGTTTAATATATATATAAATTAAAACGACTGGAGGATTGGAAATGGTTTTACTAATTAGTGATAACATTTATAAAAGCCTTATTACCTTTGTAATCTTAGCACTATTTTTTACATGGGCTTCTACACAAACTTTTAAGGTCTTACTAAAACTCTATTTAGGCGAAAAATTTCATCTAAATATGCTCTTTGCAGATGGCGACTTTCCATCTACTCATACGGCAGTTGTCATTAGTAGTCTGTGTATTGTTGTATTTCTGACTTTCTATGGAAAAAATCAGGCCATGGAAATTTGGAAGGCACTCTCTGACATTAAATCTGTTCTCATCATGGCGACTCTTGCAGGAATTGCAATGAGAGATGCAGTTGGTCAACGGCACAGACAAGACAATACAAACCAAAACTTAAAAAACTTAAAAGATTTAATTGCAAATTCAAGTTCCATTGATTCAAACTCTATTGAAATATTAGAAAAAAAGACAATTGTAACAGATGTTATCACTGAAACTTTTGAAGCAATTGATAATGAAGCATTAAAACGTGTAGGTCATTTAAAACATGAACTAGTTGGCGGAATACTGAGTGGTTTTTTAGGGGCGAGTTATACAATTTGTATTTTCTTTGGTTATTTTAAGACAATTCCTTGGCTGGTATTAATCTCACTATTATACTTTTTTGGCATGGGAACTTTCTTAAAAATGAAACCTATTATTGAAAAACTTTATAAAAACTTCAAATAAAATACACCTCCAATGTTTCTATACATTGGGGTGTATTTTCATTCACTATATTCCATTTGATACCCAAGAACGTCTATAATGTCTCCAGACTTTAATCCTAACTCTTTTAATTTAGTCATAACACCAATTGCATTTAACGTCCTTTGCATATACTGCCTAGATTCAATATCAAATATGTTTACTTTACTCATAAGCCTTTCGATCGGTGCTCCAGTAACAGTATAATAATCATCTGATACTTTCTCTACAAACCATTCCTGATCAACTGCCTCTTCCACATCATACATTTCATCTATTGCAACAATATCTTCTTTAGGAATATGTTTTAATTCCTCTGCTAAATATTCAACTAACTCATCTAGTCCCTGTCTTGTAACAGCAGATATCTTAAATAATTTTAAATTCTCCTTTTTACATACCTCTTCCAATTCTTCCAGTAACGTATCATTTGTTAAGGAATCCATTTTATTTGCAACTACTATTTGCTTTTTAGCAAATAATTTCTCACTATATTTTTTCAACTCATTATTAATGTTATAAAAATCATCCACAGGATTTCTTCCCTCTGAGCCTGTAACATCAATCACATGTAGTAGAAGTCTTGTCCTTTCAATATGTTTTAAAAATGTAAGACCAAGACCTACCCCATCACTTGCTCCTTCTATGATACCAGGAATGTCTGCCATAACAAAAGGTTCTCCATTTTTAGGCTTTACTACACCAAGTGCAGGCTCTAAAGTCGTAAAATGATAGTTTGCAATTTTAGGCTTAGCAGAAGACACAGTAGATATAATGGTAGATTTTCCAACATTTGGAAAACCTAAAAGTCCAACATCAGCAAGCATTTTTAACTCTAATTCAAGATTTTTTTCTGCTCCCTTAGATCCCTGTTCAGCAAAATTTGGAACTTGTCTTGTAGGTGTAGCAAATCTAGAATTTCCTCTTCCACCTTTTCCACCTTTTGCTATCAAATATGTTTGATTATCATTTGACAAATCTACTACAATAGCATCTTTATCAATATCTCTTACAATTGTACCTTTAGGAACTGATATGTATAAATCTTGTCCAGATTTTCCAGTACGTCTAGCTCCCTCTCCTTTTTTTCCATCTTCGGCTTTAAACTTCTTCTTATATTTAAAATCAAGTAATGTACTCGTATTGCTATCAACTTTTAAATATACATTACCGCCACGGCCCCCATCTCCACCATCAGGCCCGCCATTTGCAACATATTTCTCTCTTCTAAAGCTTATCGCACCATTTCCACCATCACCCGCTTTTACAGATATTTTTACATAATCTATTACCATTTTTTTCTCCTATTCTTTACTCAAAATAATCAATCTTCATCGCTTTTTTTACTTGATGCATAGTTTTTTCAGCTTCAAGTTTTGCAAGCTTTGTTCCTTCTTCTAATATCTTATCTACCTCATTCATATTATTTTCATAATATCTTCTACGCTCTTTTATAGGTTTTAAAAATTCAATCATATTTTTTGCAAGTTCTTTTTTACAATTGACACAACCTCTTTTTCCTTCTTTACATTCGTAACAAATCGTTTCTAAATTTTCTTTACTTACCAATTTATGATAATAATATACCATACATACATCAGGATTTGCCTTATCATCTTTTCTTATTTTATTTTTATCTGTAATTGCTTCCATTACTTTTTTAGTAATTAGTTCTTCACCATCTACTAAGAAAATGGCATTTCCTAAACTTTTTCCCATTTTTTCATTTCCATCTAAGCCCTTTAGCCTTGGTAAATTAGATAAAAGATGCTCCGGTTCTTTTAAGGTTTCTCCATATATAGAATTAAATTTACGAACAATTTCTCTTGCCTGTTCAATCAGTGGTAATTGGTCTTCCCCAACCGGAACCAAATTACCATTTAATGCTGTAATATCTGCTGTCTGACTTACAGGATATCCTAAAAATCCATAAGTAACACTTTCCCCACTATTTCCAAATATCTCTTTTTTCTGGCTAATTTCAGTTTTTATAGTAGGATTCCTTTGAAGTCTTGCTATTGTAACCAAGTTAGAATAATAAACGGTAAGCTCTGCTATCTCTGGTATCCTAGACTGTATAAATATGGTTGCTTTTTTAGGATCTATGCCACAAGCAAGCAAATCAAGTGTCAATTCTCTAACATTTTTCCTTACTTTTTCAGGATTATTAAAATTGTCTGTTAATGCTTGAACATCTGCTATCTCTATAAAAGTATTATAGTTTTCTTGTAACTTTATCCAATTTCCAACCGCACCAAAATAATGTCCTAAATGTAAATTTCCAGTAGGCCTAATCCCTGTTAATATTGTCTTTTTCTCTGTCATCTCATCACCTTTTTCTTAATTTATTTATATTACCATTATATAATATTTATTTTAATAAATCCATACTATGATAGTTCCTCTTTTATTTTCAAGTCCAAATAATCATTTGCATATTTTCTCATATTTTCAATTATTACTTTGTTATTTCCCTTTAAATTAAGGTTTTCAACATATGAATCAATGTATTTTTTATTCTTGATTCTTTCTAAAGTATATTTATAATTAATATCAAAAACAAATGCAAGTCTTGTAACAACCTGATCCATTTTATTTCTTTGAATCGAATGAGGAATTGACTCGTTATGAAAAAATATCTCTTTTACATCACTTGAAATTTCCTGACTCTTATCAAAATCATAATCGTATGTATAGTTTTTATCACTTAGTCTTTTCAAAATATCCAATTTATCCGCATCCCTAATTATTTGACAAAATAATTTTTCTCTACTAGTTAAACTGCTATTGATATGTAATTTGTTATGCATTCTTACAGCAATAAAAATGAAATGATCATAATCCCTAATTTCCACAAATTGATTAATAAGGCCATTTTTTAGCAATTTATAACCATACTCTGCATGGTCCATTTCACACTTATCACTTAGTTCGTTGTATTTTTCTACCTCTTTAAATCTACCAATATCGTGTAGCATACCTATTAAAAAGGCTATCATAATATCTTCTTTGCTTAAATTAAGGCTCTTGGCAATTTCTATTGAATTATTAGCTACATTATATACATGATCCTTTTTAGCATTTACAATATAACTGTTTGCATTATACAAATTAGTAAAATCTTCAAATTTCCTTTGTATTTCATCAAAACTATACACTTAATTCAACCCCCTAAATATTTGAAAAGCAGATAATCAAAAGATTATCTGCTGTATTAACTAACTTACTCTTCTACTGGGTAAACACTAACTTTTTTATCACTTCTACCCTTTCTTTCGAATTTTACTACACCGTCAATTAAAGAATATAATGTGTCATCTTTACCAATGCCAACATTAGTACCTGGATGTATTTTAGTTCCTCTTTGTCTGTATAATATATTGCCTGCTAAAACGAATTGTCCATCTGCTCTCTTAGCGCCTAATCTTTTTGATTCACTATCTCTACCATTTTTAGTAGAACCCATACCTTTTTTATGTGCCACTTAAATTCACTCCTTTATATTCAATTTTTTAAACTTTCATTTATGCTTCTTCAACTTTTTCTGCTTTTTTAGCTCTAGTTCCAGTTGTGATTTTCTCTATTTGAATCTTTGTATATGGTTGTCTATGTCCTCTCATTTTTCTTTCATTTTTCTTAGCTTTGTATTTATATACAAGAATCTTTTTAGATTTACCATGACCAACAACTGTTGCTTTTACTTTAGCACCCTTTACAGTATCTTCACCGATTGTAACTTTGTTTTCATCAGATATGAATAAAACTTTATCAAAAGTAACAGATTTACCTTCTTCGATTTCTTCTAATCTGTCTACAAAAACTACATCTCCTTCTTGAACTTTGTACTGTTTTCCACTAATTTCAACTATTGCATACATTTGAATTCCTCCTTAAATCTAACTTTCTCTCGCCAATTAAGGTAGTGTCATCCACATTTTAAACCTGTTCTGTGCGGAATACGTAAACTATTTTAACATAATTTCATATTTTTGTCAACTTAAATTTTATATTTTTCTACTATGTATCCAAACTAAGCACGTTTTGCTAATTTTTTCTTATTTAACAATTACTTTTTTGGATTCTAAAAAATATGGTAAATCCTCCAATATTAATTTATCTATCTTCATTAATTCAGAAGGAAGACAATCAATATCAAACCACTCCAGTTCTAAAACTTCATCTAAATCTGGATTTTCTTCGCCAATATAATTAGTACATATAAAAACATGATTTATCATATATACCTCATCATCATTTGGATAAACATGATAGAAATTCTTTCCACTATAAATACCATATAATTCCAAATCAATTGGTATTATACCAATTTCTTCCTGAAGCTCTCTTTTGATAGCATCAATATAGGTTTCTCCACATTCTATAGCACCACCATGAATTGCCCACAAGCCGTTGTCTGCGCGCTTTTGTAATAAAATTTTGTGATTTTGTAATATAATTGCTCCAACTACTGGAGATAAAATTGCTTCATGTCCAATTTTTCTCCTTAAATTTCTAATATAATCTGCCATAATATCACCTACGATTTTAAAAACATATAAAGCTTCTCCTCAGCATCAACAAAAATTTTACTTTCTAATTCATTTAATTCACGCTTAGTATATTTTTGCAAAACAAAATCTACTAAATCTTGCTTTTCATGTTTCATTCCACCAATTCCTATTTTTATTCTTGGAAAATCCTTTGCATTTAACATTTGAACTATATTTTTCATTCCATTATGAGTTCCACCGCTTCCATTAAGCTTATATCTTACATCTCCAAATGGAATATCAATGTCATCAAATACAACTAATATATCTTTATTTTCAACTTTATACCAATTTTTTACTTTCTGTACAGCATTTCCACTAAGATTCATATATGTAAGTGGTTTTACAAAAACCACTTTTTCATTATTAATATTAACTTCTGCTATAAGACTATTTAACGTCTTTTTCTGAATTTCAAAATCATATTTTTCACTTAAATAATCTAGGAACATCCATCCAGTATTATGTCTAGTTTTACTATATTTTTCATCTGGATTTCCTAAACCAACAACTATTTTCATGTCACACTTTTTCTCCTTTTTCTATTTTTTTACTTGCATTTTACTTTTTTATTGCTATTTTAGTAATACTTTTAGCAAAAATACTTGAATTTTTAGTTATTTTATAGTATCATTATATAAGAATTTATCTGATATGTCAATCTTGCTTACTTGACATATTACTTTATTTTATTAATATTTTATTTATAAAATGTTTAGGAATAATTACTGAAAGTGGTGATTTTTTTTGATAGATAAAATCTTTAAAAGTTTAAATATAAAAATAAAGCCTGAAAAAATATTAACCTATATATTTTATGGGCTAAGTATAATAGTAGCCCTATACTCTATAACAAAAATGCTAAGCTTTTGGGTAGGAAATATAAGAATCGAAAATAATATTTCTCCATACTTATATGCAATATTATTGACATTTCCACCACTTGCTTACTCATTTTTTGTAAATTCTGGTATCCCTAAAAACGATATGCAAAAAGTTCATATGTATATAGTAACATGTACATTGCTTGCCATCGCCACAGGTACAATGGTTTGTACATGGCTAAATAATATTATATGGTACATTCTAGAAAGAATCCCAGGATATAGTGAAGTATTAAAATGGTTTCCAGAATTATTTGCACCTGCAGTAACAACTTTATGTTCTGTTCTTCCATTTATAGCAATATTTAAAATAATAGATTATTTCTTATTGATCTTTAGAGATGAAGATTTACCAAAAGGTATAGCAGGTTATGTAGGACTATCTACTAAAGCTCTTAGCAAAAAGGATACAGGAGCATTTAGTTGTGAAACTGTAATTTGTACTGCTAAAGGTACTTCTGTTCCTGTTGTAGTTCCTGAAAAGAAGCGTTATGAGGCCACACTGGTACAAGGTGCTACTGGTACTGGTAAAACTGCTACTGTCCTATTACCAATGAGTGCTTTAGACCTCGAGAAAAAATATTTTTTTAGAGAATATTCTAAAAAGATTGGTTATTCATTATTAAAAAGAGGAATTGCATACATGAATGGTCCTTTTAATAACGAATATATAAATAGAAACTTTACATTAAATTATATTAGACCAAAACGTGGTATGGAAGATCAATTTATGGAAGAAGTAAAACCTTTAATACAATATGTTGATAATTCTACTGGTCAAATAACATATAGAAACGTTGGTATGACAGTTGTTGAAAATGATGGTAAATTCATATCTGATTTCATTGGAGTTGCTAAAAATTTTGACATTGATGTATTGTCAATTGACCCAGCAGCGCCAGAAACTACACTTAGTATCAATCCATTTGCTATTCCAGATCCTGCTAAAGTTGCTTCCATCGTATCTGATGTTTTAAATGCCATGTATGAAAGTACTGGCGGTGGGAAAGCTGGAGATCCATTCTTTACCCAAGTTACAATTGATGCATTCCAAAACTTATCTATCCTCTTAAAAGAAATGTATCCTGTTTTGCATAATGGTGAGATAGCAAGCTTAGAAGACATGCTTGAATTATTATATAATTTTGATGCTGTTGAAGAAATGACAGAGGAAATGAAAAAAATACCGGAATTAGAGCAAAAATATAAATTACTAATACGATATTTTGAAAAGAACTTCTATAAACCTGCATTAAATATTAATGGATATGAAATTCCTGGAACTCGTGGAAGTGGTAGAAAAGATACAGAAAAATATTTATATGGTGCTATTACACAACTAAATAACTTAGTAAGGCATCCAGGTCTTAAAGCAGCGCTTTGCGGTAAGAAGAATCTAATAGACTTTGATAAAGCTCTTGCTGATGGTAGCGTTATTACTGCATGTTCAAGAAAAGGTGATCTTGGTATCTTACAAGCTAAAGCGTTTGGTATGTTCTTCATATTACAATTCCAAGATGCTGTGCTTAGACGTAAAGGTACCGAAGATTCTAGAACTCCTCATTTCCTATACATTGATGAGTTTCCAGAATATATTACTAAAGATATGGAAGTCATGTTTACTCTATTTAGAAAATATAGATGTGGTGTTACAATAGCAATTCAGAACTTATCACAACTTGAAAAGAGCGGTCAAGCATATTATAGACAAACTGTACTTGCCAATACCAAGACTCAGATCATATTTGGTGATACAGTTCCTGAAGATAGTGCTTATTGGGAAAAAGCATTTGGTAAAGAAAAAGTGCCAGACTTCACAAGTAAATATAATTTATCAACTGGTGAACTAGTAAAGACTACAGTACTTGAAACTAGGAAGAAAGAAAGAGCCGAATGGTTTAAAATTGCAGACCAAGGATTTGGTGCTGTATATTACAAAACAAAAAATGCTAATGGAAAAACAATTTATGGTCAAGGTAAGACTTCTTTCTTAGATAGTAAATATAAAGAGAAATCAAGAACACTTATGTTTAATTTTGAAAAATATATGATGACAAAACCTGAGACTCCAACTATCACAATAAATGATAGTGATTCTTCATCAAATCCTGATACATTATTTGGAACTAATACAACTTCTAGGTTAAATGATGAATTAAAAAAAGCTTCTGAAGATCCAATTGTACCAATCAAAAATGATGAAACAATATTTGCTAATTCTGAAGTCACTGGAGCTACACCAAAAATGGATGATGATATTGAAATAATCTTTGATAATATAGAACCTACACTAGATGATTCATCAAAAGATGGTGGAGCAATAACTGAAACTTATGAAACACCAACAATCAAACATAATAAATAAACAACATAAGCCTAAGAAAATTTATTTCTTAGGCTTTTATTCTTCTTAATCTTTTATTGTATAAGCAAATATATCATTGGAAGTATCCCAGTAATTCCTAACGTAATTAACACAATAGGTACAGCTACTTTATTTCCAATTTTTTTCTTTTTACTCATTGCAGCAAATGAAATCGCTAGAACAATTCCTGATACTAAAAATCCTAGACTGATTGCTTCTACTGTTAATATTACTAATAATATTCCTAAAAACATAAAAAGTAAAAACAAAACTGATATTCCTCCCATATTTTATCACTTCCTTTATATATTTTTATTTATTCAACACAGGCTGATTGTTTCAAACTTTCCTTTATAAAATATAGTACCATTGACCCATATCGTTATCAACGGCATCAACAATTCTCAAATACATTTTTATTCTTCCATCATTACTCGTTGACTATTTTCTATATCATTATATAACAAAAAAAGTAAATCCGCTACATTTACTCCTAATATCTTGAAAATAATTACTATTTTTACTTTTTTCAATTTATTACCACTAATACCTGCAAGCAAAAACAAAAGGTTCATCAATTTCTGACGAACCTCTTCAATTCTTTCATGTATCACTATTGATTTTTTCCACAACAATGCTTATATTTCTTTCCACTTCCACATGTTCAGTCCTAATCAGTATTATTCTCCTGCGGACAAATTTTGAACGTTGTTCTCAATATTTCATTTTACTAATACATAAATTATATTATAATAAATTTAAAAATTCATCATTTTTCAAATAAAAACGTAATTTAACATACAGATAATGTAATCATTTATTGTAATTTGTCGAATTGATTATAATATAGTACCCCAAAATACTTCATACATTCGTATAGAAATTTTATTTTTATTTAAAATCCTATTTTTGAAAGCCATTGTTTAACAGCTGTTTCACTATTATTTATATTATCATGTTGTACTGCTAATCCTTCTGTTACAGTTGCATTTGGTTCTTCTTTTTGTATTTTGCCAGGAGTACCTGATAATCCACTTTCGCCATGAGTAATAAATGGTGCTATTGTTTTTCCTGATAAATCATATTCATCTAAAAAGGTATACATTAACATAGGCATATCTGCCCACCAGTTTGGATAACCTAAAAATATGGTATCATACTCATCTATGTTATTTATTTTTGTTTTTAGTTCTGGTCTGCTATTTTCATTTTTTTCTTTTAGTGCAATACTAGATAACTCATTCATATTTTTTGTATATGCTTTTTTAGGCTCTAATTCTATTATATCTCCTCCGACTGCAGTATGAATGAAATTAGCAACTGTTCTTGTATTTCCACTCCAAGAGTAATATACTACTAAAACTTTTCCCATATTTTCTTTTGATGTATTTGTATTATTTTCCTTATCTATTTCTTCATTATTAGTAGTATTTTCTGTACTTACTTCTTGCCTATTCTGATCTGCTTGATTTAAAGTATCTTCTTCCTTTTCGTTCTTTTTATCTGAGTTCATAAGTGCAAAAGTTCCTCCTACTAAAACTAATAATATTATTACGATAATTAAAACTATCAATTTCTTATTCATATTTTTCTTTCCTTTCTATTTTTTATTTTATTTATCAATAACAATAGGCTATATGTTGTTATTGATATAAAAAACATGATTGATAAATATTCTAAGTAAAATGTAATACTGTTTTTTTCATAATCAAAAAACTTGTATTCTTTAAGTAAAAACATATCTTCCCATAGTCCACTTGAAATAAATGAATATATTCCAAAACCTAATATAATAACTATTAGAAAATAATAAACATATTCAAAGGCATAATTTTTCATTTTCTTGTTTATTTTTGTCATAATTCCATTAAGATGTATTCCTATATGAATTGCTATTAGTATAAATATCCATGAATTAAAAATCATGTGTAGTTTTCTTCCTAACACTATTGTTGATACATTAGTAGTTATCATTATAGCGCTTATCATCATTCCAAACATTGCAATTAGTAGCAATAGATTTATTATTACATGAAAAATTCTTTGGAAGCTATGCTTCCCTTTAAATATAGATTTATACCATTTTATATTTGATATATTATGAGCAATAAATAGTACAAACAAGGTTATTCCTAATGTTTCATGTATTTTATTTTCTGTTATATAATATCCCATTAAAATCAATAATAAAATTGTCATAGATATATCTATGAATATCCTAAACTCCTTTTTCATTTTCACAAACACCTTTATTTTATAATATACCTAAAATATCAGAAACTATCATATCTTCTCTTAAATGATATTTTTCATATAGTTCTTCTAGTTTAACATTATTTACAAATTCTTTTTTTGCACCAAAATTTAATACCTTTATATTAGAATTGCTATAAAATCTAGCTATCTTTTCTCCGAATCCTCCATCTATAACTCCGTCTTCCAATGTAATAACAAGTTCATGATCTTCTTTTAATTTTTCTAATACTTCATTATCAATTCCAGTTATATAACGAGGATTTATTAATGTTGCTTTTATATTTGCTTTTTCTTTTAGTAGGTCTTTTACTTTTGTTCCTAGTTTGAAAAATTTTCCTAAACCTAAAATTGCAACTTTATTTCCTTTTTCTACTACTTCATATTTGTTTAATTTATCATAATCATTCAAGATTTTAGAGTTTCTTGTTTCTGCTATTATACCTGGCACACGAATTACTACAGGATGATTAGTTTGATTTAAGCTCCAATCAAGCATACTTATATATTCTTCTTTGCAAGTTGGTGCTAAATAAACAATATTCGGAATATTACTAATTAATGGTATATCAAATACTCCTAAATGTGTCTGACTTTCACTTGTTATTCCATTAAAGAAAACTAGAATTACAGCTGGACTATTATTTAATGCTAAATCTTGTGATAATTGGTCATAAGTTCTTTGTATAAAAGAACTACTTACTCCAAAAACTGGCTTACCCCCATTTTTTGCTATTCCAGATGCAAAAGCTACTGCATGTTCTTCAGCAATTCCTACATCAACAAATTGTTCTTTAAATTCTTGTCTTGTTTTTTCATCAAATCCAAGTACCTTTGGTGTTCCTGCTGTAATAGCAATAACATTTTTATCTTCTTTCATCCTTTGTGTTAAATAATCTCTTGTTAGGTTCTCATAAGTTTCTTCTGTTTCATTAACTACCTGTAAACTATTTCCTGTACCTAAATTAAATGCTCCTTGAAAATGCCATTTTTCCTTGTTTTGTTCTGCTAATAAGTAGCCTTTACCTTTTACAGTACACATGTGAACAATAACTGGATGGTCTATATCTTTTACTTTCTTAAATGTTTCTATCAAATCCTCTAAATTGTTGCCATCTCTTACTAAATAATAATCAAATCCTAGTGCTTTAAATAAATTGCAATTAGATTGTCCATTGCTTTCTCTTAATGCTTTTAAATTTTGATATAATCCTCCATGATTTTCTGCAATACTCATATCATTATCATTTATTATTATGATAATATTACTTTGTAATACAGAAGCATTATTCAATCCTTCTAATGCTTCTCCTCCACTTAATGCTCCATCCCCAACAACAGCAATTATATTATTCTTTTCTTCCTTTAAATCACGAGCTTTCGCTAAACCACAGGCAAGACTAATAGATGTTGAAGTATGCCCTATTGAAAATATATCATGTTCACTTTCAAGTGGATTTGTAAATCCTGAAACAGAACTATATTTTTCTGGATTCATATAGGCTTCTTTTCTTCCTGTAAGTAACTTATGTGTGTAGCTTTGATGAGATACATCAAAAACAATCTTATCTATTGGAGAATTAAATACATAATGTAAAGCAACAGTTGCTTCTATCACACCTAAATTAGAGCCTACATGTCCTCCTGTATTACTTAATCTTATTATCATCTGCTCACGAATTTCTGTGCATAGTTTCAAAAGTTCCTCATTTGATAAACTTTTCATATCACTTGGAAAATTAATCTCATCTAAAATTCTGCTCATTTGTTTCTCCTTTCAAATCAATACTAATGATTACCAAAAGCATAGGTTGTAGCAGTTGCTTCTGGTACATTACTATCATTCCATTTATGAATACCACTATTTCTTAAATATTTACTTGTTACATTGAAATAGGTATGTGTTGGACTTCCACCAATAGGATCATCCCATGCTACATCAACACAGTACCATTCTCCATCTAGTTTTACCATATTCCATGAATGTTCTACCCCATTACTATTTGGTGTTCCAAATACAGTAATACATTCAATGTCTAGCATATCCATAAATAATTTGAAAGTAGAAGAATAACCATGACACATTGCCTCACGTTCTATTAAAACTCCATAAGGTGTATCACTTCCTTCTTTAAGATTATTTCCTGAACGATCAAAAACACTATAATCAAAACTTGACCAGTTGGTTATCCAGTCATGAATAGCAAGCTCTTTTTCATAATCAGTCATATTGTCTTTGATCTCCTGATTTATTACTTTTTTTGCTACTTCAAGTATTTCTGAATCTGTTTTTGACAAAAAAGATGTATCTTCCGACTTCCATGCTTTCAATACACTAGTACTATCATATTCACTATCTATTTTATTTGAATTATCTGTTTTGCTAATATTATCTGATTTAGTTGTTGTAGAAATAGAA
The DNA here is from genome assembly GCA_030524345.1 of Clostridia bacterium. Classification (GTDB taxonomy): domain Bacteria; phylum Bacillota; class Clostridia; order TANB77; family CAG-465; genus CAG-465. Next base: position 32,207 of record JAUNGP010000014.1, on the reverse strand, counting down.
GAACTTTTTTGACTTTCTCCAAAGCAATTTAAAAAGGCTGTTTTTGCTACATCAGTATCTTTACAAATTAATAATGCTACATATTTTCCATTTACAATTATCTCGCCTTTCTTTACCAGTGCTGCTTGCTTAGGTGCATATCCTTCAAAAATACCTGCACGATTTTGAATATAGCCTGTAAGTATCGTTTTGATTGTTCCAGAATTTTTTTCATCTCGTAAAATCAATACAGCAATTTCGCTGGCTTCTACACCATCAGCATAATAAATAACCCCATTTTCTATTGTTTTAGAATCTATTAAGTAGTAATCAGATAAATAAGTAACAAATTCTTCATTTTCTGATGTAATTTGATTAAGAGATGGAAGTTCTGTTTGACTTTCTATAATAGCTGTTACTATTTCATTTGGTGTCATATCAGTTTCTACTGATTGTTTTTGTGTATGTGTAATAAAGAAAACTATGCCTAGTATCATCAATATAATGAATACAATTACCATACAAATTTGTACTTTCTTCATAATTTTTTCTCCTTTCAAAACTTGTAGCAACTTTAGAGTGTACTATCAAGCAATTAGTTTGTAAGTTTTGTAATACTAATATCTTCTGCAAATCCAGATGTATTATATAAAACAAGTAAGTCTGTATATTCTTCTGCTTTCATTAGTTCACTTAATTTTTGATTGGTATATCTAATATCTACAACATCAATTTCTTGAAATTCTCCAATCATAAATGGAACAAAGCAATTTGCATACGAATCTTTAATCACTAAAATTTTACGACCATTTCCTACTTCTGTATTGATTCTTATAAATGGCTGATTTCCACTAAAATAAATTGCATATTTATCCTTTGTATCTAGTTTTGAATAATCATAAAGACTATTACTTGTTTCTTTTGAAATTTCATTATATATAGTATAACCAATTTTTTCTTTTGGTAAAAAAAGTTCCATCGTATCAGTTGTTGTTTTAATTCCCAATTTGGATTGTATGGTTCCTTCAAAATTACTTGTTACTGTTTTTATTTCATAATCTGTTATTTCTGGTACATTATATCCTTGCATTTTTGCCCATTCTTGATACACATAAAATGCTGAAAGTGTTTTCCAATGGTGATCTGTTCGATAATAAAGTTCTTCATTATTATGTCCTTGTAGTATTTTAGCAGTATCAAACCATACATTCTCTGGCAAAGATTTTGCAATTTGTTTCAAATACTCCTCCTCATTGTATGAAGATGCAAATGGCGGTAACTTATCTTTTAAAATGTCTACTGCATTTGGTATAATCATAATGGAAATATGTTCTGTTCCAAATTGTTCTTGGTATTTTTTTGCAAATTGTGAAAGTACCCTAATATTTCGCTGTGCTATGTCACTATTAAAAGATTCTGTATGTCTTTCTATTAAGTAATCATCATCTGCAAAATATATATCTTTGATTTCTCTTTTAAAAAGCATTTTTTGAGTAGTGGTTTTTAAGCCAACTAAGCTATCTCTTAATACAAATTGGTCTGTTAAATATTCCTCGTAATCATTTTCAAATTTTCCATTTATTATACTTTCTAGTTCTAATTTTGGCCTTTGTGCTAAATATCTATTTTCAGTTTCAGAAAACTCTTTAGATGGTACTATAATCGTTGCAAGTGTAAAACAAAATATCAAGATACAGAAAATCAAAATAGTTATATAAGATTGCCATTTATCCTTTTTTGAACTCATTTTCTTATTACCTCCAGTTAAAACCTAAAATATAAAAATGGATTAAATGAAACATCTACTAACCATGCTACTGATAAGATAAAAATATCAATATAAAATATGTTTTTTATAAGTGTTTGTATTATTCTTTTATTTTCTAATTTTGTATAAATCCATTTTCCTATTCTTTGAGGAAGTCTTGTACTTCCAATAATGCACAAAATAATTAAAATCATATTATTACATAAAAGATAAATTGTTTCTCCATTTAAAATTCCTTTACCAGTCATATGAAATAATGATTTCATAAATTCTAATCCAATTCCTAAATTATCAAAAGCAAATAAATTCCAGCCAAGTACAACGAAGAACATACAATAAATATGTCTAAAAATATTAGGTAATTTTTCTATGTATTTTCCAAATATAAACTTCTCTAACAATAGTAAAATGCCATAGTATACTCCCCATAATACAAAATTTAGGCTAGCTCCATGCCAAAATCCAGTTAGTAACCAGACAACCATAATATTAAAAATATGTCGCCATTTTTTTACTCTATTTCCTCCAAGTGGAATATATATATATTCACGAAACCATGTACTTAGTGATATATGCCATCTTCTCCAAAATTCTGTAATGCTTTTTGACATATATGGATAATTGAAATTCTCTAAAAATCTAAATCCAAACATGTGTCCTAATCCTATTGCCATATCTGAATATGCCGAAAAGTCAAAATATATTTGAAAACTATATGCTATAATTCCTATCCATGCTGTCAGTATTGGTATTTCCGCATAATTCATAGACTGTATTGTACTCCAAAGTATTCCAATATTATTAGCAATAAGGACCTTTTTACCAAGTCCTATCATGAAACGATTAATTCCTTCTTCAAATTGTTCTACTGTTTCTTTTCTCTCACGAAGTTGGTTATCAATAGTTTTATATTGTACTATTGGTCCTGCAATTAATTGTGGAAACATTGTTACATAAGCTCCAAAAGAAATTGGGTTTTTTTGTACTGTTGCTTCTCCCCTATATACATCAATCATATAAGAAAGTGTTTGAAATGTGTAAAATGAGATTCCAATAGGTAATTCTAATTTAAGCATATCAATTCCTAGATCTGTAATACTATTTACTATTCCAATTACAAAATCAGCATACTTAAAAAAAGCAAGAAATGATATACTAATAATAGCAGAAATCATTAGTGTTACCTTAGCTTTCTTTATTTTACCTTTTTGCTTAAAATGATCAATAAGACTCCCTCCTGTATATGATACAAGAATAGATGCTAACATTAAAAATATATAAATAGGTTCTCCCCATGCATAAAAAGCAAGGCTAAATACCAATAATATCAAGTTTCGATATGATTTTGGTACAATGTAATAAGCAATTAATACTAATGGTAAAAAACGAAATAGAAATAGTAAGCTACTAAAAAGCATATATTCCCTCCTTAAAAAGTGCGAACAACTATTACATGAAGATTTGTAAAATCCTTAGGACATTCACCAGCATAACCATTAACAAAATGTACAAACCATGCATAATCATCTTTTGAAGCAGATTCTGATGATGACCAGTACCAATTCGTATTCAATCCGTTCATAGCTGCACTATTATCTAGTTCATATATTTTTTGTAACGAAGTATTTATTGTTTCTCTGTTCTCATATATCATGTTCACTTCCTCTATGCTTGGTATATACCAATTAGAAGCATATTCTCCAGTTAGCTTATAAGTTTCTGCATATGTACTTACAAAGTCAAATACAGAAGAATTATTTTCATCTGGAGTCCATTGTAAACAATCATTACTTCTATGAACACCTAAACCAAAAACAGCACCATTGTCTTTTACTCCTACAATAATAGCTACTGGCAAATTATCATTATTTATGGTTGTAAAATCTTTTGCTTTTATGATAGAGCTATCAGCTAGGATTATATCTCCAACTGCGTATTGTTCATTTATATTATTATTTTCACTATCTAATAAAGATATATTATTAGGCTGCCGCTCCTTATTATACACCTCTAAGAAAAATATTAATAATATAACTAAAATTAGTATTAATATTGATATTATCACTTTTTTCATTATTATAACCTCCTTATATTGACAATATCATATACCTTAGAGTATACTATCAGTCAAGAGATTATCTCTAATATTTTGAATTTTTTATAAAATGGAGGAAATATATATGTACTATACTGTATCAGAAGTGGCTAAACGACTAAATCTTTCGCCACATACAATTCGTTTTTATGGTAAAGAAGGACTAATAGATTTTGTTGAGCGTGACCAAAATGGTAATAGGATTTTTAAAGAATCTGACTTTGAAAGATTATTTATCATCGCTTCACTTAAAAGAGCAGGAATGACAATTAAACAAATTAGAGATTTCACAGTTCTTTGTGATAAAGGAGACTCTACAATTCCTGAACGATTAAAAATTATTATGGATCAAAGAATATCCATAGAAGAACAAATTACAGAATTACAAGATGCACTTGATGTTTTAAAATATAAAAGTTGGCTTTATGAAGTAGCACAAGAGGCTGGTACTACTGCTGTACATGATAATATGTCATTAGAAGATATGCCACCTCATATTAGAAAAATTAAAGAACGCATTAAGCGATTAACACATGATATGGAAGCACGATATAAAAGCACTTCTAAATAGCACAAAAAAGATGACTGGCTTAAACAAGTCATCTTTTTGTTTCCATCATCTTTAGTGGTCAAATTGTATAAAACTCTATAACATTAGTATCTTATTAATTATATTTATTCAATTAACTCTAATACTTTATCTTTATTTGCTGATAATAGTAATCTTTCATAATGTGACCAACTCAATTACAACGACACTGTTGTCGCAATTGGAAAATAGATATAACATACCAAACTCATTATTTCTATAAATTGGTTTATATTACTCTTTATTTGTATATTTTTTGTTATTTCATTTATGACATTAGATTGTACTACTTTTTCCACTAAATCATTTGCTAATTTTTAGTTTTCAAAAATCTCGTGTAGTTCCCTACCTATGCGTTTTTTCCACAACAATGCTTATATTTCTTTCCACTTCCACAAGGACATGGCTCATTTCTTCCTATTTTCTTATCTGATTTCACAGGTTCTCTTTTAGATGGTTCACTACCACCACCACTCGTTCTAATATTGGTTACATTGGATACTTCTTTTTGCATAGCCTTACTATAATTATCATTCTTTTTTGCTCTTAAAGAGAATATTGCTTTTGTCGAATCTTCCTGTATTGCTCTGATTAATTCTTCAAACATATTAAAACTTTCTATTTTATATGCCTCTAGCGGATTTACTTGTGCATAGCCTCTCAAACCAATTCCATCTTTTAATTCAGTCATGGCATCGATATGATCCATCCATTTTTCGTTGACAATTTTTAGTATAAAATAGCGTTCAAATCTTTCTAACTCTTCTTCTGCTCCAAGTTCCTTTGCATTTTTATGATTTTCTTGATAGATTCTCTCTACTTTGTTTGCAATGATATTGATGATACTTTCTTCATCTAAAGATGATATATCTTCTTTTGTAAGAATATTTTCCACTCCAAATAAGTTACGTAATACTGCATCTAAAGAAGCTAGTTCTACTTCATCAACATTTCCGATACCTTTAAAATAACTGTTTACGGTATTAGTGATCAATGGCATATATAGTTGCTTTATCACATCAAAAATATTTTCTGAATCAAGAACAGTTCTTCTTTGTGAGTAAATGATTTCTCTTTGTTTATTCATGACATCATCATACTCAAGTACACTTTTTCTTGAAGAATAATGGATTCCCTCTATTTTTCTTTGAGCATTTTCTATTACATTGGTAAGCATTTTCTGCTCTATTGGTACATCATCAGGTAAATTAAGCATATTAATCATACTTGTCATCTTATCGGATCCAAATAGCTTCATAAGATCATCTTCAAGGGCAATATAGAATTTACTAGATCCAGGATCTCCTTGACGTCCAGAACGTCCCCTTAACTGATTATCAATTCTTCTAGATTCGTGTCTTTCACTACCAATAACACGTAGTCCCCCCGCTTCAATTACTTTCTTTTTATCTTCTTCAATTTGTGGCTTTAATACAGCCTCAATACTTTTAATATCTTCTCTTGCTTTTAAAACATCCGGATTATCATTATGAATTGGAGTTACTGCAAGTTCAATAATTTCTTCTGTATAGCCTTTAGATCTTAATTCTTTTCTAACTAGATTTTCAAGGTTTCCTCCAAGCATAATATCAGTACCACGTCCAGCCATATTAGTCGCAATAGTTACCGATTTATACTTACCGGCCTGAGCAATAATTTCTGCCTCTTTTTCATGATATTTTGCATTTAATACTTGATGTGGTATTTTCTTTTTTGTTAAAAGCCTACTTATAATTTCTGATTTATCAATTGATACAGTACCAACAAGTACAGGTTGCCCTCTTTTATAGCAATCTTCAACATCATCTACTATTGCATTATATTTTGCAACTTCTGTTTTATAAACCACATCATTTAAATCTTCTCTAATTACCGGCTTATTTGTAGGTATTTCAATAACATCAAGTTTATATATTCCTTTAAATTCTTCTTCTTCTGTCTTTGCAGTACCTGTCATACCCGCAAGCTTATGGTATAATCTAAAGTAATTTTGGAATGTAATAGTAGCAAGTGTCTGACTCTCAGATTCTATTTTAACATTTTCTTTTGCTTCAATTGCTTGATGCAATCCATCACTATATCTTCTACCATCCATAATACGTCCAGTAAACTCATCAACAATTAATACCTGACCATCTCTTACAATGTAGTCCTTATCTTTTTTCATAAGACCATATGCGCGAATTGCTTGATTTACATGATGAGAAATACTCATATTATCTATATCTGATAAGCTTTCAATTCCAAAATATTTTTCAGCTTTTTTCGTACCAGTATCAGTAAGGGCAACAGTATGAGCCTTTAAGTCTACAATATAGTCAAATTCATCATCTGATGCATCAAATTCTTTATCATTATTTTCTACAATAACCTTTGCCTTAAGCCCTTTAGCAAACTTATTTGCACTAATATACAAATCACTTTGCTTATTAACCATTCCAGATATAATTAGTGGAGTACGTGCCTCATCAATCAAAATACTATCTATCTCGTCGACAATAGCATAATTTAGCTCACGTTGAACCATACTTTCTTTACTCATTGTCATATTATCTCTTAAATAATCAAATCCAAATTCATTATTAGTACCATAAGTAATATCTGCATTATACGCTTTCCTTTTTTCTTCTGGTGACATTCCATTTACTACAAGTCCTACTGAAAGGCCTAAAAATTTATACAGTTTTCCCATCCAAACACTGCCAAGTTTGGCAAGGTAATCATTGACTGTAACAAGATGAGCACCTTTACCAGATAAAGCATTTAAGTAAAGTGGTAATGTTGCAACAAGTGTTTTTCCCTCACCTGTTTTCATTTCTGCAATTCTTCCTTGATGAAGTATAATTCCACCAATCAACTGAACCCTAAAATGCCTCATTCCAAGTACTCTACTACTAGCTTCAGCGACCACAGCATATGCTTCTGGTAGTATATCATCCAATGTTTCACCATTTTTCAATCTATTCTTAAATTCCTCTGTCTTTGATGTAAGCTCCTCATCACTTAGGCTACCGTATTCTTTTTCTAAGCTTTCTATTTTATCAACAATAGGAATAATTTTCTTAATTTCTTTTTTACTATATGAACCAAATATTTTCTCTAAAAAACTCATTATTTATCCTCCTAGTATTTAACAATCTCAATTATATCACAAACGATTTAAAATATAAAGTGATACTTTCATATATTTTTACAATATGTATAAATATAATCATATCCAGTTTAACTTTACATAATTTTAAAAATATGATATAATATCATCATCAATATTTTAAATTCCAAAAAATTTTAACGGAGGATCTTATTATGGAAACGATCAAAGCACTCATTTTCTTTTTGTTATTTTTTACAATCGAATATGTCATATGTCTGCCTTTTGCCTGGCTAATGGTTAAAAAACGGATTTTATTTGCAAAAAATATCATAACTGGCTGTGACTCTGAGGAGATAGTCTCAGAATTAGAAGCACTAGCAAATAAAATTATGGCAAATATCAAAGATAATGATAAGGTAACCATCACAATAGAAACACCCAAAACCATGATAAAGAAAACAAAGAATGAATGTCTTAAAATTAATACAAGATTTTCGGAAAGAGGAGCCTATTTTTTTATAGCTGTTAAAATATTTGGAATTGTTATATTCCTCGATTTGCTCCTTTGCTGTCTTTCGCTCATGTAATCTCAAAAGAGTCATTACAATTTGTAATGGCTCTTTTTTATTTTTCGTGATTTTGAGTACTATATTTTTAAGTCAATGAATATATAATAATATAAGGTTAGGTGTGTATGTTATGTTTGTCTTAAACTTTAAATTGGATTTTAAAAAAGTTTTATTTGGTTGTATTATAATTGCTCTTCTAGTAGCAACAATAATAGAATTTGGAAATATGAATACAGATGCAGTAATATCTAAAAGTAGTACTACTTATGATTATATATTAACAGATGAAAATTATGTTGAAATATTAAAAGATGTACATAATAATATAGATAAAAATATAGGAAAAACTGTTCAATTGAGCGGATATGTATGCCATATGCCAGATTTTAAAGAAAATTATTTTATATGTGGAAGAGACATCATACAAAATAATGAAAATAATATAGCAGGTTTCTTATGCTACAACGATAAAGCCTCCTCACTCTTAGACAATGAATGGATAGAGATAACAGGTGTAATATCTAAAGGCGAATATAATGGTGATATGCCGATTATCAAAGTTGGAAATATAAAAAAAATAACCGCTCCAGCAAATACTTATATCCAAGAAAAAGGGAACTCATAATATAAAAAGAAGGTGTAAAATCAATACACCTTCTTCTCCTTTTATTTAAACGAAAAGTATTGCAAAGATCACGATACAAATTCCACCAAGTATTGAAATCAGACTAGTATAGTCATTTACTTTTGCAATTTTCTTTGGATTTTTTCTATCACAATATAGTAATTCTTTTCTACCAAATTTTGCTTCTACTTTTGTTTTCTTATTTTTTTGAATCATTTTATCCATTCCAGACCTATAACGTTTTCCATTTAATTCATATTCATAGATATATCTACCATATCCTTCATCATCTTCTTCATAATTTACTATTTTCCCAATTACCTTATCACACTCTTCATCCAATTTTTTTTGTTCTTTATTTTTGATATATCCAAATCCCGCAAGTAATACTCCTACAAATATTACTGATAATTTTCTAAAAATAAAATCCATATTTTTCTCTCCTTAACTTGGCATTTCAATAAAACCACCCATATACATATTAATTAGTGGAACTAAAACAACAATTGTAAAGACTACAAGTGCTATTCCAACAAAAAGATATGTTATTTCTGGCAATGCCTTTGTAAATTTCTTTAAAGATTCCTCAATTTCTATATTAATATATTCATTTACTTTATCCATCATTTCTGAAAGATCTGACTTCATGCCAACATCTATCATTTGAGTCATCATTTTATTAAAGATTCCTTTTTCCTCAAATGGCTTATACCATGATTCACCATTTGCAATACTTGTCTTACTGACTTCTACAACGGATGCGAAATAATAATTTTTACTAACATTTCTTGCAATCTCTAAACTTTCTTGAATTCTCATTCCATTCTTCAAATTCAGTAACATTGCTTGAAAAAATCTACTGACTAAGATATTCGTATTTAACCTTCCTATAATGGGAAGTTTTAAAACTAATCTATCTTTAAAATATCTTCCTTTTGGAGTTCGTATATAACATAGCCATGCAACACATATTAAAGCAAAACATAATAAAATAATATACCAATACTTCATTAAAAAGTTGGCACAATCTAACGCTATTAATGTAGCTTTAGGAATTTGCTGGCTAGATTCAAACATATCATACACTTTTTGAAGTAATGGAACTCCTATAATCAAAGCTACAAACATAGCTATCATAATAAATAAAAACTGTAATACTCTTGGTACAACTGTACTAATAATTGTTTTTCTTAAATTATCAGATTTTTCTACATATTCTCTTGCATAAGATAGAGCAGTATCAAGTGTTCCTGTCTCTTCACCAACCTTTACAAAATTGATAAACATTTCTGGGAATATATCCGAATATAGTTCCATAGATGCATACAGTTTTTCGCCATTTTTTACTTTCAATAATATATCCTCTAATATTTCTTTAAAGTAAGTATTTTCTATTCCATCACACACAGTTTGAAGCGCATCTATATTATTAAAACCTGCTTTTTTCAATATATAAAAGTCATTTGCAAATACTAAAATGTCTTTTGATGTGACCTTTTTTGAAAGATTTACATCCATTGTAAGAATTTCAGTAAAACTCATATCTTTTAATCTTCTTTTCGGTGTACGTTGCTTTTGTTTCTTTTTTTCTCTGTCAAGCCTTTTATAGTTTACTTTTTTATATGCTCTTTTTTTCTCGCTTATCTTTTGGATTGTTATTGGTTGTAAATTATCTTTTTTTAAGCTATCGATTGCACTATTTTTGTCCATTGCAAGTATTCTACCAATACTAACACTACCATCCTGTGACATAGCTTTATATTTATAACTTGGCACACATACACCTCCTTACTAAATTGGGATATTTCTTTTTAGTTCATCTATCGTTGTTATGCCATTAAGTACTTTACGGATTCCATCCACAACCAGTGGTTTATAATCTGTATTTTCTATTGCATATTTACGTATATCTATACTTGACTTACCCTCACTTATCATATCCTTTAAATATTCATCCAAACATAATACTTCAAATAATGCTATCCTATCAAAATAACCTGTATGATTACATATAGGACACCCAACTGCCTCATATATCATTTGAGATTTGATATCAAATTTGATTCCTGTAAGCCTTGAAACTTTCTCTATATACTTTAGTTCTTCTTCTGTAAACTCATGGACCTTTTTACAGTTATTACAAAGACGTCTTACTAATCTTTGAGATATAGAAGTAATTAGAGTTGCTGATACATCATAATCTGATATTCCCATTTTTCTAAGTCTTGTAATAGCTTCTACTGCATCAATTGTATGAATAGTACTAAGAACTAAATGTCCAGTTTGTCCAGCCTCTATAGCAATTTTAGCGGTATCTTCATCTCTTATCTCTCCTACTAAAATAATATCTGGATCTTGTCTTACAACTGTTCTAAGTGCAGTATCAAATTTAGAATTTGGTCCAATTTCTACTTGATTAATGCCCGGTATTCTGCGCTCTACTGGATTTTCAATTGATATGATATTGATCTCTGGTCTATCTAAATATTCTAAAACACTATATAGAGTAGTTGTTTTACCTCCTCCTGTTGGAGCACAAACAAGCACCATACTATTTTTCTTATTAAAGGCTTTTTCTACAAGGTCTTTATCATTTGGAAAGCCTAATTCAAATAATGTCTTTGCTTCTACATTTTTCTTTAATAATCTTAATACAAATTTTTCGCCATTCACATTTTTTTGACTAGAAACACGGATACTATAATTTTCATATGTATTGATACTTCCATCTTGATCTGTCGTAATTTCCTGGTGCATATTGGATATCGATTTAATTCTTCCTGTAATAATACTTTGTCTAAATTTTGGAAGTTCTGTAATAGTAATAAGCTGTCCATCAATTCTAAATCGAATTCTTACTTTATCTTCCATAGGCTCCACATGTATATCTGATGCCCTTTTTTCTATTGCAGTCATGATGATATTATCCATTAGTTTTGATACATCTTTTTCTTCACTATCAACAAACTTTGTTGCAACAGTTTTGATACTTTCGATTTGTCTCATAATAGAAGTATATAGAGTTATATATATTTCCATCGTATACCCTTGATTGATCAAAAGAAGTTCTATTTCCTTTACCTTACTACTATCAAGAGGATCTGCAAAAGCAACCTTTAGAGTAGTTCCCTCAAGTTCAAAAGGAATTACTTTATAGTTGATAATAATATCTCTTGGTAAGTATTTCACTGGATTAATTGGAAGCTTTTCTTCTAACATAACTGGTGTTACTTGAATTTTATATGCAAGTGTATCTAATAATTCATGTTTATCACACATATCCAATATATCTACAATTTCACCAAATTTTAACTCCTTATGTTCTTTTTGATAGCTAAGTACTTTATCTATTTGAGCTTCTGTAAGAAGTCCTCTTTTTAAAAATTCGGCACCAATCGGATTTTTTCTGGCCTTTACATTTTCAAACATATTTAACACTCCTCTTTTTCATTTGTTCACTCTTTATTACTTTCTAATACCCTCTCATAATACTCATTAATATTATTATAATCTTTTTCATATAATTCTACAATGCTTTTTTCATATTTCATCTCTAATAAATAAAAATGTTCACTCTCAGAATATGCTGAAGAAACATATATTGAAAACACAATAGCAGAAAGAATGACAACGAGTATTCCAGATCCTATTTTTTTCTTTAAATTATGATTCAACATTATCACCTACCGAAAATATCATCTTCTCACTTTTAGAGCTTCCATATTTTTTTAATGTTACTTCAATAGCCACTCCCTTATTCGGATCTTTGATTTCTACTAGATCATTTGAAGGTAGTATACTAAAATTTTCAACATTTTGTATCAATACATGATCATTTTTTAAAATCGTCTTATCTTCTTCGTTGTAATCATATTCATCATTATTAGAAAACACAATCTTTCCATTTATATTATATACTTCATTACTTTTCTTAGCACTATTTAGCATATTATACTGAAGCTTTTGAAATTCTTCATGATTAATAATATTTCCTTTTTCACTTAAGGATTCATAATTCATATTACTACTTATTCCAATTGCAATGGAAGTAAAAATAAAAAATAATACTACATATATCACAATAGAAGTCATTGTAATTCCTCTTTTATTCATAATTACAACACCTTTCCTTTTACAGTATTAATACTAAGATCGTAGTCCTTTCCATCCACATTGTAACTAATCACTACAGTTATTTTTTTTACAATGTCTTGCTTACTACGATCCTCATCGGATAATTTAGATACCTTAACATTCACATTATATACTACATTATCTACCATTTCACTGGTAGTAAAAGATTCTAGCTTATCATAATCTGTAAGTTTCGAGATTTCAATATTTTTTATGGCTATATCTAAAGCATTAGCTCTTGCTACTGTAATAATATTTTTATTTATATTGTTTCTTACTACTATATACATAGATGTCAGTATCATCGAAAAAAGAATAATTGCCACAATCAACTCTGTTAAGAAGACACCATGATTTCTCTTAATTCTTGAGACATGGTGATTTGATATGATCGTCCCAATGATAAAAAATAGAATTACGTATATTAGAATGACAACAAGTAGTCTTAAATTGTATCCTAAAAGAATATACAAAAATAAAAAGACAGTGCCATTTAAAAGTTCTAATAATAAATACTTTATACTAATCTTTTCTTTACAATATTTACACTTTCCTCCTCTTGACAAAAAACTAATGATAGGAATTAGATCAAAGAAAGAAAGTTTATGCAAACATTTGGGACAATATGAATTTTTTATAACGATGTCTTCATGCTTAGGAATTCTATGAAATGCAAGCGAAAAAAAGCTTCCAAATAAAGCACCTATGATAAATATACAGATTCCAACAAATATATTTAAAGCAATTATCATATTCTCCCTCCTTTATATATTTTTTACAACCCACCTTAAGATGATTTCTAAAAAATACATAGTCATAAGGACATATATACTGGTGCATATATGTCCCTACCTTATATCTTTATTCTCCAGTTATGATAGACACAACTCCATTTTTATCCACGCTAAAATCTTTTAATCTTTCAGCTGATATTCCTAAATCCTCTGCTGATAATGTATATGGAGTATCACCTTCTTCTGCTATTGCAAATTGTTCAAAGCCATTTACCTTTTTCTTTGTGATAAGCTTTGTTTCATCTCCAGTTACACAAAATGTCAATTTACCATCTTCAATAGTACCGCCAGTCACAAAAGAGACAGGCTCTTTGACATTCATCATCATTTTGGTAATAAGAGCATTGATTGCTACCTGAATAGGTTCTTTATCACTCTCATTAACAGCAGTTTTAGCATTTCCTATCATATCAGCACTATCCTTTAAAGTCAAAACTACTGCTGAGGCAAGTATTATCATAACAATTACAGTTATAGCAAGAACGATTAATGAAACACCTCTTTTTGAATTCATAAAAATTCCTCCTTTATATATAATTATATCTATTTTCCGACTTTCAAACTTTCAAATTCTGTTTGCCACCAGTCAGGTTCAGTTTCAATGCTTACTTTGATTACTCCATCTTCTTGGATATACCAAACAACATCAGAATATTTTGATAAGTCTATTTCAAATAATTCTTTGATTCCATCAATTGAAAGTTTATAAAAGACTTCATCATTTAATTCTAATTTATCTTCCGTTTCGATAATAGAAGGTAGATTTTTATCATCATTATCTTTTATTTCTATCACTTCTCCATCTTTATTTGTTGCTTTTCCTGAAAGTATTTCTACTTTTGTGTATATTCCAAAGGTATCAGAATAAGTGCTACCTAAATAATATGATAAAGATGACTGCAAATGATAAATATCATTTATAAATTGTGCACTTGTTTCAGTATTTTTAAAGCCATCTTTTCCAAAGAAACTATACACTCCAAGAGCAATTACTACGGCTATTAATACAAATATTACCACAGTTTTAATTTTTTCTGAATTCATTATTTTCACTCCTTAAAAATTTTAATCTATTACTAAACTACAAAATTGTAGGATTAGCCTATAAGAAAACTTACTCGCCATAAAATGGATTTACATTTCCCATTTTATACTGATTAGTAACTTTAAAGTTTTCTATATCTTCGCTTGTTACATTATATTGATATGATAAAGAATCCTCAGAAATATTTTTAGTCTGTACAAACTTATATTCTTCCTTATTAATATCCATATAACGATCAACAGTTTTGGTGTCAATACTTTGTGGAAGCATTATCATAAAAATGATAACCGAAAAAGTAATAATAAAAGCGGAAGAAATAGCAAACGAAATAACATATTTCTTATTCATTAATACTCCTCCTTTACTATTTTACAATAACGATATCTTTTACATCAAAGCTAGCTTTAATACTTGTTCCAGACACATATTCCATTTTGATATTGTCTAGTTGAAACTTCAACTCACTATCATTTTCAATATTATATATAAAATCAGCAACATTGATATAACTACCACTAACTTGTATTTTAAATATTGAATTATCTTCTGTCTCTTCTTCACCATGAATAGAATTTCCAGGTTCTGCTACAATAATAGATAAATTACTTGCATCTGCATAATTTCCAAGTTTGATCCATATATATTCTATACTGTATTTTTCTTTTGTATTGATCTTATTTATGATATCAACAGTTTCGTCACTGATAGCTTCATATTTACTTTTCTCAGCCTCAAAGCTCTTTTTTTCCTCTAATAATTGGCTATTTAAAATATCATATCTAGTTTTGACAAGTTCTAAATTTGTCTCTGCAAGTTTTACCTCATCCTCTTTTGAAGTAATATCTTTTACAGAAAGAATTTTCAAACTTCCAATACTTATCCCATTTACAATAGATACGATCAAAAGTACTAACATGCAAATTAAGCCTGCACTTAATAGATATGTTTTCCAATTTTCTGACTTTATCATGGTAGCTCACCACCAATCTCAATAGTAGTTATTTCACCATTTTGAACATCAGTTATTGTAATATTTTTTAAAGTCCCCTCAAGCTTTAGTTCTGAAACAAAATAACCAAGACTTGCATAACTATCAGATTCAGCAATCATTTTAACATTTTTATTATCATCAGAACTAATTGATATCAGTCTTACATCTTCTGGAATAATCCTAATAATATTTTGTAAAAAGGTGGCTACATTATATGCGCCATTACGATTACTTTCATCTGAAAGAGCTTTTAATACATCATCTACCTGTGTATTAATCTTTTCATATTTCTCTTTATTTTCGGACACATATGCAATATCCTCTGTTATCTTAGTAATACTAGAATTAATTTCCAAAATATTATTATTTGCATCTGAAACAATTCTATTGACTCTACTAGAATATATTGCTCCAAATGAAATATATGTAACAAAAAGTATAGTTACCAGTCCTAACGCTATCTTTAAAGAATCTATATTTTTATGATTCATCTCTCCAAACATATTCCATGAAATTTTTCTACTTTCTTTCAATAAAAAATTTTTAGGATCTTTATTTACCATATGTTCATAAGCAATTGCAATTGCTGGTGAAACCTCTATTACTCCTGTAATATCTTTTTCTTCTTTTTTAATCATCTTTGGAACTAATATTTCACATTTAAGATCAAAGTACTCCTTTAATAATATATCTAAATTTCCAAATAAATTAATGAGTCCAGTAAGATATATTTTATCCATATTTACTTTATACTTCGTTACAAATGTAGAAATATTTTTGACTACTTCTTGAAGTATTGGCTCTGCAATACTTTCAAGTTCTTTATCATTTGAATCTTCATTACTTTCTGTATAAACATTAATTTTTCTACATGCCTCATATGCTTTCTGATATGATCCAAGACGATCTTTAAATTTTTCAATAATTGCATTAATACCGGTACCCAAATTTTTCATCTCAACTATTTTTCCATCTAAAACAGCTGTTGCAATGATGTCACTATTGATATTCAGTAAAATATAATTTAAACTTTTTTCATCAACTATATGATGCATTAAAATATTTGCTGGATATATCCCGGATACTTTATATAACCCATTCTTAGATATCTCATCTAAAGATTTTTTTGAAACGATATCTAAAATCCCATTACATTTATATGTCTTATCCTTAGGTTTAGAAATAACATATGAGAACTCAAATTTTTCTGGAGACTTTGCATTTTTTTCACACCAAGCCTCAAATTCAGTATTTAATATTTGTTTTGTATATGACTTTTTAGAGCTATTTTCTATAATCTGAAAATTAATATAAGTATTATCACTTGAGTTTATCACTACTGGAATATTATGAGAATTCGTTTCTTCTATAATGTCTAATATTACAACATCTTTATTTAGCTTTATAAATCTTATGCCATGTTCTTGAAGCTCAATAGATTGATTATTACTCTTTAACTTAGCATATTTTATTATATTATTTTCAAAATATATTCCTAAGCATTCTGTCATATCTATCCTCTTTTCTCTTATGTACAATGCACTCATTTCCATAGAATTATGCATTTTAATGTGATTATAATATATCATAAATTAGGCTCTTTTTCAATAGTAGCAAAAGTTGTAATTCTTTTTTTACAAAAATGTAATACAAATGAAACAAAAATACGTTTATGCCATATAACATAAACGTATTTTTCTATTTTTCGCTTCTTGTAATACTAAGTTTGCTTGCATCTACTCCTAATTGATCTACTATTATCTGTTGAATCTTAGCTATCATATCAGCTTCAAGTTCTACATCAGATTTTACTACCACATTCAAATTGTCATTATTTGTTGGAATAATAACGATATCCTCAATTCCTTTAGATTTTATCACATTTTCAACCATATTAATTAGCGTCTTTTTTTCTATCAGTGCATTTAATTTTTCTTGATAGGAATTGATGTTATCTGCACTTGTATTTCCATTATTAATAATATTATTATACGTTTCTATCAATTCCGAAAACATATTATCTCTATCATATTTAAATACTGCAATGCTATCTTCTTCACCCGTACTAGACAAATTTCTTATTTTATCCTCTTCCGAATAAATGCTCACATCATATTCATTATCATCTTGAGAACTTACATAAACGGTTTGACCTAAATCTTTTTCTCTTTCTGGATCATATTTATAGTTAATGTATCCAACAATTGTAAGCATAAATACAAATGATATAAGCGCTAACATGCTTCTCTTTGCTAAATTCATATTTTTTCACCTCTTAACTATTTTTTTCAAATACTTGCACCTTATATACAGGTATATCTAATACATTTGCTATTGCATTTGCAATTTTTGAGCGAATATCTACACTACTTGCGCCTCTTGCTACAACAATTGCGCCTTCAACTTTAGGCAATTCAACACTTTCAACAATTGCACTTTTCTTTCCATTTTCTTCATTATATGCAACATTCTTTTCAACACTTTTCTCATTTTCTGTTACTTCTTCTTTCGTATTATATACAACGTTTTGCTTTGAATTGTTTGAATAGGTAAGTACAATTGACACATCACTTATTCCTGAAATCTGGGATAAAATCACTTCTAGCTTTTTCTCCATACTATCACTTATTTGTCCATTGTCTTCTATTTTATTTATATTCGTACTGCTTGTATCTATATTACTATTATTATCACTTTTATCTGTAAATATGTAATTTATGGCTATTAATAATATAACAAGTAAAATAATTAAGAAAACAATATTTTCTGTTCTCTTCTTTTTATCTTTTGCTATATTTTTCAAAGTTTCTAAATAATTCACATTATTCACCTCTTACTTCCACTTTACTAGAATCTATATCATATTCGTTTTTCACAAAAGTTATGACACTACCAGAATCTGGACAATTTTGACTATATTTCTTAACTGCTATTTTTATTTTCTCAATTCCATATTCATTATCTAAATTTACTTCAACATCTTTAATACTTACTCCTTTATTTTCTAGTTTAGATTTGATATCATCGCTTAGTTTATCTATAAATCCCTGCTTTACTGCCTGATTATTTAAATCTTGATATTTATTAATATTAGAATTATCTACGCTAATTGCCATCTCATTTGATGATATATCGCTTATCACTTGATTTAAACTAGACTCCATGGTATCATTTTCAAAAAAGTTCATTACTGGAGATATAACAGTAATAATTGTTATAATGCCTATCATTGAATATATATATTTTTTTAAATGATTATTTGGTATAACGAGTTTTATAAACAAAACAAAAATACCAATACATAACATAGAATTAATCCAAACCTTAAATCCTTCAATCATATTTTCACCTCACTTAACAAGTGCTGATACCAAGTTTAACGTTATTCCAGTAGATATCACAAAAAGAATGACGATTCCTATTAAAATACCAAGTAAATTTTTATAAAGAGTTGCAAACCCATTCAAATATTTTGACACTGCTACATCATTACATATTGGTTCAATCAGTGCAACAAGAACATAATAGGTAATCATGATACTAAGTATTTTTAATATCGGCACCATTGCTACTATGATAGTGGCAATGATTCCAATACTTCCTCCCACTTTTCCAATGATTTTAGTTGCTCCCACAACCGTTTCAAAACTATCTGAGAAAAACTTTCCCACTACTGGTACAAAATTTGATACTGCGGTTTGAGTAGTTTTTACAGCAAGTGAATCAACCGATGAAGAGATGGAACCTTCCAGCGATAGAACAGAAAGAAAAATTGTAAGCATTACGCCAATAACCCATATTGCACTACTACTAAATAATTTTGACATTTTATCAAATTTGATATTCTCTGATATACTACTGATAATGTTAAAGGCAACCGATATTGTAAAAAATGGAAATGCAACGTAATTTACCAAAAAGCCTATAAAACTTGAAATAAATAATAATAATGGTTGTATAATACCAGTAGTAGTAACCTGTCCTGTTGCTATCAATATAGACATTAAAAATGGAGATACTACTTGCATAATGGTTGTAAGGGTAGAAACTACATTTTTAAACATATTCATGACATCTATAAAATTCATAACTGTTATAGTAGCTATAGCAATAAAACAAATGAGTTTTGCAATCTTTGTAATATCACCATTTTCTTCTAAATCAAGAGATGATAAAAGAGCCATGATAATAATTATAATAAATATACTACTAGAACTTTTAATAGTACTCAAAATTTCCTTTGAAAAAACTGACATAATCTTGATAATAATTCCCTTATAATCAAATCCATCCGTAGAAACTAAATCTTTTGCAATATCGGAAAGATCAATATTGTAATCTCCACTTGCCTCTACATATTCGCTAATTGTACCGATATAGCTATCTATTCCAAAGTTCTCACCCACATTTGCTTTTATATCATTTTCTATCGATTCTTCTGCCATCATGCTCTCTAATGAAAAGCAAAAGATAATGAATATTGCTGCTACTTTTTTACACCATTTCATTATTTTCATATCAACTCTGACACCACAGTAAGGAGAGCATTGATAAGTGGCAAAGATAGTGTAACAATAATTACCTTTCCAGCCATTTCAAGTTTTGTAGCAATTGCCGTTTGTCCAGCATCTGCACATACATTCTTTCCAAATTCTACTATATACGCTATCCCTGTCACTTTTAATATAATTGTTAAAAACTCCTTATTCATTCCAGAAGAATTGATAAGCGTATCTAACATTTCTATCACTCCGGATAATTTAGAAATAGCATACATCATAATCGCAATGACAGAAACAGAAGTAAGTAAAATAGCTATTTCTGGTCTTTGATCTTTTACAACTATGATAAGAACCGTTGCTATAATAGCAAATCCTACGATTTTAAATACTTCCATATACTTCACCTACAATTTAAACACCGTTCTTACTGTCTCAAATAAATTACTAATCTGGGTTATTACTAACATAAGAACAATAATAAGTCCTGTCAGGGTAGTCATCATAGCCTGATCTTCTCGACCTGCTTTACTTAAGACTTGACTTAAAACAGCAACCAAAATGCCTATACCTGCTATTTTAAATAGTAAATCTATATCCACACTACCACCTCCATTATATAAATACAATAACGATCATAAGACCTGTTATCACACCAACTGTTCTATAAAGTTTGGAGTTTTTTAATTTTATTTCATTTGCCTCTTTAATCTGATTCTCTATGATATGAATACTGTTGTCGATAATATTAATCTGTGACTCTAAATCACTTCTACCAAGATTTTTAAGAGTAGAGATAAATACTTCTTTGTCATACTTTGTAAGCTCATCTATATCCGATATATTTTTCATAATACTTTGCTCAAGTATTGCATGATTACTATAATTGATCATATCAATTACAATCTTACCAATTGCAATTTTTAAACTTGTACTTAACTTCTGTCTTGCAATTTCATATGCATTAGGGAGTATATTCATCATATATCTAATATCATTTTTTACTAAGTTTAAAAAAATAACCATTTCTCTTAAAATCTGTTCCCTTGTTTCCAGTTTCTTGGATTTCATAATACCAGCATATCCACAAAGTGCTATAATCCCACAAGATATGACGATTTTAAAAACGATATTCACACAACTCCCTCCTTCTTAAAATCTGCTATATTTTGAATACTTTCTATTGTTCCTGGTCCTTTTCTATTAGATAATACAATAATTCTGTCAAATAAGTCATCTTGTATAAGTTCTCTTATACCATTCTTTCTTGAAATATCAGCAAAAGAACTACCATGCATCGTAAATATCATATTGACACCACTAAGACTTGCATATTTAATTGCTTGAACATCACTTTCACTGCCTACTTCATCAGTTGCAATAACAGAGATTCCCATACTTCTAACAAGCATTTCCATTCCTTTGCTCTTTGGAATGTTAGATAATATATCCGTTCTGTTTCCAACATCTAAGTTATTGATTCCATAAGATACAGATGCAATCTCCCCTCTTTCGTCAACAAGTCCAACATTGCATCCGTTAAATCCAAGAGCTCTTACGCCATTGCTGATTTGTCTTACTGCATCTCTTAAAATTGTTGTTTTGCCACATCCTGGGGGTGAAACAATCAGTGTGTTTTTGATTCTATTTTCGTTTATGATATACGGCATAATTTTATCAGCGCATCCAATTAATTCCCTTGCAATCCTAATATTCATACTACTGATATTTTTGATATTTTTAATATTTCCATCCTGCATGACAACTTCTCCACATACTCCAATTCTATGTCCACCTTTTATGACAACAAAACCATTATTGATTTCATTTTGTATCGCATATATAGAATTCTTAGAAATATTAACAAGAATTTCAAGCAAATCTTCTAATTTGATAATTCTACTCAAATGCAATTCTGTACCAGCAAGTACTATGATTCCTTTCTTTCCTACTCTTAACCTTATTTCAGTAATTCCACTAGATGAATTTATATTTCTTATCTCCCTTGATATATCGTCTGGCAGAATATTTAACACATTTTCTAACAAACATACCACCTCTTCTTTTTCTCATATATTGTTATACAATATATACCCCAAAACTTTTGTAGAAAAATATACCTAGTATATAAATATTTTATCTAGTTTTAGTATTATTGGTCATATACCTTATTGAGTTTTATGTAAATTTATGGTATAATAAAAATGATATATCTGTTTATTGTTTTTTAATTAGAAAACAACTATAAAGAAATAAAGGAGAATATTTATGAAGATAATCTTAGCAACCTTATTAGTAACCTTAGGACTGGCCTTTATCACATCTCGCCAAGCAACTTATGACATAGTTGGAAGTCTTTTTTCAGTAGAAATGGACTATGAAAAAGTGAAAGAAAAAAAGTTTATTTCCTTTGTTATAAGAGCGCTTTTACTAGGAATGCTCATATGCTTACTTCCAAGAGCTGGCGTTTCCAGGCTATATTTTAATTACGCGATTATTTATATTTGCATCTGTATGCATTTATCTAATCTCAAAATAATTGGTAAAAACATACCTGGAAAATTCATTATTTTTGAGATGATCTTTAGACTAACAATATTTTTTATTACAATTTAAGGAGGAAAATGAAAAATGAAAAATGCAAGTGGAGTTATTTTATTAATATTGCAATTGGCAGTTATCTTAGTAGGCTTTCTTCTTATAGATTGCAAAAGTACTAAAAAGGCTAGTTTTTTAAAATTCATCTTACTGTTACTAGGAATTATATTTATACTATTCATTATAATTATTACCATAACGAATATTTTCCGTTAAAAGACGAGGGGCAATTAAAAAATTGCTCCTTTTCATTGACTTATTTTATATTATTTAGTATACTAAAAATGTAATATGATTGGAGGGAATTTAAATGGAAAATGAAAAAAAAGTAAGTGGTAAATCAATTGCATCATTTGTTTTAGGACTTGTTGGTATTATCGCTTGGTTACTACCTCTAGTTGGATACCCAGTTACAATAGTTGGACTTGTTTTGGGGTGTTTAGCAAGAAAAACTGAAAAAAATGGATTCAACTTTACAGGAATAATATTATCCATTATAACACTAATACTTACACTTGGAAATTCTTGTTTAGGTGTAATTTTACAACTTAGTCAAATGTAAAAGAAAAAGAAAGAAGACAAATAGCATAACGCTATTTGCCTTTCTTTCTTTAATCTTCACCATGGAAATAAGTATGAGTAATTTGACGTAGAAATTCCTCCTTGATCTTGTAATACTGCTCTCTTGCTTCCTTTGACATTTCTTCAATCTTTGGAAGAGTGGCCAAAAGTTCATCTACTCTATTTTCTCTCATACATATCAGTAACATAGTGTTTTTGCCATCATCGCATATAAAAGATGCAACTGCTACCTCTAAAATTTTTTCTTCTCCTTTTTCTGCAATTAATTTCCGGAAATCTTCCAGTTCTTGTAAAGTATAAATCATACTACCATAATAGTGCCACCAATGAATCAATAGATCTTCTAACTTGATATTATTTGATTCCATAGCAAAAATCCTCCTTTAATAATTATAAAGTATTCCATTATTTTTGACATATTATATCATTTTCCTTGATTTATGTCAAATAAAAGACAAATAGATAATCCTATTTGTCCTCATTCCTCAAATAATTCTATAATATCTTCTTTACTCATTTTATTAATAAATGTTTCTCCCGATTTTATAATAGAATCACTTAAATTAATCTTTTTCTCTTGTAATTTTTGTATTTTTTCTTCTATACTACCACTTGTAATGAGTTTAAATACTTGAACATTATTTCTTTGACCAATTCTATATGCTCTGTCAGTTGCTTGATTTTGTGCGGATAAATTCCACCAAGGATCATAATGAATAACAATATCAGCACCAGTAAGATTAAGCCCTGTCCCACCTGCCTTTAAAGATATTAAAAATACTTTGATATTTTCATCTCTATTGAATTCCTCTACCATTTCAATTCTTGTATCTACTTTTGTTTGACCAGTAAGCATAGAATACTCAATTCCCCTTTTTTCTAACTCTTTTGTTATAATGTCAAACATAGATGTAAATCCAGAAAATAGCAATATCTTATGACCTGCAGCTATTGCCCCCTCTATAATTTCAAGACATTGATTTAATTTTGCAGACTCTCCATCATACTCTGATATAAATAGTGATGGATGACAACATATCTGTCTAAGTCTTGTAATAATAGATAGAATTTTAAATTTGCTTTTCTCAAATCCATTTTCTTCAATTTCACTTGTAATTTCCTTTTTACTACTAGCAAGATAAGCTTTATATAATTTTTCTTGTACTTTATCCATTTCACTATACATGATTGTCTCTGTTTTCTCTGGTAATTCTTTTAATACTTCACTTTTTATACGTCTTAATATAAATGGAGCTACTAACTTTTGAAGCTTCTCTACTACTTGGACATCATTGTCCTTTATAATAGGTGTCTCATATTCTTCCTTAAACTTTTTATAACTAAATAAATAGCCTGGCATAATAAAATCAAATATTGACCAAAGTTCTGCAAGAGAATTTTCAATCGGTGTTCCAGTAAGAGCAAATCGAACTTCACTTTTTAATTTCTTCAATGCTTTTGCATTTTTTGTATTATTATTCTTTATATATTGAGCCTCATCTGCAATAATATATTTAAAAGTATAACTACTGTATTTTTCAACATCTCTTTTTAGCAAATCATAAGAAGTTATCACAGCATCATATTGATTTGCAGTTTTGATCAGTTTTTCCCTTTGCTCTGCAGATCCTGAAACTACTAAAATTTTCATCTGTGGAGCAAATTTATTAATTTCTTTTTTCCAATTGATATATAACGAACTTGGGCATACAACAAGGGAAGTTTTTCCAGTTTTATTTTTTTCATCAATTAAAAGTGCTATGATCTGAATTGTTTTTCCAAGCCCCATATCATCTGCTAAAATCCCGCCAAAATTATATTTTTCTAATGTCTTTAACCAACTAAATCCTGTTTTTTGATATGCTCTTAAAACGGCTTGTAATTTTGTCGGAACTTCAAAATCAGTTTCATCAACATCATTGATACTCCTTACGACCTCTTTAAAAGAATTATCCCTTTTAATATTGATACTATTATTTTTTCTAACAATATTATCTAAATAAATAGATCTGTATTTTGGCAGCTTTATATTTCCATCAATAATTTCCTTTTCAGATAAGTTTAAACTATTGGAAATGTTTGCAAGGGTATCAATTCCAGAAGAATCTATATTAATATAACTTCCATCTTTTAGTCTATAATACTTTTTCTTAAGCCTATATCTTCTAAAAATCTCTTTTAATTCTACCTCATCCACTCCTAAATCTTCGAAACTAATCTCTAAAAATTCGTTCTGAATTCTTACTCCCATTGTTACCATTTTAGGGTTAATAATTTGTTTATTTCTTAATCTATCAGTGACCAACACTTCAAATTTTTGCATAAATACATTAATTCCATCACTTAAGAATTCATATATATCATCTTCATTTGATAAATAGATCACGCCTTTTTTATAATTTACGATAAACTTATATCTTTTAAATAATTCTTTTGCCTTCGTTTCTTCGATTAAATTTCTATTACAAGTATCATTTGCTTTTTGATCAAATGGATTAAATTCAATATCACCATAGCAAAATTTCACTTCTGCAACAATGTCACCATTCTTCTCAATATCCAAATAGATTTTTGTTCCAAGTTTTTCTGCTTTATACTTGTCTAATAATCCTTCTGGTAAATTGACTTTAAGAAATTCTTTTAAAGATGGTACCATATATTCACAAAAACTAGTTGCATTATTTTTTTCGATAGTAACAACTTCCCCATTACTCTTATCTAGTTCCACAAGTAGCGGAATTACTTTTTGCTTAAACTCTCTATTACATCTATATAAATGTTCTTTATATAAGATATACACATACTGCTGTCCATAAAAAATGTAATATTTTTGTGTATCATTGATAACAGATATTCCCTCATCTTGATTATCTATAACATCAACTTCTAGTTTAGGATTTTCATCTACAAATTCTATTTGCCCAAAGCATTTTTCGTATGCATATCCATCAATTTGAATCTTTTGATTTAACATTAGATTAAAAAATTCATCTAATGCACCATATTTTAATTTTAATACACCTCTGTACCTTCTATTCAAATTAAAAGTATATACGCCAAGCTTTGAAAATTCATTATATTCTGATGCTTTATTTGTCAGAAATTCAACTAATTTTTTAGAATCTTCTGAAAAAGCATTATAATTATGTTTAAACTCTAATTCCTTTCCGTACTTTACTACTTCCTCATTTAACATTTCTTCACTAAATTTATAAATATCTTTTAATAAATACTTCCTATCTTTTCCAATTTTAAAAGAAACTTCTAATTCAGGTTGCCTAAAATCAAGCACAGAAAGTACAGGCACAAGTCTTACCGTACCTATACTTTCTTTTTTACCAAGCTCTAAATTTTCATAATATTTGATTAATCCATTATTTTCATGTATTTCATTTCTAGATTCTTTACCATATGTTATATCATTTTCAATTTCTTTTGCTTCTAGCCTTTTTTCAAAATCAAAATAATTTTGTGAATTGATATACATATTAAAGAAAACTGCAACAACATGTCTACAAATAGCCCCATTTTTAGCAAATGGACAATCACATTTGCAATGTAGTATACCATTTTTTTTATTTACTTCAATTTCATAAATGCAAGAACTTTCTATATATGATTTTGCAACATAATTATTCTCATTTTCAAACTCAAAACTTGCAATTTTTACTTTTCCTTGTTCAAAGCATTTTTTGCCTTTATTTATGATATCACTTCCAGCTTTTAATAATATTTTATTTATTTCTTCAGCGTTTATAAGCATATTCCTAACTCCAAAAATTAAATTTTTTTCAACCCCTATTTTTTCAATTCATCTCTTATCACTTGCCAAATATCATTTGTTTCAAATCCTTTTCTCCAACCAGTTATACCTACAAGGTTATATTTATTGACAATTTCTGTTCTCCTTTTGATAGAATCAGCATCTTCTATCCATAATTTATATGTAGTATCATTTAAAACATATTCTGCATAATTTTGACCTGCATCTTCATCCCATATAGTTGTTATCTCATTTCTCTCTATGAAATTTTGACAATCTTTCATTGTATATATCTTTGTACCGATATTATCATCTCCAGACTTTTCTGTCCAAAGTCTTGTATAGAATGGAACTCCAAGTATTATTTTACTTGAAGAAATTTTAGAATCGTTAATAAGAGAATTGATATTTTTTTCTACCCAAGAAGCCTCGGCTATAGAACCCGCTTCACTAGACCAAGCACCTCTTTGATCATATCCCATTAGTACCACATAATCAGCTGCTTCTCCAACTCTAGTTCTGTCAATGTATTTTACAAAATACATATCTACAGAAAGTTTAATATGATTCTTTCTTAATATTGGTGCAAGTTCTCTAATAAATTGTGTAAATAAATCCCTATCATCATCCTTCATTGCTTCAAAATCTATATTGATTCCATCAATTTTATTATCTTTTGCAATACTTACTAAATTCTTTATAAAGTTTTCTCTATTTCTTTCACTATTTAACATTTGCGATGTATCATCTGGTGAATAAGAGGATGAATCAATCCCATTTGTTATAATAGGCCATATTTCATATCCATATTCTTTTGCCCTGTTATAATATTCTTGACTAAACTTAGAAGTAATTTCGCCAGTTGGATTTTTTAGTTCATACCAAGTTGGTGATACAACATTCACGCCATCTATCTTTTCTTCACCAAGTGTTGTCAAATCACTTCCATATTGCCAAAACATGATTAATTTCTCTTGATTTTCTACTAAAACGTTTTCTTCTTCATTTTTCTCATTTTCTTGTTTCTCCTCTTGAGCCTTTACATATGATTCATCAATATTTAGTTTGGCAATATATCCTATTACTCCGGAATCTGTTTTTACTTTATACCATCGGTTATGATTTAGACTTTCATTATATAAAGTAACTGTATTGTTTCGATTAATGGTTTGCAAAACTTCTGACTTTGTAGAAATATCAGCATAAACATTAACTTTATCATAAGCAATTGGAACATCAGTAGAAGATTTTTTGTCTATTGATATTGTATTTGTTTCTTCATTATATTCTATTTTGATATTATATATATCTTTTAATAGTTCAACATCTACAAATGGTTGTCCATTAACAAGTTTAGCACTAGTGTTAATACTGATATATTCCATATTTTTAGACATTAAATTCTCATCAATTTTAAATTTTACCACATCATCTTTTGTAGTGATAATAACTTTGGTTGCAACTTTATCATAAAAGATATTGGAATCTATTACTTTTGATATTGTATCAACAGATATATATATTCCATCATCTTGTTTAAAAGGTTTATAATTTGTTTCTATATTATCCCCATATATAACTAAATCAGCTTCTTTCTTTTCACCATTATTTTTTGAAATATTAAAAGTATAAAATACAACTAATACAATTAATAAAAAAATAAAGGGTACTATACATCTTTTTACATAGTTAAACATTAACATCAACCGCCTTTATCAAATTATATTATACAATATATTTCGCCATTTGTGAACATTTTATGTTATTTTTATTAAAATTTATTTAAAAAAATAGAGTATTTTTTTAGTAAAATACCCTATCAAAGACATATTAAAATTATTTGAAATCTGTTTAAAATTTAGTAGTAGAACTCCTCATTAATTCATCTTTTCTAAAAGTAACATCCAAAGAGGGTTCTTTTAGATACTTCTTTGCTAACTTAGCCATATTAACATCTTTATGAGTTCTTAATCCAATCAAAATAAAACATGTCGTTCCAATTGTTGAAATAACAATTACCTCAATTATTCCCATAAAATCAAATTGATTACTCTGAGAATTTATTATTTCTTTTTGAACATACTTCTCACTATCATTAATAAATGTTAATACAGTAGAATAATAATCTTTATTCTTTAATGACAACTTCAGCTCTTCTAAAATATTACTTAATTTCGTATTATCAAAACTTGTTTGCGTATCCCCATATACCGAAATCCACGCTGTTCTATAATTCATATCTATGAGTAAAATAATTCCATCATGATTTTCACCCATTCCAAAATAGTTATAACGATAAAAATCATCCACGTATTTTTGAGGATTCATTTTTGGATTATAGTTAATTGTGACAACTACCATATCTATCTCATATTTTTGAATAAAATTTTTAATTTTTACATAAAGTCTTTTTTCCTCTGTATCATTAAGTAGGTCCGCAAAATCATATATCTTTTGCGTTTCATCCACCTTAGGAGTAGTAAGGATTGAATCCTTTACAGAATCATTTATCTCTATTGTATTCCACACCTGTAAATCATTTACATTTCTATTTACTACATTAATCGAAGCATAACAAAAAGAAAAATTTACAAATGCGAAAAATAGGAAAATCAAACAAAAATAAATTTTATTTTTCATAGCATTCGCTCCATATTCTCTAAAATCTTCTTCCTCCACCACCATGGCTTCTACCACTACTACTATGATGAATTGAAGAACCGCCTCCACCACTAGAACTGCTTGAAGAAATTCTAGTACTTGTAGTAGATGTTCTTAAAAATTGATCTGTTCTAAGTCCAATATTAATAGAACCTACATTCAAATACGATCTAGCTGATGTTGACTTTTTTACATTTCTATGTGAAGCTACTCCTATTAAAATGATAATGACAGTTGCAAGTGTTGGAAGTAAAGCTATTCCCATAACAAAATACATCACATCTGCAAAACTATTAAATTCTAGTTTTCCTTTTTGTACATAGTTTCCTTCATCATCTACCTTCATATTAGAATTACTACTTGGCACACCAGATTTTGCATATTTACTACTATAATATATGAAATCATCTGCAGCGGAATAGTAATTAGCATCAATTAATTCTTCTTGAACATAGTCTAAAATATTATCTATTCTTGCATCATCATATATTATTTGTCCATTTCCTGTGGTAGAAATCCAAACAATTCTATTATCCATATCAATTAATAATAATATTCCATCATAAGTACTTCCTACTCCAAAATAATTATAATCATAAAAATCATCTGCGTATGCTTTGGCACTTGATTTATTATTTTCATCTATTGTCACAATTACCATATCCATTTTGTACTGATGAATAAATTCTGTTACATCAGAAAATAAATTTTTCTCTTCAAATTCAGTAAATAAATCTGCAAAATCATAAATTTTCTCTGTTTCATCTACTTTTGGAGTAGCAAGTGCTGCTCTTTTGACAGTACTGTTAATCTTGATGGAATTCCATATTTGTAAATTTTCTTCTGTTCTTTCAGTTGTATTAGTCGAAGCATATACTGATTGAAATGTTATCAACATAATGCACACTAATATTAATGAAAAAATGAAACATTTTCTTTTCATATACATGCCTCCTATAAAAATAATTTAATTAGTGTAGAAATGATCAAAAGTAATATTTCAATAATAAGTGCTGTAAGTATCAATTTTTTAACACTGACAGGTACATTTCCAACCATTTTACCAGTTTGCCCATTCATGGCAAAAGTATGCATTTTATCTTTATATTTAATATTTAACATCCATACAGGCATTAAAACGTATTTATCTTTTTTTCTTTCTACCTCTATATTATTCTCCTTTACATTAACAGTATTATATCCCTTCATATCATTTTTTAATTCCTCAATTGTTGTATTTTTAACTCTCATTTTAGCTCGAGAATAGGCATCATCCTTTTCCACATCATATTTTTCAGCTAAAAATCCAGATAAATATGATGGATTAAATTCTTTCATTCCCTCATAATTATATGGTTCAATAGAATCCATGATATCATCAGCAAATTTAGTAGATCCATCAACGGGTACTCCTTCAAATACCATATTTCCTTCTCTTTGGCAAAGATAATAGTCCGTTTTCGTATACATATAGTCTCCGCTTCTCCAAGTAGATATTTTCTTGGCATCAGCAATAATATTTCCTTTTGTTTCACAATCATATAACCAAAATGGAATATATACCCCTTCAACCTTTTGAATATTCTCTTTTTTACAGAACTCTTTTGGAGCAAACCATTTTTTCTTAGAAAATTTATAGAATTCTTCTACCGCCTTTTCTTTCGATTGGGAAAATGGTATCACTTGTGATGGCTTAAACTCCCCTTGCAATCTGTTCTTTAAAATCGTAGTGCTTCCACAATATACACATGAAGTGGCAGAAGTATTACTATCGGTTACAACTTTTGCTCCACAATTTGGACATGTGTATTCATCCATATCGACATTAACATTCTCTTCCTTATTCTCTTTTTTCATTTCAGCATCATATTTTTCAAAATCCTCTAAAGTATATGATGCTCCACAATACTTACAATCCCATCTTTGTGTATCAGGATTAAATGGAATATTTGCGCCACAACTTGGGCATTCATGATCTAGTACATCCATAATTTCACCTCTCCATAAACTATATAGAAATTATATCATAAAAAAAAACTTTTAAACATATTTAATAACAAAAAAAGTAAAATATGCAGAAAACCTACACTTTCTGCATATTTATTATTCTATTTTCTACTTTTTCTTATTGTAAATATCCCAACAATGATTCCAACAACTGCTACAAGGGAAATTACTAGATACATCCAAATATTCATATCACCGGTGTCTATTGATAGTTCATATGTACATATATTCATTATTCTATTTTCCTCTATTTTACTTTCATAGTCTCTTACTTCTTTTTCTACTATGCTATATTCCACTTCATTTCCTAATGAATCATACTTTGGTAGTTCAAATGTATGTGTCCAATTTTCTTTTTCATTTACTGCATATTCTGTTACTACTTCTCCTTTAGCTACAATCTGTACTACTACA
>JAUNGP010000013.1 GCA_030524345.1 Clostridia bacterium | reverse complement strand
TAATTTTCCTTGTAGCAATTGTTGGAGTAGTTGTTGGAATATTCATTGTTAAAAAAGAAAAAGGAGTTAAATAATTGTAAAATGAAAGTATTGTTTTCAATACTTTCATTTTATTTTCCCTTTTGGTTGAAAAAAACATATAAATGTAGTAAAATAATATACATAAAATGGGAAAAAGTGATACAATAAAAAAATCTAAGTCACTTAGTGAGTTGCAAAAAAATAAAATATCTAGTTAGTAGGAAAGTGAAATAAAGGATTTAAGTAAAGCCATTAGCGGTCTGTCATAATATAAGGACTTTTAAACAAAGAATAGAAAAGTAGGCGATAAACGTGTTTGATAAGTATTGTAACGAAATAGAAAATTTAAATAATTTTGATAAAAAAGATATTTTAAATAAAAAGTTCGAGTTATTCAGTGAAAATAATATGGAGATTTATTATGCTCCTCATAATGAAGTAATTAACAGTAATGCAAAAATATTTATAGTTGGAATAACCCCAGGCTGGACACAAACAAGTATTGCCTATAAAACGGCCCATGAGGGATTAATAAAAAAACTAGATTATGAAGTAATAAAAAAAGAATGTAAAAGAAATTCAAGGTTTGCCGGTAGCATGAGAAAAAATTTGATAGAGATGTTAGATGATTTAAAATTAAATGAAAAACTACATATTAATTCTTGTTTGGAGTTATTTGAAAGCCAAGATGTGCTACTCCATACAACATCAATGATTCCGTATCCTGTTTTTATTAACAACAAAAACTATACAGGTTCTAATCCTAAAATATTGGATAATGAAATATTAGAGACATATTTAAAGAAATATTTTTATAAAGAAGTAGAAAAATTGCCAAATGTTTTGATAATTCCATTAGGAAAGGCTGTTGAAGAAGTGTTAGAATTGATGATCAGTAAAAATTTAATAAAGAAAGAACAATGCCTATTAGGTTTTCCACATCCATCTGGAGCAAATGGGCATAGAAAAAAACAATTTGAAGAAAATAGAGAAAAATTATTAAGTATCATAGATAATTATTTTAAATAAAAGGAAGTGAAACAATGAAAAGTAACAATACAGATAATTTGACAAAGATCAATATAAACTGGTATCCAGGTCATATGGTAAAAGCACAAAAAGAAATCAAGGATAATTTAAAATTAATTGATATCGTTGTTGAAATTCTTGATGCAAGAATTCCGCTTTCTAGTAGGAATCCATTAATCAACGATCTTACATTAAATAAAGCTAGAATTATTGTATTAAATAAAGCAGATCTTGCAGATGATAATGTAACAAATGCTTGGAAAGTATATTTTGAAAGTCAAAATATGACTTGTATTATAACTAATTCATCTGTTCCAGGCGACATTAAAAGGATTGTTGATACAATAAAGAAAGTTGGAAATGAAATATATTTGAAAAAAAATCAGGATAAGAAGATTGAAATCACTCCTATATATAGAGTATTAGTGGTTGGAATTCCCAATGTCGGAAAGTCCACAATTATTAATAAAATAGCCGGAAGAAATAGTGCAAATGTTGGAAATAGACCAGGTGTTACAAAGAAAAAGCAATGGATAAGAGTTGCTTCAAATATTGATTTATTAGATACACCAGGATTATTATGGCCAAATCTTGATAATAACGAATCCGGCTTAAAACTCGCTCTTACAGGTAATATTAATCTAGACATATTAGATGTAGAAGAACTTGCTTGCGAGGGAATTAGTCTACTTTTAAATTCTTCAAAATTTAGTAGGCTTTTAGCTCAAAAATATAACTTAAGCGATGATATATTATTCAATGATAGCTACGATATTCTAGAGTCTATTGGGAAAAGAAGGGGATGTTTAGTATCAGGCGGTAATGTAGACATGACAAAAGCTGCTAATGTATTTTTAGAAGATTTAAGGAGTGGAAAAATTGGCAAAATGAGCTTCGAAGAAGTAAATTAGAAAGGATTTAACATGGAAAATAAAGAATTTGTAAAAGAATTAACCAAAATGGATGAAGACTTTGCTCAATGGTATACAGATATTATACTAAAAGCAGAGCTTGTAGATTATGCGCCAGTGAAAGGTTTCATGGTGATTCGTCCATATGGATATGCTATTTGGGAAAATATACAAAAAATATTAGATAATGAGTTTAAGAAAACAGGGCATAGGAATGCATACTTCCCATTACTAATTCCAGAATCTCTTTTAAATAAGGAAAAGGAGCATGTAGAAGGCTTTGCTCCTGAAGTGGCCTGGGTAACACAAGGTGGAGAAAATGAACTTTCAGAAAGACTTTGTGTAAGACCTACTTCAGAGACAATTATTTGTACAATGTATTCAAAATGGGTAAAGTCATATAGGGATTTACCACTTTTATATAATCAATGGGCAAATGTAGTAAGATGGGAAAAAACAACAAGACCATTTTTAAGAACGTCCGAGTTCTTATGGCAAGAAGGTCATACAATTCATGCAACAGAAGAAGAAGCAAGAGAAGAAACATTGAGAATGCATAAAATTTATGCAGACTTTTTAGAAAATTATTTAGCGATTCCAGTTGTAATGGGAAGAAAATCTGAAAAGGAGAAATTTGCAGGTGCTGAAGAAACTTATACAATTGAGGCATTAATGCATGATGGAAAAGCGCTACAATCTGGAACTTCACATTATTTTGGAAATCACTTTGCCAAAGCATTTGATATAAAATTTCAAAATAAGGAAGGAAAAATGGAGTATTGTTATCAAACTTCTTGGGGAATGACAACACGTGTTATAGGTGGAATTATTATGACTCATGGAGATGATAGGGGACTTAAATTACCACCTAATATTGCTCCAATACAAGTTGTAGTTGTTCCAATTGCTCAGCATAAAGAGGGCGTTATTCAAAAAGTAGAAGAATTAAAAGATAAACTATCTAAACATTTTAGTGTTGAAGTTGATATTAGAAGTGAAGTTTCACCTGGGTATAAGTTTAATTATTGGGAACTTAGGGGAGTACCAGTAAGAATTGAAATTGGACCAAAAGATATTGAGAATCATGAGTGCATTCTATTTAGAAGAGATACTTTGGAAAAAGAGACAATCAAACTAGATAAACTTGAGGAAAGAATAAAAGAACTTATGGTAGATATTCAAAATCATATGTTTCAGATGGCAAAAGAAA
Organism: Clostridia bacterium; assembly: GCA_030524345.1. Lineage (GTDB taxonomy): Bacteria > Bacillota > Clostridia > TANB77 > CAG-465 > CAG-465. The sequence goes on along the minus strand of JAUNGP010000013.1, from coordinate 49,667 downwards.
ATGTTGAAAAGCATACTTTTATTGCTAGATCATTAGAAGAATATTTAGATATTTTTAAACATCAGCAAGGATATATCAAAATGATGTGGTGTGGATGTCAGGAATGTGAAGATAAGATCAAAGAAGAAGTATCTTCTACAATCAGATGTATTCCATTTCATGAAGAAAAACTAGATAATAAATGTGCGATATGTGGAAAAGAAGCAAAGCATATGGTATATACTGCAAGACAGTATTAAAAAATGATTAAGTACTTAGTAAAAGGCTAAGTACTTAATCCATTTTATAGTAAAATAACAAAATATGATAAAAAAGGAGAGGATAAAAATAGAAAAAGAGTTTTTATGGCTTATGTTAATAGAAGAAATAGATTATCAAATGTATAAGAGGATGATTACCATATTTGGTAGTATATCAGAAATCTATAGGCAGTCTCAAAATAAAGAATTATTTCAAAGAAAAATTTATTCTAATGATATTGTTATATCAAACAAAATTTATTCACAAGAATTAAAAAATAAAGCAGATATCATATATACAAATTTATTAAATCAAGATATTAAAATTATTTCACTTGATTCTACATTGTATCCAAAAAAGTTACTTAATATATATAATCCACCTTTCGTTATACTAGAATACGGTGATGTGATATCAAAAATGAGAAATCAAAAGATGATATATTTTTATGAGAATCATTTAAGTAAATTTGGCAAAAAAGTATATCAGTACTTTAATTATCATATAAAATACAAAATGTTAAGGATTGGTGAAAAAGAAAAATCTGATATTTTTGTAGAGAAAGAAAATATATTGGATGAAAAATATGTAAATAGGAGTCAGGACAATAGAATTATTATTCCCCATAGCAAAAATAGTCTGGAAATGATATTAGGACTCACAGATTATCTACTAATTATTGAGGCAAGATATAATCAAGATACTAAAAATATGGTAAATAATATCATTGAGCAAGGAAAAGAAATATTGGTCGTCCCTGGCAATATCTTTAACAAGAATCATTATTTTTCAAATTATCTAATTCAGGAGGGGGCTACTGTACTATTGAATAAATATGATTTGGATAAATTTGTATAAATTGCTTGAAAAAGTAAGGCAAAAATGGTAATATAAAAATGTAATCTAAAAGATTACAGAAAGAGTGAAGATTATGGTAACTAAAATGCATAAAATAGTGAATGAACTACACACACACACACACACACACAACGTAGTTTTATAAACAATCAAAAAGAAAATAATAGGGACAATTCTGTCCATTTTAATAAAAGCTGATACTAGAAAAACTAGTACCAGCTCTTTTTGCGTTATTATAATCTGAAATAATACCAGTTGTTTAATATAACTTGATCATAAGTCATTAAAAATAATTTTAAAATGGTATATATTTTAAATATTACAGTATAAAATTGCACAAACTATGTTAAAAATTGAGGAGGTTAAAATGAAACAAGAGGAAAGTGAAAAGCCGAAAAAAATAAATCAGAAAAATAAGGTAAAGAGAAAAAGGCAAACATCATTTATCACGGTATTTTTATGGCTATTTCTAATAGCAACAATGATAACGATAACTGCAACTGGCATAAGAAATAGAAATGCCTTAGAAGCAGAAAATAGTAATTGGAATATAACGCTTAAAATGTATGATAAAAGTAGTGATATGCCAAATGAAGCAATAGAAAATATAGTATGGGATAAACAGTCAGGAGAAGTTGGAATTATACTTTTAAAAATAGATTTCAGTGGATATGCTGACAAAACATATGAGCCGGGAGAATTAAAAATAGAAGTGCCGACACTTAATGATGCAGATATATATGATTGGTCACCCTCAGTAGAAGAGTATGAATATTCAGAATATGGATGGGGAAGAAGTGAGTGGAGCAAAGTATCACCTTTTGAGAATACTTATAGAATAGAGGAAGGATATAAAGTGAGTGGAACAATTCAAATCGCTATGATAGCTAATCGAAGACGTCCTGAAACATATGAGTTAGAAGCTATTATGAGTGAAAATGGTTCTACAATTGCTAAGTCTAATAAATGCACTTTTAAATATTCATATAATAAATATTTACCCAATGAAGATTTAAATGAGATATTGTTAGCGAATGGAAGTGATAATAGTTTTTTAGAGTGGAGAGAAGGCAGTTATAATACATATGAGGATCAGTACATGATACATATTCGAAACGATTATAGGATTGTTTTAAATGGAAATCAGATAGAAAATGATATGATATTAAAAATGTATACTATATTGCCTAGTGAAGCTAATTTAGAGGAAACATCAGCTTCTCTAAAAAATGATTTAAGGATTAATATTAGTAATCATTATGATGATGAAGTATTTGAAGATGTGCTCAATGAAATTGAAAGTAATGCGGAGGTAAATATTATACAAAATTATAATGATACCGGTGAAACAAAAATAGAAATAATAATTGATTTTAATAGATTAAAAGATATAACATTTAGCTCAGATACGAAATATGTAAGCGTACGTTGTACTTCATATATTTCGATCGACTTAGAAAGTATAAAAAAGTCGGGAACTATTTATCAAATTAAAAGATATGCTATGTGGGAAGAACAAGAATTATATACATATTCTCATAATTTAGGCGTTGTAGCCAAAGACGTATATGATATTGATAATGATGGAAATGTGGATGAAGATATGATTAGCGACGTTCAAGTTGCTGGTATTAATTTGTATAAGGACATATATATAAATAAAGAATGGATAGGAAATAATGAAGAAAATAGACCAGAAAGTATTACGGTAGTATTAAAAGCAAATGGTGAGGTAATAAGAGAAGAAGAAATAACAGAAGATGACCATTGGAGAGCGAGAATTTTAGTAGATATTTTTGATGAAAATGGAAATGAAATCAATTATACTGTAGAAGAGAAAAATGTAGCAAATTATAAGACGACAATTGAGAATTATCAAGATGAGTTTAATATATTAAACGAATATTTTGATTCTGGTGAAAAAAATACAATTGTAATAAAGAAAATATGGGAAGATAACAATAATGAGAGCCGGAAAGAGACCAAAAAGAATAACTATACAACTAAAAGATGGGCAAGAAGTAGTAGAAGAGGCTGAATTAAGTGAGGAAAATAACTGGACATATGAATTTGAAGTGTTAAAATATGATAGCTTAGGAAATGAAATAGAATATACGGTGGATGAAGAATTTATAAGTGAATTCTATGTAAAAGAAATCGTAGGAGGAAAGATCACAAATAGATTTGTAGTACCAGAAGATAAAGTAAAAATTGTAGGAACAAAGAAATGGGAAGATAATGCAAATGAGGCAGGAAAGAGACCAGAGAGCATAGTATTACAAGTAAAAATTGGAGAAGAAGTAATAACAGAGGCAGTAGTAACGGAGAAAAATAATTGGAGCTATGAATTTGAACTAGCAAAATATGATAGTTTAGGAAATGAAATAGAATATACAATTGATGAAAAAGAAGTAGGAAGTAAATTCTATGAAAAAGTAGAAAGTGAAGAGGAAAATGTGGTAGTGAATCGATTTGTAGTACCAGATGAAAAAGTAGAAATATGGGTAAGCAAGAAATGGGAAGATGAAAACGATAAATATGGAATTCGACCAGAGAGTGTGATACTACAAGTAAAAGTAGGAGAAGAAGTAGTAGCAGAGGCAGAAGTGAAAGAAGATAGTAATTGGAAGTATAAATTTGAAGTACCAAAGTATGATAAACTTGGAAATGAAATAGAATATGTTATAGATGAAAGAGAAACAAATGAAGGAGAACTAAAAAATTATACAAAAGAGATAAAAGAAAATGAGATTGTAAATATTAGTACATACGAACCACCAACAGATACAAGTGATTTCAATGTTTGGATATACATTGTCATTTTCCTTATAGCAATTGTTGGAGTGGTTGTTGGAATTGTAGTTGTTACAAATAATAAAAAGAATATAGAAAAAACAAAATAGTTTGTGCAAATAGAAAGGTGAGATTTTTGGTCTCACCTTTCATTGTATTTTACTGAAGCTTTTCTGTCAGAAAATCTTCAATTTGTTTTAAAACAGGACGAACTTGTTCTCTGTCACTTTCTTTTTGACGCTCATTCAAATCTTTGTAATCAGCGTTAATTTCACTTTCCCACCAATCAACAGAATCCTTTGGAATAGTTAAGGAACCATCAGCGTTTTTAGTACATTTTTCATGTACATATTTTTGCCAGCTAGCCCATCTTTTATGTTCAAGATCAGATAGAATTTCAAGAAGCGCTGGATCATGTAAAACCCTTATCAGTTCAACATTTGTTTTCATTTTGATATCTCCTTTTTAATTAAAAAATTGTGTTAATTTGAAGTGATTGCATTATAGCATAAATAGAATATTATGTCAAATAGTGTTGACAATAGAATTTTCTTGTGTTATAATTTGTTTCAAGTTAAATAGAAAACCTATGATAAAGCAAAGTAGGTAATAGAGAATATATTTTAGAGAATGTAAGTCATCGGCTGTAAGCTTACTAATATACTATTACTGAAATTTCACTTTGGAGGTCTTGTTTTGAACGGTAAACTATTAGGAACAAGCGGGTATGCCCGTAATAGCATTTTGAGAGCATGTGATTTGATTACATGAAGTTAGGTGGTAACGCGGAAAATAAAAGTCATTTCGTCCTATAATATTTGGGATAGAATGACTTTTTTATGTTTTAAGGAGGAGAATTTTATGGAAGAAAAAATATCACTTTTAAAAGAAGAAGTAGTAAAGAAAATGAAAGAAGCAAAAATAGCTACTGATGTTGAGAATATTCGTGTAGAATATTTAGGAAAAAAAGGACTTGTTATTGAAATATTAAAGAATTTAAAAAATGTTGAAGCTGCAAAGAGAAAGGAAGTAGGAGAAAAAGCTAATATTTTAAGAACTGAGATTGAGAAAATGATCGAAATAAAAAAGGAAGAACTAAAAGAAAAAGAATATGAGGAAAGAGTCAATCATGCTGAGAGAATCGATATTACTGTACCAGTTGATTCTAAAATTGGATCACTTCATCCTATTACAATTGTTCAAAGAGAATTAGAAGAAATTTTTACTGGCATGGGATTTACTGTGGAAGATGGGAATGAAGTAGAGACAGAGTATAATAATTTTGAGGCAGTAAATGTACCAAAATATCATCCAGCAAGAGATATGCAAGATACATTTTGGCTTGAAAATGGTGAACTTTTAAAAACACAAACTTCTGCTGCACAAAATAAAATTATGCTAAAATATGGAGCACCACTCAAAGCTATTTTCCCGGGAAGATGTTTTAGAAATGAAGCTTTAGATGCATCACATGAAAATACATTTTTCCAAATGGAGGGAATGATGATAGATAAGAATGTATCTATTGCAAATTTGATTTACTTTATGAAAACATTACTTTCAGAAATATTTAAAAAAGATGTTGAGGTAAGACTTAGACCAGGATATTTCCCATTTGTGGAACCAGGATTTGAACTTGATATTAAATGTCCATATTGTGATGGAAAAGGATGTAAAGTATGTAAAAATGGTAGTTGGATAGAGCTTTGTCCTTGTGGCATGATTCATCCAAATGTACTTAAAATGGGTGGAATTGATCCAGAAGAATATTCAGGATTTGCCTTTGGACTTGGACTTAGTCGTCTTGCAATGATGAAATATAATATTAATGATTTACGAGCATTAAATTCATGTGATTTAAGAATATTAAAACAAATGAATATAAAATAGGGGGAATTTGAAAATGTATATATCAATGAATTGGATAAAAGATTTTGTAGATTTAGATGGAATCGATGTAGAAAAATTAATATATCAGTTTACTATGTCAACTGCAGAAGTAGAAGGAATTACAAAATATGGTGAAGATACTTCAGGAGTTATTGTAGCACAAATATTAAGTGTAGAAAATGTAGAAAACTCTAAAAAGTTACATAAATTGATAGTTGATACTGGTAAAGAAAAATTACAAGTTATTTGCGGTGCACCAAATGTTAAAGTTGGAGCAAAAGTTGCTTTTGCACAAGTAGGAAGTAAAGTTGGTGGACAGGAGATCTCTCAAGCAATGCTTGCAGGACAAATTAGTAATGGTATGTGTTTATCAGAAAAAGAACTTGGAATCGGCGACGATCATTCAGGAATTATTATTTTAGAAGATGATGTAAAACTTGGAGAAAATATCAAGAATATTATACCAATAGATGATGTTGTGTTTGAAGTGGATAATAAATCTTTAACCAATAGACCAGACCTTTGGGGACACTATGGAATTGCAAGAGAAATTGCAGCACTTACTGGTAGAAAATTAAAACCTCTTGAAATTGAAGACTTAACATTATATCGTGATTTAGAAGCGTTGCAAGTTGGAGTAGAAGCAGATGATGAAAATCCATTATGTTTAAGATATAGTGCCATGAGAGTTGAAAATGTAACTCAAAAAATCTCTTCTTGGAAAGTGAAGGTAAGACTTTTTTACTGTGGTATGAGAAGTATCAATTTACTTGCTGATATGACAAATTATATTATGCTTGAACTAGGTCAACCAATGCATGCTTTTGATGAAAAAAAGGTATCTTGTGTCAATGTTAAGACTTTAAAAGAAGATACAGATTTTATTACTCTAGACTCTCAAACAAGGAAATTGGATAAAGGTACACTAATGATATGGAATGAAAAAGAACCAGTAGGAATAGCTGGTGTTATGGGAGGTCTTGCAAGCGAGATTACAAATGATACGACATCTCTTTTCTTAGAATCAGCTAATTTTGATGCAGTTGCAATACGTAAAACCGCAAGCAAGCTGGATTTAAGAACAGATGCTGCGGCACGTTATGAAAAGACTCTAGATCCTGAACTTACAGAACTTGCTATTGCTAGATTTATTAAGATATTAAAGGAGGAAGATAAAGATATTTGTGTGACCTCTTCATTTACAGATGTTTATATCAAAAAGTATGATCATATTACAATACATATTGATAAAGACTATATAGATAGAAGTATTGGAAAAGAATTATCTATGGAAGAAATCATTACTACTTTAACGAATTTAGAATACAAGATCTCTGTTGATGGAAAAAATATCGTCATTGAAGTACCAACATTTAGAGCTACTAAAGATGTTAGTCAAAGGGCTGATATTATAGAAGAAATTGCAAGAATTCATGGATATGATAATATTGAACCAAAAACAAACCTTTGGAAAATAGCGCCAGTACAAAAAGATGCTACTCGTGAATTAGAATATTCATTAAAAGAGCTTCTTGCAAGTAAATATGGTATGTCCGAAGTGCATAGTTATGTATGGTATAATACAGAACTAAACAATGAACTTGGTATTGAAGTAAGAGACAATTTAAAAATTGTGAATGGTATTGTAAGACTAGATAATATATTAAGACATGAAATGGCACCAACTATGCTTTATGCGATTCATAAAAATTTAAAATATATGCCAGAATGTAAAGTTTTTGAAGTTGGTAGAACTTTTGATTACCACTTCGATGGAAAAGAGGCAGACGAATATAAAGTACTTGGTATAGGACTCTCTAGTCTAAATCAGAGTGATAAAGAGCTCGTATATGAAGCAAAATCCATGATAGATAGCATTGTTAAAATGAATAAAAATATGAGTGTAACATATCAGAATATGGAGCAAGTGACGGAAAACTTTATGCATCCTATCAATAGTTTTGAGATTATTTTAAATGATGAAATATTTGGATATATTTCAGTTGTTCATCCAAAAGTAAAAGATAGAATTAATCCAAAGGCATCTATTGTTGTAGCAGAACTTAAAGTTGATAAACTTGGTGAAATGTTAAAAAATGAGATTCATTATCAAGAAATAACAAAATATCAAACTGTTAATTTTGATTTATCTTTAGTGATCGATAAAGATATGAGGTATGAAAATATCGAAAAAATCGTAAAAGAGTCAAATTTAAAATATTTATTAGAATATCATTTAATAGATATTTATGAAAATGAAGAAAAATTAAAAGGTAAAAAGAATATTACTGTAAGATTTAAGTTAGGCTCTTATGATAAGACATTAACAAAAGAAGAAATAGATGGAGATAGAGAAACTTTAATCCAAAATTTTGCTGTTCATAGTATCAGTATTACCATGTAAACTGATTGTATGAAAAATAATGAATATCTCTTGTAGAAAAGGAAACTACTAGAGATATTTTTTCTTTACATTTCATTCGATTTAATATATAATGAATGAAAATTATATAAGGAGAGAGAATCATGGAAAATAAAAGACCAATTACAACACTATTTATACTCATGTCATTGGATGGAAAAATTAGTACTGGTGCAACAGATCAATTAGATGTTGACCAAGATTTTCCTAAAATTGATGGGGTAAAGGAAGGACTTAATCAATATTATGAAATAGAACAAACAATGGACTATTATTCCTTAAATACAGGAAGAGTAATGGCCAAAATTGGCGTTAATGAAAAAAAGGCTGAAAAGAAAATAGATTGTGAATTTATCATCATAGATAGGGAACCTCACCTAGACCAAAATGGTGTTAGGTATTTATGTGACTTTACAAAAAGATTACTGCTTGTTACTGATAATTTAGAGCATCCAGCTTTTAAATTAAAAAATGAAATTTCGAATTTAGAAATTTTATATTATCAAGAGGGGATAGATTTGAAGAAAATGCTTGAGGATCTAAAAGAAAATTACCATGTGGAAAGAATAACGATACAGTCAGGCGGAACGCTCAATGGAGAGTTTTTAAAGTCAAATTTGTTTGACTATGTACATATTGTTATAGCACCTGTTTTAATTGGGGGAAAAGATACATCAACACTTGTTGATGGTGAATCTATTATGAGCATAGAGGAACTTAACAGATTAAGATCTTTAAAACTAATCACTTGTAAAGTTCTAAAAGACTCATATGTAGAATTAATATATAAAGTAAATCGTTAGGAGGGAATGAAATGAATCACAATCCAACACTTCATTATGTGATAGGACATGTTACATTAAAAAATCTTGTTTTAGAAAATAGTGAGTATTTTTTAAAAATCGTTGATGAAGGAATTGATGATGTAAAGAAATTTTTAATTGCCGTTTGGTACGATATTAAAGAGGGAAACCCAAGTCTTAGGAATGCTGATTATGAGCTTTTCAAGGAAGATTTTGATGTATCGATAGGAGTTATCGATGAGGATCATAAAATATTAATGATTGTTATGCCTACAGTCAAAGAGGCACCTGAGGCTTCCATGATAGGAATTTTACTTGACAAAGAATTGAGGTATTTTGCCCTTGAGTATGATAAAAGTGTATTAGATGGAAAAGATATCTATATGCTATGTGAATGGAAAAAGAGTGGAGAACACCTAAATTATGGTGTAGTAAGTGAAAGTTCATTTAATTCTTTGTTAGATTCAATTACAAAAGTGATCAAATAATTTAGGAGGAAGATATGATAATTGGAGTTGACTTAGATGGAGTAATTTTAGACTCAGAAATGGGATATAGAGTTGAAGCTGAGCTCTATGATAAAAATGTATTAAAGAAAAATTCTCTAATAGATGAGAAAGAATTGGCGATATTTAAAAGATATGATTGGAATGAAAGTGAAAAAAAGCAATTTTTACCTATTTTAAAAGAGACAGCTAGAAATAGTCATGTCATGCCTGGTGCCAAAAAAGTAATTGATTTACTAAAGGCAAGTGGAGATAAGTTAATTTTAGTTTCTGCTAGGGGAAGTGATGATCAAGAGATGCAAGAAATTGGCATGAATAGTTTAAAGATAAGTGGTATATTTTTAGATAAGTATTATTTTGGTGTAAAAGATAAGGCTGAAGTATGTAAAAATGAAAATATTGATGTTATGATAGATGATAGTTATAGGAATTGTGAGAAGATATCTTCTGCAAATATTTTTACCTTATATTTTGCCGATGTTGGAATGAGAGAAATGGAAGAGAATGAATATTTAAAACCAGTGTATAATTGGGGAGAAATTTATAGTATAATAGAGCAAAAGAAAAAAGAACATCGCTAAAATGATGTTCTTTTTTGCTTTAGTCAATTTGAAATAGTGTTATATAATAAAGTTCACTATTTCCTAAAAATGATTGATATTCGTTTGAAAAGAGCTCATATTCAGAAAGAATTTTGGCACTTTCATGATATATTTTCTTTTCAAAAATGTATCCTATTTCTTTTGCAACATTGATAGGAAGCAGAAGCATTAATGTAGTATCTAGGATAAATTTATCATTTGCTACCCATGCATGATTACCATTTTGAGAGTTTTTTGTCCCTTTTAATCCATAAAAGTTTCCGTAGTAGAGTTCTAATCCATTGATATTTCTCATTAAATATCTAGATGTAAGACCACAATGACCGATATTTAAACCAAACTCATAAACTTCTTTTAAAGAAAATACTTTATTTTCTAATTCTTGACAAAGTGGGATAGAAAAAACTTTTTCTTGAAGCTTGCTATCCCATGCAAACATAGACAAATCAATTCCAATTCTTGCTGAGATAATCATTCTCAGTCTTTCAGATGGTAACATTAGTAACCACTCCTCTCGATTAATATTTTTACATTATATCACGAAACAAAACAAATGTAAAATTGACATAATATTTAAAAAATGATATAATGATAGTGTATGGAATAAAACAATTGAATATAAATTTATATAAAGGAAGAGAGGAAAAAATATGTCCAAAAAATTTAAAACGAATGTAACCTATGCAATGGTTTTTAAGAAATTGCTTAGCAAGGGAGAAAAAAACATCCGGTTAATTATAACGGCTGCAGAAGGAACGAGCTTTGCAGTATATATTGCTTTTTTAGAGGCTATTAGTTCTAGTATCATTGCATCTGATAAAGTAATAGAAGACTTAGAATTGCAAATCTATACAAATCAAGAAAACAGAATCGTTAGTTTAAGAGTTCAAAACCTTGAAATATCAAAACTTTCTGAGTATTTTAAGCCATGGTTAAATTTTGCAGTTGCCCTAAGAGTAAATGTCTATAGAAATGGGACAAAACTTAGTTGGCTTATTGTCAGTGGTGCCGCATATAAGAATAACGAGATTGGAAAAGTGCGGACGGACTATGAAAATTATGCAGAATTACTGGATCGATTTTTAAGATGTCGTGAATCAAAAAACATAAAATGTACGATTCTTGATGAAAAAAAACTTTCCAGTGAAGAAAAAGTTAAAAGATTGGAAGAATTGATAACAGCAGGGATTTTAAATTCCAATGCTACTTATTTGAACTTAAAAATGACATGCATTAGTGGAACTTATAAAAAAACGGTTGTAACAAAAAACTACGGAAAAGTAACAGGTGAGAAAATAAGAGCCATTATAAATGAGGTTGTAACATCACAGAGCACAGATTTTGTGTATGTTTCTGTTGTAACAACAAAAAATAAATTGCTGGAATGGGCAATTTGCTATTAAAGATTGAGGCCTTAAGTGAGAACTTAGGGTCTTTATCTATGAATATGAGTTAACATAATTGACAAAAGAAAGAATATATAGTAAAATATATAAAAAAAATGAAGGAGGTACTAACGAATGTATAGTACGATTAGAGAGATTACAAATGGTGTTGCTCAGTTCATTGGAAGTATTTTCTCCTTGGCAATTGCTATTTTAGTGATTGTGGCAATTTGGAGATTATATGAAAGAAAGGGATATCCTGGATGGTATCTTTTTATCCCGATCTATAATCTTTATATTATGTGTGAGATAGCACATGTAAGCCCCTGGATATTATTATTACTTTTGATTCCGGGAGTAAATGCCTTTATTGGATTGTATTTGTGCTATAAAGTAGTACAGGCGTATGGAAGAGGATTTTTGTTTGCAGTTGGTGTAGTGTTTTTGCCTGTTATCTTCATTCCATTACTTGCGTTTACTTGAAATTGAGACAATGTCAGAATAAAATTCTGGCATTGTTTTTTATCTACCTATAAGAAACCCAATGATTAATATTAAAGAACTGAGAATAAGAGCAGTAACATTTTTTTTATTCATAGAATCACCTATTAATATTATAATGATATTTGGAATATAAAATGCAAAAATTTGTCTAATAGAAAAATTTCATTTATCAAAACTTCATTTTGCATAGTTTACAAATAAAGATTTCTGTATTATAATATTGGGTGTTATAAAATAATAAGATTTTGATATGAAAGGAAGAAATGAAAATGAAAAAAGTTTTAGGTTATTTAAAACCATATACATTTGCAATGATACTTGGAATTTCTCTTACTTTTGGTCAATCTATGTTAGATTTATATTTACCAGATTTAATGTCTGATATTATTAATAAAGGAATAGTTGCGCAAAACTTAGACGAAGTATATCGATATGGTAAATATATGATATATGCAACGTTTGGTTTTATGGCTTGTGCAGCTTCTGCTACATTGATAGCCTCCAAAGTTTCGGCTGGATTTGCTAAAAGATTAAGAAATGCTATATATTCTAAAGTAAATAGTTTTTCGCTTGCAGAGTTTAATCAGCTTTCAACGTCTTCTTTGATAACTAGGACTACCAATGATGTAGTTCAAGTTCAGCAACTTGTGCTGATGTCTATGAGGATGATGATTAGAGCACCTCTTATGTGTATTGGTGGAATTATCATGGCATTGTCAAAGAATAAGGAATTATCACTCCTTTTTGTGTTTGCTATACCATTATTATTGATTTCAATATTAGTACTTGCCAAAAAAATATTGCCACTATTTACAAAGCTTCAAGAGTGTACTGATAAAATTAATCAGGTAATAAGAGAAAAGCTTACTGGTGTTAGAGTAATTCGTGCTTTTGGTACACAAAATTATGAAAGCAAAAGATATGATAAAGCAAATCAAGATATTTATGATGTCGCATTAAAAGCTGCATATAGAATATCAATTTTAATGCCTATTGTTATGATGATTATTAATGTTTCTAGTATTATCATAGTATGGGCTGGAGCTCATTTAATAGATTCAGGAAGTATGCAAATTGGTGATATGATGGCTTTTGTAGAATATGCAATTCAAGTGCTATTTTCAATTCTTGGTGTTGCTATGATATTTATGACAATACCAAGAGCAATGGTATCTGTAAAAAGAATCAATGAAGTACTTGAAACTGAAAGTTCTATTAAAGATAATCAACAAAAGGTAACAATAACAAAGCCTGGTCAGATAGAGTTTAAAGATGCTACTTTTCAGTATCCAGATGGAGACATACCAGTACTTACGCATATGAATTTTAAGATAGAGAAGGGACAGACAGTAGCAATTCTTGGAACCACTGGATGTGGTAAAACGACACTTTTAAATTTGATGATGAGATTTTTTGACATTACGGAAGGTAGTATCAAAATTGGTGGAGTTGATATCAAAAAGATTCCGATGAAGCAATTAAGAGATATGATAGGTTATGTCTCTCAAAAAGCTATCTTATTTTCTGGAACAATTGAAAGTAATATTAAATATGGTAAGCAAGATGCAACATATGAAGAAATGGTAGAAGCTGCCAAAATTTCGCAAAGTCTTGACTTTATCGATTCTTTAGAGGATAAATTTAAAGCTAGTGTTTCACAAGGAGGAACCAATTTCTCAGGTGGTCAAAAACAGAGAATATCAATTGCTAGAGCAATTATTAAAAAGCCTCAGATCTATATGTTTGATGATAGTTTTTCAGCACTTGATTATGAAACAGATAAAAAGCTTAGAGAAGCATTAAAGGAAAATATGAAAGAGGCAACTGTGATAATTGTTGCACAACGTGTTAGTACAGTGCTTAATGCAGATAAAATATTATTTATAGATGATGGAAAAATAATTGCTCAGGGGACACATGAAGAATTATATCAATCTTGTGAAGAGTATAAAAATGTTGTATTATCACAAATCACGGAAGAGGAGGCTATGAAAAATGAAAGAGAATAGTGGAAAAGTAAATAAGCCTCAATTTGGTGGTGGCCCTCTTAAAGGAGTAGCAGATAAGCCTAAGAATTTTTCAAAAACGTTAAAGAGGCTTATTAGATATATTGGAACATATAATAAAGCAATATTATTGGTCGTAGTAGTTCTTATTTTATCAACCATATTGTCGGTAAGATCTCCTAAGATTTTGGGTAAAGCAACAACTGAACTTGGAAATAATGTCATACAAAAGATGACATATTCACAAATAAAACTTGCAATGCAAAAGATGCCTGAGAGTATTCTTAATCTTATTCCAGAAGATGCAACTGTTCAAACTTTAATTGATATGAATTTGATACCTACTGAAACAGCAGAAAATTTGCCAGAAATTTCAAAATCGGTTTCATTAAATAAAGAACCTAGAATTAACTTTGATTATATTGGAAAAATTTTATTAATTGTTTTAGTTCTTTATTTCATTAGTGCAATATTTAATTATATCTGTAGTAGAACAATGGCTTATGTTTCTCAAAAGGTAACTTATCATTTAAGGAAAGAAATTGATGAGAAGCTAGATAAATTGCCTCTAAGATTTTTTGATAAACATACACATGGTGAAATACTTAGTCGTGTCACAAATGATGTTGATACAGTAAGTAGTACACTTCAGCAAGCAGTTGTACAGATTTTGCAATCTTTATTTAGTGTTATAGGAATACTGGTTATGATGTTTTCAATTAGTTTGAGTATGTCAGGTGTTGCAATACTGATTATTCCAGTAAGCTTGATATTTGTAGCAACTGTTGTGAAAGTATCACAAAAATATTTTATTCGTCAACAGACAGTTTTAGGAGAGCTAAATGGAAAGGTTGAAGAAACTTATGCAGGAAATTTAGTAATTAGTGCTTATAATATGCAAGAAACTGAAATAAAAGAATTTGAAAGTATCAATAACGATCTGTATAATTCTGGCTGGAAATCACAGTTCTTATCTGGACTGATTATGCCGATTGTAAACGCTATTAGTAATTTTGGATATATAGGAATTTGTATCCTTGGTGCAAAACTTGCTATTGAAGGAAAAATGACAATAGGTAACATTCAAGCATTTATGCAATATACAGATCAGTTTACACGCCCTATTGGACAGTCTGCTAATATGCTAAATTTAATTCAAGGAGCAGTGGCTGCTGCTGAACGTATATTTGAAATATTAGATGAAAAGGAAGAAGAGCCAGATAAAAAGAATACTAAAAAAATAACAAATGTAAAAGGAAATGTCGTATGTGATAATGTTTGCTTCCGCTATGAGAAAGACCAAGAACTAATCAAAAATTGGAGCCTTAATGTAAAAGCGGGAGAAACTGTAGCAATCGTTGGCCCAACTGGTGCTGGAAAAACGACAATCGTAAACTTATTGATGAGATTTTATGAAATTGATTCTGGAAAAATCACAATAGATGACATCTCAACAAAAGACATTAGTCGAAATGATTTGAGAGCTATGTTTTCTATGGTACTACAGGATACTTGGTTATTTCAAGGAACCATTAAGGAAAACTTAAAGTATTCTAAACCAGATGCAACGGATGAGGAAGTATATGCTGCTGCAAAACTTGCTCATGCTGATCGATTTATAAAAGCTTTACCTGGTGGATATCAATTTAAACTAAATGAAGATGCAAGTAATATTTCTCAAGGAGAAAAACAATTACTGACAATAGCACGAGCAATTCTTGCAAATTCACCAATTTTAATTTTAGATGAAGCAACCTCTAATGTAGATACTAGAACAGAAGAGATCATTCAAGAGGCAATGAATAAATTGATGCAGGGAAGAACAAGCTTTGTTATTGCCCATAGACTTTCTACAATTAAAA
Organism: Clostridia bacterium; assembly: GCA_030524345.1. Lineage (GTDB taxonomy): Bacteria > Bacillota > Clostridia > TANB77 > CAG-465 > CAG-465. The sequence continues at coordinate 33,796 of JAUNGP010000013.1, read as the reverse complement.
ATGCTGATATCATTCTTGTAATGGAACATGGTCAAATTGTAGAACGTGGAAATCATGAAGAATTACTAGCAAGAAATGGGGCATATGCAAGATTATACAATAGTCAATTTAGTGAAGAAGAGGAATAATGTAATACTGGTGAGATATCTCATCAGTATTTTTTTAGTAAAGTTAAAAGAATATGATTCATCTTATTTGACATGACTGGTATCAAGTGATATAATGCAAAAAATATTTTTCAGAAAGGACATTAATATGAACTGGAATTTTAAAAAAAGACTGTTTGAAATATTTAGAAATTATGAAATGGATAAAGCCTTGGCAAGAGGTGAAATTTTAACTTATGAAGAGGAGTTAATTCAAAGATTAAGACATGTATATTATGGATTTTTACCGGCATCCGCTTTATTACTGATTGATGATTATTGCAATGGTTATTGTGCAGATAGAAGTATGTTAATTACTATGGGAATGGATGATTTTAAGTTGGTAAGAGCAGATGTTAGAAGTCTTGCTATCAATTATGGAAGAGAACATGCATATCATAGTTTTGTCGAACATGATGGTTATGTATATGACACTAGTCTTGGATGCAAAATCAAAAAAGAAGTATATTATAAAATAGAAAATCCAAGAATTAGAAAAATAGATACAATGAAGGAGTGCATGTGCTTTCCCGAGTATAGAGCAATACTTCATACAGATATCCAAAATGAAAAAATGTTTCTTCCTGTTACTATGCCAATGATTATGGAAGCAATTCAAAGAGCTACTTTTAAAGAAAGGGCAACATATGAGTTAGAACTTTTTAAACAAGAAATAGAATATGATAAAATGTTGCAAGAAAGTATGGAAGACTGAATTTAAAAATTCAGTCTTTCTCTATTAGCTCTAATATTTTGGTAAATATTTCAATATGTGACTCCTCGTCTTGAATAATACGTGTTAATATTTCTATGATATTTTCATTGGTTGCATTATTGATGATAGTTGTATACTCAAGAATGGCTGATTTTTCAGCCTTTATATTATATTTTATGAATTCTTTTACATCAGTAATATATTTTAAATTATTAGCTGACCAACTAGAGCAAATATTAAAATTATTGTCTATATATTTGCAAAATTTCGGATTAATACCTTGTGAGATTAATATTTGACTAAGAAGTTCAAGATGTTTCATCTCTTTTATGGAAATATTTTCAAGAATTTTAGATAAGCCAATATCATTTTCAATTGGCTTTACGATAAAACTTTGATAAATATATTGAGTAATTGCGGTAAGTTCACCATTTGCTCCAGAGTAGGAATTGATTAAGTTTGGTATTATTTTCTCATCTTTTTGTGTTGAAGTTAATTTAGGATATGGAGTTTTTATTTCATAATCACTATAATTGATACTTTCAAAATTCATTTTTTATCACCTAGTAAATTGTATTCTTTATGTAATATATTTATGAGAAATAAAAGAAATAATTGACAAAACAAAAAGAATGGAATATAATTTGCGTTATAATCTAATATTATATATATGGAGTTTTGGAGGAAAATATGGATGAACAAAAAAACAATGAATTTGATTTTAAGTTTTTAAATAAAATTATGTATTTAGGGACGGCAATCGTTATATATTATTTCCTAAAAAATATTGGTATTTTTGATAAGATTATAGAGGGACTACTTGCTTTAACACCTGTCTATTTGGGTATTATCATTTGTTGGTTATCAATGCCCCTTGCAAATAAGCTAAAAAAATTTGGCCTTAGTAGAAGTCTTTCGGCAATCATTTCACTAATTATTATATTTGGAATTATCATAGCAGTCTTTTCAATCATGATTCCAATGTTTATAGAGCAATTAACAGCTTTAATAAAAGAATTACCCAATATATATAGTAGTGTAGTGACAAAAATAAATGCATTTTTATATGATAGGTTTGGAATTGAAAATGGATTACAAATATCAGAGAGTATAAAAGATTTAGATATTGTAAAAAAATATATGGGTCAGGTGTTAACTTATTCTATTACTACTTTACAAAGTGCAATTGGATTTATTATAACTGTTGGAACAGCTATAGTGGTATCATTTTTTATGGTCAAGGATATGGATAAATTTAAGGAAACCACAATAGATATTTTATCTAAAAATAGTAAAGATAGTAGAAGAAGAAAAATGATACTTGAAATAGATACAACGCTTAATTCGTATATCAAGGGAGTTATTATAGATAGTGTGATTGTTGGTATCATGACAACTATTGTATGTATGGTATTAAAATTAGATTATGCGATTATTTTTGGTATTATCATTATGTTTTTAAATTTGATACCATATTTGGGTGCCATTATATCATATACACTTGCCTCACTTTATGCACTTACGGTTGGAGGACCTGTTCTTGCACTTATTACTTTTATCGCCTTATTTTTAGTTCAAGTAATAGATGCAAATATTTTACAACCAAATATTGTAGCCAAATCTGTAAAGTTGCATCCAGTTGTAGTACTTGGTGGCTTGATTGTATTCCAATTATTTTGGGGGATATTTGGAATGATAATAGCAGTTCCTGTTCTTGCTATTATTAATATTGTTCTAAAATATAAGTTTAGTACAGAGGAAGAAATTGAGGAAGAAGAAAGCAAGAAGGAAGAAGATAATAAGACAGAAAAAAAGTTAAAATTTAAAATAAAGAAATAAATGGAGTGAATGTATCACATGATACATTCACTTTGTTTCTTCTTCTATAAGAATGCTATGTAATTTTTTCATAAAAGATTCTGATTTATCTTTATCAATAATGATATTTAATGCTAGCTCACTAAATGATATCATGTATATTGTTACGTTTTCTTCATCAGCTAAACTAAATATCTTTGTTATTGCTTTTTTATTAGACATGATCATATCACCAACAATACAGATTTTAGCAATATCTTCTTTTTTTGTAATAAATTTTATATTTTTATTTTCTATTACATCAGGATTTTCTAAGGAGTCATCCGTTACTAAGCTTCCATTGCTATTTTTAACTGCATTTTTTACATATATTGGCATCTGATATTTCTTTCCAACATTGACAGATCTATTATGCAATACTTTAGCTCCAGCAGACGCTGCTTCTAACATTTCATTATAGGATATTTTCTTTAATAATTTTGCTTTTGATATAATTCTTGGATCGGCTGAGTATATGCCATCTATATCACTATATATTTCACACTTGTTTGCTTTTAGAGCTGAGGCTATTGCAACAGCACTAAGATCACTACCGCCACGTCCTAGAGTTGTAATGTTACCTAGTTTATCAATCGCTTGGAAACCTGCAACTACAACTATATAACCACTATTTAAATAATTTAGAATATTTTCTGTATAAATGTGTTTTATATTTGCATTTCCATAAGTAGAATCGGAAAGTATTCCTGCTTGATATCCAGTTAAGCTGACAGAATCATATCCTCTTTCATTTAACATCATAGAAAGAAGAGAAGCTGTTTGGATTTCACCAGTTGTAAGCAGTAAGTCAAGATCCCTTTTATTAGGTGCATTACTATAGTCATTAGCTTTTGCAATTAAATGATCAGTTGTTTTTCCCTGAGCAGAAACAACAATAACAAGTTTTATTTTTTTGGAAGCATAAGCTATAATTTTTTCACAGATTTTTTCTAAATTTTCTTTTGTAGCAACCGATGTACCACCATATTTTTGTACAACAATACTCATATATATTCACCACCTACAATATGATATGAGTTCAAAATGTTAAATGTTAAAATAATAAAGAGAATTAATTTGACATAAATATATTTTGGTGATATAATATCTATTGTTACACAATGAAACGCCAATTCTAATGAATGGCAAGAAATGAAGGAGGACATTGAGAATGTCGAGGTTGAAAAAGGTAAGACAATTGGTAGCAGTTTTGACGGGGATCATTATGATGATTTTTTCTCTTGTAATGATTGCAAAGTACACTATGAGATGGGTAAACCCTCATATTGTTTTTACAAGTTCCCCGGAGTTTATTCAGGACACAACTGGAATTTTGGATGATACATCTAAAAGCTGGCTGGAAAATCAGATCAGAACAAGATCAAAAGAAACAAACGTTGCGGTTGTGCTTGATGTTCAGCAGGTAAAGTTTGAAGTACCTGAAAGCTATGTGGATGAGGTGATTTCTAGAGCTGTAGAAAATGTTTACAATTCGCAGAAATATCTGGTGGTAACGTATTTTGCTGATGCAAAAGAAGCTGTAGTACGTACCAATATTGACCAGAATGGAATCGCTTCAAAAACAATTGAAGGTGTAAATGACATTGAAGAACTTTCAAAAGAGGTCAGTTATCTTACACTCAAGCTGACGGATAAAATGAAACCGGTAAAAATGGATCTTACCAAAGAACAGAAGCAAAAACAAGCTGGAATGCTTACGATTTCGATTGTTGTCTTTATTTTAGGGCTAAACATTGTTATTTTGAATATGTCGAAATCAAAAAGGTCAGTAAGTGGAGCTGTGGTTAGTACGCCAGTCTCGGGAGAAAACGAATAGTATTTAGAAAAGCCAGAATGATGAATTATCATTCTGGTTTTTTCTGATAAAAAATAATAATAATACTTGCAATAAATATCAAAAAATGTTAGCATATAAATGTAATCCAAATAGATTACAGAAAAGAGGAAATGATTATGGTAACTAAAGTGCATAAAACAGTGAAGAAACTACACACACACACACACACACACAACGTAGTTCTATAAACATTGTAAAAGAAAATAATAGGGACAATTCTGTCCGTTATGATATAAAGCTGATACAGGGAAACTAGTACCAGCTCTTTTTGCGTGCAAAGCCATAATCAAAAATGTAGGAGGAAAATATGAAAAAGAATAGATCAAAAAGAAGTATATCAGTAATCACCGTATTCTTATTTTTGCTTTTAATAGTAACAATGACAGCAATAACAGTAAGCTCAATGGAAAAGAAAAATGCACTTGAGATTATAGATAAGTCAAGTGGACTTACAGTAACAGATTTTTCACTTACTAATGTAGAGACAGGAGAAGAAAAGTCAGATATTATTGAAACAAAGAGAGGAGAATATTTACAACTAAAAATCAATTTAGACTATAGTGGAGAACCATTAAAAATTGGAGATCAGATGACAATTGATGCTACTCAAGAAAATGAATTTGGACAGCTATTTAACATGCAGGGTGGCGTGACTACAGAAATACCAATATATGATAATAATGGAGTTGAGCTTGGAGTTTGGACATATAAATCATATTCTGCTATCTTAGGAAGATTTACAATAACAATGACAAAAGATGTAACTAATTTTAGTAATATTTCTATTATCACAAGTGATAACTTTATGTATCGTCACAAATCAAAAATATCAATCAGACCAGGTATTTTAGCTAATCTTACTATAGGAAATAAGACAAAACAATTTTTATTGAATCAAGAAGAGTTGTTAGCTGCTAATGGTACGAAAATATTTGTAGGTGCTGACAATATATCAAATGATTATGTGAAATGGGGAATCGTTAGTCATGGTTATGAGAATTGTCAAAATGCTAAGGTAGAAAGCACAGGAACATATATTTTTGAAGACTCTATGTTAGAGGCGAGGTTCACAAATCTTGTTAAGCCTTTAAGTGTAGACCAAATAGAAATATCACCTATGATGGGAATGCCTGCGACCCAGTGTGATGGAATTACGCCCCTCTTTTCCCCTAAAAACATAGCACAGTTATATTTTCAGAAGGTATATCAAAATGAAAATGAAACATATGAAGAATTTAAAACACGTGTGAGAAAATCTGGTACATGGTCAATGGGAGTATATAAACATAGTGATAGTGAATATAGTTTTGTATCTTATGAAGGAGATCTTCTAGATGCGCCAATGACATATATAGATTTTTTTGAAATAGGTTGGAATACATCAGATATAGTTGAAGTATTAGATTTCATTCAAAGATTAATAGGTGAACTTACAGAAGAACAAAAAATATATTATAGGCAAGTATATGCAAATAGTAATTCAACCAATGGAAAGATTCAGACACTATGCTATTATATAGATTGTTATTATGAGCCAGTATCATCTAATAAAGTTATCAATCAAGACGTGACATTAACAGATCATTCTGGAACATATACATCTTCTAAGACGGCAACATTAACACCAAACTATGGACTGGGAAGTGCTACTACTTTTAATCCAATCAAAAAAGTATGGAATGATGATGAAAATAGTAAAGGATTAAGACCTGAAAATGCAGTAGTGAGTGTATATCAAAATGGAATGTTATACAAAACGTTAACATTAACAAAAAAGGATCAAGTAAGTGCTAATAGATGGGAGCAAACAATAGAAGATTTGCCACAATATGATGAAAATGGAAATCAATATTTATATACAGCAAAAGAAGAAAAAGTAGTGTTATCAAATGGAGATGAATATTTTCCAAGCATCTTAGGAAGTACGATAACAAATACCCTAAGAGGAATAGTAAAGTATGAAGTAGAAAAGAAATGGGAAGATAATAACAATGAGGCAGGAAAAAGACCAGAAGAAGTAGAAATTATATTAAAGGCAAATGGGGAAGAAGTAAGAAGACAAAAATTAACTGAAGAGACTAATTGGAAATATACATTTACAAACTTAGATAAATATGATTCTAACGGAAAAGAAATTACTTATACAGTAGATGAAGAATTTACAAGTGAGTTCTATGTAAAAACAATAGTAGGAAATGTAATAACAAATACATTTGTAGTCCCAGAAGATAAGATTAAGATAACAGGAACAAAGGTATGGTATGATTTAGAAGATTTTGCTGGAAAACGTCCAGAAAGTGTAGTGTTGCAAGTAAAAGCAGAAGGAGTAGTAGTAAGTGAGGCAGTGGTAAATGAAGAGAATCATTGGAGTTATGAATTTGAACTAGCCAAATATGATAGACTAGGAAAAGAAATAGAGTATGTAATAGATGAAAAGGAGACAAGTAAGTTTTACGAAAAAGAATTAACAGATAATAAAACAGTAACAAATAAGTTTGTGGTACCAGATGAGAAAGTAAAACTAAAAGTAGAAAAAGTATGGGAAGATCAAAATGATAAGTATCAAAAGAGACCAAAAAGTGTAACATTACAAGTAAAAGCAGGGGAGAAAATAGTAGACGAGATAGAAGTAAGTGAAAAAGAGAATTGGAGCTATGAGTTTGAACTACCCAAATATGATGAATTAGGAAATGAAATAGAATATAGTATAGATGAAAAAGAGACAAATCAGTATTATGAGAAGAGGATAGAAAAAAATAAAATTATCAATACATGTACCTATAAAGAAGAAGTAAATACTTCAGATATTAATGTTTGGATATATCTTGTTATTTCTCTTGTAGCAATTATTGGAATTTTAAGTGTATTATATTTTGTATTCAAAAGGCAGAAACAATAGTAATCATTTGAAGAGATAGAAATATCTCTTCTTTTTTGTATATTTTTTTGTTAACTTTGACTTTTTATGTAAAAAATGGTAAAATGTTAATTACTTGAGTATTATAATGTAAGGAGGGATAAAATGGCTAAAAAGGTAGTAGCAATCGTAGGAAGACCAAATGTTGGAAAATCAACTCTATTTAACGTTTTTGCTGATGAGAAAATCTCTATTGTGAAAGATACACCAGGTGTTACAAGGGATAGAATATATGCTGATTGTAAATGGAGAAATACTACATTTCAAGTAATCGATACCGGTGGTATCGAACCAGAATCAGAGGATATTATTTTAAAGCAAATGAGAAGACAAGCAGAACTTGCTATGGATATTGCTGATGTGATTGTATTTATAACTGATGTAAATGCTGGAGTTACGCAATCTGATAGGGAAGTTGCTCAAATGCTTAGGAAAACCCAAAAACCGGTTATTCTTGTTTGTAATAAATGTGATAGAGTAGGTAGACCACCAGATGACATATATGAATTTTATAATTTGGGTCTTGGTGATCCTGTTCCAATCTCTGCTGGAAAGAAACTTGGAATTGGGGAACTGCTAGATGAAATATATTATAAATTTGATCATGTTGAAGATGAGATAGAAGATGAAGAAACAATTAAAGTCGCAATTATTGGAAAGCCGAATGCTGGTAAATCTTCCATTGTAAATAAAATATTGGGAGAAGAAAGAGTAATTGTATCAGATATAGCTGGAACAACAAGAGATGCGGTGGATACACATTTTACAAATGAATTTGGAAAATATATTTTTATAGATACAGCAGGAATTAGAAGAAAAAATAAAGTATATGAAAAACTTGAAAAATATTCTGTGTTAAAAGCTAAAAGTGCTATCGACAGAGCAAATGTTTGCTTGATTGTAATAGATGCAACAGAAGGCGTAACTGAGCAAGATGAAAAAATAGCAGGTCTTGCACATGAGGCTGGTAAAGGTGTTATTATTATTATTAACAAGTGGGATTTAATTGAAAAAGAAACAAACACTTTAGAAAAATATAAGAAGCAGGTATATGAAAAGCTTGCGTATCTAAGTTATGCACCTATACTTTTTATATCAGCACTCACTGGACAAAGATTAAATAAAATATATGAACTAATTAATGAAGTAGATAAACAAAATGCTTTAAGAGTTCCAACAGGCCTTTTAAATGATACTTTATCAGAAGCTGTTGCAATAACACAACCACCATCAGATAAAGGAAGAAGATTAAAGATATATTATATGACGCAGGTAAGTATTAGACCACCTACATTTGTAATATTTGTTAATTCTAAACAGTTAATGCACTTTTCATATGTGAGATATATTGAAAATCATTTAAGAAAACAGTTTGGATTTAAAGGAACACCTATTCATATGATAATACGAGAAAAAGGTGAAAAGGAAGCATAAGGGGTCTTTTTAATGAATTTTTATATAGTATTAATTTTTTTAATTACATATTTGCTATGCAGTATAAATCCCGCTATAGAAATATGTAAAAGAAAAACAGGAGAAGATATAAGAAAGCTTGGAAGTGGAAATGCTGGAACTGCAAATGCTATGAGAGTACTAGGAAAACCACTTGGTACGTTAGTCATATTACTGGATATAGGAAAAGTATATTTAAGTTATTATATAATAGCTTGGATAACTAGGTTATTTGGGTATACGACTGATATGACTACTTTTAAAACAGTATTGATACTTGCAGCTATTATAGGTCACTGTTTTCCGATATATTATAAATTTAAGGGTGGTAAAGGCGTCGTAGTTGGAATGACTTTAATGATAATATTAGAACCCAAAACTGTTTTAATATGCGTGATAGCAGCGTTGATTATTATGGCGATAACCAGAACAGTGGCAAAAGGAACAATTGCTGGTACTGTACTTTATTTTATCATGTCATTAGTTATGGGATGTGATCATATAGTGGCAGTTACTATAGCTACAGCAATTGTTATATTTAAACATAGGGCTAGTATTCAAAGAATTCTTGCAAGACAAGAACATCAATTTTAATTTTAAAGGGGAGAGAAAAAATGGGAAAAATATTGATATTTGGACATAAGAATCCAGACACAGACAGTATCATGTCTGCACTATTAATGGAAAAATTTGATAAAAATTTAGGATTTGATGTGGAAGCTGTAAGGCTTGGAAGTATAAATAAAGAAACAAAATTTGTATTAGATTATTTAGGAATAGAGGCTCCAAGACTAATAGAAAGAGTGGAAAATGATCAAGAAGTAGTTTTAGTAGATCATAACGAATTTACACAAAGTGTTGATAATATTGAAAATGCAAAGATAACATGTGTTGTTGATCATCATAGGATATGTGATTTTAAAACAGCAGAACCTCTATATTATAGAGCAGAACCACTTGGATGTACTGCTACTATCATGTATAAGAAATTTATTGAAGAAAATATGGAATTTGGAAAAGAAGAAGCTATGCTTATGCTTAGTGCTATTATATCTGATACATTGCTTTTTAAGTCACCAACTTGTACTAAGGAAGATAAAAGCGTTGCAGAAAAGCTTGCAAAGATTGCAGATATTGATGTTGATAAGTATGGATTAGATATGTTAAAAGCAGGAACTGATTTGAGTGATCTTACCGCAGACGAATTAATTAAACTTGATGCAAAAGAAGTCATGTTAAATGATGTAAAAGCTCAAATTGCTCAAGTAAATACTGCTAGTATTCCTGAAATGATGAAAAGAAAAGAGGAACTAGAAGAAGCTATTAAAAATACTATAGCAGAAAGAGAACTTGATATATTTGTACTTGCTATTACAGATATCATAGAAAGCAATTCACAAGCAATTGTTCTTGGAAATAGGGCAGATCTTGTTGAAAAATCATATGATGTAAAATTAGAAGATAATACTGCATTTTTACCTGGAATTGTTTCAAGAAAAAAACAAATTATACCAGTTCTTACCAAAAATGCTTAAAAAATATATTTTTACAAAATTAGTTTACAATCGTTAAAAAATAATGTATAATTTTAATATAAAATGAAGGAGGAAAATTATGGGAATTGCTTCATTTGTATTAGGATTACTTGGACTTTTCTTTTTCTGTGTACCATGTCTTGGATGGATATTATCGCTTTTAGGATTTATATTTGGAATTGTGGATGCGGTAAAAAAAGGAAAAAGAGGAGAATCCAGAGGCTTTGCAGTAGCAGGTATTGTTTTATCTACAATAGCAATTGTAATTAATATCATTATTATTGGAGTATCTGTACTACCTGCAATTGCGGCTGGAACTTATGATATTATGAGTTATTATTAAACTATTTTTAGTATATATACGATGATGTATATATACTTTTATTTTAGGAGGAAGAGTATGAAGAAAAATAAGACAATTGCAATATGTTTTAGTGTAATATTAATTATAATTGTAGCTATTATACTAATTCATTTTTTGAATCAAAAAGAAAACAATAATAAAGAAAGTGAAGCTACAACAATAAATTGGCAAACAATTTATGAAGAATTTATCTTATCTGACCAATTTTCTCTTTACTCAAAATCAGATGAACAGGTAAGCTTAGAAGCTTCCTATATTGCTTTTGTAGATTTAGATCATGATAATATTCCAGAACTTTTGCAATCAACAGGGGATTTGTATGCAACAGGGGAGAATTTAATTCATGTTTTTACAATAGACAAAGAAAGCTTCGAAGTAAAAAGGTGTGGATTTAATTTATTTAATACACCAGTTCTTTATTATAATGATATATTAGGAAAATCATTTTATGTATGTGAATCGATTTATGAAACTCATTATAATAAAAGGATCGTAAATTCTTTAGATAACATTGTAAATTTTTCATATTATTCAGCTGATAACACATATTATTTAGAAAATACAGAAGTGGAAAAAGAAAATTTTAATCACACTTTAAATTCGTATTTTGATAATGCAGAGAAAATAGAGTTTATGGATAATGCAAAGGAAAATATTGATGGAACATTTGACGAAAATGAAAAAATGGAAACAATTCAGTCTGCTATTCAAAAATATAAGAGTGTAGAGAAGCTATTGACTGAAAAATAAATTTTAACTTTATTATTGACATTATTTTTGATATAATGTATACTAAAACTGTAAATTAAAAGGAGAGATATTTCATGGGAATTGCATCACTTGTACTAGGTATTATATCAGCTATATTAGGATTTGTTCCTTTATGCAATATATTTGCGCTGATACCAGCCTTGATAGGGTTCATATTAGGAGTGGCAGAAGCTATAAGAAATGGAAAAAATGGTGGCCCAAAGGGAGTCGCTATAGCCGGAATTATATTAAATGTCATTGCTTTTGTGATAACGATTGGTATGTATGTGGCAGTTTATGGAATATATTCTGCTAATGAAAATTTAATTTTAAATTCAATTGTATATTAAAAATTAAAATAGGATTATTTTGATTTTTTAATATAAAATATTAAAAATAAGGAGGTATATTATGGGAGTTGCTTCATTAGTACTTGGTATAATATCAGTTATTGGAGGATTTATCCCAGCTTGTAACCTATTTTTCTCAGTACCAGCATTAGTTGGTTTAATACTAGGTATAGTAGATGCTGTTAAAAAAGGAAAAGCAGGAGAGCCTAAAGGAATGTCTATAGCTGGAATTATTTTAAACGTTATTGCTTTTGTAGTAATAATTGGTATGTATGTACTTGTATTTGCTGCAGGCGTTGCTGGAAGTATGTAATATTAAAATAAAAAAGGTTATAAGAAAGAAGCACATATGTAGACTCTACATATGTGCCATTTCTTGAACTTTATGACTAGGTGTGAAATTATGGATGAGGAAACAATGATCAAAAAAAGCAAAGAAAATAAAATATATTTAAACTTTAATTATACGATTTTATTTTTTGCAATTTATATTATTATTTGGCCACTGATAGGCAAAATGTTAGGAATGATTTCTTCTGATTTTACGAAATGTATCTATAAAGAAATTACAGGAAACCCATGTCCACTATGTGGTGGTACAAGATATATTGCAAATTTACCAAATGTAATATATGATCCATCCTTGTTATTACAGCCATTTGGACTTATCATCATATTTGTTTTTTTGAATTTGATTTTTCGAATTTGGTGTATCCATTATATCAAAAAGGATGGAAAAAATATAAAGAAAATTATGATAGTTGATATCATCATTTTGTTGATTGTCGCTATATCTTTCTTTACATATGAAATATTATTTGTTTTGAACCAATATAGTTAAAAGAATATATTGGTTTTATATTATTTGGAATACTCCAAGACATATGATAATGAAAGCAGATATAATATTTGCATATTTTTCAATTTTGTGATTTAAGATATTGCTTCCAATTTTATTTCCTATATAAAGCATGAGAAAACTAAAAATAATAGTAAATATAAACGTAAAAAATATATTAATACTAATCATACTGGCAGCGATTCCAGTGGCGATGTTGTTAGTTGATAAGGTCAAGATGACAAGTAATATATTTTTAAATGTAATTTGAGAAAGCTCTTTTTGAGACTCTTCTGTATGTTTATCTTTGCATTCTGAGATGAATAGGTGAATTCCTATGATGATTAAAGCGTAAGCCCCGATTTTATTGATCATTTCTATATTAAAAAAACTACTAATACTTTTACCAACTATCATTGTAAAACATGTAATGACTGACATTAAAATAGCAATAATTATGTTTATTTTCGAAGAGATTGTAATTTTTTTCATTCCATAAGATACTCCAATAGCAAGATTGTCTATATTTGCCGAAAGTGCAAAAGCAAAAGCTTTTATAACGTTTAGCATGATTTCTCCTTTCTATCTATCTAATATATTAAATGAAAAATTTTATCATTTGGTGTAATGTTTTTTATTTGACAAATGAAAAATATAGTAGTATAATCTAGAATATGTTTTTTAACTGTTGATGTCTAAGATTTTTTGACAAGGATCAGTTCCTAGATTGGAGGAGTATCATGAAGAATGGTAAAATTTTTTTAGCAGTTACATTAGCGATTGCTTTTGTGGCTGGAATCATTGTCACTATGTTTAGAATGCTCTTTTACATGATTGGAGTGGTTGAACGGGTTGCAGTAACTGCAGGAAGATGTTATGATAGCGATTTCCATCGTGGAGATGAAGAGTAATTTTTTCAAGGAAGGAGAAAAAAGTGATGTACAAGAAATTGTCATCACTTTTTTTATTTTTCTTCTTTTTTTCCTTTTACAAAGTTTTATTATGTGTTATAATATAACTATTAAGAGAGTTTTAGGAGGAGAGATTATGAATAAAAAGAGTGGAATGTCAAAAATAGCACTCATTTTAATAATAGCTTTAGTAGTAATTGTAATTGTTGCTGCTGTAGTCGGTGTTATTTTCGTTCTTAAAAATAATAATAATAAACCTGTTGAAGTATATGAAGAGCCAATTGATATTTATAACGATACTACGGAATTTGTCGAAGAAATCATTGAAAATTCTGAAAATGAGAGTTTAGAGCCACTTGACAAAACATTAACTGAGTTTAGAAATGATGAATATGGTGTAAGATTTGGATATCCTATAGGAATGGAATTACCAGTGGACAATTTGGATACAGATAACTTTTTTCACTCTATCATTAAAAAAGAGAATTCAACCAAAAATATTGAACTTTTTGTCGGCGAATTAGATAATTTATCTGCTAAGGGAGAATATCTAAATGAGAAGATTGATAGTTTAAAGGAAAAAGCAGGAAATGTAGAAATTTCTTATGGATTACTTGGAAATCAGATGTCAGTAAGACTAAAATATGAAATAGAGGGAATTAAGTATTATCAAAATGTAACAATTAAGGAAAAAACTGCATATGGTTTAATCTATGCTGCAGATAAAGATGAATATGATAATACGGAAGCAGACAGAGTCTTTAATAGTTTTTGCTTTGTAAATAATTATAGAGATTATCCTACAAGTGCTGAAAGAGAAGTCATAATAGATGGTGAAAAATATACTCTACCTGTAAAAGTTTCTACGATAAAAGGCTTAAGCATTAACCCTAAATATTCAAATGAAATATTAAAACCTAATTATTTTTCTATTGTTTCTTTATATGAAACAAAAAATATTAAATATAGCGCTTATGTATATAATGCTAAGGCAAGTAATGCCGAGGTAAATACTGGATATGTCATAGGCATTGAAACAGATAAATTTAGAGGAGGAGACCTTGAAATTATAGGTGGAATTAAAATTGGAACTTTACTTTCTGAAGTAAGAGACACTTTAGGATTACCAAAAAATGAGTATAAAAATGAGGATGGAACAGAACTTGTTAATACATATGTAGTCAATGATGCAACAATTGAGTTAAAATATAAAACAACGGATGGAACACAGGTTAATGAATCAACACCAGTATATGGTATTAGTATCAAATTCAAAAGATAAGCATAAAAACTGTCTAGTTTAGTACACTAGATGGTTTTTTATTTTAAACACCTTTATTTTTTATATATTTTGTAGTACAATAATATTGTTAAAGTGTATATACTTTTGAGGGGAGGAAAAAATGCAAAAGGTATGGAACATAAAAAAGTATGATGAAGATGATGTTAAAAAAATTATGAATGATTTTCATATTTCATCTGTTTTAGCAAAATTGATTATTGCAAGAGATATCAAATATAGTGATATTAATAACTTTTTAAATGGAGATCTTAGTTTTTTAAAGGATCCATATTTAATGAAGGATATGGATAAGTTTGTAGATAGAATTGATATGGCTATCAAAAATAAGGAAAAAATTTGTATCTATGGAGATTATGATGTAGATGGTATAACTAGTATTACGATTATGTATCAGTTTTTAACTGGACTAGGGGCCAAGGTGGATTACTATTTACCAGATAGACTAGTAGAAGGATATGGAATTAATAATAATGCGTTATTAGAAATTAAGAAAAATGGTACTAATTTAGTGATTACAGTGGATTGTGGCATTACTGCAGTAGAAGAAGTAGAATATGCTAAACAAATTGGGCTTGATATTTGTGTAACAGATCATCACGAGTGTGCTGATGTATTACCGGATGCAATTGCTATTATCAACCCTAAACAAAAAGACGACCACTATCCATTTAAAATGCACGCAGGTGTTGGTGTTGCATTTAAATGTCTTGCAGCAATTAGTAAAAGATATAACTTAGATGATAGTAGTTATTTAAAGTATTTAGATATCGTAGCCATTGGTACAATTTCTGATATTGTTCCACTAGTAGATGAGAATAGAATTATATCTAAATATGGACTTGCACAGATGGCGAAAACGGAAAATATTGGATTAAAGGCATTACTTAAGATTATTAATTTTAAGGACATAGATAGCATAATGGTCTCTTTTGGTATGGCCCCAAGAATTAATGCTTGTGGAAGAATGGGAAATGCAAGAATTGCTGTGAGCCTACTTCTTGAGAAAGATCCTAAAAAAGCAAATGAAATTGCTATGAAGTTAGATGAATTAAATACGGAACGTCAGTTAGTAGAAAAAGATATTTTTGATGAAGCAGTTCAGATGATACAAAAAAATAATATCGATAAGAAAAATAGTATCGTTTTATACAATGAGAATTGGCATAATGGAGTGATTGGTATCGTTGCCTCAAGACTTGTTAATATATATTATAAACCGGTTATTTTGTTGACCAAAGAGCATGGGGTAATTAGAGGATCTGGAAGATGCCAAAGCGGATTTTCTATCTATGATGCTTTGACTGAATGTAAAGAGGCATTAATTCAATTTGGCGGTCATGAACTTGCGGCAGGCCTTAGCATTGAAGAGGAAAATATCAGCCAATTTGTTAATTTGTTTGAAGAAGCAACAACAAGAAGAAGTAATCATCTTAGTGAGCAAGTCATTGATATTGATATGCAGATCACCAAAAAGGATTTAACTGGAAGAACGATAAAAGATATCATGACATTAAAACCTTTTGGACAATCTAATCAAGTTCCATTGTTCATTTATAAAGGACTTAAGGTAGTAGCAATCAGAACAATAAAAGAGGATAAGCATTTGAAATTAACACTTCAAGATGAGAGAAGTTTGATTGAGGGAATCGCATTTTCACAAGGCTCTAGAAGAGATGAACTCATGATTGGAAGCAAAGTAGATGTTGTTGGAAATATTGAAGTGAATACATTTAATACTCCAAAGACAATTCAAATTGTAATACAAGATTTTAAAAAGGCAATAGAGTAATAAAGATGCGTTTTTAGAGAGATAGTTAAATTATCTTATTTAGTAAATAAAATGACTAAGTAAGATAATTTTATTTTGAAACAACTTTATTTTTCATATATTTTGTAGTACAATATAGTTGGGTGAATGCATTATGAATCATACAGCAAAGATAATTTCGGAAATATTAGAAAAAGAGAAAATTAAATATGATAAAGAAAAATTAAATGAAGTAGCAAATTATTGTGAAACAATGTATGTAAATACAAAAAAAGCAAATACAGATATGATAGACCATGTTATTGGTGTAGCAACAGAGGTCGCAAGGCTAAGGCTTGATGATACTTCCATTTATGCTTCACTATTACATGGAACATTAAAATGTGATAATTATAACAGAGATGAAATAGAAGAAAAATTTGGAAAAGAAATTGTTGAGATCATAGAGACTGTTGATAAATTATCTTATCTAAATTATAGAACGAAGGAAAAGCCAGATAGTGAAAATTTAAGAAATATGTTCATGGCAATTGCAAAAGATATTAGGACTGTTATTATAAAACTTGCTGATCGATTATATAACATGAGAAATATATCAAATGTGGATAATGAAGAGGTAAAGCTTACAATGGCACAGGAATGCCTTCAGATCTATGCACCAATTGCTCATAGGCTTGGTATGTCTAAAGTAAAATCGGAACTAGAGGATATTTCCTTTAGAATATTGATGCCTGCAGAATATAACATGATAAAAGAACAAATCGATGAGAAAAAGCAGGAAAGAGAAGAATATATTCAGGCAAGGATCGATGAAGTGTTGATTGCTTTAAAAGAACAGGGGATCAAGGCAGAAGTCTTTGGAAGACCAAAGCACTTTTTTAGTATCTATAAAAAAATGAAAGAGAAAAAGTGCCGAGCAGATGATTTGTTTGATCTCCTTGCTATTAGAATTATAGTTAGTTCCATAAAAGATTGTTATAGTGTACTTGGCATTGTACATGACATGTATAAACCAATGCCTGGTAGATTTAAAGATTATATTGCAGTTCCTAAAACGAATATGTATCAGTCTTTACATACAACTGTATTTGGAGAGGGAGGAAGACCATTTGAGATTCAAATACGAACTTGGGATATGCATAATGTTGCTGAGCGAGGAATTGCTGCTCATTTTTCATATAAAGAAAAATCTAAAAAAATCAGTGAAGCAGATAAGAAAATTATTTGGTTAAGACAAACACTAGAAATTCAAAAAGAACTTGCAGATAATACTGAAAATTTAAATCAAATGAAAGTGGAATTATTTGGAGAAGAAGTATTTGTATTTACTCCTATGGGGGATATCAAAGCACTACCAAAGGGTTCGACTCCGATAGATTTTGCATATTCGATACATCAAAAAGTAGCAGAAAAAATGATTGGTGCAAAAATTAATTCTAAAATGGTGCCCCTTAATACCAAACTTGAAAATACAGATGTTGTAGAAATTGTTACATCTGGAAACTCTAAGGGACCTAATAGAGACTGGTTAAAATATGTTAAAACAGCAAGTGCTAAAAATAAGATTACCGCTTTTTTAAAAAAAGAAGGTAGAGAAGTTAATATTATAAAAGGAAAAGAAATCTTTGAAAAACAGTTAAGAAAGCAAAAAATTCCAAAAGACATTTTAACAAAAGACGAATATTTAAAAATAATGCTAAAAAAATGTAATTTTAATACAATGGATGAATGCTATGAAAATATCGGTTTTGGCAGTATGTCGCCACTAAAAGTAATAAACAGACTTGTGGAAGCATATGAAGAAAGTATAAAATCTGATGAGACATTAAAAGATCTCAAGGTAGAAAGCAAAACAAAGAAAGTACAAAACGAAGATTTAGTTGAAGTAGAAAATATTAATAACTGTCTTGTTAAATTTGCTAAGTGTTGTTCTCCTATACCAGGTGATGAAATTGTAGGATATATTACTTTTTCAAATGGTGTCTCAATACACAGAAAAGATTGTCATAATTTAAACAATTTAGATATCAAATCTAGAACAATCCAAGTAAAGTGGAAAACCAAGACTCGTGCAAACTTTATTACCCGTGTTAGAATCAGAGCAAATGAAAGAGATGGAATTTTATCCGATATTGTTAAGACTTTAAAAGATTTAAAAGTAGAAATTACAGAGATTAATACAAAAGTTACACCAGATAGGGAAAATATAACAAATGTGGCTATCAGTATACAAGATATAGATAAGCTTCAATCTACGATTAAAACGTTACGAAAAATAGATAGTGTATTTGAAGTAAAAAGAATTAGATAAGGTGAAGATAATGATAAATATTGATAAGATAGAAGTAAATGTAGCATATTCAGGACATATTACCAATTGTTATTTAGTATATGATGAAAACAATGATGCTATATTAATAGATCCTGGATATGAGAGTGATAAAATTATAGAAGAGATAAGAACAAAAAGATGTCATGTAAAATATATTGTTATTACCCATAGCCATAGTGATCACATGGGAGCTTTAGCAAAAGTTGCCGAATATACAAATGCTAAAATCATTGTTCACGTAAAAGATTTAGAAGCATTACTTGATAAACAGGAAAATTATGCTGATATGTTAAATGTAGAAAAGCAAAATATTGATGAAAATATTGTCATGACTGTAAAAGATGGAGATACGATAATAGCTGGAACACTTGAGTTTGAAGTGATTCATACTCCTGGACATACAGCAGGGTCTATCTGTTTATTAGAAAAAAATAGTCAAAAGTTTTTTACTGGAGATACTATTTTTTCTGATTGTTATGGAAGATGTGATTTATATTCTGGTAGCATTGATGATATGGCAAAATCCCTAAGAAAGGTTTTTGCAAGATTTGAAAGTATTATGATTTATCCAGGACATGGTGAAAGCACCAATTTATCAAAGGCTAAAAGATATATAAAAATGCTGATGGCCATGAAAAATATAAAAGTTTAGGTTTGGAGGAAAGATGTATGAAAAAGAAAAAAGAAGGTAAGAAAAGAGTAAGTATATTTACAGTTGGTTTCGTTTGTTTTATTGTTATTGCTATCATTGTTGTTTTAGTGCTCAAAAAAGAGGATATTAAAATGAATTCACTATTAAAAAAAGATAATATTATCATGTCAAAAATGATTGAAGGTAAAATAGAGTCTGATGTTGGTTCAAGTCAATATATTAACTTAACAAGTGATGGAGTTCTTTATATTTTTGAAGATAACGGTTATAATGTTGGTGATAGGCATAGAAAACTCAAATTATTATATGAGAAAAATGTTGATACTAGAAATCTTGAGAGTTTAAAATTTGAAATCAATAACATCATGGTTGTATCCCCAGATGACAAGATAAAGGATAATGGAAAAGTAGATTATGTAGAGGTTACGATCAATGGAAATACAAAAACTGTATATGCAAGAGATTTTTATAATGTGTTAGGCGGATTTAATATTTATATAGAAGGAGAGGAAAATGAATCATTTTAAAGATATTATTGAAGAAGAAAGTAAAAAAGATTATTATATAAAATTACACGAATTTGTAGATAATGAATATAAAACGAAAACAATTTTTCCACCAAGAGAGAATATATTCTTTGCTCTTAAAAATACACCATATGAATATGTGAAAGTTGTTATTATTGGACAAGATCCTTATCATGGCGTAGGAGAAGCACATGGAATGGCATTCTCTGTCAACCCTGGAATTAAAGTACCACCTTCATTGCAAAACATTTACAAAGAAATACATAGAGATTTAGGTTGTAAAATACCTAATAATGGTTACTTATTAAAGTGGGCAAGACAAGGAGTACTAATGCTTAACAGTGTTCTGACAGTAGAGAAGGACAAGCCTGCCTCTCATCAAGGAAAAGGTTGGGAGATATTTACAGATAGAATCATTGAAGAAATTAATAAAAAAGAAGAACCTGTTGTATTTTTGCTTTGGGGAAATTTTGCAAAACAAAAACAAGCATTGATTACTAATCCTAAACACTTGATACTTACTTCATCTCATCCAAGTCCTTTTGCAGTAAGATATGGATTTGATGGATGTTCCCATTTTTCAAAGACAAACAAGTTTTTAGTGGAAAATCATATGGCCCCAATTGATTGGCAAATAGATGATATTTAGCTAATTGACAAATGTGATATAATACTACCAACTATAAGGAAAATTTGAATAAGACTTTATCAAATGGAAAGGTGGTAGAAAAGATGAAACAAATTTATTTTGCAGAAAATTTTTCTCTTAAACAGAGAATATCTGATGAGGAGATTTTGAAACGGTTTGAGACAATAAAGCCTTTTGTAGAATCTCAGTATACAAACCAGGATAGACTGTTTTTAATGGAAGCATGGGAAAACTCCCCGATTCGGCTTTAAAAAAAACCGATCAGTAAAGTGTTTTCTAAAGAGGCAGTGACAACTTTATCTTCTCGAAACTTCTATGACAGATATTCTAGAATGTGTGTTTGCAGTGTACATGTTTTTGGAAAACCAAGTGAAGAAGTCTCTTATGAGGATGTAGTAAATAGTTTACCTGAAGAAGTTTTAGAAAAGGTGACAGCCTTTTGCATAGATGGTAAGGTAATTTTTGATGAAAATTGTAATTATTATCAAAAGACAAAAGAATGTAATGCAAATCTTGCCTTTGTGACTTGCTATCGCGATAAAATCAAATTAAAGTATATTGATGATAAAATGCTTAAGAAACTTTCTTCTAAAATTACGGTCTTTAAGAAGGATGAGGAAAGTGGAAAACACTATATTGTGCCTAAAACATCATTGAGTAAGATGAAAGAAACTTCCTATTCTTTTGAATTTGATATAGAAGGAAAAGAGGTTGCTGACATTTCTAAATATAAAAAGATGAGAGATGTTGAAATGTTACACACCTATAGTTATCCTGGATTTTTTAAGCCATCACTGTATGAGATTTTCTCTCAGATACCGTAAGATATCAGAGATCAGGTTGATGCAGTAGAAATTGTGTGGTCTCCTCAAGTTGCTAATGATTTTAATAAACATTTGGAAGCTTTTAATGACGGATATCATACATCTGTTGTAAGACTTTATCAGAAAAAAGAATAACGTGTCAATTTGACACGTTATTTTTTAAATAAATTAAGTAAGTATTTTAATTTTTCCCTTTGTTCAATAGTTGCACCTCTTAGGGCATAATCATTTCTAATTTCAAACCAAATATCGACCATTTTTTTGTGTATCTGTTTTATATCATCTTGCGTTACATTCTTATTTCTGATTTGATTTATCATAGTATCATATTGGTCAATAATAGCTTGCCTTTTGCTCATATAGGGACTTTTTGGAATCTTTTTTACTTTTTTTAATCTAGTTTCAAAGGCTTTTTTGAAAAGCTTCCTGTCTCTATTAAAAGTATCATTTAAAATAGTATTCATTTCAATTCGTCCGAAGAGTTCATCAGCATCTTTTAGAATGATATCAAAATCTTCATTGTCTGCTAAAAGCCTATATTGAAGTTTGTGGTATTGAGATATACATGATTCTTTGGTAAAATAATATTTTATATTACTATAGATAGCAATAAAAGCACATATGAGCGATATTATACTCAAAATAATCAATAACTTTATCATATATTTTTTCCTTTTATATTAATCATTTAAAAGACTTTGTAGATAGCCTCTACATCCAATAGTTGCACCTCTTAGAGCATAGTCATTTTTGATTTCAAACCAAATGTCAAATTCTTTTTTGCTCAATTCTTTTTTTTGAGCTTTGCTTAAATCTTGGGTTATCAGTAAATGTTCCATTTCATGATATTGATTGAGAATTTTATTCCTTTTTTCCATATAGGAGTTTTTGGGAACAGTTTTGATATTTTTTAAATAGTCCTCGAGTAAGCTTTCAAGAAGCCGTCTTTCTCTGATGGAAGCACTTCGTAGGCTCGTATCATTTTCAATAATACCATGGAGTTTGTCTGACTCTTTTAAGATAACATCAACATTTTCACCAGTGACTAGCCTATTCATTAGTTGGTTGTATTCAGATACACATGATTCTCTCGTATAAATGGTGCCCTTTCTTACGCCTAATACATAAGAAAAATATAAATGGAATACATGAATGAGGGAAATAATAGCTATGATGAGTATAATATATGAGATTATATTTGCAAGTAACATAAAAAATCCTCCTTATAAATTTATTTAGATCCTTTTATTTGAATAGATTTATTATATCATTAATAACGGTTTATGTCAAATTATAACCTGAATAGTAATATAAAAATAAGTAAATTTGGTAATTCAATAAAATTACATAATATGAGATAAAAAATCTATCTTTTTTATGTATTTTGTGGTATAATATCTATCATGAGAAAAAAGGAGAATTAAGATGAAAACAAGTGATTTTTATTATGATTTACCACATGAATTGATTGCCCAAACTCCATTAAAGGAAAGACAAAAATCAAAAATGATGGTATTAGATAGAAAGACTGGTAAGTTTGAACATAAAATATTTGAAAATATTACTGATTATATTAACCAGGGGGATACAATTGTTTTAAACGATACTAAAGTAATGCCTGCAAGACTTTTTGGACATAGGCAGGGAAAAGAAGAAGCTATTGAAGTATTACTTTTAAAACAAACGGAAGGAAATCATTGGCAAACTTTAGTAAAGCCTGGGAAAAAAGCAAAAATTGGTGAAGAAATTATATTTGATGAAAAACTATTGAAAGCCAAAGTTGTGGATATATTAGAGGATGGTCAAAGAGTAGTAGAATTTTTCTATCATGGAATCTTTAATGAAATATTAGATCAACTTGGAATGATGCCTCTTCCTCCATATATTACTGAAAAGTTAGAAGATAAGGATCGATATCAAACCGTATATTGCAAAAACTTAGGTTCTGCTGCAGCCCCTACGGCTGGTCTTCATTTTACCAAAGAGATATTAAAAGAATTAGAAGAAAAAGGTGTTCATATTGTATATGTTACTTTACACGTTGGAATTGGAACTTTTAGACCTGTTAAAGTAGAAGATGTTACAAATCATAAAATGCATAGTGAATATTTTGTAATTACGAAAGAAGCATGTGATGTAATCAATGAGACTAAAAAAAGGGGAAATAGAGTATTTTGTGTTGGAACTACTTCTTGTAGAGTTTTAGAGACTGCAACGGATGAACATGGAATCATACATGAAATGGCAAAAGAAACAGATATATTTATCTATCCAGGTTACCAATTTAAAATGGTAGATGCACTTCTTACCAATTTTCATTTACCAGAGTCAACTTTAATCATGTTAGTTTCTGCATTTGCAACGAAAGAGAGTATTTTTAAATGCTACCATGAAGCAGTTAAAGAAAAATATAGATTTTTTAGCTTTGGAGATTGTATGTTAATTCTATAAAGTAAAGGAATGGGTGTTTATATATATGTTGGAAGTCAAAAACTTAGTAAAAAAGTATGGGGATAAATTAGCGATTAATCATGTGTCCTTTTGTGTGAAAGAAGGAACTATATTAGGTCTTTTAGGAAGAAATGGTGCAGGTAAATCAACAATATTTAGATGTATATTAAATATTATCGAATCGGATGAGGGAAGTATTTTATATCATCAAAATAAAATAGATAAGAATATGATGGATAAGATTGGATATTTACCTGAAGAAGGAAGTTTAATTAATTCGTATACTGTATTAGAACAATGTAAATACTATGGAGCTCTAAAATCAATGAGTGAAAAAGAAGTAAAAACAGAGCTTATGAAATGGTTAAAACGTTTTGAAATATCTGAATATATTGATATGAAAATAAAAGATCTATCAAAAGGAAACAAGCAAAAAATACAATTTATTATAGCCTTACTTCATAATCCTGATTTGATTATACTAGATGAACCCTTCTCAGGACTAGATCCTATCAGTGTAGAATTTTTTAAGAATGTGATACTGGAATTGAAAAAACAAGGGAAAATCATTGTGTTTTCATCACATATTATGGGACACGTTGAATCTCTTTGTGAGGATATCTTAATATTGGAAAAAGGTAATGTATTATTATATGGAAATCTAAATGAAATCAAAAAAGAATATTCTAATCAAAGTATTAATATTGTTGGAAAGATTTCAGATAGTGATTTTGCAAGTATTTGTAGTCTTGAAAATGTAGAGGAAATTACAAATAAGGGGAAAGATAAATATATTGTTAAGGTAAAAGACCCAAATAATATTAATGAGATATTTAAAAATTTTAATACAAGTAATATACTTGAGGTATCTATTATAGATATCAGTTTAAATGATATATTTTTAGATAAGGTAGGGAAAAAATATGAAGAGTAGTAAACTAAAGAATATCGTAAAACATAATGTTGAAATTAGTATCAGAAATAAATGGTTTGTAATACTAAATGTGCTTATGCTTTTAATATCTATTGTATCATTTAATTTGGGTAATATAAAAACTGTATTTAAAAATCAAAATATAACAATCGGGCAAGAGGAAAAAATAACCATTAGTATAGATGACAAAATTGGGAATTTTAGTGAAAATTTAGGCGAAGAGATTGAAAAAGCAAACTTAAGTGATAAAATAGAGCTTACAATAGATACAAATGAAGGTAGCTATACTAGTGAAACTATACCAGACAACTTTATTAATGTTGTTTTAGATGAAGCTCAAGAAACAATTCTTGAGGCAAAGGTGATATCAAAGGAGGCTGTAAATGCTAACTATTTAGATGTCATAAACTCTGCTATAGAAGATACGAGAAATGATATGATAGCAAAAGAATATAACATGGATGAAGAGGGAATGGAACTTTTGAGCTCGGCGCCTAGTATAGAGCGTATCATGCTAAGTGTAGATAGTACTTCTTATAACGAGTCAACTGAAATAATTAGAATGGTATTAAACTATATTATCTTTTTTATACTTATTATGATTCTTTCGGCTACAGCAAGTTCGGTGGCGCAAGAAAAAAACTCAAAGAGCATCGAATATGTTTTAACTAGTATTAGTGCAAAAGACTATTTGCTATCGAAGGTGATTAGTGTAATACTTTTATATGTTGTACAATTCATATTTACATTACTATATATATTAATTGGTAGTTATCTAAGTTCGATTATCAAATTATCTAGTATTACTGCGCAAGGAGTTACATTAAGTCGTGATAATTTTACTAGTCTGATGTCATTTGTTGATGGAAGAATGATGGCTTATTTAGCAGTTACATTTGTATTTTCTTTGCTTACTATATTTATCTTAAATGTAATACAAGCAGTTTTATCTAGTAAAACGACAAACGTTACAGAGGCAGGAAACACTACTATTATACTTTTAATGTTAAATTTAGTATTATATATAGTAGCCAATTTTGCGATAGTACCAATGCAAGTACCATCTATGTTTATCTATATTATATCTTGTGTACCAATTGTCTCTATGTATTTTATACCATCCATGATACTACTTTCTCATGCAAATGTCATACAAGTAGTGATTGCAACAGTTCTGCTTATCGTATTTGTGCCAATTGTATTAAAGATAGGCTCAAAATATTTTAAACAAGGAATTTTGAGTACAAGTAGTAAAAATACAAAGAAAAATAGCAAAAAGAACTTAAGTGAAGAGGAGATAATACAGAAAAAATTACAAGCAAGAGAATATTCTAAAGTCGGCTATGTATTAGGTTTTTCAGTAATATTATATATAGTGATATCTATTTTACTATCATTCATTTCTAATTTTATACAAATACCTATATATCAGCTGTTTGGTGGAAAGATATCAGAACATAATGTATCAGTTATTATGACTTGTATAGCATCATGTATATCTTTATATATACCATATCTATTTTTAAAAATGTATACTGAAAAAGCAGAAGTAGAAAAGAAAAAAGCAAGTATAGGTGAGTCACTTGTATACGTTCTTATGGGAGTGCCTATCATTACTTTGATACAAATGGTAACAACTTTCATACTTAGAAAGATCAATATTAATTATAACGTAGTAGATAAACTTAATTTATTTGATGGAAGTTCTATTCTCAGTATTTTATTATTCTTCATACAAATTGCTATATTACCTGCAATATTTGAAGAATTATACATGAGAAAAGGCGTTATTAATTATTCCAAAAAATATGGAAAGGTTTTTGCAGTGATTACTTCTGCTATCATGTTTGCAAGTATTCATTTAAATCTTTCACAATCTATATTTGCACTGATGCTAGGACTAGCATTTGCATATATCGCAGTAAAAACAGAAAGAATATTTCCTACCATGTTATTACACTTTATCAATAATGGTATGTCTGCACTTGTCTTAATCTTTCAGGACAATTTAATTATAGTAGGAATCATTGGATTTATATTTTTGCTTGTCAATTTTGCTGGTGTTATTATGATCATTATAAAGCTTGCCTTTGCATTACAAGCAAGGAAAAAGAAACCAAAAGAAATGAAAGAAAAAGAAAGTCATGGAAGTTTATTACAAATATATAGATACATGTTCACAGACTATACTTTTATTGTTACTGTGGTATCAATTGTAATTTTTAGCATTTATATGGAAAAAATGTTAACGATATTATAAAAAAATAAGTTGTATTAATTAAAGGAGAGATTATGGAAAAGAAAGCATTAAGTTTTGAAATAAAAAAAGTAGATAAGAGGACAGGTGCAAGACTTGGAGTAATACATCTTCCTCATGGTGATGTTAAAACTCCGGTATTTATGCCAGTAGGAACACAAGCAACGGTAAAGGCTATGACTCCAGATGAACTAAAAGAGGAAGTAGGGGCCCATATTATTCTTGGAAATACGTATCACTTATATCTAAGACCTGGTCATGAGTTAATTAAAGAGGCCGGTGGACTTCATAAATTTATGAATTGGGATAGAAATATTCTTACTGACAGTGGTGGCTTTCAAGTATTTAGTTTAGGAGATTTAAGAAAAATTAGTGAGGAGGGTGTTGAATTCAGATCACATCTTAATGGATCAAAACATTTTATATCACCTGAAAAATCCATGGAAATTCAAAATGCACTTGGATCAGATATTATGATGGCCTTTGATGAGTGTGCACCATATGGTGCAACCTATCATTATGTTAAAAACTCGATGGAGAGAACAACGAGATGGGCAAAACGTTGCAAAGAATATCATAAGAATACAGATAAGCAAGCATTATTTGGCATTGTACAGGGTGGATTTTATAAAGATTTAAGAGAAAAAAGTGCTAAGGATTTAATAGAACTTGATTTCCCGGGTTATGCAATTGGAGGGATCAGTGTTGGTGAGCCTAAAGTAGAATTTTTAGATATTTTAAGATTTACGGCCCCATTACTTCCAGAAGACAAGCCTAGATATTTAATGGGAGTTGGTAGTCCTGATTATTTAATAGAAGCTGCAATGGCAGGGGTAGATATGTGCGATTGTGTAATGCCTACTAGAATGGCTAGAAATGGAACAGCACTTACCCATTATGGTCAGCTTAATATGTTAAATGCTAAGCATATTCACGATTTTACTACACTTGATCCAGATTGCGATTGTTATACTTGTAAAAATTATACTAGAGCGTATATTCACCATTTATTTAAGGCAAAAGAAATACTTGGTGCAAGACTTTTATCCATTCATAATCTAAGATTTTTAGTTCATCTTATGGAAGATGTAAGAGATGCTATAGAAGAAGAAAGATTGATCGAATTTAAAGAAGAATTTTATAAGAAATATGGATATCAAGATTAAGTTTTGTTGCATAAAATTGCAGGATTAGATAAAGAATATATTTAATATATTCTTGAGAGTGAGGAAATCATGAAAGAAGTTAATAATGAAGAAAAAAGTATAATGAAAAAAAACAAGAAAAAAGGAGAGAAAAAAAGATTTGTTACAATACTTAAGATAGCATCTGTAATCATATTATTTTTAATTCAAATAGCTTTTATGTTATTACTTTACACTACTGGTAAAGGAATATATAAATATGCAAGAGTTGTATACGAGATGATTAAAATAGGAGCTATACTTTATTTGCTATATAGGCATGATAGCTCTGCATACAAAATATCTTGGATATTGTTTATTACTTTTATGCCAGTTGTTGGTCTTATTGTATTTTTCTTATGGGGAAATAGTAAGCTAAGGAAGAAAAAAGAATTGGAAATAAGAAGAGTAAGAGTAGAAACAGAAAATATGTTGAGGGACTCTGATCAGATATCTGAGGAAATAGCTAAATTTGATAAGTTTAAAGCAAATCAGGTAAAGTATACAACCAACATAACAGGTTATCCTGTGTATCGCAATCAAGGAGTCCAATATTTTAGTATTGGTGAAGAATTTTTTCAAAGCTTAAAAAAGGATTTACAAAAGGCTGAAAAATACATTTTAGTAGAATTTTACATTATTGCTCAAGGAAAACTTTATGATGAGATATTTGAAATATTAAAGGCTAAAGTAAGAGAGGGAGTAAGGGTACAACTAATTGTAGATTCACTTGGTGCTATGTTCAGGTTCCCTAAAAACGTTAGGGAAGAGCTAGAAGAGGAAGGAATTGAAATATATGTATTTAATAAACTATCTGCTCCTTTAAGTGGCTATATCAATTATCGAGATCATAGAAAAATTGTAGTAATTGATGGCGTTTGCTCTTATACGGGAGGAGTTAATCTTGCTGACGAATATGCTAATATTATAGAAAGATTTGGCCACTGGAAAGATGTAGGAATCAAAATAACAGGAGAGGCAACATGGAGTTTTACTTTAATGTTTTTAAGAGCCTTAGAACAAATGACAGAAAAAGAGATAGATTATGAATGGTACCAAAAGATAGGTGAGGAATCTATCAAAAAATGGAATCTCCAAGAGAAAAAGCAAGGATATGTACTTCCATGTGCAGATGGTCCTGATAACAGAAAAAATCCAATTGAAAGTATTTATATTCAAACTATTAATTATGCCAAAGATTATATCTATATTACTACACCATATTTTGTCATCAGTGAGGCGTTACTAACAGCTCTTTTAAATAGTGCAAGAAGCGGTGTAGATGTAAGAATTATTCTTCCGCATATTCCAGATAAAAAGATGGTTCAAAGAGTTACTAGATCATATTATGAAGTACTGCTAGAGGCTGGTATCAAAGTATATGAGTATAAACCAGGATTTATTCATTCAAAAACATTTGTTGCAGATGATAATACTGCCATTGTTGGAACAGCAAATCTTGATTTTAGAAGCATGCATTTAAATTTTGAATGTATTAACTGGATGTATCAGACAGGGGAAGAAATGAAGGTAAAACAAGATTTTGAAGAAATGCTTAAAAACTGTATTGAAATTGATTTAAATGAATGGAAAAAAAGATCAATTTTCAAAAAAGTATGGGAAGCAATCCTTACTGCCTTTGCTCCAATGATGTAACAAATAATAAGATAGAGGTAATTACATCTCTATCTTATTTGTTTACATAAAATTGACAAAATAAAGGGAAAATGATATAATATATTTGATGTTATTAATTAATCTAGATATAATTTAAAGGAGGAAAAGCATGAATCATGCTACATTAAAAAAGGAAATACCCTGTGGAATACTTGTAGATTCAAGCAGCTCTATCAGCTGTGGAAATTATGAAAGGGGACTTGATTCGATTCGCCCGAAGATGTCTGTGAATGTTATTTACACCGATGACTATAAGATATTTGAGGAAAAGAAATGTATAGGCATTCACCAGCGCAGCATGGAATATTGGAATATACGTTTGCTTTCTCAGTGGGCCACATGCTTTAAAGAATCGGGTTATATCTGTATCCCACTCGAAGCGGTAAAAGAATACACACCGCTTGAAGGGATAGAAAGAGTATTAAAAATCGTTGTTTAAAGGTAAAAAGAGTCTAAAATATATTTTTAGGCTCTTATCTTTTTTTGTTGAAATATCACCCAAAATATGGTAGGATATAGATAGTAGGAGTGATCATGTATGAAATATAGTTTAGTACTTGAGGGTGGAGGAGCAAAAGGAGCTTATCAAATTGGTGTTGTAAAAGCCCTAAGAGAAGCAGGATATGAATTTGATGTGATAACAGGAACCTCTATCGGAGCAATTAATGCTGCATATTTAGCACAAGGAAAATTTGATGAGGTGTATAAACTTTGGAAAACCTTATCCTTTTCAGAAATATTTGACGTAGATGGAAAGCATATTGAAAAAGCAATGAATATAGATCTTAATATGGATACTGTAAGATATTTATCTAAAAAACTTGGTCAGGCAATAAAAGAAAAAGGTTTAGATACTACAAAGATGAGAAAAATTATGGAAGGCACTTTAAATGAAGAAGAACTTAGAAAATCTAGTATCAGATTTGGACTTGTGACAGTATGTATATCTGATATGAAACCTCAAGAATTGTTCATAGAAGATATTCCAGAAGGAAAGTTAATAGATTATCTAATGGCTACCTCAAATTTGCCTGTATTTCAAAGAGCAAAAATTGACGATAAAAGTTACCTAGATGGTGGTGCATGGGATGCATGTCCAATTAATATGCTGGAAAGAGAAGGGTACGAACATGTCATTGCAATAAGGGTATTTAAAAAGACTAGTAGAATTAGAGGGTATCGAGATATCATAAAAAGAAGAAATGTAGATATATATATGATACAGCCATATGACACATTACCAAGTATTTTAAATTTTGATACAAAAAATCTGAATGAATTATTAAAACTTGGCTATTATGATGGCCTAAAATTTGTTAGAAATTTAGATGGATTTCGATATTATTTTAAGAGTATATTTAGAAATAAGGTTGTTAATACTATTGAAGGAATGAATGTTGATGACAAACTAAGGTTAACGAAAGCATCTAAGACAGAATATACGACAGGTGAAAATATCAATACAGTATTTAGAGAAAGAACTTTAAAAAGTCTGGTACAAAGAACAAAAGTACAAGATGCAGAAAATATAAAAGATATTGTGATTGCTATATTTGAACATGTTGCGATACTTGAGGGAATAGAAAGATACAAACTTTATGATTTTTCTACTTTTGTAAAAATGGTGAAAGAAAAAGTCAATTCTAATCATGATGTGAAAAGAAAAGATAAGATACTATATGATTTTATAAAATACTATCATTATCAAAAATGAATAAAAATACTTTCCTAAAAATATATTTTAATATATTGATAGGAGGTATTTTTTTATGAAAATCTGTATACTTGGAAGAGATAGAAGAAATTTATATTTAAAAGAGCTATATAAAGATAGGATAGATAACATTATCAATGCGGATGTTATTATTACGCCTGTACCTATTTCAAAAGATGGTGAACATATTACTGATGAAATTATAACTTTAGAAAATTTGGTTGAATTTGCTAGAATCAAAAATAAAATTATCATCACTGGTGGTCTAAATAGTAAAATAAAAGAAAAATTGAGTGGAATAAAATACTATGATATTATGTCTTTTGATGAAATTGCAACATATAATGCTATTCCAACTGTTGAGGGGGCTATTAAGGTGGCTATAGAAAACACTGAATATACGTTACATAATAGCAATATTTGTATTTTAGGATTTGGTAGAATTGGAAAGTTACTTGCCAAATACTTAGAGTCATTTGGTACTAATATTTTTTGTGAAGCAAGAAAAGAAAATGATATTGCTTTAATCAATGCTATGGGATATAATAGTATAAGATTAGATGAGTTAGATCATTACTTATCTAAAATGAATATTATTTTTAATACTATACCATATAAAATACTAGATCAAAAGAGGCTTGAATTGCTTAGTCAAAATGCTATTGTAATAGATCTTGCATCAGCACCCGGTGGTGTGGATTTTGATTTTGCAAAGAAGATAAATAGAAAAGTACTTTGGGAGCTTGGACTTCCAGCAAGAGTTGCACCAAGATCTGCTGCTATGTATTTTAAAGAGGCTATAGATAAAATTATGATTGAGAACGAAAGGTAAAAGGTGTGAGAAAAATGGGAGAAATCGTCAATGTAAAAGAAATTGTTGAAAGTAAGAAAGTTGAGTTGAAAAGAAGAATTGAGAATCTAAAAGAGAAAAGAATTTTTCCCAAGCTTGCATTAATTTTAGCAAACGATGATAAAGCTTCTAGAGTTTATGTTGGAAATAAAAGAAAACTTTGCCATGAACTTGGAGTATTAGAAGAAGAATATACATTTGATGAAAATGTTGTCGAGGAAGAACTAATCAATGTGATCAAAAAATTAAATAAGGATGATAGTGTAGATGGAATTCTTGTACAATTGCCATTATATAATCATTTAAATGAATCTAAAATATTAGACTGTATTAGTCCTAATAAAGATGTGGATGGATTTCATCCATTAAATCTTGGAAAATTAATGATTGGAGAGAAAACGACAGTGTCTTGTACACCTAAAGGTGTTATGACAATACTGGAGAGTTTAAATGTGAATTTATCTGGTAAAGATGCAGTCATTGTTGGTAGAAGTAGAATTGTGGGAAAACCTATGGCTCAACTTTTACTAAGTAAGAATGCTACTGTTACAACTTGCCATTCAAAAACTAAAGATTTAAAAGAATATACCAAAAAAGCAGATATTTTAGTTGTTGCAGTAGGAGTTCCTCACTTAATCAAAAAAGATATGGTAAAAGAAGGAGCTATTGTATTAGATGTTGGAATTAATAGAATCGATGGAAAACTACAAGGAGATGTGGATACCCAAGATGTATTGGAAAAAGTAGAATATATTACTTCTGTTCCTGGAGGTGTTGGACTTACAACTGTTATCTCCTTAATGGAAAATCTAATAGAAATAGCCGAGAGAAGATAAAATAAAGTAGCAGGACGAAAAGTCTTGCTATTTTGACAATAATACTTGAAAAAAGAATCGAAAAATGTTAGCATATAAATGTAATCAAAAATTGATTACAGAAAAGAGGAAAATGATTATGGTAACTAAAGTACACAAAAGTATG
>JAUNGP010000003.1 GCA_030524345.1 Clostridia bacterium | reverse complement strand
TCTATAAACATTGTAAAGAAAGATAATAGGGACAATTCTGTCCGTTATGATATAAGCTGATACTAGATTAGTCTAGTACCAGCTCTTTTTGCGTGCAAGTCACCATGATCATGACGAACAGGAGGAAATATATGAAAGAAAATCAAAAAAGAAGTATATCGATATTAACGGTATTCTTATGGCTGGCTTTCATTATAATAATGAGTATCATAACTATAACTGGAATCAACAAAAAAAATGAACTAGATGAATTAGAAAAAAAGATGATAACAATCCAAATCGATTTTACAGATTTTTTTGAAAATGAAACCATAATAGATGAGGATATAAAAGATGCAATCATGCAAAATGAATTTTGTCCAGCCGTAGTAAAAGATAAGAATATCATAGGAAATTCAGATATTATGAATGTAGCTACATTGATCAAAAGAGAGGGAAATGTAGGAATATATGAAATAGAAATAGATCAGAATGGTAAATATATAGCATATTATCCAACTGCAGAAATTCCATGTAGTCTTAGTAGCAATACGAATCATATTGAGATCATAAACCTGGAATATGAAGAAGAAAAGATTTATTTATATGGACAAGAGATAAAAGAAGAGCAAGTATTATATGAAGTAAGATTGGAACCGCTTCAAACTACTAAAATAAATATCAAATCAAAAGGAGAAATAGAAAGTAAGTTTCAATTACAAATGATACAAAATGGTGCTTATATGCCAATACATTGTATAGAGAATAGTGATAATGAAATGGTATATGAAATTTATTATATACCATATATGACATTTAATGTTGTATTTGATACAGATAAAAGGGTAAAAGAAAATGGAGAGTTATTAGCTATCGTAGATGGTAAATATACAAAAATCGTCAATACAGATAATATTCAAGAGGAATATCAGTTTGCACTTGTTGAGGATATACCCGAAGTGTATAATAGTGTTAAATGGATAGATTTTAATACTAAGGAAGCACAAATTGAATTTCAATATAATTCTACAATCTATTTGAATAAAGATAAAAATGACTACGATTTGAATACCTATTATACCATTTATTATTTGTTAGATAATGATTCCTCAATAAAACATCCAAATTATATTGTATTTAAAGAAGTACTATCTGATAATTTTACGATAGCAGATGAATATTTAAACAATGAAGAATGGAAAATACTAGAAGATGTTTCGGATGAAGAAGCAAATGATATCATTTACTTAAATAGTGGCTTTTGTACAAAAAATATGCCAGCAGAAGTGATAAAAAGTTTTATTGTAAATTATGACGAAACATGGCTTTTGACAGAAAAAGAAATTGAATACACGAATATAAAATATGTATATGTAAAATCAACAAATACAGTATATTGTATAGAAAATGATGTAAAAGAAAGTGGAAATCATAAATTTAATATAAAATATGTAGGCAAAAATAGTTTAGATTTAAAGGAGCAAAAATTAAAAGTAAGTGA
Organism: Clostridia bacterium; assembly: GCA_030524345.1. Taxonomy (GTDB): domain Bacteria; phylum Bacillota; class Clostridia; order TANB77; family CAG-465; genus CAG-465. The sequence goes on along the minus strand of JAUNGP010000003.1, from coordinate 138,347 downwards.
AGAGATAGAGGTAATAGGAATAGGTTCATGGTCAGGTTGCGGAGTTAATAACTATTATGAGGATCGTTATATATTAGACAATAATTATCTAAAATATGAAAATGATTTGGACACTAAAGTACAAGTAAATAAATTAGTAAAGGGAGAGACTGGAAAAAATACATATTATGTAGGTCTATTTGAAGATGAAATAGATAACACAGCAAGTAAGATATATCATATAGATACAATAGATGGGGTAGGAAGTATAGATATAGAGATTGTAGATTATGACGAAAGAAAAAATTATTATATCTATGAGGTAGATAAAAATGGAAATAAAATAATAGATAGTAAGCTTGAATATAGTAAAAATAAAGTTTTAGAAAATGCAAATATGGTATTAGAAACAAAGATAATGTCTCTTAAAGATGTTGTTTCAGTGGTGGCAACAGATGCCAAAAAAATAGATGATATAGTTTTAGAAAATAGTATTACTATATCACCAGAAAAATATTTAGATAACACAATAGTTGGTAGAAAAATATATGAAGATATCATGACAATCACTAGTAATTATGAAGAAAAGGTACATTTAGTAAAATATGTTGCAAAAGCAGGTGGAAAACTTGATGGAGTAAATGAGGAAATAGTAAAACATGGAGAGGTTCCAAGTAATGTTCCAAGTGTGATTTCAAATGAAAATTATGAATTTGATAAATGGATAGTCATAAAAAATGGAATAGAGATGAAAGAAGAACCTAGTAAATATATAGTAGAGGAAGATACTGTCTTTTATGCATTATTTAAGAAAACCCCAGCAAGAGTAATAGTCAAATATATAGATGAAGAAGAAAATGAAATTATACCAAGTGAAGAAATAAATGGATATGTAGGAGATAGTTATAGTACAGAAAAAAAAGAAATAGAAGGATATAAAATTATAGCAATACCAAGTAATAAAGTAGGTACAATGAAAGAAAAAGAAATTGAAGTAATCTATGTATATAGTAAAATACTAGTGGATACTAGTGATATAAATATAGGAAAATATATCATTATTTCTCTTATAGCGATTATTGGAGTAATTGTTGGATTGATTATAATTAAGAAAAATAAAAGGAAAATGAATTAATAAAAAGAGAGCATATCTTGTCTTCAAGGTGTGTTCTTCTATTGTTTTTTTCAAGTAATTATGTTATAAGTAACATAGGGTGATCCTATGAGAAAACAAGACATATCAGTTTCATGGAAAATATATTTTGTAGTATGCATAATCATAATTTCCATTTGCTCAATTGTTCAAAAAAACAATTTATTTATGCTAATATCATCCGTTTGTGGAGTAATATATGTCTTATTAAATGCAAAAGGAATTAAATATAGTTTTTTATTTGGAATCATAAATGCTTTCACTTATGGAATAATTTTAATATTACAGAAGATGTATGGAAGTGCATGCTATAATTTGCTTTATGTATTACCGATGCTAATATATGGATACTTTAAAGTGTCACAAGAAAAAGAATTTAGTATACATAGACTGGATAATCACATTAGAATTTACATGTTAGGAGTTTTTATAACTCTTGTGATTGGTATATCAGTTATTTTAAAAATATTTGGTGGAAGTTTAGTTGTTCTTGATAGTATTAGTTCGATAGGTGGATTTTTAGCTATCTTTTTATTATCGAATCGATATATAGAACAGTGGCCAGTATTTATTTTAGTAAACTTAGCTGGTGTTGTCACGTGGGCAATATTTACTGCTCAAAATATTTTAAATCTACCTATGCTTTTAACATGGAGTATTTATACAGTTAATTCCATATATGGTCAGATAACATGGAGTAAAAAGTAGAAAAGATTTTACACTATTTTAGATTGTTGCAGAAAGTTTCCAGTTGATATTTCAAAAACAAAAAGTAAAAAATAGCACGCCCCATAAAACTCTTATGGTAATACTTTTTGACATTTTTTTGTAATGTTTTTAATTAGTAGTTTCATTACTTTGAAAAATGAGAAATGTTGATATGCAAAATAGCAGAGAAAAAGTTTTATCCTGCTATTTTTTTCTTTCACAGAACTTTCACAAAAATATCTAATTTTTTTGAAATTTAGGCTTGACAAACATAAACATAAGGTGTAATATATATATTGTTATTAGCACTCGAAACTTTTAAGTGCTAAAACAGGTGATAAAATGAAATTAGATGATAGAAAGAAAAAAATATTATCTTCTGTTATAGAAGATTATATTGTATCTGCAGAGCCTGTTGGATCTAAGACTTTGGTTGATAAGTATCATTTAAAATATAGTAGTGCAACCATCAGAAATGATATGAAGCTTTTGGAGGAAGAAGGATATTTAGAGCAACCGCATGTATCTGCTGGTAGGATTCCTTCTACAAAAGGATATAGATATTATGTAGATAATTTGATGAAAGAGAAAAATCTTTCAATGCTAGATATTAATTATATTGATAATACTATAACTGGATATGGAGATACAGAAAAACTCTTGGAACAGGCAGCAGATGTTGTTTCAAAGATTCTTTTGAGACCAACTGTATTAACTTTAAAGTCAGCTGATTTATTAGAACATATCAAAATAGTTAAAATATCTGAAAAACTATTACTTGTTGTAATAATGTCGCAAAATGGTACTGTAAAGGATTGCATTGCTAAGCTTACTGATACAATACCAGATGATAAATTAGATGAGCTGTCTGAAGTATTAAACAAAAATCTTTTAGGCACTCCTCTAGAAAACTTACATATTGCATTAAATAAAGTGATAGAAAATGAGCTTAAAAAGTTCTCTACCATTTTAGGCGATATATCTGAAAGTATTAGGTATGGCTTAAGTAAGGAAACAAAAACGTTAAATGCCAATGTTGAATCTATTTTAGATTTGCCAGAGTTTTCTGATATTGAAAAGGCTAAAAATTTTGTCAATATTTTATCCACTAAGGAAATTATAGATAGTACAATTGATAAAATAAAAGAAGAAAAACTTGGAATTGTAATAGGATCTGAAAGTAAAGAGATATTGCTAAAGGATTATACTATTGTTAGTCTAAATATTGGAGAGGAAAATAAACCTGTTGGAAAAATTTCTGTGATCGGTCCAAAGAGAATGGATTATTCTAAAACAATAGCAACATTAAAATATATCAATAATAAATTTAAAAATTTACTTCCAACAGAAAGTAAAGATAGGAGAGAAAAAAATGAGTAAAAAATCAAATATAGTATCTGAGGATATTGAAGATATTGAAAATACTGAGAATCTTGATGAAACTTTAAATAATATAGATGAGGAAAATGCTGACATTGAAGTTTCAACAGAGGAATATATTTCTAAACTTGAATCTGAATTAAAGGATCAAAGAAAAAAGACTGATGAATATTTTGAGCATTTGAAGCGTAATATGGCAGAATTTGATAATTATAAAAAAAGAATTGCTAAGGAAAAGGATACTATGTATAATGTTATTGCTTCGGATTTAGTTGCTGATATATTACCAAGTCTAGATAATTTTGAAAAGGCACTTGATGCTGAAACAGAAGATTCTTCTTTTAAAGAAGGAATATCAATGATATATACACAATTATGTGAAGTCTTAAAAAAGATTGGAGTGACAGAAATAGAAGCTTTGAACACGACTTTTGATCCAAACTTACATGAAGCAGTTATGCATATAGAAGATGAAAACTTTAGTGAGAAACAAGTCGTTGAAGTGTTCAGAAAAGGATATATTATAGGCGATAAAGTAATTCGTCATGCTATGGTAAAAGTAGCAAACTAATTTTGGTATTTACTTAAATCTATGTATTGATACATATTTTAAGTATATAATATAAATAACTTTGTATTTTAGGAGGTATTATTATGTCAAAAGTTATAGGTATTGACTTAGGTACAACTAACTCATGTGTTTCTGTAATAGAAAATGGAGAACCAGTTGTTATACCAAATGCTGAGGGTGGAAGAACAACACCATCTATAGTAGCATTTACAAAAAGTGGTGAAAGACTTGTAGGTCAAGTAGCAAAAAGACAGGCTGTTACTAATCATGATAGAACTGTTATTTCAATAAAAAGAGATATGGGATCAGATAAAAAAGTAAGAATTGATGATAAAGATTATACTCCACAAGAGATATCTGCAATGATTCTACAAAAATTAAAAGCTGATGCTGAAAACTATTTAGGAGAAAAAGTAACTCAGGCAGTTATCACTGTTCCTGCATATTTTAGTGATTCACAAAGACAAGCAACTAAGGATGCTGGTAGAATAGCTGGTCTTGAAGTTTTAAGAATTATAAATGAACCAACAGCTGCATCTCTTGCTCATGGATTTGATAAAGATGCAGAACAAAAAATAATGATTTATGACCTTGGTGGGGGTACATTTGATGTATCTATACTAGATATAGCAGATGGAGTATTTGAAGTTATGGCAACATCAGGAAATAATAGACTTGGTGGAGATGACTTTGATGAAAGAATTATTAATTATTTGGTTTCTGAATTTAAGAAAGATAATGGAATTGATTTGTCACAAGATAGTATGGCAATGCAAAGATTAAAAGAAGCAGCAGAAAAAGCTAAAATTGAACTTTCTGGTGTAATGCAAGCCCAAATTAATTTACCATTTATTACTGCTGATTCTACAGGTCCAAAGCACTTAGATATTACACTTACTAGATCTAAATTTGAAGAATTAATTAGTGATTTGGTTGAATCTACTGTAGGTCCAGTAAATCAAGCCATGAAAGATGCAGGACTTGAATTTAATAAAATAGATAAAGTTTTACTTGTTGGTGGTTCTACAAGAGTTCCTCTTGTACAAGAAACTGTAAAAAGAATTACTGGAAAAGAACCATATAAGGGAATTAATCCAGATGAGTGTGTTGCAATTGGTGCAGCTATTCAAGGTGGTGTTTTAACTGGAGAAGTAAAAGATCTTGTATTACTTGATGTAACACCATTATCTCTTGGTATTGAAACTTATGGTGGAGTATTTACAAAATTAATTGATAGAAACACTACAATCCCAACAAAAAAATCACAAATCTTTAGTACAGCTGCTGATAGCCAAACTTCAGTTGAAGTACATGTATTACAAGGTGAAAGAGAAATTGCATCATACAATAAAACTCTTGGAAGATTTAGCTTAACTGGTATACCACCAGCACCACGTGGAGTTCCTCAAATCGAAGTTACTTTCGATATTGATGCAAATGGTATTGTTCATGTATCTGCTAAGGATATGGCTACAAATAATGAACAAAAAATTGCAATTACTGCAAGTACAAACTTAACTGAAGATGAGATTCAAACTGCAGTTAAAGAGGCAGAAGCTCATGCAGCAGAAGATAAAAAGAAAAAAGAAGAAGTTGAAATTAGAAATAATGCAGATTCTTTAGTATATAATACAGAGAAAACATTAAAGGAATTAGAAGGTAAAATTTCTGATGAAGAAAAAGGTAAAGTAGAAGCTGAACTTAATAATGTGAAAAAAGCATTAGAAGGAACAGATAATGAAGCTATTAAATCAGCATCAGAAAAATTAACACAAAGCTTCTATGAAATATCACAAAAATTATATTCTCAAACTCAAGCAAATAATAATGCTGGAACACAAGATCCAAATGCTAGTGCTACTGGAGATAACGTAGTTCATGATGCAGATTATAAAGTAGAGGATGAAGGAAATAATAAATAATTCATAAACAAGGGTGGAAGAAAAAGTTTCTTAACTTACCACCCTAGTTTTAAGTATAGGGGGAAATTTCGTGGCAGATTCAAAAGATTATTATGAAGTGCTAGGTGTATCAAAAACTGCTACAGCCGATGAAATAAAAAGAGCTTTTAGAAAGCTTGCAAAACAGTATCATCCAGATGCACAACATACAGAGGAAGATAAGAAAAAAGCAGAGGCTAAATTCAAAGAAATTAATGAAGCATATTCAGTGCTATCTGACGAGAATAAAAGAGCTCAATATGATAGATTTGGATCTAATTTTGAGCAAGCTGGCTTTGGCGGGGGCTATGGAAATTATGGTGGCTTCGATTTCTCTGGATTTGGAAATGGAATGGATATTGACTTAGATGATATTTTAGGTAGTGTATTTGGTGGAGGTTTTGGCGGTTTCGGAGGCGGAACGAAAAGACAAGGACCTACTAAAGGAGCAGATCTAAGATATAATTTAAATATTACATTTGAAGAAGCTGCTTTTGGAACAAAGAAAGAGATTAATGTTTCAAGACAAGAAAAATGTGATAGCTGTAATGGCAGTGGAGCAAGACCAGGTAGTAAAGTGATCACTTGTGATAAGTGTGGCGGTAGAGGTAAAATTCAGATTACACAAAATACCATTATGGGAACTTTCTCGAGTGTAAAAACTTGTGATAAATGTGGTGGAGAAGGAAAAATTGTTGAAACTCCTTGTGAAAAATGTACTGGAAAGGGCACGATAAGACGTGCTAGAAAACTGAGTGTTACAATTCCAGCAGGAATTGATAATGGTCAGGCAATCTCTCTTGCAGGAGAAGGAGATGTCGGCAAAAAGGGTGGCGCAACAGGTGACCTATTCATAGTAGTAAATGTCTCACCACATAAGATATTTACAAGACGTGGATTTGATATACTTGCAAATTTTAAAATTCCATATTCTAAAATGGTACTTGGTGGTACAATTAAAATACCTACACTAGAAGGTGAAATGGAATTTAATATTCCTGAAGGGACACAGGCTGGTACTACATTTAAAATTAAAGAAAAAGGAATCCAAAATATACATGGTAGAGGAAAGGGAAATCTAGAATTTACTGTAGATGTAGATATTCCTAAAAAATTAAATGATAGACAAAGGGAAATACTAACTGAATTTGCTAGCACTTTAGGTGAGGAAGTAAATCCAAAAAAGAAAGGATTTTTTAGATAGAACATGTTTGCATGTTCTATTTTTTTGACAAGAAAAAATCAAATCTGGTTGTAGAAGAGATGGCAAAGGAGTGATGTATTTTTCATTTTGAATTTAGACTGGCCGGCATAAAAAGTCTAATATATTTTTATCATAATACTTGAAATAATTGTCAAAAAATGTTAGCATATAGATGTAATCAAAAATAGATTACAGAGAAGAGGAAATGATTATGGTAACTAAAATGCATAAAATAGTGAATGAACTACACACACACACACACACACACAACGTAGTTCTATAAATATTGTAAAGAAAGGTAATAGGGCGAGTTCTGCTCGTTTCAATATAAGCTGATACTAGGAAACTAGTACCAGCTCTTTTTGCGTTTAAAAACATAATCAATATTATAAGAGGAGGCATTATGGAAAAAAAAGAAAAAAGTAGAATTTCACTATTAACAGTATTTTTGTTAATAGCATTCATAGTAGCAATAGCTGTGGTAACAATAGGTGGAATAACTAAAAGAAATTCTTTAGAAGAAAACAAAAAAAGCATAACAATTCAATTAGATGGCTATGTTACATTATCAACTAATTGTTATATTCTTCAAAATGGTAATTTATCGTCTACATCATTGAATTCAGCATCTGACTTTTTTGCCATATTTTCGATTGAAGTAGATACAAGTAGTGATTACTGTATATTAATAGATACAGGAGATTATTATGTGCTTGATGGCCAAGAGGAATTAGATGTTATCGAATATAATGAAACCTGTTATTATTGTAAAAATATTACAAAGGAGAGCGAAATATCTGATTATCATTTTACAGTAATGAATGATACTAAAAAAGTACAAAGTAAAATCAGCTGGACGGATCAAGAAGAAGGGAAAGCTACTATTATTAACAAAATTAGTGGATTTCCGCCAAGAGAACATGGTGAGGTTATCTTTGTAGAAAGACTACCGGATAACTTTGTATTAGCAGATGAATATCAGGATTCAGAGGAATGGAAAATCATAGACGAAAATGAGTTATCTGATAGAGAGAGAGAAAATCTAGATTCTGCTAATGGAATACCAAATTATATATATAGTCATTTCTTTGCACATATGAATGATGGATATTTTGGCTGGAATAAAAAGATAAAATATATATACTTAAAAAATACTAATATCGTGTACTCTTTAATATCTGATGAAGAAGTAATCAAAGAAACTAAGTTTCATGTAATATGTAATGATTTGAATAAAGAAAGTTCATTATTTGAATTTGATACAAGAGCCGTGTATGCAAAAGTAGACGGAATGGGATCTAGCGATACACAACATGTAGTAGAAGAGTATGATTTAGGAACGAAATATTTAAAATATGAAGAACAAACGAATACAAGAGTTATTGTTAATAAATTGGTAAATGGAGAAATTGGTAATAATACTTATCATTTAGGTGTGTTTCATAATGAGTCAGATACGAAAGTAGATAAAATATATGATATCCATACAGAAAATGGAATAGGACATGTAACAATAGATCTTGATTTATATGATGTCAATGAGAACTACTATATATATGAGGTAGATGAGTTTGGAAATAAAATAGAAAGTGAGAGACTTACATATAGTAAAAATCTTGTACTGGATCATATTGCTGGTATAGAAAAATTAGAAATATTATCTGATAAGGGTATTATCTCATCATTATCGAATACACAAATAACTGACTCATTATATAATAATAATCTTATCTTATTCAGCAATAAATATGAGGATACCGTAACGATAACATCAGACTATCAAGAAGAAGTTCATTTTGTAAGATATATAACTCAAAAAGGTGGAAGTCTTGAGGGGCAAAGTGAAGAAGTAGTAAAGCATGGAGAAAAATCAAGCATTATACCAAACTTAATTCCAGATAAAAATTATGAATTTGATAAATGGATTATAGAAAAAAATGGAAAACAAATTGAGGTAAGTCCAAATGAATATGTGGTAGAAGAAGATACCACATTTATTGCACTGTTTAAAAAGATTCCAACCAAAGTGATTATAAAATATGTAGATGAAGCAGGAAATGAAATAGCAGACAGCAAGATCATAGATGGATATGTAGGAGATGAGTATACAACTAAAAGAAGAACCATAGATGGTTATTATGCATATGGAGAAGAGCCAGATAATAAAGACGGAATTATGACAAAAGAAGAGATAGTAATCGTATACCAATATAAAGCGATAATGGTAAATACAGGTGATATTAATATATGGATGTATGGTGCAATCTTGGTAATCAGTATTATTGTTATCTGTATAGTAACCATATTGCTATTGATAAAAAATAAATCATGAATTATATGGTAAAAAGTGGTATATCAAATGATGAAATCAATGAAAAAAATCTTTCAATACATAGTTATTTTTTTTGGCATATTATGTATTTGTATGATATGTTTATATACGACCTGTCTCATTCCATCAAGTAAATTGAAAAACAATATGATGGAGTCTTTAAATGAAGTGAAAAATAATGGTAGTAAAAAGATAGTAAATATTTTTAATAAAAAGATCATTTTTGATACATATGCAGATGCAATGATGATGAATACGGCATATAGTATAGACAGTAAACATCCTTTTTATTCTATGCTATTTGCAAGAAGTAACTATGTAGATGGTGTAACAGATAAAACTTTTCCAGATGAGGCATACAAGCAAAATAAAATAGCCATTTTTCCTCATACAAACGATTTAGAAAAAGTGGTAATGGGAGAGAAATTGGATGCGATAGAATATGCAAGATATTGGCATGGATATTTAGTATATTTAAGGCCACTTCTTACTGTATTCAATTATATGGAAATAAAAATCGTAAGTTTTATCATTCATTATATTTTAATTGCAGTATTACTGTATCAAATAAAAAAGAAATTAGGTATGAAGTATTTAATTGCAGTCGTATTTGGAGTGATAGTAACGGAGGGGTATTTAGTATATCTATGCCTTGAAGAAACAATTGGATTTAGTTTAATATTAGTAGAAAGTATTATTCTCCTTAGCACTAATAATAAAAAATATAATAATTATTTTTTTATAATAGGAATGATCACAGCATTTTTTGATTTGTTTACGATACCAGTTGCTATATTTGCATTTCCTTTAATTCTTTGTATGCTACTTTATAAAGAAAAAGATATCAAACTACTTATCAAAGATTGTTTTAGATATTGTCTATTATTTTCAATTGGATATGTAGCAATGTGGACTACTAAGTGGATTATCGTGGATGCTGTGTATGAAAGAGAGTTGATCAAAAATGCAATTTGTCAAGCCTTATACAGAATTGATTCATTAAATGTCAAATTTTGGCAAGTACAATCACTAAATATCACGTTTATTGGATTACCAGTAGCAATATATACAGGAGCAATATATGTTGTCAATATCATAGTTACTATATATGAGAAAATAAAATTTAAAAAAGTAGATCCTATATTTTGTCTTAATTTATTACTTGGAATTATAGGAGTGACTCCAATGTTATGGTATACCTTTATTAGGGAACATTCGGCAGGACATGCATATTTTACATATAGAAATTTATTAGTAACTTGTATTTGCTCACAAATCATGATGATCCATATATTAGATAAAAAAATAAAGAAAAATAGAAAAGAAATTTTTACAATTTATGTATTGATAAATGCAATTGTTATTATACTAAATTATACAATTAAATGAAGGGAGAAGATGAATACGGGTTTGTTCTTTGATGACGAAAGATAAAGTGTAGTATTTTAATATTTGCAGAGGAATTTTATTACTTAAAACTTGTGCAAAATTTGATACAAGCTACAAAAAAAATTCATGTTTTTATCCTGATTATCAATAAATTCTAATTTAGTATTATTAGGAATAAATTTGATTGGAACAGTGTTACAAAACAAAATTAGTATATGGAGTAATTCACAAAATATATTTTTTGGTTGTATAGGAGGATTGATTTCATATTTATGTGGTTTACAAATAAGTATTATTGTAATTGTAACCATTATTTGTACCATAATTTCATGGATTATTTTTAAATATTTCATTAGCAACGATATTTTTATTATTAAATCAGAGAAGTTGCAAAAAATTATAATATTTTTTGCTATAAGTGCCATATTCTTAGCGATTCTTTATTTTACAAGATCTGATTTTAAAATAATATTTAAGAACCCTATATTTGTAGTAGGATATTTAGTTATTATAATTGCAGGAATAAATGGGATTCCTAAATTTATAAATCTTATTAAAATATACAATCCTAATGAATTTGAAGATGGAGAAATCATATATATTGTTGATAATTTTTTTGAGCAAACACAGAACTCAATAGAAATGTATGATGATAAAAAATTTCATTTTAAAAGTATGAATTTTATAATAAATAAAAAATGTATTGTTGAAAACGTAGATGGAAAATATATAATTATTCTTAATGGAATAGATTATTCTATTGTAGAAAAAAATGGAGAATTATTAAATGCAGGTGATATTGTAAAAATTTCTAAAGATAATTTAAGCCAAGGAATGATAAGAAAATCTACTTCTATAATTGTAGAAAAAGTAAATAACAAAAATGAAGATGAAAATGTTTAGTTCATAATAGGAGACGCTTATTTTGAAATTTGTAGAAAGAAATTCAATTGTATCATTAGAAATAACAAATTAAGATATCAATCATTTAGAAATTTATTAAAATAGAAATCAAAATCATAATAAAATCAATTAGTATAAAAATATCATTTCTTTCATACTACTAAAAATAAAAAATGTCCTATAATTGTTGAGTTATAGGACATTTATTTTTTTTCAGAATTCATTTGTAAATCTCATCGGTGCTTTAATTGAGTAATTTTTTCTTCAGTTGTTTTTCAAAGTTTTAAAATCTTTTTTCAGATTTTTATTAACAATATCAAATTTTTGATAATTTATTTATCTATAGCTTGGTATGAAATTCCATATTTTTTAGATAGATTTACTGTATCACCATGTATTCTAGGAAGTCATTTATGACTTTTATTTTAATGTTACCCAAAAAAATAGCACTTCCTTTCGTTGGCGTTATTTTATCGCATCTTTCTTTTTTTAAGTGATACTTTTGGGGTACATTTCAGTAGGAATACTCTATCTTTTTCTATCATTGACAATATTTTGCTCGAGTGCTATAATTACTCAAAATAGAGTTTAGTTTTTTTTGATTGAAAAAATGGAAGGAGGGCATATAATTATGGCAAAACTTGAAAAAGATTTTGAAAAATTATGGGAGTTAGAGGATGCTTGGCATTTGAAAGTAAATAAACGGACAAAGACAAAATCCATGAAGATTGGATTAAAAGATGGACGGTACTTAAAACTCATATATTTTACAGGAAGTGATATTATGATATATTGTGTTTTTGATTCTTACCAGAAAGATAGGGATGGCAGCGATGGAATGGTGGAAGATGGTTGCCTTTCTTGCTATAATGAAGTGATGGAAATCATTAAAAGATATAATAATGAATAATAATGTTTGGTTGGCTTAATTTTTTTAAGCCAACTAATTTTTGCTAAATTTATCTATAAATATATTCTTGACATTACATAATCTGACTGATATAATACTTCTGCAACAAATAACAAGTTATGGGAAATTTCCCAAAACAATTCTTGTACTTAAACTATAGTATCTATTTGAAAGGAGAATTTTTATGAAAGTAGCAGTAATTACAGGATGTAACAGGGGAGCAGGTTATGGTATTTTAAAAGAACTTTTAGCCAACAGGTATACTGTATACGGGTTTAATAAAACTCCGCTAAAAGAAGATTTAAAAAATTACCATGATATACGGTGTGATATCTCCAATATGGAAGAGATACAGTATGCTTGTTCCCAGGTAAAAAAGGTAGATTTGCTTGTGCTAAATGCAGGAATTAGAAGATTTGGTGGTATCGGAGATCTTACATTAAAAGATTTTTCTGATTCAATTGATGTGAATTTAAAAGGACCTTTCTATATTTTATCTTGCTTGGTAGATAAGCTGAAAGAAAATAAGGGACATGTTGTATTTATTGGCTCCCATGCAGGGGATTATCCTTTTGCAAAAGGTGCTGCGTATTGTTCTAGTAAGGCAGCTTTACATGTTATGGCAGAATGCTTTATGGAAGAAGTAAGACATACTGGAGTAAGAAGTACTGTATTGTCTCTTGGAGCTATTAAGAATCGGGATCATGGGATAGATGAGGAATGGAAAATCAAGCCTGAAGAAATAGGAAAGGCGATTGTTTCTTTAGCAAAACTTCCACCTAATTTATTACCATCGTATATCAATCTAAGACCTACGTCACCATTGGAACTTCCATTTGATGGAATTGAAATTTTACAGTATAAATAAGGAGGAGAAAAATGGGCAAATTTATTTCATGTAATTATGCAACTAGGATTTCAAAGGAACATACCTCGGTTGAAAGTATCTGCACGGATGAAAGTGTTGTAATTGAAACAATTAATGCCTATGGGAAACGGTTTTCAAACGTATCTGAGTTACAGGATATTTTAAGTATGAGTGGTGATGCAAATCATCATCATCCTTTGACAGGACCTATTGAAGTTAAAGGAGCAAAAAAGGGTGATATGATAAAAATTCATATCGAAAAAATTGAAATACTGGAAATGGCACAGATGCTTTCTAAGACAGCAGGAATATCTCCTATTAAAAAGGATGATTTCTCGTTTTCTGACAGAATGGCAACGATGGGAGAAATCAAAAGTGGACAGATTGAATACTATCATTCTGGTATTAAGCTAAAATTAGAGCCATGTATTGGAATGATTGCAACTACACCAGAAGAAGGATTTATTAAAACAGGTCATATTGGTGTTACAGGCGGAAATTTTGATAATCCTTTTATCAAAGAAGGGGTAGATATTTATTTGCCGGTGCAACTGGATGGAGCTATGCTTTATCTAGGCGATGTTCATGCTGTTCAGTCTTATGGAGAGTTAAGTGGTGTGGCGCTTGAGGCTTCTGCTAATGTAACGATTAGAGTATCGATTGTAAAGCCTTGGAAACCATTTCAAACTGACCCCATTTTTATTATGGGGAAAGAACCGCTTACCGGTCAAAATGCTTTAGCCGTTATTGGAATTGGTAAGTCGTTTAAAAATGGCGATGAGGCAGTAAGAGATGCTTTCTTTAAGTCTATAGAAGTTATAAAAAGATTAAAGCCTACAATGCCAGAGTATTTAATCCGATCCATGCTTTCTTTGGTGGGAAATTCTATGGCAGGTCAGGCTTATTCTAATACTTCTGAGTCAACAAGTCAAATTTTGCTTACAGAGGAGGGAATTAGAACTTTTCATACAACGGAAAATGATAATATTTTAGCAGAATTAGAGAAATGTATTTTTAATGAGGTAAATATGCCCAGAACAGAAGAAAAAATTCTTGTTACCATTGGTGCGGTAAAGGGAAGATTACAAAAAGTACTTCATAAATATTTAGAATCTATTGGAGTATCGATTCCTAAAATCAGTGATAGAATACTTGTTTATGATATTGAAACTGATCGATATATCTTAAGAATCAGCCTTCTGAAGTGGGCAGATATTACTAAGAATTATGACAAATTTGACTTTGTTATTTATGGTGCAGACAAGTGGCTCGAGAAGAGTAATAAGTCTTTTGTTGCTTTAAAATTTTTTGAGCAGAAAGACTGTAGAATGAGTTTACTTGTGCCAGAGAGACTAAAAGAAATGCCCCTTAGCTTTTTTAAAGAGAGAAAGATTGCAACAAGTTATCCCAATTTATTAAAAGAGCATCTAAATGTTCCTGATGAGAATATCTTACTAATGGAGGGAAGTGTGGAAGCAAGTATACCACTTGGTTGGGCAAGTAGTATCTTTGATGTAGTTGAAACAGGTGAAACAGCTAAAGAAAATGGACTTGTAGAGTACATGCCTGTGATGAAATTTGGAGCAGTACTTGCTACTTCTAGAGTTGATAAAATTCCTCTTTTTGTGAATTTAGGTTTGGTAGACAGAATAGAGAAATTTAAATGTATCGCTTTTGATGGAATTGATGGATCTGGTAAATCTACGCTTGCTAAAGTTGTTGTTCAAAATGGACTTTTTAAGTTCTTGCCGACTGTTCTTGTAGAACCATTTTCTGGAAAAGTGGGAAGAGAGAGCTTTGCTTTATGGAAGGATGGTAAATTTGTAGATTGGTCTATGTGCATTGCTAAAAAACATTGGCGTGCAAATGAAGTTGTGAATATGGTCTATGACAGATCCGTTTTAACAGGTGTAGTAGATCTTTTTAAAGCACGGGAATCAGAAGAGATGATTAAAAAGGTACTTCAGAGTTGGATGCCTCTACCAGATGTGTTACTCTATTGCAAAGTTGATCCAAGTATTGCATATGAAAGATCACAGCAGAGAAGTAAAAAAGATGAATTTGAATCTTTAGAATCTCTTCAGGAATACTACAATTTGTATGAGGAAGCCGTTAATTTCTTAAGAGAGAATAAGCTGGTAAATGTCATTGAACTTGATGTATCAAAGACAACTTCAGAAGTCATTGAAGATGTGAAGGAAATTTTAGAGGAGGAATTGAAATGATGGCCCTGGATACACTTAAAACACTTGATCTTACTAAATGTGAGGTGATTGCAGATGGTAAGTCAAAAACAATTTACAAGATAGATGAAGAGACCGGATTTATGGTTTACAAACCTCATCTTAGAAGTGTAACTTACAACAGAGAAGAAATGATTCCTGGAACAGATCTTTACAGAATGTATGCCACGATTGGAATCTTAAACACTCTTGAGGATAGTAATATACCTACACACCTTAAGTATTCTAAAATAATAAAGGTAAATGGTATCTATGGTATTTTGGTAAAGCTTACAAAGCCAGTCCCCATTGAGTGGATCTGTAGATATTATGCGGCTGGGAGTATTGTAAGACTGTTTCCCGGTTATGTAGTAGAAGGTCAGAAATTTAAAAGACCGCTTCATAAGTATGATATCAAAATTGACGTATCCAAGACTGGTGGTGTTGACGATCCTACTATGAATGAAAGTTATATTATTGGACTTGATCTTTTAAGTAAAGAAGAGTTTGATGAAGCTGATCTGTTGCTTTCTTCGATTGGCAGTCGCATTAACTTTTTATTTCAAAAAGCTGATATCAGGCTAATTGATATGAAGATGGAATTTGGTAAATGCGATGGCAAAATGATACTCATTGATGAAATTAGTCAGGACTGCATTAGAGCAAACGATGTTAAGACTGGTAGAACGCTTACCAAGGATGCTTTCAGACAAATGAAATCTGATGAGGAAATTTTAAAAGTTTACAAGGAATTTTTGGATCGATTGTATCCAAACTATGAATCCTTTGTATATGTATTAGATTAATGAAATAGGCCCTATAGTTTTTTCTATAGGGCTTATTGACATTTCTGTTATAAATAAATATAATAGGATATATAATATATGTTATCAAGAGTGGACGAGAGATTCGGCTTTATGACTCCACAGCAACCTGTGTATATAAGGTGCTAAAACCGACAAAGTTTACTTTGGGTGATAATTTTAATTATGATTGGATCTCTGCATTGACAGAGTTTTTCTTTTTTCTTGGAACATATATTAAGAGGAAGGATTTGATTTTTATGAAAAGATTATTTACATCAGAAAGTGTAACAAGTGGGCATCCAGATAAATTATGCGATTATATATCAGATAGTATCTTAGATGCCTATTTAGAGCAAGACCCCTTGGCAAGAGTTGCAGTTGAGACTGTAGCATCAAAAGGAGAAATATATGTAACAGGTGAGATTACTTCTACTGCAATGATTGATATTGAAAGTATCGTAAGGGATGTCGTCAAGGAAGTTGGATATGATAATGAGAAGTTGGATATGGATTATAGAACATGTAAAATCATCGTTAATCTATCAAAGCAATCTTTGGATATTGCAATGGGTGTTGATCGAGACTATGGTGCAGGGGATCAAGGAACCGTATATGGATATGCAACTTTAGAAACAAAAGAATATATGCCACTTCCAATATCGATTGCACATAAGTTAGCAAAAAGACTTGAGGAGGTAAGAAAAAAGAATATCATAGAGTATTTAAGACCTGATGGAAAAGTTCAAGTAACTGTGGAGTATGAAGAGAGCTTACCTATCAGAATTGACAATATTATTCTCTCTACGCAACACAAAGAGGGAATTTCTTTAGACAGGATAAAAGAAGATATAAAGGGGCACGTGATAGCACAAGTCATCCCTAAAGAGTATCTCGATTCTAATACAAAATACTATATTAATCCTACAGGAAGATTTGTCATAGGTGGCCCACTTGGAGATAGCGGACTTACGGGGAGAAAAATTATTGTAGATACTTATGGTGGTTATGCTAGACACGGTGGCGGTGCTTTTTCTGGAAAGGATGCTACTAAGGTTGATAGATCGGCTTCTTATATGGCGAGATTGATAGCCAAAAACATTGTTGCCAATGGTTATGCTAAAAAATGTGAAGTATCTATCTCTTATGCTATTGGAATAAAAGAGCCTGTAGCAGTATATGTAGACACATTTTCGACAGGAATCATAAGTGATGAGAGCTTATCACAAAAAGTGCAGGAAAAATTTGATCTTACACCAAAAGGCATCATTGATTTTTTAGATTTACAAAAACCAATTTATAGAAAAACAACTAATTATGGACATTTTGGGAAAGAAGATCTTGCTTGGGAGAAAATACTAAAGCTTTGGTAAAAAAGTATTAATGATGAAATATTTTACATAATAATACTTGAAAAAGTTGTCGAAAAATGTTAACATATGAATGTAACCTAATATGGTTACAGAAAAGAGGAAAATGATTATGGTAACTAAAGTACACAAAATAGTGAAAGAACTACACACACACACACACACACACAACGTAGTTCTATAAACAGTGAAAAAGTAGATAATAAGGATAATTTTGTCCGTTATGATATAGGCTGATACTAGGAAACTAGTACCAGCTCTTTTTGTGTGCAAGTCACCATGATCATGATGGACAGGAGGAAAACATGAAACAAAAGCGAAATATATCAGTTTTAACAGTATTTCTATGGATTATGTTAATTGCTATAATGGTTATTATTACAATAAATAGTGTGAAAGAAAGTAATGCTATATTAGAAGACGCACCAACTGTTGTGTTTAAATTGAAAACTGAAGGCATCTCAGATGATGAGGTAAGTGAATTTTGTGAAAGACTATATTTTACCTGTGAGGCATCTGATGTAGAAGAAATGAATAGATATACATATACAAATAGAGACGGAAACTATTATGTGTATTCACTAGAAAAAGAAGAAAAAGTTTTTCTAACAGATACCTTAGAGGAGCTTTACATTGGACAATTTTTAAATGGTCAAATACCGGGATATGATTGTTATACTGAATTTGAAATAGATGGAGTCAAGTATCATGGAAATTGGCCTGATGTGAGAATTGAAAATTTTGATATAGCAGGTAAAAATGAGATAACAATCTATGTTACAAAAAAGTTTGTGAAAAATGATGAACAAGCAGTTGTAAAATCTGCTAAATGGATTCATAAGGAGCAAGGAATTGCACAAATCAAATTACAATATTTACCAGTTTTAAGTGAGACTATGTATAAAAATGTTGGTATGGCACAAAGCTTTCAAAAAGTCATTTTATATGTAGATAAGCTAAGTGATGACTTTGAACTATCTTCTGAGTATATGACAAATGATGAATGGACGATTGTAGAAAGCTTAGATGATGATGAAATGGCAAGAGTATCATATGAAATTTATCAAGGGAAGAAATATATTTATATCAAACCAACAAACACGATTTATTGGTATATAGATAAAAATGAGTTTGCAACATCTGATATGATAGAGACATTCGAATTTAATATCTTATATAAGAAAATGAATGATGAAACACCAAGAGAAGAAATGTTAGATACTAATTCTACTGCAACGTGTATGATTGATAGTAGTAATGTAAGAGGGAATATTACGATTAGTTCTCCAACATTAGAATATATTAGAAAAAGAGAGGCAATTATTAAGATTCATAAGGAAGTAAACAGTGCAAATGATAATAGCATTCACTATATAGGATTGTTTACAGATGAATTAAGTAATCAGACAGATTATATTGCCAAAATAGAATTGTGGAATGGAAAAGGGGATACAACTATAGAAATTGAGCATTATAATCTAAATGATCAATATTATGTATATGAAGTAGATGAGAATGGAAATAAAATAGATCATGAAAACTTAATATATAGTAGAAATCAAGTAAATTTTGAAAAAGATAATAGTTTAAGTATTAGAGAAATTACAAGTAATGAAAATATCATATCCGGGTATCTATCAGAAGATATAAACGGAGAAGATTTAGGAAAGGGACTAGGAAAAGAGAGTTATGTAGATAATGTCTTAAGTATAAGAGATGTATATGAAGATTGTATCACAATCTCTTCAAAAGAAATAGAACTAAAGGTAACATATATAGCAGAAGAAGGAGGAACAATTGTAGGAGAAGATAATGAAATTGTAAAACCAGATGAGTATCCTAAGAATGTACCAACACCAAAAGCAGATGAAGGTTATCGATTTATAAGGTGGGAAGTAGAAAAAGATGGAGAAAGAATAGAAGTGATACCAAGTGAGTATAAAATAGTAGAGGACACTATTTTTTATGCAATATTTGAAAAGATACCAGTAGAGAAAACAGTAGATACATCAGATATTCATGTAGGAGTGTATGTAGGAATATTTTTAATTAGTTTTATCATTATTTGTATGGTAGTGATTATTATGATTCAAAATAATGGAAAGAATAGAAACTAAAATTTTTTAGGCTACTAATTTGAAGTTAGTAGTCTTTTTTCACCTTTTTTAGTATTTAGAATATAGTATTAAAAGGTGATAATATGAATATTCAGATCATGATTGGACTTCTGATTCCATTTTTGGGAACGTCTCTTGGAAGCTTAATGGTGTTTTTTATAAAAGATAAAATTAGTGAAAAATTTCAAGTGTTTTTAATGTCTTTTGCATCTGGTATTATGATAGCAGCATCTGTTTTTTCACTTTTAATACCAGCAATAGAGATGTCTGCAGGTATGGGAAAATTATCATTTCTACCGGCAATTTTAGGTTTTATACTTGGAAATATATTTTTATTTTTTTTAGATAAAATCATCAGCTTTATTGATCAAAGAAAATTAAATGAGCAGTCTAATACCTTAAGAGAAAAGTCAATGTTATTTTTCTCTGTTACGCTCCATAATATACCAGAGGGAATGATTGTTGGAATTATGTTTTCTGCTCTACTTGTTCAAGACATTAGTGTTACTTTTACAGCTGCTATGGCACTATCTATTGGAATTGCTATTCAAAATATTCCAGAAGGTTCTATTATTTCGATTCCATTAAAATTAAATGGAATGAGCCAGTTTAAAGCATTTTTATATGGTGTATTATCGGGTGTTGTTGAACCAATTGGGGCAATCATTACACTTCTTCTTACTAGTTATATCATTCCATTTATTCCATATATGTTATCTTTTGCAGCAGGAACGATGATGTATGTTGTATTTGATGAGTTGGTTCCAGAGCAAAAATCAAGATGTACAACACTTGGCGCACTTTCTGGATTTGTTGTGATGATGTTTCTTGACATAGTACTTGGCTAATTACTTGACAATTAGAAAAAGTGATAGTATAATCTGCGTAATTATTTTTTTGAACGATCAACGAATATTGAGAAAGGATATGTGAGATTATGGTGAGTGATTTTACAATTGGTCGAAGTGATTTTTCTGTAACGGTATATGTACCGTGGGATTGTACCAATCGGTGCAAATTTTGTTCTTCAAAAGAAGACTACAAAAAAAGAAGGTGCGATTTTTCTAAAATAAAAGAAAGTCTTATGCTAATACGTGATTCCATCTTGCCAATTGTAGTATTTACAGGTGGTGAACCAAGTGCAAATCCTAAAATGCTTAGAGAGCTATTGAGTATCGTTGATGATAAGATTGTATACATTAATACTAGCTTGCCTAAGAAAAATAGTGATGAATTTATTGATATTGTAAATCGTTACGATTGTATCAAGAGTATTAGTATATCAAGGCATAAAACTACTTATGAAGAAGATCTTGAATTATTACATGATATTGTTCAAGATGAAGTGATTGCAACCATAAAAAAGCCTGTACGAATTAATGTTGTATCACAGAATGAAGAGACTTTTTCTATTGAAAATGTAAAAAAGTATGTAGAAAGATGGGAAAGGATTGCTACGTTAAAAGGTGGAATGGATACCTTAGTTTTAAATATGAGAAGTGATTATGTAAGACAAGATAGAAGCAAACTACATGAAATGACAGAATGCACTCTCATTAACGAGCTTGCGCAAACTTATTTTTACGAATCTCATACTTTTTGCAATGTTTGTGATACTTGTACTTTTTCTAAAATTGGTGAAAATAAGGAAAAAGTATTTAGAATGCAATATCATAGAGGCATTATGAATACTGCAGTATATTTTGGAAATATTGCAGAATTAAATGATTTGATTATATTTCAAAACGGAGATATATGTTATGATTGGGATGGAACATCAGACAATATATCAAAGTTTTTAAATATGATAAAAAAACAATCATAAAGGAGGAACAAATATGTCTTGTGGTGGTTCTGGAACTTGTAGCATGCTGATTGACAGTGGAGGATGTGGTTCTGGTGGAAGATATCTTTATATCTCAAGAGGTGCATGCGGCGATACGAAGTTTGAGGTCGATAGCGGTGGATGCGGTGGTAGAGTAGCTGCATCTTCTAGTGATATTGCAGCAGCTTTTGCAAGTTTAAGAGAAAGAAATCGCTAAGAAAATGAAAAGTGAGATGATTTATTTCATCTCATTTTTCGTCTTGGAAAAATTAAAAAAAATAAAAATAGAGGTATTACAAAAATAAAAAAAATGTGATAAAATAAATATATAAATAATATAATATAAGTAAACAGCGTGTTGTCTTTCGTGGCGTAAATCCGGCTATGTAAGATGATATGCTGATTTTTTGATAGGAGTGAGAAAATGTTAGAGATAACAGAGAAATATTATTTAGGGAGTAATAAAACTACTTTTATTTTATATGAGAAAAAAGTTTCAGAAACGACTGGAAAGGAAAACTATAAAAAGATTGGTTATTTTGCGTCTTTGGATAGGTTGTATACTTCTTTATTAGAAAAAGAAATAAGAGATGATATTCAAATCATTATAAATATCAAAAAAATCAGTGATATGATACATGAATTGAAAGAATTTACTACGAATTATTACACAAATAAGCAAGATGAAGCGTTACAAAAGTAAAAATTAATATGAATGATATATAATAGTATGTTGTCTTTTATGGTATAAATCCAGCTGAAAGATAGCACGTTTATTGGGAGGTTAGAATGGATGTAAATATTTATAAGCTGTTTTTTTTGATACAAAATGACTTACTAAAATTAATACAAAAAGAAGTAAATGGGATAGAAAAAGATGAAATCATTGCAATACTTAGTGCAGGTAAAATTGGTCATAAAAGTGTGTTAGAAAAATTAGTAAATAAAAATATCATGACATATGATGAATTTGATGAAGAATATTCTTTCACAAAAGAAGGAAAAGAAATATATCATCATATCAAGGCAAAAATCGAACAGTATCATGGTTCTATGATTAGTGGAATTGATATGGTAGAGTTTGATATATTTTGCAATGTATTATTAAAACTGAATGAAAATATTGAAAAAATAAGTAAAGGAGATGAGGAGTTTGTTTAATGTTGGCGAATATGTTGTACATAATGTAGAAGGACTTTGTAAAATTAAAGATATCGTTAATTACTTTGATAAAGACTACTATGTGCTAAATAAATTTGATGATAGTAGAACAAAGATCATGATACCTGTAAATTCTAAGTTAAATCTGGTAAGAAGCGTTGCTAGTAAAAGTGAAATCGATGAAGCAATTAAAAATATTCCAAGTATTATTGCAGAGCCAATATACGATTATAGAATTAGAACAAGAGAATATGATAGGATGTTAAAATCTGGGAATATAGAGATATTATTTAAACTAATCAAATCTTTATTAAAACAAAAGAAAGATAAAGGAAATCTTACGGAAACAGATAAAAAGATCATCAAAATGGCAGAAGATTTAATTGATGTTGAATTTGCATATTCTTTGAATATTAATCAAGATGATGTAAAAGATTATATTTTAAATGGAGCTGGTATATAATGAAAAATACTTTACGAGAAAATATTTTAGTGTTAAAATTAGATAAAAAAATAACCGATAAATTACAAAAGTTAGAAATAGATAATATATATAAGATTTGTAATTATTCAAGAATGGAATTACAAGAAAATGGCTTTTGTAATGAGGAAATTACCAAGATTAGTATTTCATTGCAACTATTAGGTTTTGATTTAAAAAGAAATCATGCTAAAAGAAATACTTTACTTGATGTATAATATGAAAATGAAAGTGTAAATTTGTTTACACTTTTTTTCTTTTATGATATGATATACAAGAATTGGAAAGATTGTTCTGAAAGAAAACAGTAATGTGAATAACTTGATGCATTTTCTTATCAAGATTGAAAAGACTTTGGGAAACTGCGTGAGACATGAAGTAATGAGTTACTTTTATGATGAATAAAATGAAACAAGGTAATTTTGTATAAAGGGGGAATTTACATGAAAAGGGGATTGTTAATTTTATTTATATTTGTGATAACGATTGCAATTGTAATTGGTACTTGTGGTGCTCTCTCTAGTAGAAACAGGTATACACTTCAAATAGCTAATTTAGAGGACATTTTAACAATAGAAATGACAAAAGATGGAAATAATATGATGATAACAAATATGGATAAAATAAGTGATATTGTAAATATGATACTAGAAGTAAAAAGAGTAACAAAAGTGGCAAGTGTTGGTGACTATCCATCTAATACAGATGATGTGATTCAATTAAAAATAACTTCAAGATCAGATGAAAAAGATACTTTATACATATATGAAAAGAATCAAAAGTCCTTTATTGAAAAACCATACAATGGTATATATCAAATATCAAAGGAAGAGTATGATATTATCAACAATTATTTAAGTGAAAAAATTTAAGAAAATGTAGATTTTACTTTTGTGAAATCTGCATTTTTTCTATATTGACTTATTACTAAACTAATAATATAATTGATGTGATTGAAAAAATTGGGAGGTTGCGTTATGATAAAAAGAGAATTTACTTTTCAATCAGTAGATGAAATTACGAATATTCATGCTGTTGAATGGTTGCCTGAAATGAAGACAATTGCAGTTCTTCAAGTGTCTCATGGAGTAACAGAATATATATTAAGATATGAGCCATTAGCAAAGTATCTAACCGATAAAGGAATTGCTGTAGTTGGTATTGATGATATTGGTCATGGACTTTCTATTGCATCGGGAAAAGAACCAATGTATTTTGGCACGGAAGGAAGTTTTAAGTTTGTGGTGGAGGATACTTATACTTGCTATAAGATGACAAAAGCAAAGTTTAAGGATGTACCATACATTATGCTTGGATTTTCAATGGGCTCTTATATTGCAAGGGCTTTTTTAATAGATTATCCAGATAGCGTGGATGCAGCCATATTAATGGGAACTGGTCAAACTCCACCTATAAGTATTTTTCTTGGCAAACTTATGGCAAATAAAGAGGCTAAAAAGGTAGGAGAGGATCATACAAGCTCTGGAATCGATAAACTTACTTTTGGAACATATAATAAAGCGTTTGCACCAAATCGAACTGAATTTGATTGGTTGTGTAAAAGTGAGAAAAATCTTGATGAATATATTGCAGATCCTATGCGAGGTAAAGCTTTTACAGCAGGTCTTTTTAGAGAACTTCTAAGTTGTATGGCATATACTGGAAAAAAAGAAAATATAGAAAAGATGAATAAAAATATTCCTATATTCTTGATATCTGGTAGTATGGATCCTGTAGGTGAGTGTGGAAAAGGCGTTATGCGTGCAAATGCTGCCTTTAAAAAAGTTGGAATAAATGATATCACTGTTAAATTATATGATGATTTACGACATGATATTTTACATGAAGACAATTATCAGCAGATATATAATGATTTATATAATTGGATAATAGAGAAAGTTTTAAATCAAAAATAGGGATAAAATGATACTGTTTTTGTCATAAAAAATGACAAGATTAAACAAAATAATATTGAAAATTGGTAAGTGATTAGATATAATGTTACTGGATAATATAGTATTGAATGTAAAAATGGAGGAAAATATATGAGTGAAAATGGAAAAGGAATGGATCTAAAAAATTTTGAAGAAATGCTTGGAAAAAAGCAAGTAGTAGATGCAGACAAGGTAAAGGAGAGTGAAAATACTCCAGAAGTTAGCCTTGGAAAATGGCATAGTACAATTGCTTCTAACAGAAGAGTAGTGGTAGAAAATAAAGTAGAAGAGAAATATCCAGAAAAGTTACAAGATGCAGAACTTGAAAAAAGATATATAGGACTTTTATTAGAAAATCCAAAAGCAATTGTAAAGTATTATTTTTTATATGAGGATTGTTTATTTGAAGATTCTGAAATGTTAAATATATATAAAAGTGTACTCTTTACAGAAGGAGCACTTTATACACCAGAAGTTGCAAAGAAAAGATTTGGATTTGCTAAGATAACAGATGAAGTTCAAAATTTAAAGAAAAAGTTAAAAGCTGCAGTTCAAGGAAAAAATTATAGTATGGAAAAAACTTATATAGAACTAAAAAAGCTATTTACTTTAAGAAAAAATTTCCTTGCGATTCCAATTCAAGAATTACAAGAAAAAGTGGTCGATATTATCAATTATGAGTTGTATGATAAAATGTCAGTGGAAGAAGTTGAAGCTGCAATAAACCAAGTAAATGTTACTGGGAAATTTAAACAAGCAATTCTAAGTAAAGGACTTACAGAATTTTTAGAGGAAGGTTCTAATAACCTAAAAGATGGTCTTGCTTTACCTTTTCCGATTCTTACTAGTGTTTTTAAGGGCATCAGAAAGGGAGAAACAATGGCTTATGCAATGCCGTCTAATACAGGAAAAAGTAGATATACAATAAAAATTGCAGCGTATACTGCACTTGTACATCAAAAGAAAGTGCTTATTATCTCAAATGAAATGTCAGAAGAAAAAATGAGGCTTTGTCTTATTACTACTATTTTAAATGATCCAGCAATTCAAAAAATACATGGTCAAAATATCAGAAAATCAGAAGGGGAATTATTAGAATTCAAATTTAGACCAGATGATCCAAAAGCAGTGCAAGTTGATAAAGATGGATTTATGGTAAAAGGTGAAAAAGAGTCACAAGAGGATTTCATACAAAGACTTCAAAAAAATTCAACTGAATTTAATCAAATTATAACAGTTACAAATTGGATTAATCAAGAAATTAATAATTCAATTCATTTTGTAAATATTACAGACCATACCAATGAAGAGCTTCAAAAAGTAATTATCAATTACTATTACAAGGAAAAAATACAATATGTATTTTATGATACATTGAAAACAGATACTGCAAATATTGGAAATGGTGAGGAATTAAAGAAAACTGCTACTATCCTTTCTAATATTTCTCAAAATTTTGAAATATTTATTTTTGCTACATTACAGCTTACAGAAAGTTCTACTTTACCGATTAATTTAACTATTAATGATTTAGCAGTAAGTAGAACTGTTAAGGAAGTACTAGATACATTGTGTTTGATAAAACAAATTAATAGGGATGATTATGATGATTATATTTATTCCCTAAAGGAAGTAGATACTGAATTTTTTGATTTGGAAAAATTTGATGATCCTGATGTAAGGTATTATGCTTGTGTTGTAGATAAGAACAGAGCAGGAGCAAAACCTAAAATCTTATTTAGATTAAATCTTGCATACAATAGTTGGGAGGAACTAGGGTATTTAAAGTTAAAGCATCATAATAATTAGCTAAAGGAAACTTTAAAATCAATATAATGTACGATTGACAAGATTACATAAGTATGATATAATTCACCTATTATAAGAAATAGGAGGATATTGATTAATGAAATCAGAAAAATTAGAACAAATGGAAGGATTTAAAATTGGAGAGAGTCCAGCAGATGGCTTTATATTATGGGCCAAGGGAGACTTTAATGATGGCGACATATTAGAAAAAAGCTGGACGTTTGGCCTAGATGAAGCAGATCTTGTTACATGGTTATTAAAAGCATATACAAGCATTTGTGGTTATCATTACTGGTATGAAAAGGTGAAGGGATATGATAAAATTTTATTAAGAGAATATATTCCAGAGGCACATGATACCTGCATCGATTTTGCCGTTCATACAGTATATCAGTTTAAGATGTATTTGATCTTGGATGGCGTTTGTAGAGAAATTCAATATGATGATACCTTTGAAGTGGAAGATTCCGAAGCTTTATGCGAAAAGTATGTAGAAGATTATGATTGCTATGATATGAGTGATGAGTAAAAAAATATGCCATGGTGTGATGCCATGGTATATTTTATATTTTTTCCTGATTATCGCTTTGAATTTTAGTTTCGAATTCTTCCCAAGATTTACTAAACACATGGTCTGCAAAAGCTTCTTTTAAGCCACTGATTTGTTTTAGTCTGACAATTTCATCAAGTTCCATTCCCAGTTCAACTGATATTTTTTGTTCAGACCAACCAAGTTTTGTAAGTTCTATTACAATGCTTGACATATTTGGAATCTGGTGGGTACCCCTAGCACGATTATGCCTGATAGTACTTGCCATTCGATTTTTTAAATCTTTATTAATGACCACAACTGGTATTTCCTTTAAATCAAAATATAGTCTAGCACATTTATATCTATGAAAGCCATCTACAATAATGTATTTATCTTCTTTTTTATCATAGTATGCAACAATTGGTTGCGTATATCCATCCATTTCGATAGAGTGTTTTAGCAGTTCCATTTCAGGTGTTGCAACTCGATTGGGATTATAATCGTTTGATTCCACTTTTTCTATGTCTACCATTTTTACATTTAGTACTGGAAATTCAATTTTTTTCTTACTCATTTTCTTTACTCCATATCTTTACAAAATTTTTATAATTATCACTAGAAATGTTAAAATTACATTTGGTATATATTTCTACATAGGCATTTGTTACAGTACTTGGAAGAATAAGCGTATCTTCTTTTAGATAGTTTAGTAATTTCTCAAGATGATCTGAATTGGTAGAATATATATTTTTGATTTTATCATTTGCAATTGAGATAAAGCTTGTTACCACATCGCTTTCTAGATAAATGTACCAAGTCTTGTTGTTATCATCATAGATCCTATCTTGTGTTGTAATTTCAACAATTCTAGAGCCAAAAAATTTCCCTAGATAGTTATAAAAGTTTTCCGATTTATTGGTTAATTTTAATATCATTTTCATTTTCCTTTCGATTTATAAAATTAATGAGATCTTTATCATTGGTGTCAGTCTCTGCTGTTAATAGGTTGTCCCATTTGTGGGCAAGTAGTTCTAATTTTTTGTTATCCGTTTTGGTTTGAGCAAAGCATAGCCTTTTCATATAGAAATCATTTTTCTCTACTGCTCTTGCAATTCTTCTCCAAGAAATGGCTTTTTTGTTGTTTTCTAAAAACGGCGGTGCTTCTTCTGGAATGTCTTGTATAGTGATATTTTCTTTCTTTTCATACCAATTAATAAATTTTTTGATTTTTCCATAGTAATGATACATTAGGTCAGGATTATAAATTCCTATACTTTCTAGTAAAAAAACCGCATATTCTTGCCATTTCATAAATCTTGGCTTACAGGATTTGATATTTCCAAGAGCTGTAGTGCGGCAGTATATGTTTCCAAAATTAACACCATTTACTCTAGATAATACCTTTTCCCAGGTTTCATATTCTAATGATTTAAATTGGTCCAGACCATTTTTTTGGTCATCTCCATAAGGTTGACAAATTCTTTGTAAGTGTATATTTAAACCATTTTTATACATTAATTCATAGATTTGATTATACTTAAAATCAAGTTTGCTAACAGTTCCCCAAATATCTTCTACTTTAAAGTCATAAATAGGGTAGAAGTTATAGACATCGTAAGTTTTGTTTTTGGATTTTAATTTTGTAGTCCAATGATAATTTTGAAATTCTTCTTTATGTTTTTGAAAAGCAATTGTTCTAAACCTATTGAGACTTTCATCTGTTCTGATACCAATTCCACAAGCAACTGTTTCATTATATTTTTGTTGATACCAATCTGCAAACTGAACGATAAAGTCTTCAAATTCTTCTCCTTTACGAAACCATGGAAAAGGATTATTTGACATATTGATACTATCTTTAGGCATTTCTCTAACCCATAGGTCTTTACTTTCTTCTTCCCAACAAATCCATTTGGGTTGAAGTACAGAAGTTGCATTTCTTAGTGCAAGAGGAAGTGCTATATGATAAAAATCCCTTATTTGTGATAATTCTTTTAATTCATAGAGATGATTTATGGTACATTTGAATTGTGCTTCTAAATCAATATATAAGACATCAAATTTTTTATCTAATTTTTTTGCAACGATATTTGCTAGTTGAATCATTACAGAACTATCTTTTCCGGCACTTACACAAAAATAGACATGATTAAAATTTGTAAGGATAATTTCAATTCTTTTTAGTGCCGCTTCTAATACATTTTTTTCTAAGTAAACTTTTGGCATATTTCATTTCTATGTTAAATTCCTTTTAACATAATCTCCTTTTTTAGATTTAATCTTGTAATATGTGACAAAATACTACAAAATCATATTGTTATTATATGTTAGTAAAAAATAATAGTCAAGAAAAAATTACCAATTTTTTCCAATTATTGTGCAAAAAGAAATGATATTAAGCCTTATTGGACATGCTTGCAAGAATTATTCTAGAAAAATATTGATTTAATTGATATAATAAGATATGATGTAGTTATTGGAGGGGAAGATATGAAAATGATCAAGAAAAGGCATATAGGAATTGTACTATTATTAATCATTTTGATTTTATTCATTTTACTCATTTTTAAGAATCAGATTATCAATAAAAAGGAGAAATATGCATGGGCATATGTTAAAAACACTTCTCATGAGCAACCTGTTTTTGATAGAGAGTATGAGAATATACTAAAAGAGTATCATGGAATATTTCTTGGAAATTCTTTATCTAGAAATATATATTTAACATTTGATGAAGGATATGAAAATGGATGTACAGAAAAAATTTTAGATGTTTTAAAAGAAAATCAAGTAAAGGTAACCTTTTTTGTGACTGGCCCGTATGTAATGAAAAACCCTGAACTTGTTCAAAGGATGATTGATGAAGGACATATTATTGGAAATCATACCATGAATCATAAAAGCATGGCAACACTAAGTAACAAAGAGATAGAGCAGGAGGTAATGGAAGTTCATAATTTAGTATATGAGAAATTTGGATATGAAATGAAATATCTAAGACCACCGATGGGTGAGTTTAATGAGGAAAGTGTAAAATATTGTAGTTTACTTGGATATAGAACTGTGATGTGGTCTTTTGCATATGATGATTGGAATGTAGATAATCAAGGAAGAGAAGAATATGCAAAAAATAAAATTTTAAACAATGTACATAAGGGTGGAGTGATACTACTTCATGCAGTGTCCAAGGATAATGCAAATGTATTAGATGATTGTATCAAAGAAATGAGAAAAATGGGGTACCGATTTGAGAGTTTAGATAACTTTAAATGATGGAGATGAAAAATATGAAGAACAATAGACTTTTTGGAATCATATATATATTACTTTCAAAAGATAGTGTAACTGCTAAGGAGTTAGCAGATTACTTTGAGGTATCTGTAAGAACAATATATCGAGATATAGAATTATTAAGCACTCTTCATATTCCTATTTATACCAGTAAAGGAAAAAATGGTGGAATTAGTCTTTTAGATAGTTATAAACTAGATAAAGCATTGTTAAGTGAAGAAGAACAAAATCAGATATTATTCGCACTACAAAGTCTCGAAAAACTAGGAGTTAATACAAATAGTATACTCGATAAGATGAAACTGCTATTTCAAAAAGAGAACAAAGAATGGATTAGTGTAGATTTTAGTGTTTGGGGAAAAGATGTAATTCAAAATATAGCCTTTCAAAAGGTAAAGCAAGCAATATTGGAGGAGAAAAAAATAGAATTTGATTACTATAATGCTTATGGCAAAGTATCTCGAAGAATTGTGGAGCCACTTAAAATGTGTTTTCAATATAATGCCTGGTATGTATTAGCTTTTGATGAGCAAAAGCGTGATTACAGAATGTTTAAAATGACTAGGATCAAAAATTTGAATCAATTGAATGAAACGTTTGTTAGAGAAATCCCAAATAAAATTTGGAAAGAAGATAAAAAGCCAAACATGGTGTCACTTGTCTTGGAAATATCAAAGGAGGTAGCCTATAGGGTATATGATGAATTTTGTAGTGATCATATTACTATGATGGACAATGGAGATTTTTTAGTGAGGGTGGAATTCCCAGAAAGTGATTGGGTATATGGTTATATTCTGTCATTTGGAGAATATATGAAAGTAATTTCCCCTGAGTATGTAAAAAAGACGATTCAAGTTAAATTAGAAAAAAGTATTCACAAATATTTATGATTTAATTAAATTCTTGATAGTATTTTAAAGAAAAATATATCTATTTACATAACTTGAAAAAACTGACAAAGTGTGCTAAAATGAATCTGTCAAAAATACATCTATTTCACGATTAATATGGAGGAGGAAAAATGACAGATTATAACACAGAGCAGAAAATAAGAAGGATTGCATTCCGAGTAGAAAAGAAAAAGGTAGTAGGGGTTGATTTTTTTGTTAATCCTGTCAAAAAACATAAGGATATACTGAGGCTTCTTAAGCAGGAGATTGGAAATAGAAAAACACTTGAGGTAAGTTCTTTTTCTGATGTAGAACTAGGTAGAAAAATGAGTGCTTTTCAGATTCCTTACGAGGAAACTTGTTTAGAGTGCGTATTTCAGGCTGCAAAAGTTTTTGAAAAAGGTGGCCCTTATTTAGAATGGTTGAATATGCCACCTGCTGAAGTGAAGAGAGATCCTAAAAAGAAAGAATCTGGAAAAGTAATACATTATATTTTTCATGATGAGGTTTGGTCTACTGAGCCCAAAACAGCTTTTTATGATTATTTGTATATTGATGCAGCAAAAAGGATTTTGACAAAAGAAGAATTAGAAGAAATTATGGAATATGAACTATTTACAGACGTAGCATTGAATCCGGAAGTGAGTACCAATTGTCAAGCAAGAACAATGGCACTCATACAGCTGATGTTAAAGGAATATGGGAAAATATTAGAATTCCCAAGCAAAGAAGAGTTTATTACATTTCATAGGCAACATGTGATGTATTAAATCGGTATCATTTGGTAGGCCAAAAGAGTAAAAATTTCTAAAATGGAGTTTTTGCTCTTTTTTGTTTGAAAATTGCTTGCTTCTATGTTAAGATACTAAATAAAAAAATTAGTTGATAGATTTTAATATGACATACTGTTGTCATATTTTTGTTATATAATTAAGAAAGAATAGGAGATGATTGATATGGCGTTTGATTATAAGAAAGAATATAAAGAGTATTATATGCCTAAAAGCCAACCAAGTATTGTTACAGTTCCTAAAATGAACTATCTTGCTGTAAGAGGAAAAGGGAATCCAAATGATGAAGATGGCGAGTATAAAAAATCAATAGAGTTATTGTATACAATAGCATTTACCATTAAGATGAGTTATAAAGGAGACTATCAAATAGATGGTTATTTTTCCTATGTAGTACCTCCATTAGAAGGATTTTGGTGGGAAGAAGGAAAATGTGAGATTGATTATTCCCATAAAAAAAAGTTTTCTTTTATATCTGTTATCAGACTACCGGATTTTGTTACAAAAAAAGATTTTGATTGGGCTATTCGTGAGGCCACTCATAAAAAAGGAAAAGATTTTTCTAAAGTAGAATTTTTCACCTATAACGAAGGAGTGTGCGTTCAGTGTATGCATGTCGGATCATATGATGATGAGCCTACTACAATCAAGTTAATGGAAAGCTTTGCAAAGGAAAATGGTTATGCGATAGATATGAATAAGAATAGATATCATCATGAGATTTACTTGAGTGATCCTAGAAGATGTAATGTGAATCGCTTAAAAACAGTAATTAGACATCCAATTAGAAAGATAGAGGATAGCATATGAGTAAGTTTATGAATTTAACATTAGATCATTTACAAGAGGAACATTTATGTTGTGCAATTGGAGACAAAAAACATCAAATAGGAGTTGACCAAAAAAAAGAGTGGTTAAAGGAAAGAATAAAGGAAGGACACGTTTTTAGAAAGTTAAATGCTCGAGGAAAAGTGTTTATTGAATATGCTCCATTGGAAAAGGCATGGATTCCTGTAATAGGAAAAGACTTCATGTATATATATTGTTTATGGGTAGCAGGTTCTTTTAAAAATCAGGGATATGGTAAAGAATTATTAGAGTATGCAATAGAAGATAGTAAAAGAAAGAATAAAAATGGAATTTGTACAATTACTTCTAAAAAAAAGAAGCCATTTTTATCCGAAGAGAAGTTCTTTGAAAAATATGGATTTAAGGTTGTTGACACAATAGGAGAGTATGAATTACTTGCTTTACCATTTCATGAAGCAGAGTTACCAAAATTTAATGATAATGCAAGAAAAATGGAAGTTGATAGTCAAGATTTGACTATATATTATAGTCCGCAATGTCCCTATGTAGAAAATTGCGTGAAGGAAATCAAGGAATTCAGTCAAGAAAATAATATAAAAATCAATATTTATAGAGTAGATACATTGGCACAAGCCAAAAGTGTCCCTTGTGTATTTAATAATTGGGCTACTTTTAAAGATGGGAAATTTTTATCAAATACTCTATTGAATAAGAATATGGTTAAAATGTTATACCAGTAAGGAAATCAGATGGAATTTATAAAAGCAAAGACAATTTTATCACAAGCTAAAAATGGGGAAAAGTGGTATGGAATAGACTATAATATGAATTTATATAGAGGATGTTCCCATGGTTGTATTTATTGTGATAGCAGAAGTAATTGCTATCATATAGAAAATTTTGATATAGTTTGTGGAAAAGAAAATACACTTACTATTTTAGAAAAAGAGCTCATATGCAAAAGAAAAAGAGGAGTCATCGGTATTGGTGCTATGTCTGATACTTATAATCCTCAGGAACTAAAATATGAGATAACAAGAGGAGCACTAAAGTTGATATCAAAATATGGTTATGGAGTATCAATTGATACCAAAAGTGACTTGATATTAAGAGATATTGATCTACTCAAAGAAATTAATAGGAAGAATCATGTAATTGTTAAGTTTACAATTACAACTCCAAAGGATGAACTAGCAAAAATCATAGAGCCAAATGTATGTGTATCTTCCAAAAGATTTAGAGCCATTAAAACTTTAAGTGAAAATGGAATATTTGTAGGTATTATGCTAAATCCTGTTTTACCATTTATAACAGATAATGAGGAGGATATAAAAGGTCTTGTAAGACTTGCAAGTATGAGTGGAGCTAAATTTATTCACACTTATATGGGAGTTACTTTAAGAGAAAATCAAAGAGAATATTTTTATCAAAAGCTTGAGCAAAATTTTGAGGGATTAAAGCAAAAATATAGAAAAGCGTATGGAAATCGATATTATTGTTCTGTACCAAATGCTAAAGGACTATACAAAATATTTACGATGGAATGTGATCAATATGGAATATTGTATCAAATGCAAGATATTATCAAAGCATATAAAAAAGAGAGAATACAAGATGAACAAATAACATTTTTTGATAAATAATTGATTACATTATGAAAAAGAGCAAAAAGAAATTCGCAGTAAAATGCTAAAGGAAGATAGAGGTTAATATGGTTAAGAAAGAAGAGTTACTAAATCATTTAGATCAAGTTCATACCACTCCACTGGGAATAAAAAGAATTAAAAAAAATCTTAAGCTAATAAATGAGGATGCTGTACTGTATTGTAAAAGAAAAATATTAGATGAAAATTGTTATATCTATAAAAAAGGAAAGAATTGGTATGCTGAAGTGGATAATTGTAAAATTACGATTAATTCTTATAATTATACGATTATTACTGCGCATAAGATGAAAAAATAATGAAAAAATGATAGGCTAATGAAATAAAATATTAGTCTATTTTTTTGATAGGAAAACAGAAATAATCATTGAAAAATAATATATTAATGAAATAAAGCAATTAAAAGTATTAGTTGATAATAATGATTCTTTATGTTATGATAAATAAAATGGGAGTGAAAAAAGTTATGAAAGTAATTGAATATAAAGAAAAGTATTTAGAAGAGGTCAAAGACTTATTGGTAGAATTAGAAGAGTATATTATCTCTATTGATGAAGACCATCTAGATCAAATGGGTAAAGATTATAGAGAAAAAATGGTTGTATACGATTTAGAAAAAGTTAAAAATAATCATGGAAAATGTTTTCTTGCTATTCAAAATGATAAAGTGATAGGGTTAATTATGGGAGAAGTGTATCAGTACGATGAAGAAGATTCTTTAGATTATAAATGCCCTAAAAAGGGATATATTCGAGAGCTAATCATCAGTAAAAATGCAAGGGAAAAAGGAATTGGTACTGTACTTATCAATCAATTGGAAAGCTATTTTAAATCTATAGAATGTGAATATATCTGTTTAGATGTATTTGCATATAATGAAAGCGCTATTAATTTTTATACTAAATGCGGTTATCATACAAGAATGCAAAATATGATAAAAAAGCTATCATCATAAATATAATAGAGTAGGTAATTATTTGATAATTGTCAGTTTTTATGATAATATATATGTTATAAGTAAGAATATGGAAGGTTTTTATGAAAAAGAAAGAGAGAAAGATTTTATTGATTTTCATTCCAATTTTAATAGTTATATTGCTTGCAACTATGACAGTTGTAAAATATTTATCTATTGATCGTAGTGGAAAATTAATCATGGATGGAATTATTTTTAAAGGTGAAGAGTATAGAAAATTTGATTTTGCCTTTACAAAAGAAGGAAAAATAATAGGAGAGGCAGATTCTTGGGATATTAAAGAAATTCCAGAAGATAAGGAACATAATTTTTTAGCAGTACGAAGCTTTTTGGATAATTTTTATGTCGTAAAGGAAAGTTACATCATACCAGAGGATGGCCAAATTACAGGGGTATATATTAGTAATCAGCGATATACAGATCAAGAACTCATTTGGGCAGTAACTTGTCTTCTAAATGAAGAGATAACGGAGAAGTTTTATATTAAGACAGATAATATATACCATTTTGCTAAAATGGTATATGTGAGCTATGAAGATTGTCCTGTTGGGACTAAGTATATTGGATTAGTAGGAAAAATAAACGGTCAAGTGGTATACATTGAACCCACAGAGCAAGAGCGCCAAGAAAATGGAGCTCCAAAAGAGCAGATATATTGCTGCTATATTGTTCCGAATGAGTATAAAGAGGCTTTTGAAATTTTCCCATATTATATTGAAGATACAATAGAGGTAATCAATGAAAATGGGGAAGCGTTTGCGGGAGATGGAACAATATGATTCAAGGAGGAAAATGGAAAATTTTTTTAGGAATTGTCTACTATATTGTTAATTTCATATTCTTTTTTTACTTATATATATTTGCAGTATTAGTCGGAACAATTATTGATTTTTCTAGTATACTTTTTAATATTTGTTTTATTTTTTTACCAATAATACTTTTGATAATACCTCTTGTATGTAAACTAATGCTAAAAAGGAACTTTTACAAATCTATTTTAATTGGTATCATATCAATCATGATATATTTCATTTTTCTATTTATGATGAAATTTGGAATTAATTGTTATTTCAAATCATTTACATCTGAAAAATGGAGCAATGATACTTGGCATACATTTAGGTATATTATGCTAGATGACTTAGAAGAAAAATATTGTCTTGAGGGAATGACAAAAAGTGAAATATATGAAATCTTAGGAAAACCAGACCAGGAACTTGAAAAATCGAATGGGGAATGTACCATTTGTTATTCTATCAAAAATGAATTCTTAGAAGGAGATTATTATCACATATATTTAAATGAAAATAATGTCGTTATTAGAACTAGCGTAGAGCATTGGAATTAGCATTTAGAGAGAACAAAAGAAGTTATTTGTGAAAAAGAAAAATGATAAATAATTATTATGAGAGGAGAAAGGAGTACCGTTGTATGGATTTTTTAGAGCTTATTAAAAATAGATATTCTTGTAGGAGCTTTTCAGATAAACCAGTGGAAAAAGAAAAGTTAGAAAAAATTTTAGAGGCTGGAAGAGTTGCCCCAACAGGAAGAAACTATCAATCGCAAAGGATTTTGGTATTACAAGATCCAAAGAAGTTAGAACAATTAAGTCAGTGTACTACATATGGATGGAATGCTCCAGTTATCATGATTGTATGCTATGATAAAAATATATCATGGAAACGAAAATTTGATGGAAAAGATGGAGGCACTATGGATGCTTCTATTGTAGCAACACATATGATGCTAGAAATAGAAAGTTTAGGACTAGGAACAACATGGATAGGCTCTTTTGATCCTAATAAAATAAGGGAAGTATATAATATACCAGAGCATTATGAGGTAGTAGCTTTGCTACCTGTTGGGTATAAATCAGCAAATTCAGTTCCTAGTAGTTTACATGAGAAACGAAATACTTTAGAAGAAATGGTATTTTGGGATTCCATGGATTAGATTTATAAAGAGGTGATTATGAAAATTAATATTGTTATTACCAAGCAGTTAAAAATTATTTTAATAAGTATATTGGCTATTTTGCTAATGGTTAGTATTGTTATCATTAAATTATGTTTTGATCATAAAATTGCAAAACAAGACATTAATGATGAAGAAATTATATTAGATGATATAACAGAAATATCTAGTTTTCCAAAGGTAGTCTATGGAGTTCCTGTCAACACGACACTTGTAAAAATTGGTACCAAAGCCAGACCTGGAACAAAGAGAAAAATCAAGTATATTGTGATCCATGATACTGACAATTCTAAAAAGGGTGCAGGGGCAAAAAATCATGCCGAATTTTTGAATAGCAGTAGTACAAGTGATTATACATCTTGGCATTATACAGTTGATGATCAAGAAATATATCATCATATACCGGATAATGAAGTAGCATATCATGCAGCAAGTAATGTAGGAAACTTTTATGGTATTGGCATAGAACTATGTGTCAATGAAGATGGTGACTTTGAAAAAACTTTTGAAAATGGTGCTAAATTAGTTGCCTATTTAATGAAAGAATATGAACTAGATATTACTGCTATAAAAACACATCATGATTTCTCAGGAAAAGACTGTCCTCATTTGATTTTAAGAGATAATAGATTAGAGGAATTCAAAGAAAAGGTGAAAGAATTTTTGTAAGGTGATATATCATATTTTAGAAACTTTTGTATTTTTTATATACAAAAGTTATTTTTAATGATATAATGATAACAATTGATATATAACAAATGTTATAAATGAGAGGAGTGATAAGATGCCACCATTAAGAAAGTTTAAAAGGGAAGATATTATAGATATAGCATATGAAATCGTAAAAAATGAAGGGTTTGAAAATGTGAATGCAAGAAGAATTGCAAAAGAGTTAAATTCTTCTGTACAGCCTATTTTTCATAACTTTGCTAGCATGGAGGAAGTAAATCGTGCAGTTTATGAGAAAATATATAATCAATA
Source organism: Clostridia bacterium (assembly GCA_030524345.1). GTDB lineage: Bacteria > Bacillota > Clostridia > TANB77 > CAG-465 > CAG-465. The sequence continues at coordinate 99,379 of JAUNGP010000003.1, read as the reverse complement.
TCAAGCGTACATGATGAGTGGTATGGATTCTGAGAACCCATATAAAGCAATGGGAATGTCATATATCAAGTTTGCAAGGGATTATCCAGAATTTTTTAAGATTATTTTTATGCAAAAAACGAATCTAAATGTTAAAAATTTTGTGATGGCTGATGCAATGGGAGAAGGTGTTGTAAAAGCTGGGCAAAAAATATTAGGACTCCCTTATGAAGATCAGAAGGATTTTCACGTTAAGGTTTGGATATTTACACATGGAATTGCGTGTCTAGTTGCAACCAAAACAGTAGAATTTACAGATGATGAAATAGATAATCTTTTAAGTAGTACTGTAATTGAAATGCTTAGAGGATATCAATGGAAAGAGAAGGAGGAAGAAAATTGAAAAATGTGATTGAGGTTAAAAATCTTACAAAAGAATATAAAACTTTAAAAGCAGTAGATGACTTATCATTTGAAGTTTATGAGGGTGAGATTTTAGGACTACTTGGACCAAATGGAAGTGGTAAGACTACTACCATAAATAGTATTTTATCACTACTTAAGTTCAGTCATGGAAGTATCAAAATATTTGGAAAAGAGATGAGGCCAAATGCTTATGATATCAAAAGAGATATCGGTGTTGTATTTCAAGATGTAGCCGTATTTGATGAGCTTACTGTATATGATAATATTGATTATTTTTGCGGATTATACATTCATGAAAAAAGTACAAGAGTAAAATATATTGATGATGCCATTGATTTAGTAGGGTTAAATGATTTTAAAAAATTTTATCCTAAACAACTTTCAGGTGGTTTATTAAGAAGATTAAATATTGCTTGTGGTATTGCTCATAAACCTAAGTTGATCTTTTTGGATGAACCAACGGTAGCAGTAGATCCACAAAGCAGAAATAATATATTAGATGGAATTAAGAAATTAAGAGATGGTGGTGCAACAATTGTTTATACTACACATTATATGGAAGAGGTAGAAATACTTTGTGATAGAGTCATTATCATAGATAAGGGAAAAATTATTGCAAGTGGGACTACGGATGAATTAAAAGAGCTTGCTAAAATAGAGGAAAAAGTAAGTGTAGAAGTAATGGAGCTAGATCATAAATATATAGAGGAATTAAAAGCATTAAAAAATGTGGATGAGGTATTATATATGAATCACATTTTATTAGTTACATACAAAAAAGGCAAAAATAACTTAGTGGAGTTAATGGATTATTTAAAAAAAGAGAGTATAAAATATAATAAAATTTATTCTGAAAGACCAACGTTAAATGATGTATTTTTAGAGCTTACAGGTAAGGAACTTCGTGACTGATGATACATAATTTTAAATATGCTCTAAAAACTCTCTTTAAAAATAAAATGCTAATATTTTGGACTTTTGCCTTTCCAATCATACTTGGAACTTTTTTCAAGATGGCATTTTCAAACATTGAAAAAAATGAAAAGTTAGATATTATAGATATTGCTATTGTTGAAAATGAAAATTTTAATCAAAATTTTGCTTTCAAAGAAACATTTAAAGTATTAAGTGATAAAGAAAGTGAAGATAGACTCTTTAATACAGTGTATGTTACAGAAAAAGAGGCCAAAAATTTACTTGATGAAGATAAAATAATAGGTTATTTAATACTTGAAGATGAACCGAAAGTAGTAGTTAAGACAAGCGGTATTGATGAAACAATTTTAAAATATGTTACAGAAGAAATTACGCAAACAGAAGAAACAATGAGAAATGTAGCAGAATATGAGTTCAGACAAGAAATAGAGAAAAATCCTGTTGAAGCTAGTAATCTTAATTCAATTTATGCAAGTGTATATCAAAAAGTAATAGAAATGACAAAGGAAGGTAGTACAAATATCGAGAATATATCTAGTGCAAATCTAAGCTATACTATGATAGAATATTATACTTTGATTGCCATGGCATGTTTATATGGGGGGATCCTTGGCATGGTATCCGTTAATCAAAACTTAGCAAATATGAGCAGTAATGGCAAAAGGGTTGCCGTCAGTCCTACTTCTAAAGGAAAGTTAATCTTTAGTAGTGTTCTTGCAAGCTATATTACACAAATTATCGGAGTTGCATTGTTATTTCTTTATACAATATTGATATTGAAAGTCGATTATGGTGAAAATTTATTGCTTATTATTCTGTTAGCATTAGTAGGTTGCTTAGCAGGATTATCACTTGGTATTGTGATTGCATGTGTTTTTAAAACAAATGATAATGCAAAGACTGGTATTGTGATTGCCGTAACAATGGTTGGTTGTTTCTTATCTGGTATGATGGGAATTACTATGAAGTATATCGTAGATAAAAATATACCTATTATTAATAAATTAAATCCTGCTAGTATGATAACAGATGGATTTTATTCGTTATATTATTATGATACTTTAGATAGATATTATTTTAATATAGCAAGTCTTTTTATCTTTTCTCTGGTAATGATAGGGATTTCTATATTTAGTTTAAGGAGGCAACAATATGACAGTATTTAGAACTTTTTTAAAGGTATTAAAGGCATGTATTGTTCCTATCATTTTATACACTGTAATTTTAGTTGCGTTTGGTGGATTTAATATGAAAACAAGTGATACAAGTACTGCTTTTGTTTCTAGTAAGCCAGATATTTTCATTGTTAATAATGATACGAAAAATCCGCTTACCAATAATTTAATTCAGTATATAAGCGAAAATAGTAATATAATAGACATTGAAAATGATGAAGAAAAAATAAATGATGCTTTATTTTATAGAGATGTTAATTATATTATTTATATTCCTAAAAATTATGGTGAAGATTTTTTTAATGGAAAAGATCCAAAAATTGAAATTAAAAGTACTGGAGACTATCAAGCTTCTCTTGCAGAAATGATACTTTCAAGATATATCAAGGTAGCAAATATATACAAAGATGTAGTAGATACAGAAGAAGAATTAATCAGTAAAATTAATAATACACTAGAGAAACAAGCAGAAGTAGAGATAACATCTAGTTTGGATACGGATAACCTATCTAAAGCTACCTTTTATTATAATTTTGCAAGTTATAGTATTCTTGCTGGTTGCGTTTATGTAATTTGTCTGATCTTATCAAGTTTTCAATCAGATAAGATAAAGAAAAGGACCGTAATCAGTAGTATGAATTACAAGAAATATAATAGAGATTTACTATTATCCAATAGTTTATTTGCAATTGTTTTATGGATGTTTTATGTATTACTTAGTATTATACTAGTAGGCAATGTTATGTTTACAATGCATGGACTAGTATATATTGCTAATGCGTTTGTGTTTACTATTTGTGGCCTTACAATCGCCTTTTTAATAGGAAATTTAGTAAATAATAAAAATGCAATTAATGGTATTGTAAATGTAATAGCATTAGGATCAAGCTTTTTATGTGGTGCATTTGTACCGATGGAGTTTTTACCGGACTCAGTGTTAAAAGTTGCACATATTTTACCAACATACTATTATATCAGTAGTAATGAGATGATTGCAAAATTAGAGACTTTTAGTATAGAAGCGATGAGACCTATTATTACAAACATGATAATTATTGTGGTGTTTTCCGTAATATTTGTTATTCTTTCAAATATTGTTTCGAAAAGAAAGCAAAAAATAGGATAGAAGAAAAACACGATTTAGTTAGTGTATTGATGTATATTTTAAGGAGGAATGAAAATGAATCAGAAAAAAATACCTGCTATACTTGCCTTTTGTGCAGCAATTTGTTTTTTAATTGTATATTTTATTGGTCGCCAAGTAATCAATTTAATTTTGGGTTGTGCTTGGGGTTGTATAGGATGCCTATATCTAGTAAAACCATCAAATAAGGATAAATAGTCATTAGATTTGAAAGAATAGTTGATATACTATTCTTTTTCTCATTTTTAGTGTATAATAGATTTATCATAAAATATTCAGTTTGAAAGGGAGATGAAAGCATGGGAATATTGGATCAATTAAAAAAACAGAACGAAAATATTAATAAAAAGAAAGAGGAGGAAGAAATCAGTGCATTAGGGTGGGATGCTATTACAGCAGAATGTGAAAGAGCATACCCAAATCAAAAGAATCCTAAACATTATCATCCAATTATTAGTTATAGATTAGGGGGGAATGATCCATTGGATGGAATTAGTGTTTATGATGGTGGAAATTATTGGCATTTTGTTACTTATGGTTTATCTGAATTATATGATAAAGAGTCGGATATAAAAGAAGTAAGCGGATATGGGATGGAATTTACCTTTAAGTTGAAAAAAGACAAATATGAAAATGAAGAAGATGAAATAAGATGTGTATGCGGTATCTTACAGTCTATTGCCAGAATTACTTTTTCAAAAGGAGAATTATTCAATTCTTTTGAATATGTATATACAAGACAAACAGAGGGAATTGATTGTAATAGAAAATCAAATATTACAGGGTTTATTACATTACCTGATGATACATTCCATGAAATTGAAACACCAAATGGAAAGGTTTGTTTTGTAGAATTTGTAGGAGTAACTGATAGAGAGTTAAAGGCAATTTATAACAAGGAAATTAGAGTAAGAGAGTTGTATGAAAAGTTAGGCAGTAATATAACGGATTATAACAGAAAGTCAGTTATATAATAAGTTAGTAAGGTGTATAAATTATATTCATGCAAAATGGTAAAAATTTTCTAATTCTCATGTTTTGTCTATCTGTTTTTTCGTAATTCTCAGGATATGTCCTGTAAATGATACATATGAAAGGTATAAAATGAAATAAAGGAGGGATTATTGATGAATCAAGAAAAAATAGGGTTATTCATCAGAGAACTGAGGAAAGAAAAAAATATGACACAAGAACAGTTAGCAGAAAATTTGGGTGTAACTGATAAATCAGTTAGTCGTTGGGAAAATGGAAAAACTATGCCAGATTATACATTACTTAAACCATTATGTGATGAACTGGGTTAACGATTAATGAATTATTAAGTGGTGAAAGAATAAAAAAAGAGGAATATCAGAATAGGCTAGAAGAAAATAGTTTAAATACAATGAATGAAACAAACAGGAAAATTAATAAAACGAAGAGAACATATTTAATTAGTGAAGAGGAAAACAAGATATTTGTTTATGCCTGGATTGTAATGGAAACATATTATGAAGAAAATAATGAAATTAAACAAAACTCAGGATCTTCTATACCATATAAAATAGAACTGACAAAAGAAAATAATGAATATGTTTTGATGAACTATGAGATACCTCGAGATGGAGTTATTATGCAAAAGACTTGAAGAATTTGTTTCCTAATAGCGTTTTAAAAGATATGAATCATGTGCATCAAGACGGAACAATTGAAATGTTACAATTTGCTATAAAAGAACAAGTCGAATTATATTTTCATAATGAAAAATGATAGGTTGGATAAGAATAAGAGAGATGAAACATATATAGAATAGTTTTATCTGCCATTCTTTTTTATTTTGAGTATTAAATAGGCGTTTGAAAGGAGAAATTTATATAATGAGCTGTACAATATATTATAAAGGGAAATTAAAGAAAAGATATAATCCTACTGATGTATTTAATAAGATTATAGAAAATACTAGATGGCGCTATGAAATGAAAAATGAGTATTTTTTCACAGTTATTATCAATTTAAAAAGCGAACCTTTAAATTTTCATTTTCAGAATAGTTGCATAGATGATTTTTGCAAAGTTCATGTAGAAGATGATAAAGAATATGATAGAATCCTGGAATTATTTTTTTCGATTAGAAATATGTTTTCTCAATTGGAAATACAAGATGATCTAGGCCTTTGGAATGACTATTTAGCAAAGAGAAATTCTTGCAAAATCAAATTAAGAGAGCTTAGTGAAGATGAGATTAAAGTAATTGAAAAGTTTGATGATCAAAATAGTACTAGTAAAAATGTTTTATTAAGAATCATAGCAAGTAGCATTAGAAAAGATAAAAATGATATTATCACATATCAATATTTGATTGATCATATCAATCCTAATATTACTGGATATCATTTTGCTAGCATGAAGGGGCTAGAACTATATGGCATACTTGAAACTTGGATATATGAGACAATGACATATCAAAATTGTGGAAGAGTAAGTGATATTGATAAAACGACCAAAGGATTACAAAGTAGTATTAATGCTTTTACTTTTGGAATCGCAGAAACATTATTTGGTATTTATGGTGGAAGTACAGGAGATAAGCAGGCGAAAATTAGGAAATTTTATCATCAAGAAATAGTAAGTAAAAATGTAGAAATAGAAAAAGATAGTGTTTTGATGTATCAATATGTTGTATCTATTTTAGAGTATTTGGGCTTTCAATTTGTGGGAAGAAAAAAGGAAGATAGGAAATGATGAATATACATTTAGGATTTTCATATATAGGTTTTATATTTTTACTCATGCTTATGATACCAAATATCATATGGCGTAAAAATAAACCTAAGAACTATGATCAGTATGTAAAAAATGAAAATAAAATATTATTACTTTTTGAAAGAGTTGGGGAAGTCTTGGTGACTTGTCTAGTGTTGATATTTAGAGATTTTAATATCAATACTATTTCAAATTGGACTATGATTTTATTAATTGCATTTATAATAATGGTTCTATACGAGATATATTGGATAAGATATTTTAAAAGTAGTAAAACAATGAAAGACTTTTATAGTGACCTTTTAGGAATTCCCGTTGCAGGTGCCACCTTGCCTGTTATCGCATTTTTATTACTGGGAATTTATGGTAAAAACATATTTTTAATAGTTTCTGTTATCTTGTTAGGAATAGGACATATAGGAATACATTTACATCACCAAAAAGAAATGGTGAAATAAAAGATGGAAAGTGAGATGAAAAAATATGGCTACAACAAAAGATTATAAAGACTTTGTATTAGATAAGTTAAGTTTGTTAGAAAACATTACTTGCAAAACTATGATGGGGGAATATTTACTTTATTATAATCAAATATTATTTGGTGGAATTTATGATAATCGATTCCTTGTTAAGATGGTAAATGGTAATAAGAGGTATCATATGCAAGAAGTAATACCATATGATGGCGCTAAGCCTATGTATTTAGTAGAGGAAATCGATGATCCAAATAGAGTAAAGGAAATCATCATAGATACTTGCAAGGATTTGTTAGTAAAAAATAATAAAAAGCAATCACATAAATGATTGAGATTTGAGAATAATATTCATATAAAATGATACGTTGTAATGTAAGAAAATAAAAAAGGATGTTATATGAATATAAAAAGTAAATCAGTCGTCATAAAAAATATAGTAGATCATGTAAAGGGAGACCATATCAGTGAATTTTCAGCAGAGTGCTCTTATTATGTTATATTGTCTTTTATACCGTTTATCATTTTATTACTTACTTTAGTTCAGTATACCAATATAGAGCCACAGCAATTATTTTATATGATATCAAAAATATTACCCACTAGTATGAGAGAAATCATACTAGGAGTTATTCAAGAAGTGTATTCAAAATCGATAGGAACAATTTCCATTTCACTAATATTTACATTATTTGCAGCAGATAAAGGCTCTTTTGCACTAATGAAGGGACTACGTCTAGTATATGATTCTGATGATAATCAAAGTAGATCTTTTTTATACTTGAAATTTATGTCATTATTAAAAACAATGGGATTGATTGTGCTAATGGTGGTAGGACTCGTGATATTAGTATTTGGAAATACTATTATTTCTATCATTAAAAGATATTTTAACTTGTTAGATAATTATACGATCCTTTCTAAAGGAATTACCTATATTATCATTATAGTAATTACTTTTATAGTATTTTTATGTATTTATAAATTTTTACCTGGACACAAAACCACTTTTAAAAGCCAAATTCGTGGAGCAGTATTTGGTTCGTTCGCACTAAATATCATATCTTTTATATTTTCTAAATATTTGGATATATTTAAAAGTTTTTCAACAACTTATGGTAGTTTAACAGCATTAATGTTAGTTATGATGTGGACATATGCTTGCTTTTATATCATATTTTTAGGGGCAGAGATTAATAAGCTTTATTGTATTGGAAAGACCAAGAACAATAGAAGGAATATCATATAGTTTTACATTGATTTTCATAGAATAGTTTTCATGACTATTCTTTTTATTATTTTTAGTGTATAATGATAATATACGTAAAAAATCAAATGATCAATTGGAGGAAAGGAAAATGGGAGAAATAGTTGCACAAAGGCAATTTAGTCTTTGGTATATTTGGTTTGATATAGCATTTTTAACTATATTATTATTTTTACTTTTAAAACAGAAAAAGTATATGACAGTAATTGTAGGACTTACTGCAGGTGTCCTTTATATGATTGTAGATTATGGAATCTTTCATCTGCTTTGTCATTCTAGGAGTATTAGTGAGGGATATAGTCTATTTTGGGTATTATTATGGATGAGTATGAGCTATGGCTTCACTAATTTTGCATGGATCTGGCTTTGGATCTCACGTGATAAAAACTTGAAGGAATGGTCATTATTAATATTACTTTGGTGGTTTTGCTGTCCATTACTGACCAATACTTTTGGAAGTACAGAAAAACTAATCACGATAGAGCGTACTACAGGAGAATATCACGGATATATGGCACTCATTTTATTTATTGGATATTTTGGTGTCATATTATGGAATATGAGGCATCAAGAGCGTATGCATAAAGTACCAATAGGTTGGATTTTAATCATTGGAATTTTAGTTCAATTTGGATGGGAATTTGCTTTATTAATCGGCGGAATTCGTAGTGCTATGGTTGCTTCATGGGCAGATAAGCTGATCACTTTGTTTGTAAATTCTCTACTTGAAACGAATCTTGGTATGCCATATGTATTCGCTTTATATATTTTATATTCTTCTCATTTTACTGAGCAATTAAAACCAAGAAGCAATCAATTAACTTTTATTCAAGCATTAGAGGAAAATAATCAAAAAGAAATACCATTAAGGTAGTTATATTGGAAAGTGGTGGAGTGTATGAAAGCAAAAATCATATCTGCTGTACTGATTGTCATCTGTATGGTATGTGGAATCTTTATGTTGTGTATTGGGGTTCATGGATCTCATGACTTAAGTAAGAAGACAAAACAATATGAAACAGTTACAGGATATCTTTTGGATTATAGTATTTATTCAAACAGTAGACGCGGAAGAAATACAACATATAGACTTACTTATTCCTATATTGTAAATGATGAAGAATATATCGTGTCAACAGATTATGGTATTGGTTATGTTCCGCAAAAAGGTAGTGAAAAGACGATTATGTATAATCCCGATAATCCTAAAGAGGCAATTATTTTGGGTACAAATCGCTATAGTCTATTGATACTATTTGGATTTATGTTTATAGCCGTTCCATTGCTTTTCATATTGGGATATATATATACGTTGGGATATTTTGCTCATTTTAGAATGAATCCTTTAGATATCGTAATAGGCATTGTTTTTTTTGCAATGGGTATTGGTATCATATATATACAGGCAAACGAAATTTCAATAGTAGAATTATTTACAGTTTTTAGAATATGGATCATCATACCTATTCTCTTTATTGTGGTAGGAATTTATTTAATGATAAGAGGGATGTTTTTTCCTGAAAAGCTCTATTAATGAACAAAAAACTAAATCCGTTGATTAATAAGGATTTAGTTTTTTATTGTGCGATAGTTTTCGCCCCATTTTACCATAGAATCTAAAACTGGTTTTAAAGAGAGACCTAAATCATATTCTACTTTGGGTGGTACTTCTGCATACATTTGTATAATGTCAGACGTTTCCATTTGTCTTAAATTGCTTGTGAGTGTTTTTAGAGAAATGTTGTTTACTGACTTTTTCAGTTCTCCAAATTTTTTCATTATCATTTTGCTATTTCCTATATCATTAGCGGATTTAATATATTTAGCTCATCATTTTTTACTGCACTAAATAATGGAACGGTTTCAGCGGCAATATCATTTTTAAGAACATTTGTATTTTAAGTAGCAATGATACTTATTCTTCCTGCTATATGGGGATTAAATGGAATTTGGCTTGTAGTTGTTGCAGCAGAGCTTTTAGCATTAGTTGTTAGTATTGCATTTTTAACTGTAAATAAAAATAAATATCAATATGCCTATAATATTTTATGGTAGAAAAAATAATAAAGGTGAAAAAGTAATAATTGCTAATTTTTTATATTTATGATAATATGAAGTAGTAATTTGTAAGAGGTAAAATATGTATTATGTCTATATGTTAAGATGTGAAGATAATTCACTTTACACTGGAATTACTACTGATGTAGAGCGTAGAATGAGAGAACACGTTAGTAAAGATAAAAAATGCGCAAAATATACATTCAATCATACAGCCATAAAAATAGAGAGTGTATGGAAAACTGAAAATAGAGCTTTAGCTTCAAAGCTGGAGTTTCATATTAAGAAATTATCTAAAATTCAAAAAGAAAAATTGATCATATATAATCATTTAGAAGAAGTATTTGAAAATAAAATAGAGGTGGATCGATACATCAAAATGATATAGCTTGAAAAGTAACATAAAAATAATCTGGCAAGTAATTTGAAACAATTACTTGTTTTTGTCTATTTCTTAAAAAATTGAAACTTTATTTTAAAAATATGACACTATATAGTGAAAGGAGAATGTTATGAGTACGCAAGTTTCCTTAAAAGATTTTGAAAATATATACAATTTAACATATCATCCAGTATTAAAATATATCATGTGCAAGTGCTCTAATATTTGTGATGTTAATGATTTAATTCAGGATACATATGTAGAATTATACCATATTTTAAAAAGAAAAGATTATTTGGTGATAGATAATATTATCAATTATGTGATTGGTATTGCAAAGAAAAAGATACAAAGATATTATGGCATATTTTATAAAGTAAAAATGTTTTCATTTTGGAATAGTAAAGATGAAATGGAAATAGATATACCTGCAGATTTTGACCTAGAAGATACAATATTAACAAAGTTAAGTGCGGAGAGTGTTTTAAGATATATTAAGAAAAAAGATAGCAGAGTGATAAAAATTTTCTATTTATATTATTATTTGGATTTAAAAATATCAGAAATTGCAGTAGAACTTAATATAAGTGAGTCTAATGTTAAAAATCTTTTGTATAGAACATTAAAAGAAATGAAAGAAAATACCAAGATAGAAGGTGATGAAAATGTACAATGATTTGAAAAAGAAAATGGAGAAAGAATTTGATAAAAATAAAAATTATGAAGAGATTTTATCAAAAATAGAAAATAAAAATGATAGTAAAAAATTAGGATACCTACTAATACCTACATTTGTATTAGTAATGGTAATCGTATTTGCTGCCCTTAGTTATACAAAAAATATGAGTATAGATAATGAAATCGCTGTTGCAGAAGGCGATGGTAAAAGTATTGAGGTTGAATTAAATATTAATAAATTAAATTCTAAAAGTTATTTGCAGTTATCTTCAGATTTAGATGTAAAGGAGATCAAAATAGTAAGTATTCCTGAAAATATTAACTTTATCAATCAGATTACTTTGCCAGAAAATTTAAAATTAGCAAGTAGTTATGCAGTTTATACAAACTGTAATGAAAGCGCAAAAGAATCTATTGAAAAAGAATATGACATATTACACGATTATGTATTTTTGTACGCTACAGAAAATAATGAAAAAACGATAAAAGTTAGATTTTCTGAGATTGGCGAACCATTAAGAGATTATGAAATCGATGATGTAGAAGAAAAATCTAAAATAAGTGATACTGAGTTTGAAATATCAGAATTTAAGGATATGTATATAGTAGTATTTAGTTATAATGGAGTTCATTTTGATATAGAGACAAAGGGAATTACTAAAGAAGAATTGTTAGATTTACTAATTTCTATGATAAAAAACTAAATAGGTAAATGGTTTTAGAGGGGGATTCATTACTCCTTCTTTTTTAGCCTGTATATTTTTTTCCTATATAGTGTCGTGGGATTGTTATTATTGATGAATCATGATATAATAAAAACAATAGTTCTTTTGGGTAAGAGAGCATGAGGAGGTAAACATGTTTAAATTACATTCAAAATTTAAGCCAACTGGTGATCAACCAGAAGCCATTGAAAAATTGGTTAATGGGATAAAGAAAGGATATCATGATCAGACACTTTTAGGCGTTACGGGATCTGGTAAAACTTTTACAATAGCAAATGTTATTGAGCAAGTACAAAAACCAACTATCATAATGACACATAACAAGACATTGGCAGGCCAGTTATATAGTGAGTTCAAAGAATTTTTTCCAGAAAACGCTGTAGAATACTTTATATCATATTATGATTATTATCAACCAGAAGCATATATTGCCTCTACGGATACATATATAGAAAAAGATAGTCAAATTAACGATGAAATAGATAAACTACGTCATAGTGCTACAGCTGCTTTATTTGAAAGAAAAGATGTTATTATTATTGCCAGTGTTTCCTCAATTTATTCTTTAGGTTCACCTGATGATTATACCAATATGGTACTTTCTGTACGACCTGGAATGGTAAAATCCAGAGAAGAGATTCTAAATCGACTGATTGAAATGCAATATACAAGAAGTGATATGGAATTTTTGAGGGGAAACTTTAGAGTCAAAGGAGATATTGTAGATATCTTTCCTGCTGATAGCTCTGAGGAAGCAATTAGACTTGAATTCTTTGGCGATGAAATAGATAGAGTATGTCTTATAGACCCAATAACAGGTAAAGTCAATGCTACTTCTAAACATGAGTTTATCTATCCTAAATCGCATTATGTGATTCAAAAAGAAAAGATAGATGAGGCAATTCCTAAAATTCAGGAAGAATTAGAAGAAAGAATTAAATATTTTAAGGAACAAGATAAGGTGGTAGAAGCATATAGAATTGAGCAAAGAACAAATTTTGATATTGAAATGTTAAAAGAGACTGGCTTTTGCCAAGGAATTGAGAATTATTCTGCGGTTCTTACAGGGCGTGCTCCTGGAAGTACACCATATACATTATTTGATTATTTTGGAGACGATTTTTTAGTTGTTATTGATGAGTCCCATGTTACTATTCCACAAATTCGAGGAATGTATAATGGCGATAGGGCAAGGAAGGAATCCTTAGTAGATAATGGTTTTAGACTTCCGTCTGCTTTTGACAATAGGCCATTGAAATTTAAGGAATGGGAAGAAAGAGCCAAAAAAAGAATATTTGTTAGTGCAACTCCTGCAGAATATGAGGCAGAACATGCGGAAAATTTAGCAGAACAGATTATAAGGCCAACAGGACTTTTGGATCCTGAAATTGTTGTAAAACCAACAGAAGGTCAAATAGAAGATTTACTAGAGAACATAAATGAGGTGGTTGCACGTGGTGAAAGAGTTTTAGTGACAACACTAACTAAAAAAATGGCTGAGGAACTCTCTAGTTATTTTAGTGATAAAGGTGTTAAAGTCAGATATATGCATTCAGATATAGAAGCCTTAGATAGACTTGAAATTATACGTGATCTAAGACTTGGAAAATTTGACGTTTTAGTTGGAATTAACTTGCTAAGAGAGGGATTGGATATTCCAGAAGTGTCTCTTGTTGCAATACTTGATGCAGATAAAGAAGGATTTTTAAGAAGTGAGAGATCTCTGATTCAGATCATTGGTAGAGCCGCAAGAAATGTTAGAGGTCGAGTGATTATGTATGCAGATGAACTAACTGATTCAATGGATCATGCAATTCATGAAACAAATAGAAGAAGAAAGATACAAATGGCATATAACAAGAAACATGGAATTATACCACAAACTATTGTAAAAGATGTAAGAGACAGTGTAAAAGCGACTTTTGAGGAAGAGGAAGCAGAGAAAATTGATATTCAAAAAGGTGAAAGTATAGAAGAAACAATTGAAAGACTTACTGAAGAAATGATGACTTATGCAAGAAAGTATGAATTTGAAAAAGCTGCTTCTATTAGAGATTTTATAGAAGAGCTAAAAAAGATGAAGGGATAAGGTGTTGATATGGCAAGACAAATATTGATTATAAAAATGGACAAGAATAGTGAAGAAATACATAAAATTATGGAAGAGTTTCTAATCAAAAATGGTTATAAAAATAAAAAATATAATGGAGAAGAGGTATTAGTAAAAAATGCTGTACCTGGATTTACCAATCCACAATATATGAAAATATATATCAAAGATGGAGTTTTAAAGGTAGTAGCATGGATTAAAGCTTTTGGAAATGAATTTGGTGTAGATGATGATTTTGTTGCATGTGTTCCTAAGAAAGAGTTAAAAGGAATTATAAATAGTATTATCATACTTTTTAATGCTACAGAAGATGAAGTTATTAATAGAAATACAATTGATAAAGAAATTGCTGATGTGGATGATTTGAAAGAGGCAAAATATGAATTAAATCCGGATATGAAAACTGCAGCCATTGTATCTTTAGTACTTGGTATCATTATGTTTCTTTGTTTATTTATACCATTTCCAGTATGTTTAGCATTTATACTTACTATATCTGGCATTGTCATCGGAGCTACAGGTATAAAATCTTCATTAAAAGCTTTAGCCATTATCGGAATTGTACTTTGTAGTATTGATACTCTCATTTATCTTTGCGGAACGATTAGTGCTATGTGGATTCAATTTCTTTAAAAGATTGATCTTAGTTATTGTTAATGAAAAAAGCAGACCTTCTGTCATAAGTTCATTATTTTTAACTAAGATTTTTTCTAATCTTTTTTATTTTATAAAAAAGCTTTTCAAAAGCATGTAAATAATATATAATATAAAAAATAGAAATTAGGGTGAAATTATGAATGTTAAAGTAAGTGAGTTAACTTTAGAAGAAAAAATAGGTCAGATGCTAATTGTAGGAATGGAAACCAATTATGTTACAGATAGAATTAAAAGGCTGATACAAGAATATAAAATAGGTGGAGTTATATTATATAGGAAAAATTTTAGTACATATGAAGATTTAGGAAACTTAATTAATTCTTTAAAGGAATTAAATAAAGGAAATAAAGTCCCCCTATTTATATCGATAGATCAGGAAGGTGGTAGGGTTAATAGAATGCCAAAGGAGTTTCTCAATTTACCACCCGTAAATAAAATTGCAATGTTAAAAGATAAAGCTTTAATAGAAGAATCGGCAGATATTATTTCAAAAATGTTACAAAATTTTGGCTTTAATATGAATTTTGCACCAGTTTTAGATATTAAAAGATTTTCTGATCATCATGCTATAGGAGACAGGGCATTTGGTGAAAATAAAGAAGAAGTTATAAAATATGGGATACCATTTATGAAAAAAATGCAGGAAAACCATATTATTTCAGTTATTAAGCATTTTCCAGGACATGGCGCTACTAGTACAGATTCACATTTTTTATTGCCCGTTGTTACCAAGAGTATGGTAAAATTAGAAAATGATGATATGATTCCTTTTGAAAATGCAATACAAAATGGTGCAGATGCTATTTTAGTTGGACACTTACTAATTAGAAATGCGACAGGAATTTTTCCTGCATCTCTTTCCAGAAAGTTTATTGGGAAATACTTAAGAAAAAAGTGTAAATTTAATGGACTTGTCGTAACAGATGATTTAAAAATGAGAGCAATCAGAATGATTTATGGAGAAGTATTAGCTTTTAAAAAGGCTTTTGAAGCTGGAAATGATATTATTATTTTTAGATATAATAAGAAAACAGAAGAAAAAGCAATTAGAGAAGTATTAAAACTTGCAAAGGATGGAAAAATAGATATTGGAAGAGTGAATAGAAGTGTTATTAGAATATTAAAAATGAAAGAAAAATATCATGTTCATAATGATAAGGTAGAAAATAATATCAATATAGAAGAAATCAATCAAAGAATTGAAAAAATCAGAAGTAAAGTTTTTACTGAAAAGAGCTGAGCTGTATAAAAGCTCAGTTCTTTTTTATTTTTATATTTGTTTTTAGTAATAAATTTTTGGTAGCTGAATATATAATATTATAGAACAAATAGATAAAATGGGAGTGAATGTAATGGAAGATAAAAAAGTAAATAAAATTGTAACAAATCAAAATATTGTAATAGAAAATAGAGAGAAAATTTCAATTAGTGGAGTAATAGATATACATAGTTTTGATGATGAGCTAGTGCTTGCTCAAACAGACCTTGGTATACTTACAATCAAGGGTGATGATTTAAAAATGAATAAATTAAATCTTGAGAATAATGAGCTTATTGTAGAAGGTAAAATTATGGCAGTTGCATATAGTGATATTTCTAGTTCGAAGAAAAATGGATTTATGAATAAACTTTTTAAATAGAGGGGATCATTTTTGAGTGTTACAAAGCAAATTACCCTATTTGTAGAATTTACTTGCATTGGAATCATACTTGCTATAATATTTGATTTTTTTAGAGCATATAGAAAATTTAAAATACCTACTAATAAAAGTACAATCATACAGGATATCATTTATTTTGTTATAGCAACGATGATTGTAGTGACTGGTATTACTCATATTTTAGACTCAAATTTTAGATTGTATATTGTTGTATCAATATTAATTGGAGTCATGATTCATGTCAATAAGTTTAGTAAATATACAATCAAATTTTTTATATTATTTTTTGAAACTTCAGAATTCATATTTGAATTTTTAAATATTACGCTTGCCTTTTATAAACAAATTTTGACAAAAATATTAAAGTTATTTAAGAAAATACTCAAAAAATGTTGCAAAAAATTTTTTTATGTGATAGACTTTAATAAATATAAGGATAAAGTCTTACATAAAAAAACTTTTTTTAAGTTATTTAAACAAAAGAAAAAAAATTCAAAAGAGGTTAAAAATTATGGGACAAAAGAAGTCTAAGAATAAAGTTGTTAAGAGGAAAAAAAGAAATATTAATATCATACATATTATATCTTTTGCGTTTTGTATTTATTTTATATATACCATGATTGATCAGCAAACAAAAATTAATAATTATGATTCACAGATAGAAATGTATGAAGCAGATATAGAAGTAAAAAATGGTCTATTAGATTATTATAGTCAGCAAAGTGAAAATATTCAAACAGATGAATATATTGAAAGTGTTGCTAGAGATAAATTAGGGTATGTAAAGCCTTATGAAAAAATATTTGTAGATGCAAACAGATGATGTGTTTTATTGCTCATTAAACATAAAAAATTAAGAGTCGGTATGTGGTACTGACTCTTAATTTTTATGTTATTTTATATAATTTTACCGTAACATTATCACTATCGTTTGTTACTTTTATTTTAATATCATGATCTGTATTGTTAATAAATTTAAGGTCTAAAGAAGGATAGCATACAGTTGCATCTTTATCTACTGGAACATAGTATACACGTCTGCTATGGGGATGTCTTTCTGTGATTTCAAGTCCAATATTTAAGGCTGCGTTATATAATGTACTACTAAGCTGACAAAGACCACCACCGGCAATTTGTATTTTTCTTCCTTCAGAGTCAAATCCAAGAGTCTTTTGATATCCTTCAGATTCTCCCATAGTTCCAACAGTATTTATAAAGGAGAATTCTTCCCCTTGCTTTACTATAGTGTCATTTAATTTTGTATTAGCAAGGGAAATATTGTGAATTCTTCCTTCGTCTTTGTCATAAATAGTTGTAGTAAAAGCGCTAATTTCAATTTCTTCTGATACTTTTGCAGCTTTATTATTAACATCATTTTTCATATCATTTTTTACTTCATTTGTTTTATTTTCGATGTCATTTTTTAAGTCGTTGGTTCCATCATAGATATCTACTGTTGTGTTTTGTATATCGTTTTTAATCTCATTAGTAGCATTTTTTACGTTATTTGTTACATTTTTATTGGATAGAAACACAACATATAATAAATATAAAACTGCAAGTACAATAATAATAATAGTAATTACTACTGCTATTTTTTCACCATTTCCATTTGAATTTTTATTATCCATTTTTTACCTCCTAACTCTTAAATTCACATTCATATTTTGTGACATTTTGTATAAAATATGCAAAAAATGTACTGTAAATAATTGACTTTATAAAAAGTGATATAATATAATATACAAAAATAAAAAAATGAAAAAAATAATTATTTTTTAATGACTTCATTTTTATTAAAAGGAGGGATATTTATATGGAAATTAAAAAGATGAACAAACATACCCTAAAGCTTATCATCGATAAGGAAGATTTCAAAGTGTTAAAGGAACTTTATGGATATGATTTAAGTGTATATAATTTAGATTTAGTAGACTATTTAGAGGAATGTATGGATTATATGTATTTTGGTGATATTTCCTCAGATGACAAATCACAACTAGTTAGGCTTAAAGTAAAGAAAAAGCAGAAAAAGGCGTATGCGATATTTGTTTCTAAGGATAAAAAAGAGATGATTAAGAAGTTTATGATACGTTTTGAAACACTTGATGAATGTATCGATTTTTCCAAAGCTTTGGGTGTTAAAAAAGATGTTAGCCTTATTAAGTGGCATAGAAAGTATTATTTCTATTCTAATTCAAAGCTTAAGAAAAAATTAGAGTATTTAGTATGTGAGTATAATGGAAGTATTGAATCCGATTCTGTACAGATCGCAAGAATATTGGAATTAGGAGAGGTAATGATTTCAAAAGATGCATTTGAAAAATTAAGCTTGATATAGAAAAGGAGAAAAAAGAATGAAAAATGGATTTATATTTTATACTGACATGGATGGAGTATTAAATCTCTTTGAATCTGATAAATATGCAAGACTTAATATGTGGAAACCAGGTTACTTTTTAGATATTCCAGTAAGAGAAGGAATATCTGATGTATTAGAGAGAATTAATGCTGAGTCCTATGTGATTATTTTATCTAAAGTGATCAATAGAATAGGTGTTACAAAGGAAAAAAACATCTGGCTTAGTAAAAATATTTCTCCTAATGCATATAGCGATATTATTTATGTGCCATATGATAGAAAGAAATCAGATTATATGTATTCTTATTATCCCTCGATTTTGATGGATGATAAAGAGGAAAATTTAGATGAATGTAAAAAGAAGGGTTGTCATGGACTTTTTATATCTGATCTGAAAGTAAGCCAACATTATAGAAATGTAAGATGTCTTGAAGATATTTGGACATATTATAAAGAGGTGATTCAGCTATATGGTTAATAAAAAATAATTGGGTTCATAAATGAACTCAGTTATTTTTTGTTGAAAAAATGTAAAAATGATGTTAATATATTTTAGAAGTTACTATAAACCCCAATTATATTATAAAGGAGAATTGTATGGAAAATCAATTATTTGAAGAACTAAAATTTGCTCGGAAGAAAAATAAAATAACACAGGAGGAAATGGCTGAAATGCTTGGTATATCCACTGCCACCTATTGTAAAATAGAAAATGGTCAAAGAAAAAGCATAAAAAAAGAGTATCTAAGAAAAATGTCAGCTATTTTGGGACTTAATTATCAAGAACTTATTACAAAGGCTGAATTAGAACTCGATGAGGAGGAATCCTTATACTATGATTCTAGTGGTAATCCAATGAATATAGCACTCTTAGCAAAAAATATATATGTTTTAGATCCAGATGTGTTGATACCTCTTTTAGAAGCCCTAAAGGATGAAGATAATAGAAAAATCATTGATAAATTGTTAGTTCTACTGACTTTACCATCCATGTATAAAGAGCAAAAAACATTGTTATATAGTATGCTAGAACTTTTTGAAAAGTAGGGGAAAAAATACGGTCACAAAATGGTGATCGTATTTTTGTCTTTTTATCATAAAATATAAAATGTAGTTGTCATTAGGTGAATGAGAGTTGAATTTTATGTAAATATATGATAAAATAAACGCACTTATTAAGTATAGCATTGTAATAATTTATAAGCAAAGAAAGGAGATTTTACTATGCTCAAAACAATTTGTTTTTCAAACACGGGGTGCTCTGCAGAGGATGAGGACTTCCTTCGGTTAATGAGAATTCTTGGAGCGGAACGCACACAAAACATTTTTGAGGCCGATTGCATTGTGCAGCATTTCTGTGGAATGTCTACAGAAAATTATGAGGTCATTCCAAAATGTATGTTTGTTTTGGAAAAAATTAAAGAGGAAAGACCGGAAGTTAAAATTTTTGTGGGTGGTTGTGCTTCTGAAGTCTTAAACTTTCAAAAGCGATATCCGTTTGTGGATGGCGTCTTTGCAAGACGACATATGATTGAAGATTTATCACAGTATTTGGGATTTGATCCTGAATGTGATAAAGAACCAATATGTAATCATAACGCGGTCAGGATTCAAAGTGGATGCTTAAGGCAGTGTGGTTTTTGTAAAAAACATTATATGAGTATGCCTCTAATATCGAAACCACTAGAACAGGTAATAAAAGATGTGAAAGAAGTTTTAAAAAATGGACATTCTGAAGTCATTTTGCTTGCGGAGAATTCTACTGAATATGGGATTGATTTGGGCTACAGATTAATAGATCTCTTAAAAGAACTAGAAAACAAAACGCAGATAGAGAGAATATGTCTAACTGCACTATGTATTGATGAGCTAGTTTTGATGCCAGAGTTAGTAGATTATATAGCTGATCATAAAGAAATTGTATCTGTTCAAATTGAGATACAGTCTCTGATACCTCTTGTACGGAAAAACATGAGACTTACCAGCACAAGGGAAGAGGTTCTAAAAATATGTAAGCGTTTTTCAAAAAAGCGCATTACTACTAATATCATGGTAGGCTATCCAGGGGAAAATAAGGTAGATTTTGATGAACAGTTAGATTTGATCAAGGAAAATGGTTTGTATTATATTCAAGTAAATGAATTTGATGCTACACCAGGAACTCCGGGATATGAGATGGAACAAATTAATCCATCTATTGTTCAAAAAAGATTGCTCAAGATGATGAATTTATTAACACTTCTTAAGAGGGAAAAGGCAAATGGCATGATAAACTCCGCTCAAAAAGGATATACAGGAGTTGCTATGGGAAAAGGAACTTTGTTGCTCAATGGTGAAAGTATTCTTGTTAGTGTTAATGAGGATATAGAATTAACATATGGAAAAGAATATATGGTTAAAGTAACAGGTGTCGATCAGTTGTTTACCGGAAAAGAGCAAAATATGAGATTGAAAGGAGTACTGCTATGAGAGAGTTTGAAGAAATAGTAGACAGAGCTACTGCAAAGATGGGGGATTACACTTCAACATATTCTTTCTTTAAGCTTTATTGGGAGAGTTTGTTGGAGACAAATCAGAATATGCGGTTAAGTGATGCAATTGAGATTAAGGACATGTTTGATGCAACTCACAAAGATATGATACCCTCTAGATTTACACACGGTGGTGGTAAAAGAGCAACTAAGAAAAAGAAAAAGAGGAAGTAAGATGGTATAGCATTAAGTAATAAAATCCTACGGTTTTAAACTGTAGGATTTTTATTATTATATTTCAAGTTTTGGTTGATATTTTTCAAGCCAAGTATTTATTTGAATAATATATGCCAAGGTTTGGGGGTATGTCATTAATTGGCCAAATAAGTTTTCCTTTAAGTTACTACCATGTGTGTGAATGAGAGTAGATACATAGTCGATGTTTAGTATTTCATGTATTCTTGAATTTTTATTTGCAAGGATATTTTTAAGTCTTGTTTCCACTAAATTTAAATAAGTAGGAGAGTAAGTTTTAGGGAAGGGAGATTTTTTTCTATATAGTATTTCATTTGGAATTTCTCCCTCGAAAGCTTTTCTAAGGAGGTATTTTTCCACCGGCTCGTTACTATGATTTAGACCAAGTTTCATTTGAGCCGGTAGATTATACACATATTCAAATATTCTATGATCTGCAAAAGGAACTCTTACTTCAAGAGAAGTTTGCATAGACATACGATCTGTTCTTTCCACCAAAGTATTCATAAACCATTTTATAGTTAAATAATTGATATCTTTAAACCTATTTTCATATGAATCACTACTTTCTAAATGCTTTACGTGAGATAGAGTATTTTTGATACTATGGTCAATATATTCTTGAATATCACCTTTTTCAAAAAGATCCTTTTTGATTAAATCAGTTCTTAAATTTTCTGATAATGCCCATGGAAAGCCATTATGTTCTACTAAATGTTTTCTATAAAACCAAGGATATCCACCAAAGATTTCATCAGAGCATTCGCCAGATAAACATACTTTATATTCTTTACTGATCTCTTTACAGAATGCAAGCATTGAACTATCAATGTCTGCCATCCCTGGCATATCTCTGGCAATTAATGAATCATCTAATAGTTCAAATAATTCAGTATTATCTATTTTGACCGTCTTATGATTTGTTTTTAAATAATCTCTCATAATTTTGACAAAGTCACTATCCTTTGTCATTTGATAAGAATTGGATACAAAATCTGTATCATTATTTAAATAATCGATGGAAAAAGTTGTTAAATGATCCATATGATCATTAGCAATTTTAGTAAGAATGCTCGAGTCGATTCCACCAGATAACATTGAGCAAATGCCAACATCTGATACGAGTTGTCTTTTACATGAATCTGTTACTAGAAAATGGATTTTTTCGATCGCTTCTGTTTCTGTATCGTGACATTCTTTGGTCTCTAAGTCCCAATATTTTTCTATAACAAAACCATTTTGATTTAATGTTGCCATAAATCCTGGCTTTAGTTCTAATATATTTTTAAAGAATGTCTTTCCAGGAGTGTGGGCAGGGCCAAGTCCAATTAATTCTAAAATACTTTCTTTATTGACAATTGGTACTACTTTAGGATGCTCTAGTATTGCTTTTATTTCTGAGCCAAATATAAAAGTATCATCTATTTGTGTGTAAAAAAGTGGTTTGATTCCGAGTCTGTCACGTGCCAAGAAAAGTAAATTTTCCTTTTTATCATATATGACAAAAGAAAAAATACCATTTAGGAAATTTACACATTTTTTTCCATATTCAATGAAGGAGGCAAGAATCACTTCAGTATCACTACTATTTTGGAAATGATATCCTTTGTTTAGAAGATCAGTTCTTATTTCTGAAGTATTATATAGCTCACCATTGTATATGATAGTATATATATTATTTTTTGCTTCCATTTGCATTGGTTGCGAACCATATTTTACATCAATGATACTAAGTCTACTATGGGCAAATGCGGTGTTTTTATCTATAAAAACATTTTGCTCATTAGGACCTCTTTTATATATTTTATCGTTCATTTTCTTTACTATTTTATCATCTGTAATATTTTCATTATAATTTACATAGCCACAAAAGCCACACATAAAATCACCTCTACATTATATATATATGCAAAGTCTAACGAATATATAAATATGAAATAGAATTAGAATACATGTACAATAATAAATATAAAATGGAAATGGAAGTAATTAACACTTGGGATGATAATAATAATGAAGCTAGTAAAAGGCCAAAAAGTGTAACGTTACAAGTAAAATTAGATGGAAAAGTAGTACGGGAGGCAAAAGTAAGCAAGAAAGATGAATGGAGACATGTATTTGAGCTCCCAAAATATGATGAACTAGGAAATGAAATAGAGTATACAGTAGATATAAAAGAAACAGAAAAATATTATAAGAAAAGAATAGAAGAAGCAACGATAATCAATACATATATATGAACAGTCGATACATCAGATATAGGTATATAGATATATGTAGCTATTTTTTTTTGTAGCAATTGTTGGAATATTTATAGTAAGAGATGGCAAGAATAAAAAGAATATTCATTAGAGTTAAGATATAAAAAAAGGAGGTTAAAATCAAATAACCTCCTTTAACTTTTATAAAAAGCCTTGAAAAAGTATATATTTTATAGTAAGATAAGGATATATTGAGGTGTTTATATGAAAATTAGAGGTGATATGAAAAATGGTGCCAGTGTAATTGCTTTGGTACTTGTTATTGTTGTGACAATTTCCGTATTTACAGTTATTGCTACTTTTTTAAATAATTCTTCCAATATGCTAATGGATGCTGAAAATGAGTTTAAGTCTAGTCTTGTTGCTTATTCTGATGAATTAGCCCTTTATATAGAGGCTGAGAAAAAAGATGATAAAAAGTTTAAAGAAGAAGAGCTTAATGTGTATGGTGAGGACCTAAGAACAGTTATTCCATATATTGTTGAAGAGGATATGGCAAAATTTGGGATCAAAAATGGTAAAATTGTATATATAGGAAATGATAGTTATGAAATAAAATGGACAGAGGAAGTTTTAGAAAATCAAAAGGAGAAGTAATTATGAGAATGTATGATATTATTGAAAAGAAGAGAGATAATAGAGAACTTTCAAAAGCTGAAATTGATTATTTTATTAGTGAGTATAGTAAAGATAATATACCAGATTATCAAGCATCTGCATTGCTTATGGCTATCTATTTTAATGGCTTGACAGAAAGTGAACTACTAAATTTTACATTTGCTATGAGAGATTCTTCAAAGAAAATAGATTTATCTTCTTTGAAAATTCCAGGTAAGTATATAGTGGATAAACATTCTACTGGTGGTGTAGGGGATAAAGTTACACTAATTGTATTACCAATTGTAGCTGCTTTAGGAGTAGGAGTTTGTAAAATGTCAGGAAAAGGACTTGGTTTTACTGGAGGAACTGCTGATAAATTGGAATCAATAGAAGGATATCGCATTGATATTCCAATAAAGGATGCTTTAAAACAAGTTCAAGATATAGGGATTTGTCTTATGTCCCAAAGTGATGAAATCGCAATAGCAGATAAAAAATTGTATGCTCTTCGTGACACAACTGCAACAGTAGAATGTATGGATCTTATTGCCTCTTCTATAATGAGTAAAAAATTGGCTTCCGGGGCTGATAAGATACTATTAGATGTTACAGTTGGAAGTGGTGCTTTTATGAAAGATTTAGATAGTGCTAGAGCTCTTGCTCAATCTATGATAAAGATTGGAAAAGTAGCAGGGGTTGAAACAAAGGTAGTTATCACTTCTATGTCTGAGCCTCTTGGAAGAAATGTTGGAAATGCATTAGAAATGAAGGAAGTAATATCTTTTTTACTTGCAGATGAAGAAACAATTATGAGTGATGAATTTAGAGATTTAAGAGAGGTTGTTTTAGAAATAGCTGCACAAATGATAAGTATGTCAGGAATATGTACAGATATGGAACAAAATAAAAAGGATATTATAAGAGTTATTATTTCAGGGGAGGCATATATAAAGTTTATTGAACTAATCAAGGCACAGGGTGGTAAAACTGAAAAGGTTTATTTAGACTGGTTAGAGAAAGATTTAGATTTACCTGTTACTAAAGATAAAGTTACTTTTTTGAAAGAAATTCACGCTCAAAGTTCAGGTTATATTGTATCGATTGATAGTAAAAGTATAGGGGAAGCTTTAGTTTGCCTTGGTGGAGGAAGAAAGAAAAAGGGCGATCCAATCGATTATGCTGTAGGATTTGAATTCAATAAAAAGGTCGGCGATAAGGTAGAAGAAGGGGACGTAATACTTACAGTATTATATAATGATAAGCAAAATTTTGAAGAGGCCTTTGAATATATAGAAAATGCTATTTATATTGACAATATAGAAGATAAACTTGGAAATGCGTTAAGGTTAAAACCTCATGTTTTAGATATACTTGGAGCTGATGAATAAATGAATGAAGTAAAAGATAGAGTATATAAGTTATTTGATAAATTAAAAATTGAATACACAGTAATGAATCATAGAGCCATTTTTAGTGAGAATGACAGTGACGGTATTGAAGAAAAATGTGAGGGTACTATCTGTAAAAATTTATTTTTAAAAGAAAAGGGAGGAACTAAATTTTATTTAGTTTCTTTACCACTTCATAAAAGGGCTGATATAAAGAAGCTAGAAAAAGAGTTAAATATAAAAAAGCTTACCTTTGGAAATGAAGAGGAATTATTTGAAAAATTAAATATTAGATCAGGTTCTGTGTCTATTTTAAATATGATTGAAGCCCCAAATACAGATGTTTATTTTATCATAGATCAGGAACTTTTAAATCATGATAAAGTTTGCTTTCATCCAAATGATAATACGTCTAGTATCAGCTTTAAGAGTAAAGAGTTAGTGAAGATATTAGATTATTTTAGTGTAAAATATGATTTTTTCAGAATATAGGAGTTGAAAATGAGAATAATAGCAGGAAAATTAAAAGCAAAAAAAATAAATGGACCAAAAACAGAAAAAACAAGACCAACGTTAGATAGAGTGAAGGAAGCACTTTTTTCAATACTTTCACCATATATAAAAGATGCCAATGTTTTAGATCTTTTTTCTGGAACTGGAAATTTAGGAATTGAAAGTATTAGTCGAGGAGCAAAATTTGCTTGGTTAAATGATAAAGAA
This sequence comes from Clostridia bacterium, assembly GCA_030524345.1. Classification (GTDB taxonomy): domain Bacteria; phylum Bacillota; class Clostridia; order TANB77; family CAG-465; genus CAG-465. The sequence continues at coordinate 72,910 of JAUNGP010000003.1, read as the reverse complement.
ATATCAACGATAATATCTAATATTAAGTTGACTAAGCTAGAGAATTGTGTTAAAATAACAAGGAAAGATTACACAAAATGTTTAATTCAGATACAAAATGAAAACTTATGCTTTGACATTATTTTTTTGGATCCACCATATGAGAGTCAAATGGCAATTCATACACTTGAGTATATATCAAATTCAAAAGTAGGAGAAATACTTTCAAAAGATGGTGTCATTGTATATGAGACAGATAAGAATTTTATGCAAAAAAAGAATATTGATATCTTAGATGATTTTGAGAATCTACAATGTTTTGATAAAAGAAGTTATGGTAATGTGATTTTGATGTTGTATAAGTGGAGGTAGTATAAATGGAAATTTTTACGTTGTTAGAAAATTTAGAAGAATTAATGGAATCAGGTCAAAAAGTACCTTTTTCAACTAAGGTTATGGTAGATATAGAGGAGTTTAGAGAAGTACTCGAAGAGATAAGATTAAAGCTTCCAGATGAGCTTAAACAGGCAAAATGGGTAAAAGAAGAAAGACAAAGAATCATGGCAGATGCTGAAAAAGAGGCAGATTCACTTTTAAAAGAAGCAGAAGGTAAAATCATAAGTATGGTAGATGAACATGTTATAACAAAACAGGCTCTTGCACAAAAAGAAGAAATTATAGAAAATGCAAATAAAGTATCTAAAGAAATTAGCTCTGGCACAAGAGAGTATGCAGATTCTATTTTACAGAAAGTAGAAGATGTTTTAAAAGAGACTATGGAACTTGTTCATAATAATAGAAAAGAACTAAAATAAAAAATATATTTGTGTATGTTTAATCATTTTTAAATAGAGGTTGAGAATATGGGAAGAAAAAAGGGAAGTAAAAATAGGAAAGGTAGAACTAAAAAAGCTGCCAAAACTATTGGAAATGATATGTTAGGTGGAATATTAATAGTAGTTGGAATCATGCTATTTGTATTGTTAACTTTTTCAAATATCGGCTTTTTATCCAATATTGTAAAAAGTGTATTGAAAGGACTTTTAGGAAATCTTGCTTTAGGCTTTCCATTTGTGTTAATCATTGTAGGCGCACACTGTATTATGTCTGATGAGCAGGTTATGCCTTCTAAGGAAATAATAAAAGGTACTTTATTAGTAGTACTTGTTGCATCAACACTATGTAGTTTTGCATCAAGCAATTTGAATTTTTTTGATAATACAATAAAATATGTAGTAGATTCCTATAATATGGGTGTTCTTGGAGCCAATATGGGTGGAATAAGTGGTATGATCATAGCAGGGCTTTGCTACTCTGTAATGGGAGGAATAGCAAGTAAAGTCTTACTTCTTTTAGTTACCTTTATCGCTACACTACTTGTTTTTGATATATCATTTAATGAATTTTTTGTAGGAGTGAAAAACGTAATCCTATCTTTATGTAATTTCTTTGTTTCATCATATAATACTTTATTTAGAAAAGCTGAATATGAAGATGCTGAAAAGTTAGATGATGATTTATCATTGAATGGTAAAAAACTTTCTAAGAAACAAAGACTAGAAGAAGAAAGAAGACAGAAGGAACTTGCAGAAAGAATGAAAGAAAAAGGTAGTCTAGATCCAGGCGAAAAACTAAAAACAAATAATGTTGAACAAATAGAATTTGATTTTAATAAACTTGGAGGAAAACCAAGTGAGGCTGAGATTGAGGGAAAACAAAAAAGAGATGAATTCTTCAAAATGCAAAGAGAAGAAAAAGAAGATAAAAATGTAAAGGAAGTGTTAACACTAGATCATACAAAACATGTAGAAGAGGAAAATTATATATTCCCTCCAATTACCCTATTAAATGAAGGAAAAGGGGGAGCAGCTTTTGATAGAAAAGCAATTCATGCAACTGCTATAAAATTACAAAAAACGCTTGCAAGCTTTGGGGTTGAGGCAAAAGTAACTAATATAACAAAGGGACCAACAGTAACACGATATGAACTTACTCCAAGTACTGGCGTAAAAGTTAGTAAGATTGTTAATTTATCTGATGATATTGCATTAAATTTGGCTGCTAAAAGTATTAGAATCGAAGCACCAATTCCGGGTAAAGCTGCCGTTGGTATCGAAGTGCCAAATGAAGTAGCGGAATCTGTTTCATTAAGAGAAGTGATAGAGTCTGATGCGTTTAATGAACATTCTTCAAAACTTGCATTTGCACTTGGAAAGAATGCTGCAGGTGAAATTGTTGTTGGAGATATTGCAAAAATGCCACATGTATTAATTGCAGGTGCTACTGGATCTGGTAAGAGTGTATGCATTAACTCTCTAATCGTTTCCATACTTTATAAAGCAAAACCAAGTGAAGTAAAGATGATTCTTGTAGATCCTAAGATGGTTGAACTTTCAGGATATAATGGAATACCACATCTTTTGATACCAGTTGTAACGGATCCTAAAAAAGCTGCTGGTGCACTAAATTGGGCTGTACAAGAAATGGTAAATCGATACAATTTATTTGCTTCAAAAGGTGTTAAAGATATAAAAGGTTATAATAAACTGATTGAAAAAGAAGAGGGAGTAAAACTTCCACAAATAGTAATTATCATAGATGAGCTTGCAGACCTTATGATGGTAGCTCCAAATGATGTTGAAGATGCAATATGTCGTCTAGCTCAAATGGCAAGAGCTGCTGGAATGCATCTTGTAATTGCAACACAAAGACCATCTGTTGATGTTATTACTGGTATTATTAAAGCTAATATTCCATCACGTATTGCTTTTACAGTTTCATCTCAAGTAGATTCTAGAACGATTCTTGATATGGCAGGTGCTGAGAAGTTACTTGGAAAAGGGGATATGCTATACTATCCTACTGGAGAAACAAAGCCTCTAAGAATTCAAGGAGCATTTATTTCAGAAAAAGAAATTGAAGAAGTTGTTGAAAATATTAAGTCAAATGTAGAAGTTCAATATAGTGAGGATATTATAGAGAGCATTGAAAAAGGAGCAACGAAAGGAAAAGAATCTGGTGAAGAAGAGGCAGAAGATGCCGATCCAATTTTAAATGAAGCAATTGATCTTGTAATGAATATGGGACAGGCGTCAGCTTCAATGTTACAAAGAAAATTTAAAATTGGATATTCAAGGGCTGGAAGAATTGTTGATCAGATGGAAGCAAGAGGACTGATATCAGGTTATGATGGTAGTAAGCCAAGACAAGTCCTAATCTCTAAAGAAGAGTGGCAAGAATTAAAAATGGGAGCAAGTTCTTCATCGGCAACAAATAATGAAGAAGCAAATGATTCGCAACCTGAAGTGCTTCAAGAGGAAAATGCTGTATTAAACCCACCACAGGAACAGCATAAGAGATCTAGTATCGATATAGAGTTATAACAAAGGAGAAAATTATGAAAAAGAAAAAAATAAATTCAATTTTACTTGGAATCATAGTAGCGCTAAATATTTTAATACTAACCAATCTGTTACAAGTTTTAGTAGTAGATAACTGCATTAATGCACTGTATAATTCTGACTTTGCAGTGAGTGAGTCTACTGATTATGATGTAGTAATTGCAACACTTACATCAAATGCTTTAAAAGTTTCTTTTATTGCAAGGGTCATTTACGTGATAAGAGAAATTATTGTGTTTATTGAAGTATATTATTTGATAAAACTGTTGGGAAAAAAATATTATATGAGCATCTTAAAATTGCAAAATACTTTATTTGTTATGTTTGTAATTGAAATGTTGCCTAGTATTTATAAATTAATACAAGGTTTAAGTTTTAAATTGAATAATGTGTTATATTTAATATTCTGTTTGATTGTATATGGAGTATTTATGTATAAATGGCTAGTCGACAAGGAAGAAGCTAATAAAATCTTAGAGATTAGAGAAAAGAGACGTACAAAAAATCGTAAAGTGTCAGGTAAAACTAAAAAGATTAAGGTATAAGAAAAATAGTATAAAATGTAGTAAATATTTGGGGAGGAAATGAAAGTGGCAATAAGACAAATTAGGAAAAAGGGAGATGAAATCTTATCTAAAAAATCTAAAGAGATAGAAAAGATAGATGATAAGATAAAAGAGCTGGCGCAAGATATGCTAGATACAATGTATGAAAATGACGGTATAGGACTTGCTGCATGTCAGGTTGGCATGCTAAAGAGAATCATTGTATATGATTATTTATATGTAGAAGAGGACGGAAAGAAAAGCCCTGTAGTAATGATAAATCCTGTTATAAAATCTAGATCTAAATCTATGATTACAGTAGAAGAGGGGTGTCTAAGCTTTCCAGACGAATTTAAGGAAGTTAAAAGACATGAGAAGATTACTGTAGAATATGTAGACTTAAATGGAAAGAAGAAAACTTTGCATGCAAAGGACTTAGAAGCTGTTGTAATACAACATGAAACAGATCATTTAGATGGCATTGTGTTTTTAGACAGAGTATAAAGGAGAAATCATGAAATCTTTTTTTAAAAAAATATTTTCTTTTAAATTTACTTTAAAGAGATTTTTGCTTGCCATACTTCTGATAGTAGTATTTGTATTTGTAGGAATCTTGGTAGATAGGATGTATCAATATTATGAGTCTCCAGAAAAGCTTTCAGAAAGGTATGAAAAAGAACTTGTTAAAAGATTAGACTTGGGAGATAAAAAAATCATTGAAGTACAAAAATATGATTTGAATAATGATGGTATCAAAGATTATGTTGCAATATCTGGTAAACCTAAATTTGATAATAATAGTGCTAATATAGAGCTATATTCCAATGTAGATATTATGTTTTTGGATGGAAAATCAAATGAAGTAGTAAAAAAATCTACAGGAAAAAATTTTGCTGAAAATGTGACATTAAAAATCTGTGAAGACAAAGACACAGAGTATATTTTTGTAAAGGATTCTTCGAGTGGAAATATTGAAATATTGAAATTAAATGAAAATAAATTTATAGATATTATCAAAAATAGCTTTGGAGATTCTTTCCATGGTTATACGCTTAATATGGACTTTGATAAAGAAGACAAGAATAAATTGAATGTTACATTAGATAATTATGGAAAATCATATTTGCCAAAGAATACGAAAGTTTATACTTTAGATTTTACAGACGAAAATGTAGATTTAGAAAAGTATAGGCAAACATATAATTTAGATCAATTTACAAACTTTGAACTAAAAGACATAGATAGTGATGGAACACTTGAATTGATAACTGGTCAACATATGCTATATTTATATAAAGAGGCAGAAAATATGAAACCAAATCTTGGAAATGTCTCTGTGATATTTAAATACCAAGATGGAAAATATAAATTTAGTAAGGTAAGTGTTGAGATATAATGTGAATAAGTAACTTTTTTAGTTACTTATTTTTCTTGCTATTTTATTATTTTTGTAGTAATATAAAAAATATGATTGGAAAGGGTGAGGCAATTTGAGAAAAGATATAAAAGTAGTATTTATGGGAACACCAGAGTTTGCAAGAGAGTCATTAAAAGAACTAGTGGAATCTGGGTATCATGTTGTGGCTTGTTTTACAAATCCTGATAAGCCTTCCGGAAGGGGAATGAAGCTGAAATATTCTTCTGTAAAAGAGTATGCAATAGAGAAAAATATACCTGTATATCAACCAAATAAAGTAAAAAAGAATCAGGAAGTTATTGATATATTAAATGAAATGAGTCCAGATTTTTTAGTAGTAGTAGCTTATGGAAAGATACTTCCACAGGAAGTCTTAGATATTCCACGTCTTGGTGCAATTAATGTTCATGGCTCATTGCTTCCTAAGTATCGTGGTTCTGCTCCAATGCAGTGGGCCATTATAAATGGTGAGAAAATAACTGGTATTACTACGATGTTTATGGATTCTGGTATGGATACTGGAGATATGTTATTAAAAGAAGAAGTGGAGATTCAAGAGAAAGATAATTTAGAAGATATTCATGACCGTTTGATGGTTGTAGGAGCAAAACTTTTGATCAAAACATTAGATGGTCTGTTAGATGGAACTGTAAAAGGTGAAAAACAACCTGATGGGGCTACTTATGCACCAATGATTGATCGTGAAATGACAAAAATAGACTTTCATAAAAATGCAAGGGATATTTATAATTTTGTTAGGGGACTTTGTCCTTTTCCTGGTACTTATATGGAACTTCAAAACGGTAAAAAATACAAAGTATTTCAAGTAGAAGCAGTAGAAGATGGAAGTATTGATAAAAGTATCGAAAATGGAAGTATTCTACTGATGTCTAAAAATAGTTTATATATAAGATGTAATGATGGATATGTTAAAATCCTTCAGATACAACCAGAGAACTCAAAAAGAATGGATATATCTGCCTTTCTTGCTGGAAATCGATTGAGTATTGCTGACATATTTGTATGAGGTGTAAGAAAATGAAAATATTGGATAAAATTATGGTAACTTTATTTATCATAAGCACAATTTCTTTTATTAGCCTATGTGCATTGGCAGTAGTTCAAGGTGCACTTATCCATATCAATGATATTGATGGTATTGTAAATATTTTAGGGTCAAAGCTATACCATATATATTATGAAATAAGTAATGTAGTAATACGTCTTATGATTCCATATCTTGTTATCTTATTCTTTTCATTTTTATCAGTGATGTGTATTGGTGCTATATTTTTCATCATGTATCTTATCAAACTGGTACGTTATAAAGGAAAAAAGAAAAGAAACATCGTTATTTGGACCATCATTTTTGTTACTACTATATTGCTGGTCACATATTTGATTTGCTATCTTTTGATTACCTATTGTATAAGTACTACATACCAACTAAGGATTGATGATAATGCTGACAAAATTAAAAATGCGATATTGCAAAATGAAATGAATCTAAAAGAAAATTATGATATAAAAGATATATATATTCGTCATGTATTATTAAAAAGAGGTTTTCCAAATGATTATACATTAGAAGTATATATAATGTATCCTGATTTTACAACGGATGTCATAAAGACTTTTGTAACTGGACAAGATGTATCTAAAGAAATGCTAGAAAATTCTATTGATATGACAGAAAGAGTTATGCCTATTGCAATGATACTTAGTTTGGCATTAGCAGGAATAGGAATTGCCACAGTCATTTACTTAAGTGATTATTATCAATATATGGCTGGATATGATTAAGGGGAAAATACTTTTATTGACTTTGTAATCATAGTGTGGTATAGTATTAGAACAAAAAAAGATATATATAACATAATTGTGAAAGGAGATATTAAAATGAAAATTTTAAGAACAGAAAAAGAACTAGTGGAGCTTATGAGAGATTTTGTGAATTTGCGGTTCATGTCAGAAGTAATTACTCATGTTCCATATATAGCTGCAACAGATGTATTTGATACAGTTAATATTAAGGAAGGAGGCTATCTTGATATTGCAAAAGAGGCAATTGAAATCATAAAAAAAGAGTTCGATATAGAAATCAAAGATTTTGAGAAGATGCCTTTTAGCGTTCAAATGAATTTTGTAAATTCTATTTTACCTTCTAAAGTGAATGTGATTGAGGTGTTGACAAGATGTGTTACAGATAGCACTTTAAATGATAGAGAGAAAATTGAGGAAGAATTTTCCTCACTTGTTCAGGTAATCTACGCTTTTGTTAACGTGAAAGACTTTAATTTGGCACTTTCATTTGCTTTTGTTTTAAAAGAAAAACTGTATGATTTTTGGAAAGATAAAGAACAACGAGAAGACTTTGAAAACTTAAATTCTATCCTTGCTGAGATCTTAACATTGCTCTTAAACATGATAGATGAAGAAATATCAGATAGAATTGATGTGAAAGAGCAGGAAATGTTTAAAATTTTGGATCCAAGACTTGCAGTATTTATTTTACAAGATACTGATATGATCTACGAGTCAGATGTATACGAAGAGTTGAAATTTAAGCAACCTTCTTTAATTGATTTGTTTGTGATATTAAAAGAAGTCATGGACATGATTCAGTCATACGGGAGTGCAGAAGAGGCAGCCTTTAGCCATGTAGCAAATGGATTTTTTGACACAGATTCAGTATCAAAGTATACAAGTTAAAAATGAAAGATGGGGGAACTATTGTATAATAGTTCTCTCATTTTTCTTGAAAAAATAAGAGAAGTATAGTAAGATAAAAATAAGTATTAAGAGAGGAAGAAAAAAATGAAAAATATAGATTATTACAAAGAGTACTTTAAAAATTATGCATTACAATATATTAATATGTGTGATAAAAAAGAAGATAAGACACTTGTAGAATACAAACTTGCACATACTTATAGAGTCAGAGATAATATGTTACGTATTGCAAAGAGCTGTCAACTTGCAAAGCACGATATTCATCTTGCAGAAGTGATAGGACTATTTCATGATATAGGTAGATTTAAACAGTATATTGAATATGGAAGCTATGATGATAAATCAACGGTAAATCATGCTATTTATAGTGCACAGATTATAAAAGAAGAAAATATATTAAAAGATCTGTCTTGTGAGGATTTTAATATTGTATATAAAGCGATCTATTATCATAATGTATACAAAGTAGAAAAGATAGATGAAAAATTAACACAGAAAGAGATTTATTTTCTAAATATGATAAGAGATGCTGATAGACTTGATATATATAAAGGAATGGCAGAATCTGTTCCTAAGATGAATGAAGAAGAAAGATATATTTGGTATAATGAAAGAGAGAATACAGAAGAAATTTCAGATTTAATATATGAGCAAATTTTAAGTGATATATCTCCTAGTATGAAGGATTGTAAAACGATCGTGGAATCACAATTTGCCAGAATGTCCTGGATTTTTGAAGACTTTCATTTTAAAGAGGCAATTCATATGATTATTCAAGGGAAGTATTTTGAGAAAATATATGAGGATATGAAAAAGAGTAATAGAGCAAATGAAATGTATGAACATATGATGAAGTGCTTGTATGATATAAAGGATAGTTTGGAGTACTGAATTATCTGAATAGTGTATACATCATTTTAAAAAGTAAATTCAGTTTACTAAGATACAAAATAATTGCTATGTTAAAATTTTGTATCATCTAAAATTATATTTTATAGATGAAAGAGATATTGTTTTTGATTAAGGGGGAAGATTAATGAATTTATATGCAATGAGTGCAACGATACCAAATTATGGAAATGTGACAAGTCTTGGAAAAGGTTTTTCTTATTATTTAAGTTGTGGAAGAAATATATTAATGGTTATTGTTTTCTTAGTTGGATTATTTCTAGTATTAAAACGTATAAAAGAAAACAAGAAGAACAGTTTCATGAAAATCATTTCTTTTTTAGTACCAATTTTTGGCTTTATTTTACTTTTAGTATATCAGAAAAAAGATCATCAAGAAGCAACAGAGTATTTAAAAATTGCTTTGATTGGTACTGGAACATATCTGTTAATGTTTTTAACAATATTTGTTACATTTTTGATCTCGTTTTTTGGTGTTACAGCAGGTTAGAAAAATATTTTATGAATCTTTCTTATCGTTGATAAGGAGGATTCATTTTTTGGCTGAAAGATTTTCTATGTCTAAATCGTATATTTTATTGAATTTTTTGTAATTTTATAGTAATATATATGTGTTAATCATAAATTTAGATAGGAGATAATCATGGATAAGATAAATATAAATGATTTAGATTTTGAAGAACTGGAAAAGTATATTATTCGTTTAGATGAGAAAAAGTTTCATGCAACACAAATATATAAATGGCTACATAGAGTGGGAGTCACTAGTTTTGATGAAATGACAGATATCTCGAAGTCTTTAAGAGAGAAACTTCGTGAGAATACCTATATCATGAGAATGGAAGTAATGGAATGCCAAAAGTCAAAAAAAGATGGGACTATGAAGTTCTTAATAGGACTAGATGATCATTGTGCAATAGAATCTGTGCTAATGAGATATCATCATGGAAATACGCTTTGTGTTTCTACACAAGTTGGATGTAAAATGGGATGCAAATTTTGCGCTTCGACAAAGGAGGGCTTTGAAAGAAGTCTTAGAGCTTGTGAAATAGAGGGGCAAATTATCACAGTAGAAAGATATACAGGTGAAAAAATCTCAAATGTAGTATATATGGGAATTGGTGAGCCCTTAGACAATTATGATAATGTTGTAAGATCAATTAGACTGATTAATTGTCCACTTGGTTTAAATATCGGAGCAAGACACATTAGTGTATCAACTTGTGGTATTGTACCCAAAATTTATCAACTGGCTGAAGAAAATATTCAATGTACATTATCCATATCTTTACATGCAACGACAGATGAGAAAAGAAAAGAGATTATGCCAATTGCAAATAGATATAGCATTCAAGAACTTTTAGAGGCATGTAAGTCATATACTAAGATAACAGGGAGAAGAATCAGCTTTGAATATGCTTTAATATGTGGGAAAAATGATAGCCATGAAGATGCAATGGCTCTTGTTAAGCTACTTAGAGGAATGCTTGCACATGTTAACTTAATTCCGGTAAATGAGATCAAAAATGGGGTATATAAAAAAGCTACGGAAAAAAGTATAGAACAATTTATGAATACTCTTAATTCATGTGGAATTGTTACTACCGTAAGGCGTGAACTTGGTTCTGATATTGATGCTGCCTGTGGGCAATTAAGAAAGAAATATATCGATAAAAATAAAGAAACTAATGTATAATAATTAAGAGAATGTATTGAAAATTGTTTGTGTTTTGATATAATATAGATTATAAGAGTTAGAGGTGGAATAATGGATTTTATAGCAAAGACAGATGTTGGTAAGAAAAGAAGTAATAATGAAGATGCCTTTTTCACTAAAATATATAATGAAAATATAGCTTTATTTATAGTAGCAGATGGACTTGGAGGATATGAAAGTGGAGAGGTAGCTAGTAGTCTTCTTATCAAGGTATTTACTGAATATTTTGAAAACAGCATTCAAAATATTGATGCGTCTATAACAGATGCTAAAGTAAAAACAATTCTTACAAAAGCACTCTTAGCTGCAAATGAAAAAATATATAGACTAGAAAAAACAGATGTTAAGTATAGAGGGATGGGAACAACCATTGTGTTAATTACTAAAATCTATGATAAAATGTACTATTTGTCAATTGGGGATAGTAGATTATATTTTTTAGATGATCATTTAACACATATAAGGCAAGTAACAGAAGATGATACGTATGTGAATGAATTACTTAGAACTAATGCAATTCGTCCTGAAGAAGTGGAAAATCATCCACAGAAACATGTACTTACGAAAGCAATTGGTATATTTAGTAAAGTAGATGTAGTAGTGAGAAAACTAAATGCTAAGAGCGGATATTTGCTTTTATGTACAGATGGTCTTACAAATATGGTTACTAGTTCTGAAATACTAAATATTATGAGAAAATATAAATTTGAGGAATTGGCGACAAAGCTTGTTTTTAAAGCGAATCTTCATGGTGGGAATGATAATATAACAGTAGTGATCGTGAAAATATAAAAAGGAGAGAAGAAATATGTTTTGTAATCAATGTGGCAAAAAGGTAGCAGATGATGCTAGATTTTGTACAAATTGTGGATTTGAAATTAATAAGATGGGGACAATTATTTTTGCAAGAGAGAAGCAATTTTATGGCTCACTTGTTCCAATCAAAGTTTTTATGGATGGATCCTTAGTAGCAACAATCAGTTCTGGAAAGGAAGTAAGCGTTCCAGCAACAGTCGGAAATCATAAAGTAGCTTTTGATTTATGGAGTGGAAATGGGCAATATGACATCACTGTACCAGAAGAGCATCCAGATATCAAAGTAACATTTAAGTTAGCAGTTGGTGCCGTAACTTCAAAGCCCCAAATCGTAAGTATAACAAATGTGTAGAAAGTTATAAACAATAAGCATTTAGAAATAGATAAAAAATATAAAGGAGAGAAAAATATGGAAATGATAGGTAAATTACTTGCCAATAGATATGAGATTTTAGAAAAAATTGGTGAAGGCGGAATGGCCTATGTTTATAAAGCTAGATGTAAACTTTTAAATAGATTGGTTGCTATAAAAATATTAAAAGAAGAGTATGCTAAGGATGAAATGTTTGTAAAAAGGTTTAGAGCAGAAGCTCAATCAGCTGCTTCTCTTACTCATTCTAATATTGTATCTGTATATGATGTAGGCACAGATGGAAATATAAACTATATTGTTATGGAATTACTCGAAAATAAAACATTAAAGGATTATATAGAAGAACATGGTGCATTGTCTAGCGAAATTACATTAAAGATAGCTGCACAAATTGCTTCTGCTTTAGAGACTGCGCATAGAGCACATATTATTCATAGAGATATAAAGCCACATAATATTATATTAAATAAAAATTTAGTTGCAAAGGTAACTGATTTTGGAATTGCTAAGATAACCAATACAACTAGTGCAACGATTACTAGTTTTGGATCAACAATGGGATCTGTACATTATTTTTCTCCAGAACATGCAAAAGGTGGATATACTGATGAGAAATCTGATATATATTCTTTGGGTGTTGTTATGTATGAAATGGCTACTGGTAAATTACCATTTGATGGTGAATCTCCAGTATCTGTGGCATTAAAACATATTCAGGAGGAACCAGAAGAGCCAGCAGTTGTCAATCCAAATGTTACACCAGCTCTAAATCAAATTATATTGAAAGCCATGGCAAAAAGTACGGCAGAACGATACCAAAATGCCACAGCACTTCTTACTGATATTTCGATAGCATTATCAAAACCAAATACAATGATTGCTAGAAATACAACTTCTGTTGAAGCCGGGGCTACACAAGTGATTCCTACTATTTCTTCTGATATGTATAGCTCTGAAAAAGCAATACCAAATATTAGAACTAGGCAACCAGGAAATGGAACTAGAAGCAGTTATGCAAGGGATAATAGGTCACCAAATGAGCCATTTAGTAAAGACGATGCAGAAGATGAAAAGATAAAAAAGAAAAAAGACAAGAAGAAAAATTTGATAATTATAGCTGTATTTGCAGTGATATTAATATTAATTTGTACATTTTTTGGAATCAAAATAGCAAAGAAAATATCAGCTGATAAAAATTCAAATAGTGAGGTAGAGATACCAAGTTTGGTTGGAAAATCATATGAGGAAATGGTAAAAATATATAAAGAGCAGGGATTTGAGGTATTGCAGGACAGTGAAGAATATGATGAGGAAATGGAGGCTGGAAAAATCATTTCCCAAAGACCTGAAGCTGGTACAATGACAAAAGATAGGAAAATATATGTGATTGTAAGTAAAGGTGTAAAACTTGTAGAAGTATCAGATGTAACAAATAAAGACTATAAAGTAGCAAAATATGAATTGGAGGATACAAAAGGCTTTAAAGTCGAAAAAGTAGAAGTGATTAGTGATAAGATTGCAGCGGGAATTGTTATATCGCAAGAATATAAAAATGAGATGAGACCATATGGAAGTACAATTAAATTAAATGTTAGTATAGGAGATGGAAAAACAAGTGTTGTAATGCCAAATGTTTTGGGAGCTACTGAGGAAGTGGCAAAGAAAACATTAGAGGATAAGAAACTTACTGTAAGCGTAAAAACTGGTGAAGATAGTACAAAAGCAAATGGAATTGTAATAGCCCAAAGTTATCCAGAAAATCAAGAATTAAAAGAAGGCGATTTAGTTGAGATTACTGTCAATAGACTATTAAAAACAAAAACAGTTACACTTAAGATGTCCGACTTATTAGGTGGAAAACAAGAAGAGGATGCTAAAGTGAGAGTAACTGCAAGTATTGATGGTGGACCAACAAATAATGTATTTAATGAGCAGACAATTCCAGTTAGTCAAAGCTCAATATCATTTGATATTAATGGATATACTAGTGCAGTCCTTACAATATATGTTGATGGGGAAGCAGTGAGTACAAGAACGGAAAATTTTAATTAATTAAAATACCGATATAGAATATTATTTCTATATCGGTTTATTTATGATTATTTTGTTGTTTTTAATACAAACTCTTTTAGATAATAAATCAAATATAACAGCTGTTCTCTATCATTTCTATAATCATTCCATATATCAATGCTGTTCATATGATAATTTGCATTTTCTGGTTGAATGCATAATTTAAAATCATTTGGTATAGCAGCTCGCATAATGCATCTTTCTCCAAAGCAACAAGGATTCAAACGTAGAATGATGTTTAGTTCAATAAAGCGAAATGACAAAATGAGAGAAGTATTGGAAAGGTTAGAAAATAGAATATTAAATCCTCTAGGAGTGTCATTGTAAAGAGGCGATAATGGAACAAACAACTGCTTGAGATCTATTTGTGGATCACTTGTTTGGATGGCAATAGAGTGATCCATTTGAAATATCTGATATGTGTTATGAAAATCATAGATTTCTTCCTTTTGTTCTTTACTCTTTAAAGAAAAACCGTCTATAAAGTGACTCTTAAAAGAAAGAAATTGATCATCATTTATGATAATTGGCGATGGCAAATATTCTGGAGAGCTTTTGGTATTAAAATGAAGAATTGAGAATATCTTTAAAAACTCTTCTTTGAAATCCCTTACCTCAATAATGCTTTCAAGTTTCATTTCCAATAGTTTAGAGCTTGCTAAAGGGTAACACCCATATCCTCTGTATAAATTGGTAAATGCGTTACTGATTGAATAAGTATCTTTTCTTGCAATTGCCTTTTTAAAATGAGTGATATTAGATTCATTTAATAAGAGCCTGCATGTTTGTTCTTTTTCTATCAATAGTCTTTTATGTGCAAAATGAAAATGAGAAGTAAATTTATCCTTTTTTCTATCGTTTACCTCGAAGCTTACACTAGTAAGGGTTGAAAAAAATCCAATATAATAGATTTTTTCATTTACTTTTATTTTTTCAATGATAATCCTAATATAGCGATCAAAACACATAAATGTGGTTTCATAACGTTTTTTTAGATATTTTACATTTTCAAATTTCAATAATTCTTCTAAACTATAATTCTGAATTAGAATATAAATTTCTAAATCTTCATTATATATCCACTGTAAGGAAACGTTTTGAGATACTTGGTTTAATATTTCGGTTGGTGCTAGATTCATATTTTATCCTCCTTTGAAATTATAAATAGTTAATATAATTGTTAAAAAAATTTGAAATATTATACCATATTTATGTAAAAAAGTAAAATGTAAAGAGCAACACGCTTGTAAAAGATAATTGTTTTTGTTAAAATATATAAAAAAAGGAGTTATTATGGAAGAAAACGAATTTAGAGTGGTAAGAATATTACGAGATAGATATATATTAGAAAATGATGGTCAAGTGATAGAAGCGGTTACCAGTGGAAATATGAAAAAAAGAAAAAAATTAATTGTTGGAGATATTGTAAGAGTAAAGAAAAATTATGATAAATATATAATTGAGGAAGCAAGTGAGAGAAAAAATGATTTGATAAGACCTCCTGTTGCCAATATCGATCAAATGATAATTGTTTTATCTATTGACAATCCATTGCCAGATTATATGTTACTAGACAAAGAGATTATTCTTTGTTTTTCAAAAAATATTGAGCCAATCCTTTGTATCAATAAAATGGATTTAGCTTTCAGTGATAATAAAGAGATTGAATACATAAAAAATGTTTATGAAAAATTAGGATTCAAGGTAATATATACTAGTATTCATGATGAGGATTCTATTAATAAGTTAAAAGTGGTATTAAAAGGAAAGGTATCAGCATTTTCTGGTAATTCAGGTGTTGGAAAATCTAGCATTACGCAAAAGATTATAGGAGATCGTGTAAGTGTTGAAATTGGAGAGTTGGGCAAAAAAACAAATAAAGGAAAACATACTACAAAACATGTACAATTATATACAACTGATCATGATACATATCTTTTAGATACACCTGGTTTTTCAAGTTATGAACTTTATGATGTTGATCATAAAGAATTAAAAAAGTATTATCCTGATTTTTCAGAATGTCTATGTGATTATGAAGATTGCGTACATGTAATAGAGTCATCGAATGTATGTGGGGTTAAAAGAAAAGTAGAAGAGGGAAGGATCGATAAGGAAAGATACGACAGGTATGTATATATCTACACTAAGCTAAAGGAACAGTATGATAAAAGATATAAATAATGAAAAAAGCTGAAATAGACTGCCAACAATTTTGTTGACAGCCTTCTTGCTTTTATTTTTTAATAGTTATAATGTCTTTTTTTAAAGTCCCTTTTCTTAGTAATCCTTTTAAACTTGTTATATTGTTTCGTTTGTGTTTTGTAATAGCTGACACTAGGTAAACTGGTTTCATAAGAGGTAACACCATCTGTTGCAGATATTCTATAACCTATATTTCGGTTCATTGTGAAAACGCCTTTATCAGGATAGATTTTTTGAAAAATATCATTGAGTAATACTTTTTTTCTTTCCTCACCATGATTGATAAAGATATTTTTTAAGTAATGAAATCTACTTAATAGTTCAATGGATTCATCCTGTTTTATATGATGAGAAAACTGACTAGTATATTTTACATCACATAGACGTTTATGCGGTTTACCATTGATGAAAATATCATCACCAATATTAGAATTTTTAATTTTAAATCCTAATGTATTCCGTCCTTGATAACAGGTAAATAGAATGGTTGCGGCCGGATCGGAAACTACTTTGGTTAAATAAAACATAATGTTACCTTTATCTGCCATACCAGAGCTAGCAAGTAATATTTTAGGTTTACTGCTATCTTTTATAACTGTCTCATAATCACCCTTTTCAATAAATTTACAGTTTTTAGGCATGTATTCAACAAATTCCTTACCGGAGTACACAATTTGATAGTATTGCTTGCCAAGTTCTGAGTGAATATAGATTGGAATGCTAAGATCCAGCAATTTACAATCCTGAAGAATTTTTAGCCTTAAAAGAACAAGTTCTAGTCTTTCTTGCGCAATTGATGGAATGACAATAAAGTGTTTTTTCTGAACTGCTTCTAAAAGATATTTATCAAAGTTCTTACTAACCTCATCTGATTTTGTATCAGCATAGGTGCTTTCAATAAATATGGATAGGTTTCTTAACTCGTAAACAAATTCAGGAAATGGAGCTACACTAAAAAGTTCGTTTGTTAAATAAAAATCACCTGTAAAAAGATAGTTCATTGTAGGATAGTTTTTACAAGAAATTTGCAAAAGAATGCAGGCAGCTCCATATAAGTGACCGTTTTCTAAGAGTGTCATTTTGACACCAGGAATGATTTCTTTTGTTTTCCCGTAACCAACTGGAGTAAGGTGTTCGACAGTCCTTACCACATCTTTTAACGCATATATGACAGGTTTTCTGTACTTTTCATATTCAGTAATCATCACTTTTACAGAATCACGAAGTGAAATTGGGATGGAAAGACTTGCACCTTTACTACAATAAATATTTCCAAGATAACCATTTTTATGGAGAAGTGGAAGCTTAAAAATATGATCAAGATGAGAATGTGTTACAATTACTGCATCTATTTCACTTGGTTCAAATTCTAAGGCTCCATTGAAAGCTTCATATTTTTCTTCTTGATACCCTCCGAAGTCAATCAAAACTTTTCTACTAATTTCTCCTGGCCGTTTGATTTTTAAAATAAAAGCAGAACCAGTAACTTCTGAGTGTAATGTTTTTACAGTAACTCTAAATCCTTTAGCCATATTGATCCTCCTAACTGCTAAGAACATTTAGTTAATTATACTTAAATTTATGATATAACATTAACTAGATTATACATAGAAAACTTAAATATGGCAAGAGTAAATTCAAAATATTTTTAAAAACATGTTTTCTATTGAAAAAATGGATTTTTTGTAGTATGATATATTATGCAGAAGAGGTGAAAGATTTGAAAAAAAATATTTCGATTTCTACTTTAAATTCTGGAAATATGATTGAATTATTTGATAATTTAAACGATATAAAAAAGAAAGTTAGTAATGCTAAGTTTTATGAGCATTTATTTGACATTCATATTCACATTGATATCATGGATGGTAAATTCGTAAAAAATACAGGTGTTGACCTAACACATATCAAGATAGCAAAAGAGAATGGATTTTATGTAGATACTCACCTTATGGTGGAGTCTCCGATTCTTGATAAATATATTGAAAATGCAATTGTTTATGGAACAGATGAATTAACGATACATTATGAAATAGAAAATTTTGAAGAAACTTTAAATTATTTAAATCTTAGAAGAAATAAAATATTAAAAGAGAAAAATAAAGAACTTGTTATAGGGGTTGCAATAAAGCCTTCGACTCCTGTAGAAGAACTGATCAAATATAAAAATTTATTTTCAAAATTGTTGATCATGACTGTCGAGCCAGGATATGGTGGGCAGGAGTATATCAAAGAGGTTAATGAAAAGATAAAAAAAGCAAGAGTATTATTTGATAACCATGTGATTCAAATAGATGGTGGCGTTAATGCCGATACTATGGAAAAACCTTTAAGAATTGGTGTTGACAGCTTTGTGATGGGAATGTATCTTGTAAAACTGAGTCAAGAAAAGTTGTATGATAAATTGATTAGTTTAAGCATCAAAAAAGATATAGAAGAGCTTCCAAAAGATGTGAACATGGAATTTGAAAAGACAATTCTTCAAATCGTAGAAGGTGGATATGCACAAGATGATATTTTAATTGGAATTAATGTTCCCAATATTCGAAAAGTTGCAAATTATTGGTATAAATACATCAATTATCATATATTAGATGATTATATTTCATCTTCTTACCATGAATATCGAAGATTTGCCATATATACTTTGTCTAATATGGTAAGAAATTACGAAAAAAATATTCATGATAAAAAAGAGGCAAAACAAAATAAAGAAAACATTGCAAAAGTAAATGAATATATGGAAAAAAACATCTGTTATATTAATAATTGGGACCTAACAGATGAAGTTGGCCCCAACGTGACTGCTAAATATTTTCAATATACTTTATCTAGTAAAGAAATAAAAGAAAAACTAGTGGAATATATACATAGTAATGATATTTGGAAAAAAAGAATTGGTATTGTTTCTTTGTTACCTTTTGCTAAAGATGGTAATGATAAATTAGTATTCTTTCTGATAGATAAGGTAATATATGATGAGTTCCATTTATTTCAGAAAGCATCTGGATGGGTACTAAGGGAGTTATATAAAAGTAAAGGCAGGATTGTAGTAGAATATCTAAAAGAAAAAAATAAAAATAAAAAAATACCAAATATTCTTTTATCGTATGCCTGTGAAAAAATGTCTAAAGAAGAAAAAAACATTGTAAGACTTATTAGTTAAGGAGAAAGTTATGATTATTGGAATAATAGGTGCGATGGATATAGAAATCAGAAGAATGAAAGAGCATATGAAGAAAGAAAGTATACAAACAATTGCTAAAATGAAATTTTATAGCGGTAAAATAGAAAATATAGAAGTGGTTATTTGCAATTCTTTTGAAGGAAAGGTAAATGCAGCTGTGTGTACGCAACTGTTAATTTCAGAGTTTCATGTAGATATGGTCGTCAATATCGGAGTTGCTGGTGCTGTTTCAAATGAGTTGAAAATTTGTGATTTCATAGTTGCAAATAGTGCAATAGAATTTGATTTGGATGCTACCACTTTAGGATATGAAATGGGATATGTATTTGGTCTTGAAAAGGTAGAAATGTTGTGTGATAAGGAGATTTCAGAAAGATTACAGAAGATAGCAAAGAAATATTCCAACACAAAATTAGGAAAGATTGCAACTTCTGATAAATTTATCTCTGATGTTAAAATTACAAACATGTTAAAGGAAAAATGGAATGTGAGTGCAGTTGACATGGAAACAGCAAGTATCTGTCATGTGTGTGAGTTAAATAAAATTCCATTTGGTGCTATCAGGGCAATATCAGATAGTTGTAATAATATGGAATATAGAGAGTTTTTAGAACTTTCTTTAGAGAAATTAGATAAAGTAATGTATGATTTTATAAAAAGGTTAAATGAATAAGAAATAGAAAGAGGGATTTTTATGAAGAAAATAGCAATAATGACTGCCGGGGGAGATTGTGCAGGATTAAATAGTGTGATAAGAGCTGTAGTAATGTCAGCAGTAAATAAAGGATTAGAAGTTGTAGGTGTAATGGATGGATATATTGGATTTGTAGAAAGAAGATATAGAAACCTTACCAAAAATGATGTTTATGATATAGAAAAAGAAGGCGGAACAATACTTGGTTCTTCTAATAAAGAGTGTCCTTTTCATTATCCAAAAAAAGATAAAAAGGGTGAGTATGAAGATAGAGTAAAAGATTCTATTGAAGGCCTAAGAGAAATTGGTGTTGAAGGGATGATCATCATTGGTGGGGATGGAACGCTTGACTCCGCAAGAGTAATTAATGAGGCTGGAATGCCTGTAATTGGAATTCCTAAAACAATAGACAATGATATGTCTGCTAGTGAACCTACTATTGGATTTCAAACAGCAGTAGAAAATTCTGTCCAGGCCATTAGAAAATTAAAATCTACAGCATATTCTCATAGAAGAGTCATTGTAGTGGAAATGATGGGAAGGACATCAGGATATTTAACATTATATGCAGGATTTGCAGCTGGTGCTGATATTATACTTTTACCAGAACAGGATTACGATTTAGATGTTGTATGTAATGAAGTAAAGAAAATCATGGAGTCAGGAAAACGCTATGTTATAGTGGCTGCTGCTGAAGCTTGTAAGGAAAAAGGAAAAAAAGAAACAATCGCAAGAATTGTATCAGATAGTTTTGAACAAAAAAGATATGGCGGAATTGCCGCAAAATTATCTGCTCAGATAGAAGAAAGAACAGGATATGAATCAAGGCCTATGGTACTTGGACATTTGCAAAGAGGTGGGGAAGCTTGTACTTCTGATATATTACTTGGAGCAAGGCTTGGCAATTATGCAGTAAACTTACTTTATGATAATAGATCAGGATATATTGTAGGTGCAAAAGAAAGTGCATTAGTAAAAATAAGATTTCCTAAAAATAGGGAACCAAGAATTTTAGATTTGGAAGATAATGATATTTGTAGGGCAGCAAGAGATATGGGAATTAACTTTGGTGTATAGATGACTATATAAAAAGATAAGTCGCAATTTTACGACTTATCTTTTTTGTCAAATAACATAACAAAACTTGAAAATAGAACAATGTTTTTAGCAAGTTTTTTATTCACTGATGCTTTTTTATCTATAGTTTTATAATACAGATAAAAACTTATTCTGTTCTTTCATACAATACTATAAATCCCCTTAAGATAATAGTATGCGAAGTATCATCTTTTTCAACACGATTGGGCATGGCATCAAATTTTTCAAACCATTTCGCATTAAATTTGTACATAAGTTCCTTGTAATAAAGTGGATCTATCTGATGATTTAGAGCAAAACTTGTTAAATTTCTATCAATTGTGGCAAGAATACTTTGCTTATCAATATTATATTTAAAGTAAATTTCGTTAGAAATATTTAGTTCACTTGCGTATACGTTTGGATAAGCCTCAAATAATTTTTTGATAGTATCATCTATAGAGTCAACTAATTCGGTTGTGAGCCTTGATTTTAATTCCTCTAAAGAAATGCAATCTTCTGAGAGTGAATGCTGTTTTTTTAAATTGGAGAGGGAATTACTTTGTAATACGATTTCCTCATTTAATGAATCCAATTTTGAGTGAGCAGCTTCGATCTGATCTTTTAAAGTTAAAAACTCATTTGCTACATTAATCTCTTTTTGAAGAGCCTTTATTTGAGCACTTTTCTCAGCTATTTCAATTCCAAGGGAAGTCTTTTTATTTTGTAATTGAGAGATCTCCTCATCCAGTAATAATATAGCTTCTTTTCTTGCTCTCATCCGCCTAAAATGTAAAAAAAATGACATACTTTTATCTCCTTTGCTATAAATTATTATAATATAGATAACATAAAAATCATGTAAATTATATCATTTTATACGATATATGTCAACCAGAAGATATGACAAATAATTTCAAAATAGAAGCAAACCTATGTTTGACAAACAAATATTTGTATGATATAATTTTTCAAACATTAGTTTGAAAGGGGAAATTTATATATGAGTGAGGTTAGTTTAAATGCTCAAGAAGAAAGAGTACTAGAATATATAAAAGAGCAAATTAGGATTACAGGATATCCACCATCTGTTAGAGAAATATGTGCTGCTTTAGGCTTTAAGTCTACATCGTCTGCGCATCAATATATTTGGAGACTTGCCGAAAAGGGGTATATCTCAAAAAAAGATTTAAAAACAAGAGCCATCAAAGTAGTTGGTTCTGAATCTACGATATCACTACCAATTGTTGGTAAAGTTGCAGCGGGGGAACCAATACTTGCACAAGAAAATATAGAAGATTATTTTTCTATTGGAGAGAGCTTTTTTAATAAAGATGCACTAAAAAATGATAATTTTGTATTAAAAGTACAAGGAGAAAGTATGATTAATGCCGGAATCAATGACGGAGATTATATCATTGTTTCAAAACAAGATACTGCAAGAAATGGACAAATTGTTGTTGCTATGATAGATGGAGAAGCTACTGTAAAGACTTTTTATAAAGAAAAGAATTATATAAGGCTTCAACCTGAAAATGATACCATGGAGCCTATTATTGCAAATAATGTTCAGATATTAGGAAAAGTTGTAGGATTATTTAGAAAAATGTAGCAAATCATAAGAAGAGAAAAATGTATTTAGAAAAAAGTTCTAAATGCATTTTTTTATTATTGAATTTTCAAAACTACTGTTATATAATTAAATCAGCACTTTAGGTGTAATGGTAGGTGAAATATGGAAAATAAGGAAAAAGTTGCGATAATTTCCTTTGCTATCATCTCTGTTTTAGCTTTGGGAATCTTAATAACAATTATGGCAATGAATGCTAGATCTGTATCCGTTTTTTCAAAAGATATGGAGCTCTTTGAAAAAATCGATTTGGGAGAGGCAACTTTAACTCAATATACTGTTTATGGAACACATTTTAATTTAACAATAAAAATAGATCATCAAGAGCGTTTAAAAAATATTTCGGAGGCAAAAATACTTCTTCGAGATCAAAGTGGAAAAGATTTAGAGTATTTTTTAGATTATAACATAAAGAGTGATGAAATCTTATTTACAACATCAGATAATATTAATACTGGTATCAACCTTGAAGATATTGATGTTGGAAAATATTACGTAGTACTAAAAGTAACTACTCAAGAGATAGATCATAATAACAAAATTACAAGAGACTATTATTATGCTATCGTCAATCAGACAGAATATGATAATATCACGTATTATACGATCACAAAAGGGAATTCTAACAACGAAGTGAATCTATTATTTAACGAGATTCCTAATAAATACATTACGACATTGTATATAGATGTTAAAAGTTGCAAATTACCTGAAAATGTTTATGATATTGTAATTGACGCAGGCCATGGTGGAGCTGATGAAGGCGCAAGTGGTAATGGATATATAGAATCAGAAATTACATTAGAGTATGCAGAGCTTTTAAAAAGAAAATTTGAAAGATTAGGACTGAAGGTTAAATTAACAAGAGAAGAGAATGAAACTAGAATGGATACCTATGGTGAGGGTGGTAGATATATTATTGCAAATGAAGTAAAAGCTAAACTTCAGCTTTCTATTCATTTCAATAGTAGTTTAAACCAAGAAGTAAGTGGAGTTGAGATTTATTCTCCTAATAGCTCAGATTTGGCATTTTCACAAACTCTTGCAAAGAGTTTGGTAGAAAAAGCTGGTGCTTCTTATTCTCCTAATAATGTATGGAAAATTTATGATGGTGTTTATGTAAGAACCTTTTCGGATAAAGAGATGGAAGAAATGATAGAATATGCAAATGACTATGGCTTTGAGCCATATGATATAACAAGTCATACTTCCTATTATGGAGTGATTAGAGAATCTGGTGGAATCATGACTGGCGCATATGTTGATGGAAGAAATGGCAACTTTGGTGATAATCCATATTGGAATTCAAATGTTGGAGTAGAAACATATCTTTTAGAGCTTGGATATATTACGAATAAAGATGAGATAAATAATGTACTTCAAAAAATAGGGATTTATACAGATGTAATTGTTATGAATACAAAAGAGTATTTAGGCATATAGAAAAAATATAAATAGATAAAAATTCTTTGAAATGGATCTTAGAATTTTTATAATAATATGTTAACTAGAATGAAAAGACACTTTGATTTTATTGAAATTAATGTGAGTATATATTGGATTTTTAAAGATTTAGTTTACATTTTTCATTCACAAAGATACACCAAAAACATAAAATATAATGAGTAGGAGGTGTTACTTGTGAAGCTTGAAAATAAAAATATTGGGCTAGCAATTACTGGCTCATTTTGTAATTTTTCTGAAGTAAAAGGTGTGATTGATTCTTTAAAGCGTCAAAAAGTAAATAAAATTATTCCAATTGTATCTGATTGTGCTAAGAACTTCAATACTAGATTTTATAAAGCAAAGGATTTTATCAAAATGCTAGAAGAAAATACTGGTGAAAATGTCATAGATAGTATTGTAAAAGCAGAAGTTATTGGACCAAAAAATCTTGTGGATATCATAGTAATATGTCCTTGTACTGGAAATACTTTAGCAAAGCTTGCAAATGGAATTACAGATACGCCAGTATTGATGGCAATAAAATCACATATTAGAAATAATAAACCAGTAGTAATTGGTGTTTCTACAAATGATGGACTTGGTAAGTCTCTTAAAAATATTGCAGAACTTATTGATACTAAGAATATGTATTTGATACCATTTAGGCAAGATGATTTTTTAGTAAAACCAAAATCACTCGTGTTAGATTATACATATGTAATTAGTACAATAGAAAATGCTTTAGAAGGAATTCAGATACAACCAATTATTGCAAGGGAGAATCATAGTGTATAAAAAAAACAGCCATATTGTTATATGGCTGTTAGCAAATTAAAGAACACCACAATTGTATAAGTTTAATACTATTAGTTTTTTGATTTCTTTTTGATTTGCTGATCTTTCATTTGCCCAGTGGATAATCTTGTGCTTTCTTTTTTTGCTTAAGTTCTTTGTATTTGTTAGAAAGTTTTCGATGAATTCTGCGGTAATGAACATAATTGGTCTTTCCCTATAGTATACGTATACTTCGATATACTTTAATTTGTTACTATGGTAGCAAAACTTTAAAGTATAATATGGATTTCCTCGTATTTCATCATAAACGATGTCTACATTATCCCAAGCGACCGACTTAACCTGCTTGTGAGCATTTAAAATTGCTTGCGTAATTGGCATAGCGTTACATTTTGTCATAATTATGACCTCCTTTAATTATAGTGCCTATCCATTATATCATTTTTATATTATTATGTCAAATATAAAAAAATATGTCGTAACTCCACTAATTTTGTAGAATTTTGTCGTCTGACTTTATTTTTTTGACTTTTTATGCTATAATTTGCTATATTCGAAAGGAGAGAGTTATGAATATTGGATTAGTTACACTTGGATGTAGTAAAAACCAAGTAGATAGCGAGATGATATTAGGATTTTTTAAACGAAATCATTTTCATATTGTAAATGATCCTAAGGAAGCAGATGTAATTGTTGTAAATACTTGTGGATTTATAGAATCGGCAAAAATTGAAGCGATAGATACGATACTTGAGATGGCAGACTATAAAGAAAATGGAAGATGCAAGTATTTAATTGCAACTGGATGTTTAGTAAAAAGATATAAGAAAGAAATTATTGAAACGCTTCCAGAAGTTGATCTTTGTATTGGAGTAGACGAATATGAAGATATTGACAAGATTTTATCAAACTTTTTTAATCAAAAAAATTTAAATCATAAGTTAGATTTTAACGAAAGAGTAATATCAACAAATTTTCCTTTAGCGTATATAAGAATATCAGATGGCTGTGATAATAGATGTAGTTATTGTGCAATTCCACTTATTAGAGGCCCTTTTAAAAGTAGAAAGATGGAAGACATATTAAAAGAGGTAGAAGGGTTAGCAAGCCAGGGAATCAGTGAGTTTTGTATTATATCACAAGACACATCTAAATATGGACTTGATATATATGGCAGTCTGAAGCTTTCAGAATTACTTAACAAAATGAGTAAAATTGATGGAGTAAAATGGATCAGAATATTATATATGTATTTATTTGAAACAACTGATGAGTTGATAGAGGAAATAGCTAAAAATGATAAGGTTTGCAAATATTTTGACATACCAATTCAGCATTTCAGTGATAAAATGTTAAAGGCTATGAATAGACATGATACTAAAGAGCTTATTTATGAAAGAATAGCAACTATTAGAAAAAAAGTTCCAGATGCTATTTTAAGGACTACTGTGATAACTGGATTTCCTGGTGAGACAGAAGAAGATTTCAAAGAATTGATAGATGGTATCAAGGATTTAAGATTTGATAGACTTGGAGCCTTTGCTTATTCTAGAGAAGAAGATACAAAGGCGTATGATATGAATGAACAAATACCAGAGAAGCTAAAGGAAGAAAGACTAAGAAAAGTTTTTGAGACGCAAGAGAAAATCTCTTATGAAATAGGAAAAAATAGAGTTGGAAAAGAATATGAAGTCATCGTCGAAGATGTATCAGAGGATGAAAATTATTTTGTTTGTAGATCAATGATGGAAGCTCCAGATGTTGATGGTAGAATCTATATAAAAATTGATAAAGAGAGTACAGAAAAAATAATTGTTGGCGAATATGCAAAAGTTAAAATAATAGATTTTAATGAGTACGATTTATTTGCAGATGTAATAGATTAAAAGGAGGATGAAGAAAATGTACACAAAGGAAGATTTAAAAAAATCTACACTTGCAGAGTTAAGAACACTTGCAGAAAATTTAAAATTAGAGGGATATGAAAGACTAAAGAAAGAGTACTTAGTAGAAGAAATTATAAAAAGTTTGGAGGACAATAATGAAATTGAAGAAAAAATCAATATTCAAATTGAAAATCCAGAGACAGATTACATAGCAGAAGGAATTTTAGAGGTATTACCAGATGGATTTGGATTCTTAAGAAGCGATAACTACTTACCTGGAAATAAAGATATTTATGTATCACAAGTTCAGATTAGAAGATTTAAACTTGCAACGGGTGATAAATTAAGAGGAATTGCTAGATTTACTAGTGATCCGCAAAATAAGTTTCCGTCTCTTATTTATGTTGATGCTATCAATGATGATAGAGTTGAGCTTGCGTTAAAAAGAAGAAATTTTGATACTTTAATTCCTATTTATCCAACTGAAAGATTAAAACTTGAAACAAAACAGAATGAATATGCTACAAGAATTATTGATATTTTAGCACCTATTGGAAAAGGACAACGTGGTCTTATTGTAGCGCAACCTAAAGCTGGTAAAACTACTATATTAAAACAAATTGCAAATGGTATTTTGGCAAATAATCCTGAGACTATTTTAATGGTTCTTTTAATTGATGAGAGACCAGAAGAAGTAACAGATATTGAAAGATCAATAGATGCAGAGGTGATTCATTCAACCTTTGACGAGTCTCCTGAACATCATATTAAAGTTTCAAAAATGGTACTTGAAAGAGCAAAAAGATTAGTAGAACAAAATAAAGATGTTGTGATATTATTGGATAGTTTAACAAGGCTTACTAGGGCAAATAATTTGGAAGTTGAACCAAGTGGAAGAACCCTATCTGGTGGACTTGATCCAGCATGTCTACATTTTCCAAAGAAATTTTTTGGCGCAGCAAGAAATATTGAAAATGGAGGAAGTTTAACTATTCTTGCAACAGTTCTTGCAGATACTGGAAGTAGAATGGATGATATCATTTTCGAGGAATTTAAAGGAACTGGTAATATGGAAGTACATTTAGATAGAAAATTATCTGAGAGAAGAATATTTCCAGCAATTGATATATATAAATCTGGTACAAGAAGAGAAGATCTATTATTAACAAAAGAAGAGCAAGAATGTAGTACATATATTCGTAGACTTATGTCTGCTAATAATTCTAATTTATCAAATTTAGAATTAGTAGATAAAATTATGAACATAATAGTAAAAACAAAAACAAATCATGATTTTGTAAAAGTTTTTTTAGAAAATATGAAAAAGAAGTAGAAAAAATATACTTTAAATGTTAAAATAGCTATGTATGAAACTATATAAAAAGGGGAAGATTTTATGGATAAAAACATTAAGGTCACTTTACCAAATAACAAAATAGTAGAAGTGCCATATAAAACATCTGCAATTGATGCGGTAAAATTAGTAGAAAAGAATTTAGATGACATTTTATCTTTAAAAGTAAATAATGAAGTAAAAAATTACCAATATGAACTTGTTAAAGATTCTAATATTGAATATGTTAAGTTTGAAAGTGATGATGGATATAGAGTATATTCTAGGACTTTAAAAATGATACTTTATATGGCTCTTACAAAACTTTATTCGACAGCTGATGTTGAGTTTATTGCGACAATTAATAGAAATCAGTATTTTGTAATTCATGATATGGAGATTACAACTGAAAAAATTAAGAAAATAAAAAGTAAAATGGAAGAAATTATAGCAAAAAGATTACCTCTTGTAAAAAGGGTTGTATCTTTAGAAGAAGCAACTGTACTTTATACAGAGTCAAATGATTTAGATAAACTTGAAAATATGGATAATAGATTAAAGTCATATATCAGTATGTATTTTTGTGATGGAATGTATAATAGCTTTTATGGGGCTTTGGCACCAGACACTGGATATATCAAAAAATTTGATTTAATAAAATATAAAAAAGGAGCACTACTTGTAATACCTAATATTCATATGGAACTTGATAGCCAGATAAGAGATACTAAGCTATTTGATGCATACATAGAGTTTAATAATCTAAAAGAAGTGATTGGTGTTTCTAATATTGGTAATTTGAATGAAATGATTCTTGAAAATAAGAGTAATGAAATCATTCAAGTATCTGAGGCGATTCACCAAAGAAAACTGATTGAAATGATACAAGATATTGAAAAGCATAAAAATATCAAAATGATTTTAATTGCTGGTCCATCTTCTTCTGGAAAAACAACCTTTGCTCAGAAGATGGGTGTTCAATTAAAACTAAAAGGATATAGGCCTATTACCATTTCAATGGATAATTATTTTAAAGAAAGAAAAGATACTCCTCTTGGAGAAGACGGAAAATATGATTTTGAGTGTGTTGAGGCTTTAGATATTGAACTATTTAATCGTCAAATGAGAGATTTAATCAATGGAAAAACTGTTGAACTTCCTGAGTTTGATTTCTTAGTTGGTACTAAAAAATATAATGGTCATTTCTTAACATTAAAAGAAAATGATATTTTAGTTATTGAGGGAATACATGCTTTAAATCCAATTTGTACAGAGTTTACACCAGCCGAAAACAAATATAAAATATATATAGCACCAATTGTAACACTCAATATAGATGGATATACGAAAGTATCTTCTTCTGATATTAGATTTTTAAGAAGAATGGTAAGGGACTTTGCAACGCGTGGGCATAGTGTTGAGAAAACCTTTGCACTTTGGGGTAATGTCAAAAAGGGAGAGGAAAAATACATATTTCCTTATGTAGAAGATGTGAATTATATATATAATTCTAGTCTAATATATGAGCCTAGTGTTATGAAAACATTTGCTCAGCCATTACTTTTACAAATAGAAAAAACGAGTCCTTTCTATGCTGAGGCAAGGAGACTTTATGAGTATTTAAACAATTTTTTACCAATGGAAACTTCAAATATTCCGGTCGATTCTATTGTTAGGGAATTTATTGGAAATGGATGCTTTTACCGTTAAAATAATGAAGAGCGTAATAAAATACACATCCTTTTATTGAAATTCATAGTAAATTATGATATAATATTTACATAAAAAAATAAGGGAGGACTTTTTCATGACTAGAAAAGTCAAAGATGAGGCAATAAATATGGAAGAATGTGGTACCGCACTGAGTTTAGTATCTTTGCAACACTATAACTGCGGTTCAATGGCAGGCTTTTTAGATGAAATTTTGAATCAGCCTGAGATTTTAGAACGGTTAATGTCTGTTGAAGTGGAAGGGGAACTCGAGACGGTTACAGAATCAGATGAGATAATGAGCAAGAGACTGAGTAAATGTATGGAATCGTTTTTGGAGGAATGCCAGAGACCATGGAGGTACCAGCATAAGATTTGAGGTATACTTGTAAGGAAATTTCTGGAGAGAAGAGTGCAATGAATTTTGCACTTTTTTTCTGTGCCCTTTCATTCAATTGACATAATATTAAAAATATGATATAATATTTTGTATTAAAATAAAGGAGGAACTTCATATGAGTAATGAAGTAGAAAAGAAAACAGCAATTGTTGAAGAAGTAACAGATGAGTTAATGGACAAATTTCATCGGGCTTTGTGCCCGCAGTGTAATGGAAAATGCCATATGGGGAGTCACAGTTGTGGATATGATTATACACACAAAATGTCTCCGGCTCCGGGAGTAAATGAGGTCTGGAAAAGATATTTGCTTTCGATTCAGGGAGCTGCCGAAGTTTTAAACATGAGTTTTGATGACGTGTTTGAGCTTTTGACAGATGAGAACGAAAATGATATGTCAAATGAAAGGTATGATATTAAAATGAGACTTCAGGAACTGTGGAGAATGTGTTAATTGATGAGATGGGAGGTATAAGGCTTAGGCTTTATGCCTCTTTTTGGTTGACATAAACTTTAAAATATGATATAATATTATTGTATCATAAAGAAAAAATTCTATATAAATATAATGAATGGAATCGTTATCTTCATATAGGATATTTTTTATGAAAAAATAGGAAAGGATGCCTAAAAAGAGGCGAAAGGAAAAAAACATGATAGAAGTTGATGTATTAAAGATGGTGGAGTTAATTGCAGGTAAGAAAGCAAAGGAACTTGTTGAAACTTATAGAATTAAGCTTCCAAAGCTGAAAATTGGTGAAGAGATGGAAGACTTCATTGGCCGGGTAGGAAAGTTTTGTATCCAGGCAGACAATCTGGCAGGAATTTCTTATATCGTAGAGGTTAATTATATTAATATAAGAAATCATTCTAATAGCATCAAGGCAATGATTGGAAGTGAGCAAAATGAAAAACTTCATCAATTTACTTTGCCTACTGGCTTGAGCATGGAAGAAGCAATCAAGGAAGCCCACAGACTTCGTGAAGAAACACATGCTGAAAATGAAAGACTTTACCATATGGATTGTCATCAAAAATATGTCACCAAAAAGAATGCTCTGGAGAAAGCTTTGACTCAAGCTACAGATGGAGATGTTGTTATACTGAAAGGTAACTATCCATTTACGAATGAAGAAATCGAGTCTAAAAAAGAAGTATTTGAAGAAGATATTTTAAAACTCAGAGAAGGAGAGTATGCAAAATATTTTGTTTCTGGCTCCTTAGACTGCATCGCATTCAGAAAAGGAAAGACTGACCTGGCATATATTCTTAAGTGCTGGAACCCGATTTATACGGAAAATGTGACTCACGAAATTAGAAAATAGTCATATTTGAAATAGTTTTAATTTAGGTCTGTGTATAATTTACACAGGCCTTTTTCTTTGTAAATATTGATTTCTAATTGGCATTGTAGTAAAATTGAGACAAAATGGGGTGTTAGTTTTGAAAAAGTATAATGTCATTTTAGTATATAATAAAAATGGGGATAAGATCTTGTTTTGTAAAAGGGAAAAAGAACCATATAAAGGAAAGTATAATTTGGTAGGTGGAAAAGTAGAACCTGGTGAAGAGAGTTTAGATAGCGCCTATAGAGAACTTTTTGAGGAAACTGGTATTGGCCGAGATAATATCGTTTTGAGTCATTTGATGGATATTGACTATAACATGTCTGGTTACATATTAGAAGTGTTTGCTGGAAAATTAAAAGAAGATGTTTTTCTGATAGAAGAGATCAATAAACTTTATTGGATGGATAAAAATGATAATTTCTTTGATATGGATATCTATGCTGGAGAAGGAAATATAGGTCATATGGTAGCACAAGTAAACTACTATAAAGAGAAAATTTTGAAATAAATGATGATATAATTTACTTGATAGCATATTTATGATAAAATGACTTTGTAGAAGATGTTAATTTGGTTTATATTAAGAGAAAGGATTTTGCAGATGAAAAATAATTTTGATGGATCTCATAGGTTTTTATCAGAGGAAAATAGTAATTTTGTAAAAGAACATCGGATTCGGATGCCTAGAAAATATTGTTTTCTAACAGAGGAAGAGTATGAAGCAATTATGGGGGACTTTTCTTTTACTGTAAATGAACTAAGAACTCTATATTATCAATATATTGCTGTGGTGGATCGTATAGAAATGCTTTGGGAAGAATATCAATTATATATGGAGTTTTTAGGAAAAAAATGCGAAAAAGTATATATTCCTAAAAAGAAAAAATTACAAACCAATATGGGACTCAAAAGGGAATGTACTTTATTAATCTACTTAACAAGAGAGCTAAACTCTATTTTGGTTAGAATTGAGGAGATGAAAGAGGTTGCAAAAACCGAAGTATTGCAAAAGATTTTAGAGGATGCATTACTTAAGTGTAAATCGGAAGAAGACGTTATTGTTTTAAGAAGTGACTACATTATTCAGTATTTGGAAAATGAGAAAGGGTTTCATGAGGTCATTGAAGAAAAAGCGCAAGGAAAATCTCAGGTGCTTACTGGAATTATGTGCATGTTTGGATATGAGCATATTGCTTTTATTCCTAAATATACTAAAACAGAAGAGATCATGAAGAAATGGAGACCTGAACATCCATTGTCTGTAAGATGCATTTATGTACCTCATAGGAATTAGTGAAAAGTGATCAGAAATATTTATTGTGACAGTAAATATTTCTGATTATTTTCAGTTTTACTTCATTTGAAGATGTGAAATAATTTATTCATTTCAATCTAGGTTGCAAGCTTTACAATCTAGATTTTTTTCTTGAAAAAAATGAAATCATATAGTAAAATATATAGAAAGAAAATATGGAGGAATTATGTTTATAAAAAATGATAATGGCTTTATTTGTAAAAATTGTGGAAAAAAAGTGGAAAAATTAGGGTATACATCTCGTGATCATTGTAATTTTTGTTTGTATTCGTTGCATGTGGATATAGAACCTCGGAGATAGACTAAATGATTGCAAAGGTCTACTAGTACCGATTAATATTATCAATACTTCTAAAAAAGGAGAAGTAGTAATATATAAATGTAGTAAATGTGGCGCAGAAGTAAGGAATATAGTAGCAAAAGATGATGATAGAGATAGGATATATCAAATTATAGAAAGGTATTCAAAAGGGGGAATTTATTGATGGAATACAGAAAATTTGGAAATAAAATAGTTGTAAGGATGGATAAAGGCGAAGAAGTAATAGAGTCTTTAACGAAAATATGTGAAGAGAATGATATAAAGTTTGCTTCTGTTAGTGCAATTGGTGCTGCAAATAAAGTGAAAGTGGGACTTTTTAATATTACTGAGAAGAAGTACTACTCTAAAGAATTAAATGATAGCTTTGAAATCACAAGTCTTATAGGAAATGTTTCAAGAAAAGATGACGAGGTATATATTCATCTACATATTAATATTGCAGATGGAAATCAAAATGTATATGGTGGACATCTAAATTACTGTTATATTAGTGCTACTTGTGAAATGGTTTTAGACATTTGTGATGGTAATGTAAAAAGAGAATTTGATCCTGAAATTGGTCTAAATTTATTTCAGTTTGAATAAACTAAAAAATCCCACTAGGTGGGATTTTAGTATTATAAATTGATGATTGTTTTGAAATGACTTTGTTCACCCAATTTGCTTAAAATAGTATTTGTGATACTCTCTACATCAAGAGCGTATTTTTGAATGATTTCATTTCTTTTTCCGTGTTCAATAAAATCTTTGGGAAAGCCAAAACTTAATACGTCTACTTTTTGATTGAGCCCATTTTCGTATAAGAATTCTGTTACTTTAGATGCAAATCCACCACTTAATATTCCATCTTCAAGAGTGATAATCAGATCATGAGTATTTGCTATTTCTTTTAAATTTTCTTTGTCTATTGGTGCCGCAAAGCGTGGATTAATCAGTGTTGGATGAAATCCTCTCTCTTTTAAATTTTGATATACTTTTTCTGCTGTTTCAAAGAAAGCACCAAGACCTAAAATTGCAATTTGCTTTCCATGGCTTAATATTTCAAATTTTCCAAGTCTGATTGAGTCATAACTCTTAAATGTAGAAGAATAGGAAGAGCCTTTTGGGTACCTAATTGCGATAGGTAAATCTTGAGATATTCCAAAATCTATCATATTTTCAAGTTCTTTTGTGTCTCTTGGTGCGAGTACAAGCAGATTAGGAATATTGGATAACATAGCTATATCGTAGATTCCTTGATGTGTCTTGCCATCTTCTCCTACAATTCCTGCTCTATCGATTAAAAACATTGCAAATAAATGATTTAAACAGATATCATGAATAATTTGATCATAGGCCCTTTGGATAAAAGTAGAATAAACCAAGAAGATCGGCTTTAGGCCTTGCCTCGAAATGCCTGCACTAAAGCTTACAGCATATTCTTCTGCAATGCCTACATCAAAGAAACGATCTTTATGTTTCCTTTCAAATGGTGCTATACCAGTACCGTCCATCATTGCTGCAGTTATCACTACAAAATCCTTATTTTTATTTGCCATTTTTAATAGTTTATTACCAGCTACTTTGCTATATGTTAAAGCATTACTTTTTTTGATGATTCCAGAGCTTTTTTCAAATTTTCCTACACCGTGAAATGCAGTTGGATTATTTTCAGCATATGAGTAGCCTTTTCCTTTTTGTGTTTTCACGTGTAAAAGAATAGGCTCATGTAGATTTTTGATTTCATCAAATACAGTAAGAAGTGAAGATATATCATTTCCATCTATTGGACCAATATATTTAAATCCAAAGTTTTCAAATATAACACTTTGATTGACAAAATGGTATTTTAGATATCGTTTTACATTTGTCAGATGTTTTAAGATATATTTTCCAAGATATACAGTATTTAATACATTTGCAGTATTTGCTTTAAAATGAAAGTATTTTTTCCTAGAACGAAGTCTATTTAAATATTTGGTCAGTGCTCCTACACTTTTAGAAATTGACATATCGTTGTCATTTAAAATAACGATGATATTTGATTTTAAATTGTTGATATTATTGAGTCCTTCATAGGCAAGTCCGCCAGTCAACGAACCATCCCCAATTACTGCAATTACCTTATTTTCTTCTTTTTTCAAGTCTCTAGCGATAGCAAGGCCTGTTGCCATAGCAATAGAAGTAGAACTGTGTCCAAGGGTAAAGGTATCATATTTACTTTCATCTCGATTGGTAAAACCACTAAGTCCGTGATCTTGTCTTAAAGTATTAAATTCATTCTTTCGTCCTGTAAGAATTTTATGAATGTAGCATTGATGGCTAACATCAAATATAAATTTGTCTTCAGGGGCGTTAAATATATAATGCATTGCAACAGTTAGTTCAACAACTCCTAAGTTTGAACTAAGATGCCCTCCTGTTAGTGACAAATGATCTATTAGAAAATCTCGTATTTCTTGACATAATGTTTCAAGTTCTGTTCTTTTTAATTTTTTTAGATCATTTGGATAATTTATTTTATCTAAATATTTCATATGATCACTCCCAATATATAATTTATGTGATTATATCATATTATATATCGAAAAACAATATATAATTAATGAAAAACAATAAAATATGACTAAGCAGGTGTAAATGTAGTATCCATGAAATTTTACTTGAATTTTTTGTATTTATGTAGTAAAATATTAATATTAATTTACATTTTACAAAAAGGAGTGATATGTATGGAAGAAATAAAAGAAAATATTGCCATAAGTATCGAAAAAGCATTAGATAAAAAAGTTTTAAGGGAAGATATATTAGATAAGATAGAAATACCTAAAGATAATAAAAATGGTGATTTTGCTTATCCTTGTTTTCATCTTTCAAAGGTGTTAAGAAAGTCACCAATTGATATAGCAAATAATATTAAAGAAAAGATAGTATTAGATTCAAAGATTGATAGAGTAGAAGTAGTAGGTGGCTACTTAAACTTTTACCTTAACAATTTAGATGTTACAAATAATGTGTTGAAAAAAATCTTAAATGAGAAGGAAAACTATGGATCAAGTTATATTGGAAATGGAAAAAATATTATTGTTGAATATTCTTCTCCTAATATTGCAAAACCTTTCCATTTAGGACATTTTAGAAATACTGTTTTAGGGAGTGCATTATATAATTTATATCAGACACTTGGATATCATGTGATAGGAATTAATCATTTGGGAGACTGGGGAAGACAATTTGGCCTTTTAATCGAGGGATATAGAAGGTTTAAAGACGAATATGATATTAGCAAAGATTCATTAAATGTTTTATCTGAAATTTATGTAAGAATTAATCAGCTTGCAAAAGAAGATGAAAAGATTATGGATATTGCTCGTGAAAATTTCAAAAAACTTGAAGAAGGAGATCAGGAACTTTATAAACTATGGGAATTTTTTAGGGAAGTATCTTTAAAAGAATATAAAAGAATTTATGAGATACTTGGATCTAAATTTGATTCTTATAATGGGGAAGCTTTCTATAGTGATAAGATGGATGAAGTGGTGGAAATACTAGATA
This sequence comes from Clostridia bacterium, assembly GCA_030524345.1. Classification (GTDB taxonomy): domain Bacteria; phylum Bacillota; class Clostridia; order TANB77; family CAG-465; genus CAG-465. Next base: position 36,067 of record JAUNGP010000003.1, on the reverse strand, counting down.
AAAAGGGTGCTTTGGTAGATAGTCAAGGTGCAAAGGTTGTAAATGTAGGAGATGATATTCCGCCTTGTATTGTATTAAAGTCAAATGGCTCTACAATATATGCAACACGTGATTTAGCTGCTATTTTATATAGGGCTAGGACATATGATTTTACAAAATGTATCTATATTACGGCAACAGAGCAAATACTTCATTTTAGACAAATATTTGAAGCAGCTAAGTATCTAGTTGACGAAAAATATCAAAAAGGTCTTGTACATATCGCATATGGAATGATTAGATTAAAAACTGGTAAAATGTCAACAAGAGAAGGAACTGTCATTTATATCAATGATTTAATCAACGATGCTATTAGTAAGGCAAAAGGGATTATACTAGCTAAAAATCCTAATATTGAAAATATTGATGAAGTAGCAAAACAAATTGGAATTGGAGCTTTAATATTTAACTATCTAAAAACTAGTAAAGTCAAAGATATTATATTTGATCTAGATGAAACATTAAGATTTGATGGAGAAACTGGACCATATGTTCAATATACATATGTAAGGGCAAAATCTATTTTAGAAAAAGCCGGATTTTATGAAAAAGAAACAAGTGATATTGATTTTCATCTATTAAATACAAAACAAGAAGTAGAGCTTATTAAAGAACTTGATAAGTTTCCACAAGTCATACTCAAAGCAACTGAGGAGTATGAACCTTCTATTCTTACGCGTTATTTGATAGAGGTGGCTACACTTTTCTCAAGATTTTATAATGAATGTTCTGTTATAGTAGAGAATGAAAAGCTAAAAGAAGCAAGATGTAGCTTAGTATACGCTACAAGTATTGTCATTAAAAAAGGATTATCTCTGATTGGCATACAATGCCCTGAAAAAATGTAGAAAGAGAATAAGAGGATTACGAAAAAAATCCTCTTATTTTTACTGAATTATGGGAAACAATTTGGTTATGATTAGATAAATACATATGATATTACATATGATAAGTGTTGGTACTAAGACAACAAAAGTAGTATGTTTTGTCTTATGTCTGAAAGTGTACATTCCAGCAAGAACACCAGGAGCACCTAAGAATAAAGCAAAGGAAAAAAGTGCTTTTTCACTAATTCTCCACATATGTTTTTTGGCTAACTCTTTATCTAATTTCATAGCTAAAAATCCAAAAATATTGATTACAACAATATAAATTCCCAGGATTAAATATAAGTTCATAATATCACCTTTGCATTATTATATCATAAATAAAAATAAGAATAAATAGTGGATACCATTTATTCTTATTAAAACCCAGTCATTTTTTATGAAGTATATTTTTATTTTTTCTGATGTCAAAAAGTAACATGAACTGTAAAAAATCTTCTTCTTCTAATTCAAATTCGGCATAGATTTTATACATACTTTCAATGTATTCTTTATGATTTTGTACTTCATTTAAATATGCTCCAAGTGGAATAGATCCTCTAGAAAGTTGATTTGTTTGGTTTTGGAAATTAGAAAAACGTCTAAGCATTCTAGAGTTATTAATGTTTTTACAAAAATCAGTAATACCGCAAAAATTAGCTAGTATAATATAGTTCATCATAGATAATTTGGTTGCTCTTTCATAGAGTTCAGACAAACTACATTTTTCTAATATTTCTTTTAACAGTATATACCAATTTTGGATTTCAATCATTGCATTTGCAATAATTTCCTTTGTAGGAAGAATTGAATTCATATCGATTTCAGCAATTTTACTTTTGTCTACATTTCCTTCATTTTGGAGTATATAATTTACCATATCATTAAAAATGGATATAGCAGTTTTTACCCGTAAATCAAATCTACATGGAATTGATGAATCGAATGAATGGTAAACAAATATACTTTTGATAGAATTATCACAAGACATCAGTCGCAAAAGTCTACCTTCCTCACAATTGATTTGGACTTTGAGCAGTCCTTCTATTTTTTCAGCAGTCAACATAACCCTCTCCTTTAATTAAACAAGAACAAAAATCACAACATATTACATTATATCATATGTGTCAAATAAATAGAACTTTTTTTGAAAAAAATATAATAAATAGACTTTATTAGTGCAATTTTTTCCTCTTTTTACAAAAATGAAAGAAGAAAAATCAAATAACTTTTTAACAACATCTTGACTTTCCAGAGTATCTATTATATAATATACGAGTAACAATTGAGTTGACAAGGGTATTATGTTCTATTTTATTAGAACAGGAGCCTTTTAAGGAGGGAAATAGAATGGCACAACCAAAAAGAAGATGGTCTAAACAAAGAACACATAAAAAACGTTCTACATGGAAACTAGAAGAAACAAATTTATCTACTTGTCAAAATTGTGGTGAGGCAATACTTTCACACAAAGCATGTCCTTCTTGTGGATATTATAACAAAAAACAAGTAGTTGAAATTAAAGAAAAAAATGAAAATAAAGAAGACTAATTCGAAGTATTTGCTCCACATGGTATGTGGGGTTTTTTCGTATAGTTTGAGGTGATTTATATAGATAAAGTATTGATTTATGGTGTAAAAAAAGGTAGTATCGCAGAAGAAATAGGCTTAAAAAAAGGAGATTTGATTCTAACTTTAAATGGTGAAAAAATCGTCGATATACTAGATTACAAATTTAATGTCGCAGATGAGTATTTAGAAATTGAAATAGAGCATAAGGATGGTACGATAGAAATATATGAGATAGAAAAGGATGAGTCTGAAGACTTAGGAATTATATTTGAGTCGGAACTAATTGATGAACCACGTAGTTGCTATAACAAGTGTATATTTTGCTTTATGGAACAATTACCAGATAATGTAAGGGAGACATTAATATTTAAAGATGATGATTATAGGCTTTCCTTTTTTTCTGGAAATTATATTACTATGACTAACATGAAAGATATTGATGTAGATAGAATTATTCGATATAGACTTTCTCCTATTAATATATCAATTCATGCAACAGACGAAAAAGTAAGGTGTATGATGCTAAACAATCGTCATGCTGGCAAAGTGTTAGAATATTTAGATAGATTTTATCAGGCAGGAATTTCAATAAATACGCAAATTGTTCTTTGTAAGGGAATCAATGATGGGAATATATTGAAAAAGACAATTGTTGATTTGTCTAAGTATGCACCTGTTTTAAAAAGTATATGTATTGTACCAGTTGGACTTTCTAATAATAGAGATGGCCTTTATCCATTAGAAGCATTAAGTAAAGAAGATTGTGAAAATACAATTGATTTGGTTTCTAAATATCAAGAAAAATTTAAAAAGAAGTTTAAAACACCGCTGGTATTTTTAGCAGATGAATTTTATTTAAAAGCGGGTAGAAAAATGCCAAATTATTCTGACTATGGTGAATTCGGACAAATAGAAGATGGAATTGGAATGACAGCACTTTTTGAGCATGACTTTAAAAAAGAAATCAAGCAATTAAAAGAAAAGAATATTTCATATCCGAAGAGCAAGACAATTTCTATGATAACAGGAAAAATTGTTGAAGATTATATGAAAAAAAAGGCAAAAGCAATACAAGCACGAGTAGGTAACTTAAACATTAATATCATAGCAGTAGAGAATGAATATTTTGGAGAACAAATTACCGTTACTGGTTTGATTACGGGAAGAGATATATTAAAAACGCTTCATGGGCTAAAAGAAGATGGTATTAATATTGGCGAATATATTGTGATTCCAAGAGTTATGCTAAAAGATGACGAAGATATTTTTTTAGATGATACAAAACTTGAAGACTTACAAAAAGAATTAAAGCTTCCTATTGTTGTAACAGATGGTAGTGCTAAAGTGTTTATTGAGTCTACGATATTGAATGTCAAAAATAAAAAGATCTTAAAACTTGGCGATACTAGTCCAAGGCAAAGTTATGAAAATGGTATAAAATAACCTCATTGTAGTACACAATGAGGCTATTTTTGGCTATCTTTTTTTCTTGCCTTTTTTCTTTCTAGGGGTACTTTTTAGAGACTTTTTATTCTCAATGGAAGATGGAAAAGTTACATTTTCTGGAATTTCCTCAGGAATCTTTTTAATTGGGTCTCCTGTTAGTGGAACAAATCCATTTTGTAAATACTGTTTGCAATGTTCTGATGCATATTCACATATAGAGCAAGGATTTTCTTTGTCTACCTCTTTATATTTTTCAATTACCCAGCTTAAAACAATACATTCACTAATTAATGATTTCATATATACACCTCCAAGTTAAGATTTGTAATAATATTTTATTTTGGATATTATATCATGTTTTGTAAATATTACAATGGCAAAAAATGCTTTTTTACTTGTTAGAATGTAAATAGTATGTTAAAATATAGATGTTGTTTGAGAGTGGGGGCTTTTATGCAAGATTTAAAAATTTTATATGAAGATAATCATATTATCGTTGTAATAAAACCAGTAGGAATACCAGTTCAGGCTGATAAATCCGGTGATATGGATCTTCTTACTATAGTAAAGGAATATATTAAGGAAAAATATAGTAAACCTGGAAATGTATATCTTGGGCTTGTACATAGACTAGATAGAATGGTTGGAGGAGTTATGGTATTTGCTAAAACTTCTAAAGCAGCATCAAGACTTTCTGAATATATTAGAGAGAAAAACGTTAAGAAAAAATATTATGCAATTGTAAATGGTACACTTCCTATAACAGGAAAAAGAGTTGAATTGAAAAATTATTTAGTCAAAAATGAAAGACTTAATATGAGTAGAGTATGTAGTAAAGATATCAAAAACGCTAAAGAGGCAATACTTGAGTATCAAGTAATAAATCATATTACATATAATAATAAGGAGTATTCTTTGGTAGATATTGACTTACATACTGGAAGGCATCATCAAATAAGGGTACAATTTTCCAATATTTCATGCCCTTTATATGGGGATATCAAATATGGTCAAAAGGTCAATAAAGTAGGAGAGAATTTAGCACTTTTTTCCTATTATTTATCTTTTTATCATCCTACAAAAGATGAATATTTAGAATTTACATATAATCCGAAAGAAGTCCAAGGAATGGATAAAATATGGAGTGTGATATTGTAATGGATTTTGATACAATGAGAATAGAATTAAATGAGTTAAGTAGTAAACTTGATAGAATTAAAGGTGCTTTAAAGCTTGAAGAAAAGAAAATAAGAATAGAAGAATTAGAAAAAGAAACGATGGAAAGTGACTTTTGGGAAGATAGTAAAAAGTCATCTGTTGTTTTAAGTGAATTAAAGTCTCTAAAAAACATACTAGAAAAAATTGAAAAGTTAGAAAAAGATTTGTCAGATGCTTTAGGTTACTTAGAACTTGCAGAAGAAATGAATGATTTGGAAAGTTATAAAGAATCTAAAAAGATAATCGATACCTTAGATGAGAAATTAGAGACATTAGAAATAGATACACTTCTCTCAGAAGAATATGATTCAAATAATGCGATCGTAACAATTCATCCCGGTGCTGGTGGGACGGAATCGCAGGATTGGGCTTTGATGCTTTATAGAATGTATAGTAAATGGTGTCTAAAGACTGAATTTGAACTTGAAGTATTGGATCTACAGGATGGAGAAGAAGCTGGCCTTAAGAGTGTTTCTTTTTTAGTAAAAGGAACAAATGCTTATGGATATTTAAAAAGTGAAAACGGTGTTCATAGACTAGTTAGAATATCGCCATTTGATAGTAATAGTAGAAGACATACTTCATTTGCCTCAGTAGAGGTTATGCCTGAAATTTCTGATGATATCACAGTTGATATCAACCCGGATGACATTGAGATGGATGTTTACAGAGCAAGTGGAGCTGGAGGTCAGCATGTAAATAAAACTTCTTCTGCTGTAAGACTTAGACATATTCCAACAGGAATTGTAGTGAGCTGTCAAACAGAAAGATCACAACTACAAAATAGAGAAAATGCTATGAAAATGTTAAGAGCTAAAATCTATAAATTGGAGAGGGAAAACTATCAAAAAAAGATGAGTGATATTAAAGGAGAGAGTGCAGATATTGCATGGGGAAGTCAGATAAGGTCCTATGTATTTTGTCCTTATACTTTGGTAAAAGATCATAGAACAGGTTATGAAGTTGGAAATGTTCAAGCAGTGATGGATGGAAAAATAGATGGCTTTATCTATGAGTACTTGAAATATAAAAAGGGAAATGATATAATCTAGCAAAACAATATTTAAGGGGGACAATAATTTGAAAAACCGGGAAAATGTTTTTGTTGATATAGATGGAACAATGAATGTTTTTAGAAAAACAGATCATTACATTATACAAAAAATGTTTGAGAAGCATAAACAAGTATTGATTTGTGATAAATTACTTTGGAAGATTAATGAGCTAGATCTAATTAGTAATTCAATGGCTATTTTTAAGCTAAGAATTTTGATTTATTCTATTTTATCGTTTACCTCGTATCAAAGAAATCTGAAGAGGTATGAAAAACTATATCTTGAAAATACTTTAGAGGAATTAGATAAAAATTATTTATTACATTTAAGTCGATTAAAAGAACTAGGATATGAGATTCATTTAGTTACGCATAATGAATTTACTAGGGCTTTCAGACATCTTTTTCCTATCAAAGTTTTGAAAAATAAACAAGATTATGTTAGAACTTTTCATAAAGACAAAAAAATTTCATATATGATTGGGAATAATTATACTGACGATTTAAGGACTCCCATAAGACTTGGAATTAAAACAATTTATATTGGAAAAAGTAAAATTGTAAGAGAAATCATTGAAGGAAAAGCAGAAAATTTTCATGATATTGAAAATGCTGTAAATTTTATTATTACAAGTTCATCTAAATTAAAGGAATGATTAGAAATTAATCATTCTTTTTTTACGTTAAATTTACATAAAAATTGACTCGTTATTTATAAAATGATATAATATATCTGTGACATTTTTTATTTTTCAAAAATTATTGAACAAGGAGGAATAGGTGTGAAAAGAGTATTAGTTTCTATTGCTTATGGTGTAGCAGCCTTTATTGTATGCCTCATATTGTGGAAGTTTTGCTTTCAAAATGAAAATTTTTTAGAATATGCAGCACTCATGGGGATAGGAAATGGATTTGGCTTTTTCACAGGAAGTACATTTAAAAACTGCAAAGATTTAGAATAAGAATAATAGGGCACCTTATATTTTAAGGTGCCTTGTGCATATTTCAGTAGATATCAAAGATATTTTTTCATTGTATCTAAATAAGTTTTCATCTGGTTAATAATTATATTCTTAATGAAATACTATATAATAAGGTGATATTATGAAATATAATTATGATCTCAATGAATATATATTATCCTATGAATCTATTATGGAGAAATTATATGCACTATATAGTAAAAATCAAGATGTCGTTAGGATGAATATCATTGGTTATTCGACTTTTGGCTATTCAATAAAATGCTATAAAGTGGGAGAAGGAAAAAAACATGTGGTCTTACTTGGTGCAACACATGGTTGTGAGTTAGTAACGACGAAGTTCTTATTCGAATTATATAAAGATTTATTAGACAGCAAAGGTAAAGCGCTTTTTAGTGAGTTTACTTTTCATTTTATTCCTATTTTAAACCCAGAGGGATATATTATTAGTAGCTCAAATGTTTTAGCCAATATGAAATGCTTGAAGATAAGTACTTGTGATAAACTAGAACAGTGGAGTAAATTATATTTAAAAAATTATAATGATGACGATAAAATTGCTTCAAAAGGGATTAAATGTCCTAAAAAATTTTATCATGTTTTCAATAATTCTTGCTCTAATATTGATAATGTACACCTCAGAAATAGTGTTAATAGAATTTTAGTTAATTGTTGTCTTAATGAAAAAGTTTTAAGTGTTTGGGCCGCAAATGGAATGGGAGTAGACCTAAATTCAAATTCAATTGATTGCTTCTTTGAAATGAAAAAATTAAGGAATCAACAAAAGTATGCAAATCTAAGATATAATGATATTCCTGTTACAAAACCCAGTCCTATGTCCTATCCTGGAGTTTCTACATTTTATAATTGCCCTGAGAATTATAGTTTAGATCAATATATAAAGGGTTTATACTATATGAACGAAAATGATGATGTAAATGAAAAATTCATTGCTATATTTTCGTATCACTCAACAGGTGGTGAAATATATAGTTATCCAAAGTATCAGGTAGAAGATAAATTTTATAAAGAAAATATGCAGTTATATTCAAGAATTACTGGATATAGGATCATTGATGATCAAATAAAATATGGAATTATGGATTATTATAGAAGAGCGTTAAAAAATACACTTTGTTTAACAATAGAACTATCTAAATTAAACGCAAATCCTATTGGTCCTTTTAGTGATTTAGATAAGTTAGAAGATGAATTTGTAAAAAATAAAGAAGCGATGATAGCAGTCATAAATCATATATGAATTTGGATTTTTAAATGAATTGCTCTTGGCACAATCAGGATGTCTGTGAAGCGGATCATCGTTAAGCTTAGTGTTGATCATGGCTTAGGGGGACACTTTTATTGATGTTACAGGAAAAAAATATTGATCTGATACGAAGATGTATATGCAAAAATTGTATCCTTAGTATTACATTGAGTGGTGAATGCAAATATTATTCGATTTTTGAAAGATAGTATAGGGCGGAGTTTTCCGCCCTATATTAATTATATTAACTTTTGGATATCATCTGGAATAGAAGCTTTTATTGTTATTCTTTTTTCTGTAATTGGATGATTAAAAGATATTTCTTTACAATGTAATGCTTGTCTATCAATATCTCCTAAATTGTTATATATATTAGCTTCTCTTCCATATAATTCATCTCCAAGAAGAGGATGTCCTAAGTATGACATATGAACCCTTATTTGGTGGGTTCTTCCTGTATGAAGTATGATCTCAAGTACTGTGTAATTTTTTTCTATATTTCTTTTTAGAACGGTATATTCTGTTTTTGCAAAATCTCCAGTTTCATTTACCTCGCGAAGAATAATTGTGTTCTTTTTTCTTGCAATATTTGCTTCAATCATACCGTGATCTTTTTTTATGATTCCATAGGCGATGCCTATATATTTTTTCTTGAAATCGATAAAGTCTTTCCTTTTAGTGAATAGTTCCTGAACATATTCATGTTTTGCAAATATACAGATGCCTGTGGTGTTTTTATCTAGTCTCGTTAATATATGAATGTAATAAATATTTTGCTTTTCAAGATAAGATGCTACTATATTAGAAAGTGTGTTGTCATAATTGTCACAAGATGGATGAATTGGCATATTAGCAGGTTTATTTACAATTAACAAATATTCATCTTCAAAAAGAATGTCTAATTTTTTATCTACTTTTGCAAACTTATCAATAAATCTTTTTTTATTTTCTTTTTTTTCTAGTAATTCAAAGTCCACTGTAATATTGTCACCTTTTTTTACGATAAAATTGACAAACTCAGGGCTATTATTGACAAATATTGCGTGAGCTAATTTTAGTTTTATCAATAATTTGGATGATATATATAGTCTATTTTTTAAAATATACTTTAAGTCTTTTTGATTATCTGTTTCCATTACTTGATATGTAATTTTCAATTAAATTCACCAAAAATCATTATACCAATTTTTGCTGCAAAAGTAAATATATATTTTGAATTGAAAAATCGACTTTTTTGGTATATAATATAGCAGAAAAGGAGTTTTTATGAAACTAGAAATAGAAAGAAAGTATTTAATTAAAAATATGCCAAGTTTAAATAATGTTTCTAAGATAGAATATGAAAGATATTTTATCTCCAATGATTTAGATAGTCAAATTAGGGTTCAAAGAAAAAATGATATTTATGAGATTGAGAAAAAGATAAAATTAGAAAAAAATCAGTTTAAAAAGGAAAAAACAAGGATATCTCAAGATGAGTTTTATCAGCTCATCAAAGGGTGTAAAAATAAAGTGATAAGGGATAGTTATTTCATTAGTAAAAATCCAGATATTACAATTAAAATATATCATGGAGCGTATGAGGGATTAAGAAGAGCAGAAGTAGAGTTTCATACTATGGAGGAGTTTGAAGCGTTTCAAAAACTAGATTGGTTTGGAAAAGAGATTACTAATGATAAAATTGGATCTGATGCAGGATTAATCACATTAAGTAGAGAAGAGTTTTTAAGTAGAATTCTAGATGAAAATGAAAGAATAGACGATTTGGAAATCAACTCACTTAAAATGATTCAAAATAAAGAATACTTTTGCTTTGGAATGGATAGCATTTTGCTTGCTAATTTTATTGAGTCCAATAGTAACCATAATATGATTATGGATTTTTGTAGTGGTAGTGGCGTTATCCCTGTGATTATCTCTGCTAAGAAAAAGTATCAAAAAATAGTGGGAGTGGAACTACAAAATGAGATGTTTGATTTGTTCGTGAAAAATATAGCGATTAATCACTTATCTGATAAAATTATGCCGATACAAAGTGATATTAAAGAGATTCAAAATATTAGGAGATTTCTCTTGGAGCACTTTGATAGAGATAATGTAGACATTATTGTTTGCAATCCACCATATAAGTCTATTGGAACAGGAGTCCAAAATGAAAACACTATCAAGTATGTTGCAAGACATGAGGTTTATTGTAAATTAGAAGACATTTTTTCTTCAGCCTCAAAGTTGCTAAGATCAAAAGGTAAGCTATACCTTGTGCATAAGCCAGATAGATTGGTTGATTTGCTAAGTATTGCAAGAAATTATAGACTGGAGGCAAAAAGAATTCGATTTGTGCATCCAAAACTAGATAAGAGTGCAAGCATTGTCTTAATAGAATATTTAAAGGATGGTGGAAGTGAAGTAAATATCCAAAATCCACTTATAGAGTATGATATAAATGACGAATATACAAGTGAAATATATTCCATATATGGAAAGAAGGAGAAAGAAAATGGATAGAGGAGTATTATATATTGTTGGTACGCCGATTGGAAATTTGGAGGATATAACACTAAGAGCGTTGAATACATTGAAAAATGTTGACATTATTTTAGCTGAAGATACAAGACAGACTTTAAAGCTTTTAAATCATTTTGAAATAGAAAAGAAACTAATTAGTTATCATAGACATAATGAAGATGATAAAATAAGTCAAGTGGTGACTTTCCTTGATAGTGGTAAAAACTTAGCGTTAGTATCTGATGCCGGTATGCCTATTATATCAGATCCGGGGCAAAATCTTATCAAGTACCTTATTGCTAATCATTATGAAGTTATAGTAATACCCGGGGTAACAGCCTTAATTACAGGCATTGTAAAAAGTGGACTCGATTCTACTAGATTTACTTTTGAGGGCTTTTTATCGGTTAATAAAAAACAGAGGAATGCAAGACTTAGTGAGTTAAAAGAGGAAATTCGTACTATGATATTTTATGAGGCACCCCATAAAATTTTAGCAACTCTGAAGGATATGTATGATGCATTTGGAGATAGGAATATTTGTATTGCAAGAGAGCTTACTAAGATTCATGAAGAGTATATTCATACTACCTTTAAAGAGGCAATAGAAAAGATAGAAAAAGATGGTATTCGAGGTGAAATTGTACTTTTAATTGAAGGCGCAAATGAAAAAGAAATTAATGAAAAAAAGCAAGTAGAAATGTTAAATATGGATTCTAAAGAACAAGTCAAAAAGTATATGGACGATGGAATGTCTAAGAAGGATGCTATCAAAATGGTTGCAAAAGAAAAAGGTGTAAATAAAAATGAAGTTTATCAAGAATGTATCGATTTATAAGAAGGTGTGATATGAAAGAAAAAGAATTAGAAAGACTAAAAAATATGTTAGAAATTGAAGATGATCTATATGCTAAGGGATATAGTTATGTTTGTGGAATTGATGAAGCAGGGCGTGGTCCTTTATGCGGCCCAGTAGTAGCTGCTGCTGTTATACTTCCAAAAGATGAATGCATTGAGGGAGTCAATGATTCTAAGAAATTAAGTGAGAAAAAAAGAGAAAAATTATACGATGATATTATGGATAAAGCCTTGGCTGTTGGTGTTGGAATAGGAGAGGTTGAATTAATAGAGAGTGTGAATATTTTAAATGCAACCAAAATTGCTATGAAAAGAGCATTGGAAAATTTAGATGTAAAACCTGACTATGTACTTGTTGATGGTAATCAAATGATAGATATAGACATTAATGGACAAACTGTCATATCTGGGGATGCAAAATCAGAGTCTATTGCAGCAGCATCCATTATTGCAAAAGTAACTAGAGATCGAATGCTAATCAATTGGGATAAGGAGTATCCAGAATATGGATTTGCTAAACATAAAGGATATGGAACAAAAATGCATACTGAGGCAATAGCAAAGTACGGTTTGACACCGATACATAGGCCAAGTTTTTGTAAAAAATTTGTTAGATAAGATTATTTGACATAAAAATAATTAAGTGTTATAATTACCTCCATAAAAAAGTTACATATTAATAATTATTTTTATGGAGGGATTATTTATGAGTATTTTAAAAGAAAAAGAGGGCAAGAGCCAAAGTGAAAAGACTAAGATAATATGCTGCGCATGTGGATGTACTCTTTACATTATCTTAAGCATTAATGAAATTTTACATCCTTTTTTTTACAATCATATTTTCAAAAATGATATTCATGTTTTAACGATGATCTTTGGTAGAATTGCTTCTTTTATATTTACTGGAATGCTTTCAATTACGATTTGCTATGAGGTACTTTTTCTGTTAAAAGAGTATAAACGGTTTTTTCAAACTTTAAAAAAAGTTGCTAGAATTTCTAGTTTGCTTTTGATACTTTTCACTTCTATATTGATATATCCTAAAATGATAAACCACTTTAATTATGAGAAGGTTAGTAAGAGTGATTATCAAGCAATAGAAAATATCATTGAGACTGTGACTAAGAAAGAAGACTTATTCTTATATTCTAGCTCTTTTATGAAAAAAAGAGATAATACAATTGAAGCAAATTTTGAAGGCGATGATTGTAATATAAAAGTAAAATATGATGAAAAGTTTGAAGTCATAGAAAAAGAGTATGAGGATGATAGAGGATCATATTTGTCTGTACTTTCTATGTTTATTTTTGTTGAGCTTGGAATTGCATCTATTTTTATCTTTATTTGTAATCGTATGATAAGCCTGTGTTTAAAATTATTTTCTAAAAAGAGTTAGAAAAAACAAAATAGTAAAAAGGGTCTTGCAAAATTTTGCAGATCCTTTATTTATGTTCTGATATAATTTACTTGAAAAATAAAATGGTAGATGGTATAATTTTTGTATCAATAGAGAGGGAGAAAAAATATGAAGTTAATATCGTGGAATGTAAATGGACTTAGAGCGTGTCTTACCAAAGGCTTTGAGGATTTTTTTAGGAATATTGATGCAGATATATTTTGTATACAGGAAACAAAAATGCAAGCGGAGCAGGCAGAACATATTAAATTTGAGGGGTATTATCAATTTATGAACAGTGCAGAGAAAAAAGGATATTCTGGTACTGCTATTTTTACAAAAATAAAGCCACTAAACGTGACTTATGGAATTGGTATAGAAGAGCATGATAAAGAAGGTCGTATAATTACACTTGAGTATGATAATTTCTTTTTGGTGAACTGTTATACTCCAAACTCAAAAAGAGAACTTGAAAGATTAGAGTATCGAATGACATGGGAAGACGAGATTTTACAGTACTTAAAATCTCTTGATCAGGTAAAGCCTGTTATATATTGTGGAGACTTAAATGTAGCACATGAGGAGATTGATATCAAAAATCCTAAAACAAATCACTTTAGCGCTGGATTTACTGATCAAGAAAGAGACAAGATGACCACTCTTTTAAAAAACGGATTTATAGATACATTTCGTACTTTATATCCTGATAAAAAGGATGCATATAGTTGGTGGTCATACATGAGAAATGCACGTGAAAAAAATATTGGTTGGAGGATAGATTACTTTATTATTTCTGAGTCTATTCAGGAAAAATTAAAAAATGCAAGTATTTATCATGAAATCTATGGAAGTGACCATTGCCCAATTGGAATAGATTTGGATATATAATGCAATAGTTTAAGAGAGGTATATATGGAAGAGGTATTAAAGGATGTTTCAAGAAATTCATCCTGGTATTTTAGTGAAGATGATGTTAAAAGAGAGATAAATGATTTTTATATCTATAAGATGAAAGTACTAAATGAAATGTGGAATGATCCTGAATTAAGTCCAAATTCAGAAATATTTCATATAAGAGACTATATGAATAATACAAAAGAGTCAACTAGATTTTATAGTATGGATAAAGAAGAATTATACGATAGATATATAAAAGAAGTAAATTTGGTTTCAAGTGCTATTGGAAATGATGGCTTTACTGAAAAAGAGAAAATTTTAAATGCACTTGAGTATACAAGATTTATGTGCTGTTATGAAAATTTTCCTAGTGGTTCTATATCAGATATTAGTCAATCTGGACTAAATGCAGCTATACTTGGTAAGGGAGTATGTGCATCTCAAGCTTTCTTTTTAAGAGATGTATTGAGGAGCTCTGGAGTAAATAGTATAGAATGTCAAAATTATATGGATGCATCATTATTCACAGAAGATCAAAAAGCAGAAAAGTCTATCAATCATATGTCCACTTTATCGATTCTACAAAATGGAAATGTTGTATATTTAGATCCAACAAATTACAGTGGCTCTGCAAAAAAGCTTCGTATGAGTTCAGAAGAATGGCCACATGTAAGTACGAAAAAAGTTTTTGGATATGGAAATGATGAATATTATACCAATTTAGAGTCTTATAATAAAATATATAACCCTATTTATGAGCAAGCGAAGAAATTGATGGGAGAGGAAGTATCAGAAAGAAAGTCTATTTTTAATAGTCTTGAAGTAAGTGATGAAGAAATATTAAAAGCAAGAAGTGCGGTATCTTCATGTATTATTGGTAGATATCGTATTGATGAAATATCAGATGAGCTAGGGATTAAGGATGCCAAAACAGATCTTGAGAAGCAACTGTTAATATTAGGTTATGTAGAAAATAATATTGTTTCAAATAATACAGATAGAAAGATGAACTTTAGAACGGTATTAATTGGAGATAAGGAAATAGAAGTTTCTAAATTAATGGAATTATTTTATATTGCAAATGATATTCCTTATGAGATTTGTGATATTAGCACAAAAGGTGCTACAGAATTTAAATTAAATATAGATGGAAAAGAGTACTTTTTACGATCGGATGGTGCTTTTGATAACACTAAAAATGAAAATACTTTAACAGAAATAACTTTCTATCGAAAAACGGATGGCAATGCCGTTCAGTTTATAACACAAGAATCAGAGGAAAAATATAATGAATATATGGATTTAAGAGCAAAGACTCAAGAGGTCGCTATAGGTGTTCCTGCTATGACAGATCACGGAATGGAAGTGCTATATGAACCTATACAGGAGGAAGATTTAGTTGATGTATCTGATTCCGTAGAGGAAATGTTAGACATGAATAATATGAAATTAAGAAAAAATAGAAGGGATAAGTTTAATTTTGGATTATCGAAAGTAAAGGAATTCTTTAAGAGTGGAAGAGAAAAATTAAAAAATATATTTGGTGATAGTAAAGAAAAACCTTTAGCTTTAGGGGATGATGTGATAGAAAGTAGTGAATATGAATACTTTGATAATATTTCTGGGCTTAATGAGATATGTTCAGATGATGAAATAGTAGAAAATATAAAAAGAAGAGAGGAAGAAAGGGAACTGGCAGTGGATGAGCCTCAAATAGAAGAACAGGGAATAGAGAGAACTATTTGGGATCAAAATAGTGTTCATGTTTAGTTGAAAAAGATTGGAAGATATAGTAAAATAGATTTTATAAGGAGGAGTTGAATGAATGGAAGGATTAGAAGAAAAAATATTTGGAAAAAGTAAGAAAGACTTAGAAATGGCAGTTCAGGAAACGATTGCCCTTACTTCTAAGACACAAAGAGAGTTTGAAAAGTCGCAACAGGCTATTAAGGATTCTATGGAGTTTGATGATACAAACAAAATGTTAATAGAATATTATGATAAAAAAACAGGCAATTCTGATATTCAAAGTGAACTTGCTGCTACTTTTGTTGAAGGAGGAATGGAGAAACTTCAAGAAAGAGAACAAGAAAGAAATTTAGAAGCTTTGAATTTACCTGAAGGCGTAGATGAGAAAACAAAACAGGAAGCATTAGAAAAATTAAAAAAAGAAGGTAGAACAGAGGAACTTACAGATGAGGAATTACAATCTGAAATATATAAGGCTATATATGAAGAAGTATTTCAAGAGTATAGTCAACTTATGATGCAAGTTAAAACAAAGCAAATTGCAGATGGCTCTCTTACTGTTGGCGATAAAGAAGGAACAAAACTAGTAATTTATGAAAGATATTTAACAGGAATTGAAATGGCCAATCATAAAATGGGTGGTGAGCGTTTTTCAAATGATCCTAGAATCTCTGAG
The DNA here is from genome assembly GCA_030524345.1 of Clostridia bacterium. Taxonomy (GTDB): domain Bacteria; phylum Bacillota; class Clostridia; order TANB77; family CAG-465; genus CAG-465. The sequence continues at coordinate 19,541 of JAUNGP010000003.1, read as the reverse complement.
CTAAGAAGTGAATTTAAAAAAGAATTTGATGAAAAACAAAAGCAAGTTGATGATGTTACTAGAGAAGGAATTGATGAATTAAAACAATTGTATGATGAAAAAAATGAGATAGCAGAAGATATACAATATTTTACTTTAAATCCACATTTGGCTACTCCAGAACAAATGATGGCACTAAGGGAGCGCTATATGCAAGTATCTTTTGAAATAAGAGAGCAGGATCCAAGTTTAGAAGAATATAGCAGACAAATAGATGGTCTTGAAGAAAATCAAAGATTTGCAGAAAGAGAAGGAATTCGTAATAGCAGCACTGATAGAGATGTGGCAGGAATGTCAATGGATTCTACTGGTCAAGGCATCATGGATGAGCCATCTTATGATGAGTCCGAGAAGAATAATGATATTGCTGATACAAAAGATAACATTGAAGATATAAAAGAGCTCGAGAAAAATGAAGAAGATCTACAAGAGGAAAGAAAAAAGGAATTTATAAGAAGATATAATGACGCAAAACAAAGAGGCGATGTCGCTGAAATGGATATGCTTATTTTACAATATAGGAATGATTTGGATGTAGATAGATTAATTACAGATGATACAGATAGATCAAACCGTGAAGTTGCAAATGATGAATATGAATATTCAGATTATATCGGCGGACTAGATGCGGTAAATAATGATGATGAGATTATAGATGCTATGGACAAAAGAGCAGATGAAACGCTAGAGACTGATGAAAAGTCGCGTGAAGATGAAGGAATATCAAGAACAAGAAATAGTAATGGTTATTAGTATTAGGGGGTATAAATATGGGACTTGTAACTACAAAAGAAATGTTTGAGAAAGCATATCAAGGTGGATATGCAATTGGCGCTTTTAATGTCAATAATATGGAGATTATTCAAGGAATTGTAGAGGCTGCAAATGAAACAAATTCACCAGTCATACTACAAGTATCAGCTGGTGCTAGAAAATATGCCAATCCAATTTATTTAAAAAAACTTGTAGAAGCAGCACTTGAATGTAATAAACAAGCAGGTAAAGATATACCAATGGTATTACATTTAGATCATGGTGCAGATTTTGAGACTTGTAAAGATTGTATTGATAGTGGATTTACTTCAGTTATGATTGATGGTTCAAAATACGATTTTGAAGAAAATGTAGCTTTAACTAAAAAAGTGGTTGATTATGCACATGCAAGAGGAGTAGTTGTTGAAGCAGAGATTGGAAAACTTGCTGGAATTGAAGATGATGTAAACGTTTCATCAGATGATGCAATGTATACAAACCCTGCTGAAGCAGAAGAATTCGTAAGAAGAACAGGATGTGATTCTTTAGCAATTGCCATTGGAACAAGTCATGGAGCATATAAATTTAAGGGGGAAGCAAGGCTTAGATATGATATATTAGAAGAAATTTCAAGAAGATTACCAGGTTTTCCTATTGTTTTACATGGTGCTTCATCTGTTCCACAAGAATTTGTAGAAATGTGCAATGAATATGGTGGAAATATTCCTGGTGCTAAAGGAGTTCCAGAGGAAATGCTAAAGAAGGCTGCTACTATGGCTGTATGTAAAATTAATATCGATAGTGATATAAGACTTGCTATGACTGCTAATATTCGTGAATGTTTTACAAAGAATCCAGAAGTTTTCGATCCAAGAACTTATTTAGGTCAAGCAAGAACTGCAGTAAAAGAAATGGTAAAACATAAAATAATTCATGTACTTGGATCTGAGAATAAAGCTTAAAGGGAGAAAAAAATGGAATATAGATATAAACCACAAGGTGTTTGTTCTAGAGAATTTATCATAGATATTGATGAAAATGATGTTATAAAGGATGTTAAAATCATTGGAGGATGTGCTGGAAATACTGCTGGCGTTTCGGTTTTGGTAAAAGGAATGAGAGTAAAAGATGTAATACAGAGACTAAAAGGGATTCCATGTGGACTGAGAGGAACATCATGTCCTGACCAATTAGCGACTGCTCTAGAAGAAATTACTAAAAATAAAAAGATGTAAGATTAATGAGATGGCTGTTGGCCATCTCAATTTGTGTCTTTGATATATATTTTGATGATTTGGTTGAAATTTACATAAATTTGCTGTATAATATAAATGTTAAAATATGAAACCCATTCATTAATATGACAGGAGATATCTTATAAAGGTATAAAATATTTGGAGGAATATAGCATGATATCTAAGGAAAAAATATTTGGTATATTGATTGATTATGAAGAAGTACTAGTAAAAAAATTACTGCAGTATGGAATTGAAGAGGAAGAAATTTTTGAAAAAATTCATGAGTTTAAAGCCAAAATAGTAACCGTTAAAATAAGAAGTGACGTGCTAAAAGAACTTGAAAAAGATGAAGAAGTGGAAAGCCTTATTTTCTCACTGGATTCTGATATTTATAGTTTTTTTGAAGAATATATGGAGAAAAATGTGCTATTTACCAGTTCTCTATTAGAGACAATCTGTAAGCTTTGTGTAAGTTTTATAGACCTTGCTACCGAATATGAAGTAAAGATTCAAAATATCAGGGTGGGATCTGTTTTACAGTACTATGCTCATATAGATTATGATAGCTTTTTACAAAATAATGAAGTCATTAAAGTACAAAAACTATTGATTATAGGCATAAAATCATTGCCTACAAAAGATAGAGTGTATATCAATGATTGCATTTATGAATTGTTGTCAGAAGAATTTTACCTTGGTAATAAAAAGAAAAAAGCGAGTGCTAAAAATCGTAATTTTAATATAGCATACTTAGAAAGTTTTAGAAAAAATTTAATAGAACTAAAGGAACTGGTTGTTTGAAGTAGAGAGGACTAATTATTGAAATAATGTCAATATTTGGTCCTTTTTTCTGTTTTTGTGCCATTTTACTTGAAGAAAGTTTTAAGATATAGTATAATATTAGCGGCAATAAAAGGAGTAATTGTAGTAATAATTTGTGGATATATTATTATATATTTAGAAATTATTATTACAACCTTTTATTGTAGAAATATAATATAAGGAGGAAATTTATGTTTAAAAAATTTGAAACTACCTTTGCGGGTAGACCACTTGTTGTTGAAACAGGCAAAATGGCTGGTCTTGCTAATGGATCTTGCTTAGTAAGATATGGAGAAACAGCAGTTCTTGTTAACGTAACAATGTCAAAAGAACCAAAAGATGGTATTGATTTTTTACCGCTTTCTGTTGATTATGAAGAAAGACTTTATTCTGTTGGTAAAATTCCTGGTGGATATATTAAAAGGGAAGGAAGACCAACAACTAAAGCAATACTTGTATCACGTGTTATTGATAGACCAATGAGACCTCTATTTCCTAAGGATTATAGGAATGATACCTCAATTAATGCCTTAGTGCTTGCAGTAGATCCTGATATATTACCTGAAGTTCCAGCATCTCTTGGAGCATCTATTGCACTTAATATATCTGATATTCCTTTTGATGTATTAGTTGGAACTGTAAAAGTAGGTCTTGTTGATGGAGAGCTTGTTTTAAATCCTACATTAGAGCAAAGGGAAAAATCAAAACTTGATCTGACTGTATCTGCTACTCCAGAAAAAGTTTGTATGATTGAGGCTGGTGCATCTGAGGTTCCAGATGCTAAAATGCTTGAAGCTATCAAGCTTGCACATACAGAGATAAAAAAAGTTTGTGAATTTATTGGTAAAATGAAAGCTGAAGTTGGAAAACCAAAAGCCAAATATAAATCTTTTGCTGTACCTGAAGAAATTGTCGAATTTGTCTCAAATATTGCAACTGATAAAATGGGTGAAGCCGTGCTTGCAACAGATAAGACAGTAAGAGATGAAAACGTAGAAGCAATTAATGAGTTTGTAAAGCAAGAATATATTGCAAAGTTTGGTGAAGAGGCTTATGAAGAAAATAAATCTATGATTGGAGAAGCTTTGTATAAAGCAGAGAAAAAAGCCGTTAGAAATTTAGTAATTCAGAAAGGAAAAAGAGTGGATGGAAGAGGACTTGATGAGATAAGACCTCTTAGCGCAGAGGTTGGTTTATTTGAAAGAGTACATGGTAGTGCACTATTTTCTCGTGGACAAACTCAAGTACTGTCTATGGTGACTCTTGGAACTTTATCAGATGAGCAAACATTTGATGGACTTGATGAAGAAGAATCTAAAAGATATATGCACCATTATAATTTTCCACCATTTAGTGTAGGAGAAGCAAGACCATCACGTGCTCCTGGAAGACGTGAAATTGGGCATGGTGCACTTGCAGAAAGAGCATTAGAGCCAGTGATTCCTTCAAAGGAAGAATTTCCTTATACAATTAGAGTTGTATCTGAAGTTTTAAGCTCAAATGGATCTACTTCTCAAGGTAGCGTTTGTGGTTCAACACTTGCCCTTATGGATGCAGGTGTTCCCATTAAGGAGCCTGTTGCAGGAATTTCAACTGGACTGTTTACCAAAGATGGTGATACATCCGACTATATTATGGTAACAGATATTCAAGGGATTGAAGACTTTTTTGGAGATATGGACTTTAAAGTTGCAGGTACTAAGAATGGTATTACTGCTATTCAAGTTGACATTAAAATAGATGGTCTTACATATGAAATAATAGAAGAAGCATTTGCAAGAACGGCAAAAGCTAGAAAGTATATACTAGATGAAGTTATGCTAAAGGCAATTGATAAACCAAGAGATCATTTGTCTAAATATGCACCAAAAATAGAGACTATCAAAGTAAATCCAGAAAAAATAAGAGATATTATTGGTACAGGTGGCAAAACAATTAATAAAATTATTGATGAAACTGGGGTAAAAATTGATATTGAAGATGATGGAACAGTTTTTGTTGCCGGTATCGAACAGGAAAAAATTGATAGAGCACTTGAAATCATTGAATCTTTAACAAGGGATGTTGAACTAAATCAAGTCTATATGGGTAAAGTAACTAAATTGTTGCAATTTGGAGCTTTGGTTGAAATACTTCCTGGTAAAGAAGGACTATTACACATTTCTAAGATTTCTAATAAAAGGGTAGAAAAAGTAGAAGATGCATTAAGTGTTGGAGATGATATTTTAGTAAAAGTTATTGAAATGAATAAAGAAGATGGAAAATTTAGCTTGACTGCAAAAGATCTTATGAAAGTTTAGGAGGTTTTTTTGATGCAAGTTTATGCATTTGTTGGAAAAACAGGAACTGGAAAGAGCTACCATGCACAAGAGGTAGCTAATAAATATAATATAAGATATATCATAGATGATGCCATTTTAATTAAGGAAAATAAAGTGATAGCAGGAAGATCAGCTAAAACAGAGGCTAGTAAGATAGCTTCTGTTAAGGCTGCTATATTTTTAAATGAGGAAAGAAGAATCGCTATGGTTAAAGCGATAAAAAAAGAAAATCCTGATAAGTTATTAATTCTTGGAACATCGGATGATATGGTAAAAAAGATAGCTGAAAATCTTGAAGTTGGGGAAATTAGTAAAACAATATATATACAAGAAATTGCTAGTAGTGCTCAGATTGAGGAGGCTAGACGTTCTAGAGTAGAAGATGGAAAACACGTAGTTCCTGTACCTACATTTGAGATAAAAAAGCAGTTTTCTGGATATTTTTTAGAAAACTTAAAGATTTTTGATATCTTTAAAAAACAGGATTCGGGTGAATATGAAACATCAACGTCTGAGAAAACTATCATTAGGCCGACATATAGTTATCTTGGAAATTATAGTATTTCTGATAATGTTATCAATTCAATTATTTCTCATTCCGTTTCAAAAGTAAATGGAGTAACCAGAGTATTTAGAGTTGCCACTCAAAAATATAGTTATGGAATGAAACTAGATATTGATATTGAAGTAAAATTTGGAAAGAATATTCAAAAAATTAGCTCTGAAGTAAGGAATGTAGTAATATATGCAATTGATTATGCAACAGGAATTAATCTATATGGAATTGATATTAATATAAAATCTATAGAAAAGTAAAAATGAATAAAAATGTTGAAAAAACAAAACAAATGTAGTAAAATATACGCGAGGGTGATATAGAAATGGAAACTATGAGATATACTGAAAATAAAAAAAGTTCTAAGGGAGTAGCTATAGGCTTATTTTTATTTATATTAATTGGTGGCGTTTTGATATTTTTAGCAATGAAGTCAGAAAAGGATCCTGTTATTATAGGAGAAAAAAAGTCTGACATCCAAAAATTGGTGGAATTAGATGCAAGTTCTCTAGAAGCTGAAAAGGAAAAAAATGCTAGTATAAAATATGAGATAAAAGATAGAAGCATAGAAGATAATACAAATAAGAAAATAACAGGTAAGATAACTCTACCTGAAATATATGTTGAAGGAATTGTATTAGCAGATGTAAATGACTCTATTGAAAAAGACTATTCTGATACTTTTGCTGGTCTTAAAGAGCAAATGGGGAGTGCTGAGAACAAATTTCAGTATTTGGTATCCTATACATACTATGATAATATGGTTGGTTCAAAAAAAGTAGTATCAATAGTAATCAATCAAAAAATTATTGATTTAGCAAATAGTGAGACAACAATGGAAAAAATTAATACATATAATGTTGATTTGGTAAATAAGGCAAAAATATCACAATCAGAAATTGCAAGAGGAATTCTAGGAGTGGATTATAAAACAATTTTAAGATCAAAAGTCTTAAATTATGTGGTAGAAAATCAAATGATGAGTGAAGATGACTTTACATATACAATTACTGGACTGGAAAACTTTTATATAAAAGAGAATAAATTATATATAATCTTCAATCCTGAAGAATTAGTAGATAAAAAGTATGGCATATTGGAAATAGAAATTGATAAATAAGGAGGATTTTAAATGGTACATTCAATGGATACAATTGTAAACTTATGTAAATCAAGAGGGTATATATATCCCGGCTCTGAAATATATGGTGGCCTTGCAAATACTTGGGATTATGGTCCACTTGGTTCTGAGTTAAAAAATAATGTTAAAAAGGCTTGGCAAAAGAAGTTTGTTCAAGAATCAAAATATAATGTTGGATTGGATGCAGCAATACTAATGAATCCACAAACTTGGGTGGCTTCTGGACATGTTGGCGGTTTTTCTGATCCACTGATTGATTGTAAGGAGTGTAAAACTAGGCATAGAGCTGATAAGATGATAGAAGAATGGGCTCATAATCAAGGAAAAGATATGATTGCTGATGGAATGAGTGATGAGGATTTAATAAAATTTATTTCAGATAATCAAATTCCTTGCCCAAAGTGTGGAAAAACTAATTTTACAGATATCAGAAAGTTTAATTTAATGTTTAAAACTTTTCAGGGAGTTACTGAAGATAATACAGCTACTATATATTTAAGACCTGAAACAGCCCAAGGTATATTTGTAAACTTTAAAAATGTTATGAGAACAACAAGAAAAAAAATACCAATGGGAATTGCTCAGATTGGTAAAGCTTTTAGAAATGAAATCACACCTGGAAACTTTACATTTAGAACAAGAGAGTTTGAACAAATGGAACTTGAATTTTTCTGTAAACCTGGTACAGATTTACAGTGGCATGCGTATTGGAAAGAGTATTGTAAGAATTTCCTATTAAGTTTGGGAGTAAAAGAAGAAAATATGAGACTTAGAGATCATTCAAAAGAGGAGCTTTCACATTATAGTGCCGCAACTACAGATATAGAATTTGCGTTTCCATTTGGATGGGGTGAGCTTTGGGGAATTGCTGATAGAACTGACTTTGATTTGAAGCAACATATGGAATTTTCAAAAGAAGATATGACATATACGGAGCCAGATACTGGTGAGAAATATGTGCCATATTGCATCGAACCTTCTCTTGGGTGCGATAGGGTAGCTCTTGCTTTCCTATGTAATGCGTATGAAGAAGAAAAGATATCTGAAAACGATACAAGAATTGTATTAAAATTACATCCTTTCTTAGCACCGGTAAAAATTGCTATATTGCCACTTTCTAAAAAACTTTCTGATGGTGCAAATAAATTATATGATATGTTATGTAAAAAATATCATGTGGATTATGATGAGGCTGGCAGTATTGGAAAGAGATATAGAAGACAAGATGAAATCGGAACACCATATTGTATTACTTATGATTTTGAATCAGAAAATGATAACTCAGTAACAATAAGAGATAGAGATTCTATGGAACAGGTAAGAGTAAAAATTGATGATTTAGAAAAATGGTTTGAAGATAAATTCGAGTTTTAATGCAAAGAGGTGATTTGGTAGTGAATAAAAAGAATAGCATATTAAAATATACTGTAGTAGGAATATTGATATTTTCAATGGTATTTTCTATGTTTGCTGCATTAATTTCGGCAATTATGTAGGAATACTAGGATTAACCAAAGATAAGGGGGATATATATGTTAAAAAATATATCAGATAGTTTTAATGCAATACTTTCTAGCATTGTAACTGCACTAGACTTAACTAGCCCGATAAGGTACTTAGTACTGCTTGCAGATATCACAATAGTAGTACTTATTGCATATTATCTGTTTAAATTTATCAAACAGACAAGAGCTGAACAAATTTTTAAAGGAGTCTTGCTTCTTTTTGGCATATTTATATTGTCTAAACTTTGTAATATGGTTATCTTAAATTTTCTACTGACTAATTTTATGACATATGGAATATTGATACTAATTGTAGTATTTCAACCGGAGCTTAGGAATGCTTTCGAAAAATTAGGTAGAAGTAAAATAGTAGATGTTTTTGATATGAATGATAACATATTAGTAAAGCACTCTATATCTGAAATCGTAAAGGCAGTAGAGATAATGTCTTTAAAGCAAATTGGTGCATTGATCGTAATAGAGAGAAAAACGAAAATAACTGAAGTTTTACGCGAAGGAATCAATTTATCTGCTAAAGTATCCTCTGAACTTTTACAAAATATATTTATGCCTAGAACTCCTCTTCATGATGGTGCAATAGTAATAGATGGAACACAGATACTTGCTGCTAAATGTATCTTACCACTTGCTTCCGAGGGATCAGTTCCTAAAAATCTTGGAACAAGGCATAGAGCAGCTGTTGGAATTACAGAAATCTCAGATTCATTAGTAATTGTAGTTTCTGAGGAAACGGGAATTATTTCCTTGGCGGAAAATGGAAAGCTTACAAGAGAGTTATCAAGTGATCAGCTAAAGGATCTTCTCCTAAAAAAGTTAGACAGAACTAAAAATGCTAATTCCATAAAAAGTATTGTTAAAAAATAGACTCTTACTTTGATATAATATTCATATAATTTAATTGTTATTCATATATAAATTTAGACGAAAACTAGGTAGGTGATATTAATTTATATGAATACTATTTTTATTGATGTGAATGACTTGGAAAATAAGATAAAAAAAGATGCACATATTTTTATGAAGTTAAAGAATAAATTCATAAAAATATCTATGATAAGAGACTTTACTAATGATAAATTTAATAAAAATATTTTTCTTCAAATAGATCAAAACTTTTTAGATTCTGTTTTGAAGAATAAACATAAATTGAATGAAAAAGTAATTCAAATACTTTTAAAGAAAGAATATAAAAAAGATAAAAAGCTATTTGTTGTTTTTAGCAAAAAGATAGATAAGAATAAAGAGTATAAGAAGTATTTACAAAAATTAATAGATGATACTTTAAAAGCTTATCTAAAAATTACTTATATAACAACAACAAATGATATGTTAAAGCGCGATACAATATATGTTGATAATATACTGAAAAAAGCTAATATTAATACCAATAAAGCTAGTATATTAATTGCTATTAATAATGTAAGAGACTTTAAGCAAGAAAAGATGATTGAGTATATCCAAAAATATAAATATGTTGATATATTAAGATTGAATAGTATATCTAAAAGAGAATATAAATCTTTGGCTGAAAAAATAGATAGTATCAATGATGAATATGGTACAACGATAGAAATAGTTCAAAGAAGGAATATTTCTGAGTATGATGTATATGTTTTTTATAGTGATATAGATGTTTCTCAATTTAGAGATCATTATATTCTAAATAGAAATATAAAAATTTTGGATACGAAAAATGAAGAACAAGATACACTAAGTCTTTCATTTAGAAATTATAATAAGAATAAATATGAAATTGAAGCTTTATTTAATAGAATAAATTGTGATTTGAAAAGATTTAGCAAAAATAAGTTAGGTAATTTATTTACAAATAAAAATGAATAATGTATACTTGACAAATAGTGTATAATTATATTGTTAATTTTGGGAGGAAAAATATGGAAGAAAGAGAAATCATTTTAACGGTAGAAGGTTATAATAAATTAGAAGAAGAATTAAAGAATTTAAGAGGACCAAAGAAGATGGAAGTGGCTGAAAGAATAAAAATAGCAAGAGAATTTGGAGATATATCAGAAAATTCCGAATATGACGATGCTAAGAATGAACAAGCTTTACTTGAGGCAAGAATTTTAGAGATAGAAAATATGTTAAGAATTGCAAAAGTAGTAGATGATGATGATGTATCTACAAGAAAAGCTGGAGTTGGAACTTTAGTTACTGTACATGACTATGAATTTGATGAAGAGATTTCTTATGGAATTGTTGGTGCTACAGAAGTAAATATAGCTGAAAATAAGATATCTAACGAGTCACCTGTAGGTAAAGCACTTATGGGAAAGAGAAAAGGTGAAGAAGTAGAGGTTGAGACACCAGGTGGAGTTGTAAAATATAAAATCGTGTCAATCAAAAGATTATAAAATAAAGGAGGCAACTGTTGTGGGAGAAATAAATGAACTTAGAAGGGTTCGTGAAGAGAAAGTTGAAAAGTTAAAAGAATATGGTGTGAATGTTCATCCCGAGAGGTTTGAGGTTACACACTCCTTAAAAGATGCAAGAAATCTAGAAGAAGGCGTTCAAAACGTAAGAGTAGCTGGACGTGTTATGTCTAAAAGAAAAATGGGAAAAATTTCTTTTATGGATTTAAGAGACATTGAAGGAAGAATTCAGCTATGTATCAAAAAAGATGAAATTGGAGAAGAACTATATAAACAAATTCACGAAACTGTTGATGTCGGAGATTTTATTGGAGTTGAAGGTGAGACATTCCTTACGCAAACAGGTGAGAAAACAATTAGAGTAAAAAAATATGAGTTTTTAGGAAAATCATTAAGACCATTGCCTGAAAAGTTCCATGGTATTACGAATCAAGAAATGCTATATAGAGAAAGACACCTTGATTTGATCATGAATGAGGAAACAAAAAAAAGGTTTCTGTTAAGATCAAAGTTTATTAAATTGATGAGAGAATTTTTAGGAAACAAAGGCTTTATTGAAGTTGAGACACCAATATTACAAAATACTGCTTCTGGTGCAACAGCTAGACCTTTTATTACGCATCATAATACTTATGACACTGATGTTTATCTTAGAATTTCACCAGAGCTTACTTTAAAGAAATTAATTGTAGGTGGATTTACGAATGTTTTTGAAATAGCAAGAGATTTTAGAAATGAAGGGATTAGTGTAAACCATTTACAAGATTTTACGATGATAGAGGGATATAGTGCATATTATAACTATGAAGATAATATGAAATTACTACAAGAAATGGTAGTATATCTAATATCTAACTTATTTGATGGTAACTTAAAAGTTCAAATTGGTGACACTGAAATTGATTTTGGTGGAGAATGGGATATTGTTAGCTTTAGAGACTTATTATTGAAAGATTGTGGAATTGATATAGACAAGTTTCCTACTGCAGAAGAATTATTAGCGGAAATCAAAAGAAATAATATTGTCCTTGAAGCTGAAAATATAGAAAGTCTTGGAAGAGGAAATTTAATAGATCAACTTTATAAAAAAGTAAGTAGACCTAAAATAATAAAGCCTACTTATTTAATAAAACATCCTATTGATTTATCACCTCTTGCAAGAAGCAATGATGAAAATCCAAGTTTGACTGATCGATTCCAATTAATTGTAAATGGTCAAGAAATTATCAATGGATATTCTGAGTTGGTAGATTCTGTAGAACAAGAAAAAAGACTAATTGAACAGAATAAATTAAAAGAAAATGGTGATGAAGAAGCCATGAGTATTGATCATGAGTATATTAAAGCAATGGAGTATGGTATGCCACCAATCTCTGGTTGGGGACTTGGAATTGATAGATTTTTACAATTCTTAACAAATAGTTATAATATAAGGGACGTTGTATTATATCCATTATTAAAAAGAAGAGATAATGTTGAAATAGATGATGAAATCGAAGAATAATGATAAGAGCAAGCTAATTTGGAGTGTAAATTACTTCATTTGGCTTGTTTTTATAAATCACATATGCTATATTCCAGATTCTAAGGAGGTATATTTATGAAAAAGCTTTTAGGTGTTTTATTGATTGCAATGATTTTTTTGATAGGAATTCCAAATATTTATGCCTATACTGTTAGAGATAGTAGTGTGCCTGATATTGCAAGATCCAATAATAGTATTTCTAATATAACACAAGCTACCGATGTTTCTGAAAAAGTAGTGGGAAATGTAATTACCTTATTTGGAATAGGCGTGATTGTTTTACTAGTGGTCGCAATTCCAGTCATTCTGATGATCGTGATTATATTAGTTGTTACAAAGGGAAAGAAAAAAGACTCAGTGCAGGACCATCACGAGTCAAATATCAAATAAAGGAGCTTAATTTAAATAAGCTCCTTTTTGATATCATTTTTAGAAGATGTGTACAACATTGATAGCCTCTTTTAAAACTTCGGCGGATAATTTATTGGTGTAGAAGACTTCGCCATCTATACTGACTGGAAATTTATGATTAGATACAAGTGATATTTTCTTTGCTTTATCAATATGCGCTTGCTTTAGACCTAAATGATTTCCCTTTTTATATGTTGGAAGTAAAAATATTTTTGTTAAAATGCTAGTAGCATCTATAATACATGTATTTAAAATTCCATCATTTACAAGGGCATCAGGACAAGGTTTAACACCTCCACCATAATACTTTCCATTTGCTATGACTGCAAGTGTATAATTTCCTTTATATATTTTTTGATCATCAATTCGTATTTTAAATTTATAATTTTTGTTCCTAATCAAAGTATAGAATATAGAGATATTATATTTCATTTTTCCAGATATAAAATGAAATTTTCTAAATTTATCTACATTCTTTGCAACCATGGCATCAAATCCAGAATTGACAATATTGATGCAATATTTATTATCATTTAATTTTAATATGTCTGTTTTGGAAGCCTCCTTGTTGATTGAATTTACAACAATTTTTCTTAGGCTCCTATATTTGGAGATACTTTTTACAAAATCGTTTCCAGTTCCACATGGAATAATAACAAGTTCTGAGTTTGTTCCTATGAGTCCGCATATTACTTCGTTTAAACTACCATCTCCACCAATAACATAAATTCTACTTTTTTCTTTGCTTGTAATATCTTTTGTAAGCTTTGTAAGATGACCTGGATATTCAGAAACAATTATACTGGAATCAATATTATATTTTTTTAATAGTTTTTGAACTACAATACCATGCTTTAGCCCACTATGTCTGCCAGAGACTGGGTTTACTAATATCATATGTTTCATAAAAGCCTCCATTATATATAAAAATTATAACATTAATCATGAAAAAAAACAAGAAATGAATAATTTATAGTATTTTTCCATATAATTTAGTAGATTTAAGGAAGGTGTGATGATATGCAATTTAATAGGAATACAAGAAAAGGAATGAGTATGAGAAAATATATGAATATTAGATCAAATGATAATTATAACCAAATTATAATGGCAAGTGGAAGTAGAGGAGAAGATGTTGAAAATTTACAGAAAATGCTTGTGACAATAGCAGAAGATTATTCTAGCATACCTGTTGTAAATATTACTTCAAATTATGATGATATGACAAGAAAAGCGGTGACTGAATTACAAAAAATAATGGGAGCAGAACCAACTGGTAATGTAAATAGAGCTTTATGGAATAGAATTCATATATTATCTAGTAAAAAAGATGTGGTTAAAAGTAGGGAAGAAACCTCTTTTGATGAATCTAGTAACGTTATATCTGAAGGAAGTAAGGGGAAAATGGTAAATGATTTACAAAAATATCTTAACATGGTTTCTGAGAAGTATCCTACAATCCCTAAACTTTTAGTAGATGGTGTATTTGGACCTAAGACAAAGAGTGCAGTTTTAGAATTTCAAAAGTTGTTTAATTTAGAACAAGATGGTATTGTAGGACAGATTACTTGGGAAACATTATATAATGTTTCAATTGGTAAAAAACCTCCAGCTATATTCGATTAAATTTAAGATTCCAGTAGATTATACTGGAATTTATATATTTGTAAATTACAAATATATAAATTCCATATTAAATATGGATTTGATTTTATTTTCTCGTTGACTTTAAATTTGTTAAATGATATAATTTTAAAAGATGATAAAGTGAGGTATTGTTTTTATGGATAATCGAGTTGATAAAATTAATTATTACTTAAAAATAGCAGATACGATAGCTGAACGAGGTACTTGTATTAGAAGAAACTATGGAGCAGTGGTTGTCAAAAATGATGAAATTGTATCTACTGGATATACAGGTGCGCCTCGTGGTAGAAAGAATTGTATTGATTTAGGATATTGTGCAAGACAGAAATTAAATATAAAAAGTGGGGAAAAGTATGAGCTTTGTAGATCTGTTCATGCTGAACAAAATGCTATTATTAGTGCTGCAAGAAAAGATTTGTTGGGCGGAACTTTATACTTGGTTGGAAAAGAGGCAAGTGGTGGTTATACGGCATATACAGATTCTTGCAGTATGTGTAAAAGAGTCATTATAAATGCGGGAATTGAAAAAATAATAGCAAAGGATATAGGCTCTGAGTGTGGTTATAGAGTGATTAATGTTAGTGACTGGGTAGACTATGATGAAGTATTAGAAGAAAAAGTAAAACCTATTATAGAAGAGAAGAAAAATGTCACTTAATATTGTATTAGTCGAGCCAGAAATACCACAAAATACAGGAAATATAGCTAGAACTTGTGCTGCAATTGGCGCAACCCTACATTTAATAAAACCACTAGGATTTGATATATCCGAAAAGGCTGTACGAAGAGCTGGACTTGATTATTGGGATAAGCTAAATATTATCGTGTATGAGAATCTAGCAGAATTTAAAGAAAAAGTAGTTACAAAAGATTTATATTTACTCTCTACTAAGTCTAAAAAAGTTTATAGTGATGTTAAATATACCAAAGATTCCTATATTGTTTTTGGCCCAGAGACGAGGGGACTTCCAGAAGATTATATTTTAGAAAATTTTGATCGAGCAGTTAGAATTCCCATGAGAGAGGGAATTAGATCTCTTAATTTGTCAAACAGTGTTGCAATTGTTGCTTATGAGGCAGAAAAACAAGTTAATTTTAGTGAATTAGAAGAAACTAGTAAATATTTTGATAGCTAATTGAGAAGGAACAAAGGAGAAGATGGAAATGAAAGAAAATGATGTAAGAACTAGTAATAGTATAATGGGATATTTATTACTTAAAGATGGTAGTTTTCATATAATTGAAATGATCGCTACGTTAATCAGAAGATACAATGTAGATATAAAATTTGATGAGGAAACAAATGCATTTACTTTTAAATTTGGTGAATATATAGTTGGTGCAAGTTTTGTCAATAGTCCTATGGGAAATGATGATGCAAAAGAAGCATGTAAATATAACTTTTTATGGCAAAATGCTGAAGAAATTGTATCAAATCATAAGGCACATGTATTACTTACAATATTAAACTGTCACAATAAATTAGAGGGTTATAAATTATTTACAAATATTATGAGTGTTCTTGCAAATTTTGATAATACAATAGCTGTCTATATGCCTGCTCAAAATATGACTTTAAATGCAAAAACTTATGTGGAAGATGCCAGAGTACTAGTGACAGGAAAAAATCCTATTCACTTATGGATATGTATTTGCCCTGTGGAACTAGAAGATGCTACTATTGTATATACTTACGGTTTAAATGAGTTTGGAAAAAATGAGATAGAGGTAAGAAGTACGGATAAGCATTATATGGAAATGTTTGATTTTGTGTATAACTTATGTGATTATATACTTACTCAAAATGTTAGCATTGAAAGTGGAGATAACTTTAAAACTGTGAATGGAGAAACTGTTAGTGCCATTGTAAATAATGGTGTTTACATAGATAGAGTATCAACAAAATTTAATATGTAAAAATGATAAAATGGTATTGACATTAGCTATTTGTTAGTGTATAATTATATTCGTACTTAGAAAAAATAGTTAATGTATATAAGGCGGCATAGCTTAGTTGGCTAGAGCGTTCGGTTCATACCCGAAAGGTCACAGGTTCGACTCCCGTTGCCGCTACCAGAAAGAAGCACTTTAGGGTGCTTTTTTATTTTTGTAAAATTTTAACTTATATGGCTTTTCTTAATAAATTGTTTAATATAGTTAAATAAAATTGACATAAAAACATAGAAATGATATAATAATAGTATAAAATTAGGAAAGGATGCTTAATAGTTTAAGTAAAGGAAAAAGCCATGAAAGGGAAAAATTATGAAATGTTTTCAAAGTTAGTAAGGGAGAAAATCACTGATGAAGAAATTAGTATCTGCTTTGCAAATGTGTCATTGTATAATGATGATATTTTTATGTTGAAAATTAAAGTTAAGAGCAGATATTCTCTATCAAATTCGCAACAAAGAATGATTGACAAATTCAAGCTTGATGGTTGGAAAATCTATGAGGAGGAATATTTAGAAAGAGGGCATGAGTGGTTCTTTTATCCTATAAGCAATACAGCACGGGAGATTTTTTGCGAGGCTTTGGTAAATTCTAGAAGAGCTTCAAAAAAAACGGCAAACGTTAGATTAAGGGATCTTGATTATTATCTAAAAGGTATGTATGTAGACATTGTTTAAAATGAGTACAGGTGTGATGGTATATCACACCTGTATGTTGTCTATATCTAAAAATCCATTTCTACTCCATAACCATAGTGGCGTATGGATATCAATAGGCTTTAGTTTGGTATCTTTTAGTAGAAAATTCCATCTGTCAATTACTATTTCTTGAACATTTGACTTATTTAATTCCGCTTCTGTTATGAGCCCTAGTCGATAACTGGATTTTATGACATGAGTATCAGGAGCGACAGTTAGACATTCTAGATTGCGATACGACATATCGGTATATTGATATATCACATAAAGCCAATAATTACAGATTTTTGTACCAGAAAGGTAAGGAAAATCTTTTTTGTGTTTCTTTTGAATAAAATCCCTTACTTGATTTACATCAAAGTTATTTTTATGAAATATTTCTCTAAATATCACCGTTAAAATATTGAACTATGGTATTACAAAGTTTTATCCATATTTCTGTTTGTTTATTCTTTTGAAGAGCCACTTTATACTTTGTTAATGCATTTTGTACATCCTCAAATTTAGCATTAATTACCTTATCTGGAAAAAATACAAAATTGGTTTCTGAATCCATGTATGTTAAATATGCACTTTCCCATAATTTATATGAATTTCTTTGATAGTTTAAAGCCATTGGAAGCGTAAAGTATAAATAGTTTTGACTTGAATCTTTAGGAAGATTTGGATTACTGTCCTCTGGCATGACTTCACCACCAAGTTTTCCAGCTTTGTATAATAAATAGAGCTTGTCTATTTTCGTTAATATATTATTTTCCATTTTCACACATCCTTTATTTGCCATTATATCACTTTAAATGATAAATTGCTATATTGATATAAAAAAACCTAGTATGATACTAGGTAAGATTGATTATATAAGAAAACCAATTAATTCTATTATAAATCCACTGATACTACCAGCAAGATATAAAAGAAGGACTATTTTAAGATTTTCTTTTATATTTTTGTTTGATCTAAATAATACAACAGTTCCCATTCCAGCACCTGCAGAAAGGCCTGCAATGATCGATGCAAAACTAATATTTCCAGAAATATATAACTCCGTAAGTAATACAGAAGATGCACAATTTGGAATAAGCCCAATTATTCCGGCGATAAATGGTTGGAATATATTGCCAGTCATAAGGAATTTTGAAAGATTTTCTTCTCCTATATAATGGATGGCTATATTTAGTAAAAATATGACTATTATAAGGAAAATAAAAATTTCAATAGTATGTTTAATAGTAGACTTTAGAATTCCGTGTTCACAATCACAATGAGAACACATCTCATGAATATGTTCATCTACTTCGTGTTTGTGGTCTTTTTTATTTAATTTTTTCATTATAAAATCAATTAAAAAACCAATGATAATAGCTATTATTAATTTTGTAATGATTATTTTTAATATAGACATTCCACTTTGGGGATGTGATAATAATACAGGTATTGCTTCATCTGATGTAGATAGAAATACTGCAAGGAGCGTACCTAGTGAGATAACTCTACTAGCATATAAGTTAGATGCAGTAAGGGAGAATCCACATTGAGGTATGCATCCAAGTAATGCACCTGCTATGGTACTAAATTTGCCGGAAGTACTAAGAATTTTTTCTAATTTTTTTGATGATTTGTGCTCGATATATTCTATAATTAAATAAGATATAAATAAAAACGGTAACATTTTTACCGAATCCATTAAAGTATCGATTATTATTTCTTTCATTAAAATTCACCTCAAAAGCTAATAATTGCACAATCTATTATATAATAATCTATTCTAAAAGTCAATAAATTATGTAATACATAAATAAATTGAGGAAAAATAAAAAGAAGACGGTTAATTAGCCGTCCCCCCCTTTGTGTAAAATGTCTTTTGAACTATTGCTTGATCTTTACAGAGAGCACATATTTAACAATGTTTGATGTGTTTTCAATTTCATGACCTTCGCCAATTAAGCAAGGAGCCGGATCATTTCTTCTCCAAATAATATAATATTCTATTTCTGTTTCATGTCGGTGCCAAGCAATTTTTGAGTCTTGTGTTAACTCCAAAATAGAAAATGAATATTTTCCGATTGTCCAAAGTTGTTTTACAAATATTGTACCTCGTTCTACTTTGTCTGAATTTAATAAAACTTTTCCTTGTAACAGTTCCAGTAACACTTTTCTTGATAAAGATTTGAAAGTTTTTTTAATCAGTCTGATAGCTTCCGGCTGAGGAAGAGAGGTAGCTGCCTGAGTTATTTTTTCTTCAAAATATGTTTTACTTATCATTTTAAATCTCCTTTTTAATTATTTTTAGGATAAAACTTAAGATTTTAATATTTTATCATATTATGTAATTTAAGTCAAATTAATTGGATAATACACGAGATAATTATAGTAAAAAATCAGAAAAAAATTAAAAAAATGTCATAAACTCTTGACATATGCATATAAATATATTATACTAGTTAAGTAAAGTATCGCGGGGTAGAGCAGTTGGCAGCTCGTCGGGCTCATAACCCGAAGGTCGTAAGTTCGAGTCTTA
>JAUNGP010000012.1 GCA_030524345.1 Clostridia bacterium | reverse complement strand
ATTATCTTTCTTTACAATGTTTATAAAACTACGTTGTGTGTGTGTGTGTGTGTGTAGTTCATTCACTATTTTGTGCACTTTAGTTACCATAATCATTTCCTCTTTTCTGTAACCAATATTTGATTACATCTATATGCTAACATTTTTTGATAATTATTTCAAGTATTATTATAAAAAAATGCAAGACCATTTCGTCATTTTATATTTATTTTCAATTGGTTTTTTCATTTAACTCCTTACTTTTTAATACTATATATTAGGTGAAAAAATTTGAAAATATTATATTTAAAAAATAGAGTCATATACACCGCTTTACTGATTATCATAATCCTTATCATTATTACCATTCTGATATTTGATATTCATACTAGTCATTCTTACCCAGATATCGATATTACTCATATAGAAGAAAAAGAAATTGATGGTGATAATCTAATAGAGATAAAAGGGGAAAATGAAAGAAGAGAAATACTACTGCAAAAATATAAAGAAAAGAAATTAATTGCACTGACCTTTGATGATGGTCCAAGTAAATACACAGAAGGTTTAATTGATGAACTAAAAAAGAGAAATGTTCCTGCTACTTTTTTTCTTTTAGGAGAAAATGCCCAAAAATTCCCTTCCGCAATACAACTTGAAGTAGATGCTGGAAATGAAATAGGAATCCACAGTTATAAACATAACTTATTTACCAAGCTTACTAATAATGAAATCAATGAACAAATTTTACTTACTAAATATATGATCTTTAGTGAAGTTGATATTCATATATCTCTCATTAGAGTCCCATACGGATCCATCAATGATAGAGTAAATGAAGTGTTAAAAGAAAATCATTTAACCAATATTCTTTGGACCGTTGACTCTAAAGACTGGAAATTTAGAAATGTAACAAAAATATATAATTATGTGCTGAAAAATATAAAAGGAAATGATATCATTCTAATGCATGACATATATAGCACCAGTGTAAAATCAGCTACACTTCTTGTGGATAAATTACAATCAGATGGTTATGTTTTTTTAACAGTCAGCGAACTTTTAGAAATAGAAAATCTAGCTAAAAATTGACTTATCTATATTGAAATTGTATAATAGATTTATAAGGAGCTCTATATGTGTATATTTTTTACACAATTAGATGAGATGTGATAAAATGGGAAAAGTAATTTTTGTAGCAATCATTATTATTTTTGATATCATATTTTTGATGAGTGGATTTATAAAAGAAAATTTCAATAATACTCAAAATCCCACTACAGTTGTAAATGAAATAAGTAATGATTTAACTAATGAGCAGATAGATACTTCAAAATTTCAAGAAGCATATGTCAAAAGAGTAGTAGATGGAGATACGATAATTGCAACGATCAATAATGAAGATTATAGAGTCAGATTGATAGGTATTAATACTCCTGAATCTACGACAGAAATTGAGCCATATGGAAAAGAAGCAAGTAATTATACTAGTTCTATTTTGACTGGAAAAACGATTTATTTAGAAAAAGATGTAAGAAATACTGATAAATATAACAGACTTTTAAGATATGTATGGTTAGAAATTCCAAACGAGATATCAGAAGATGAAATCAGAAATAAACTATTTAATGCAGATCTTCTAATAAAAGGTTATGCTGAACTTTTTACCTATCCACCTGATGTAAAATATGTAAATTATTTCAAAACATTTGAAAATGAGGCAAGGAATAATTGTCAAGGTCTTTGGGAAATTTAAAAAAATGAAGTGATTGGATATTCCAACCACTTCTATTTTACCTTAATTTTAACACTTGACCTACATAAATAATATCACTTGTTAATCCATTTAATCTTTTAATTGCATCAACTGTAACATTATTTCTCACAGCAATTGTCCATAGAGTATCACCACTTTTTACAGTATAAAGTAACGTATTATTTGGTATTTTTAACACTTGACCAATACTTAAAAAATCGCTTGTTAATCCATTTAGTGCTTTAATTGCATCAACTGTAGTCCCATATTGCCTTGCAATTTTCCACAAAGTGTCTCCTCCTTTTACCGTATAGGTCATACTACTCATAGGTATATTTAAGACTTGCCCAATGCTTAAAAAATCACTTGTTAGGCCATTTAAGCTTTTTATTTCATTTACAGTCGTTCCATATTGTTTTGCAATCTTCCATAATGTATCTCCAGCTTTTACTATATATTGGCTAGAGCTTGGTACATTGGAACCAGATCCACCTTCTGTCTCTATCACGGCATTTACTATAGCATCAACATACCTTCTATAATTTTGTGTAATTCTTTCTAAATCTCTTTCATTATTAATAAATCCATATTCTACAATTACTGGCTGTGTTACCCCAGTTTCTCTATGTATAAAATAATAATCTTTAGAAGGATCAGTACTAGACCTCCTTTGATATACTCTTCTTGCAATTTGCCCCTGTGACTCCAATGCACTAAGTATATTTCTTGCAAGTGTATCTTCATTTCTTAAAGCATAAATTACCTCTGCTCCTTCTGCACTATTTGGAGTTGCTGTTGAGTTTATATGATTAGAAATCACAATAACATTAGCGTTATTTCCATATGCTTCTAATATTCTTCTTACTCTTTCTTGTGAATCTACCGTCTCATCTGTTGAACGAGTAAGTGTTACGGGAATTCCAAGTTCTCTAAATCTCTCATACATATATTGAGAAATTTCAAGTGTTAAATCTTTTTCTCTTACTCCATTAGCTACAGCACCTGGATCATTTCCACCATGTCCAGCATCTACTACAACTTTAAAATCATTCATTTTCATACCTCCTCTTCTAGTATATGAAATAGACTAAAATGATGTGTAAAAAATGAGTCCTGTAAATTACAAAACTCATTTTCTTTCTATAATTCTTTTTTCCTATATATCATGTAAGAAATTTTATAAGATACATAATATAAAATTAAAACAGTAGGTATTAAAATAATGACTGAATAGTTTTTGACCATATCAATGGTACTTTGAATTTCAATATGAATATTGAATCTTTGAAATAAATAAAATATTCCATAAAACATTAAACATATCACTGCAAGTGCAATAAATCTTTGAATTCTCCCTTTTTCAGCGCCATATTTAAAAATACATGGTATTTGGATCGCATTGACAACTCCAAGTCCAAATATTCCTCCCATAGCTAAGCTCATAAGATACATCATCTCAGGTATTTCTTGATAAATTGCATAAGTCATACCAACACTTAAGATCATTCCTAGTATTGCACCTACAAATGTAGAGATAACTACTAAAATATATTTTGATAATACGATGTCTTTTCTATTTACTGGTAAAGTTAAAATATATCTATCTGCTTTGGCCATTTCATCATAATTAAAAGTAGCAATGCTAAACATACCAAGTCCAAGAGTCATCATTAATATGATTGTTGTCTCTATACTTTCCTTGTTTGTATCTAAAAATGACACTGCAATAAAAACTGCAATAAATGTAACCAAAGTTTTTCTATAACTTTTTAATTGAAGTAGATCTTTTACTATCAATCCTTTTATCCTATTCATATTACTTTTCCCCCTTGATATATATTAACATTATTTCCTCAATGGTTGGCTTATCAATAACATTAGTTCTATATTTTTTATAAAATTTTGCTTTGTCCTCTACCAATACTTCATATTCGTATTTATTCCTTTTACATTTTATATAATCTTTTTTATCAAATTTATCAAAATCACTTTTACTACATTTTACAATTCCGTATTTTTCTAATAAATCATCCCTTGATTTTGTAAACACAATTTCACCCTCATTGATAAAAGTAATATAATCTGCTATATGCTCTAAATCAGAAGTAATATGACTAGAGACAAGTATTGAGTTTTCTTCATCTTGAATAAAATCTTGGAAAATATCTAGTATTTCATTTCTTGCAACAGGATCAAGACCAGAAGTTGGCTCGTCAAGTATTAATAATTTCGGATGATGTGACAATGCTGTAGCAATCTTTAACTTCATCTTCATTCCAGATGAATAATCCTTCGATATTTGGGTTCTTGGAAGCTTAAATTCATCCATATACTGAAAAAATAGCTTTTCATCCCAATTATTGTAGAAATTTTTCATGATTTTGTTCATATCATTTGGACATAAATATTCAGATAAAAAACTATCATCTAAAACAGCCCCAACATCTTCCTTTAACTTTCTTCCATCTTTGATACTATCTAAGCCAAAGAGGGAAACAGTTCCAGAATCTTTACCAATAATATTTAGCATTAATTTGATAGTAGTTGACTTTCCAGCACCATTTTCTCCTATTAGCCCCATAATAGTACCTTTAGGTAAACTCAGATTGATATTGTTAAGTTCAAATTCGCTATATTTTTTACACAAATTCTTAATTTCTATTACATTTTCCATTACTCTTCCTCCCCATATAAATATTCAAATAGTTCTAATACCTCTTTCTTAGGAATTCCAACTATTTTAGAAATATCTATTATTTTTCCAATATACTCTTCTATTTCCTTTATTTTTTCTTCTTTTACAAACTCACTATTTCTTGGCATTACAAAGCTACCTTTTCCATGAACTGTTTTTACATATCTTTCCATTTCTAGTTCATCATAAGCTTTCTTTACTGTTAAGACACTAATTCGTAAATCTTTTGCTAAATTTCTAATAGATGGCAACATCTCATTTTCTTTCAATTCATTATCGATAATAGATCTTTTTATTTCATTTTTTATTTGTTCATAGATAGGTACTTGACTGCTATTACTGATTATCAAATTCATAATTTCTCCTTTATGTATAACAGTATATAACAGTACATAACACTTGTCAATAGTTTATATAGAAAAAGAAGATAAATTTCAAAATTTACCTTCTTTTTATTATCTTTATATATAAAATTTTTTCTGCAAAGTTCATTTTTACTCAATATCTTCTCGTAAAAACATATGATGAATGATTCGATTGATCGCATGAATATGAAGTATTCCAAACATCATACATGCACCAGAAACATTTAAAATCAAATCATCTATATCACATGAACCATTTAAGGTTATAAACTGTAGTATTTCTATAACGCCAACTATTTCTATCATAGTAATGAAAAAATTTCGAAACTTATTCTGCTTTTTTAGTAACAATGGTAAGAAAAATGCAAAAGGCATAAACGCAACAATATTACCAAATATATTATATACAAATATGTATGGTGCAATATTTCCATTCATAAAGCCCAACACATATTTTAATATTGTTTGAAATGGAATAATATTACAAGAGGTAGCAAAATAATTTTTTAAGACTTCAAAATTGAATTGAAATTTTATATTTCCCCTATTAAAGTAACTATCAAACAATGTTAGCGTAAATATCAATATCATATAAAGTAAAAACCAAATCCAAATATTAATTTTTAATGGTATTTCTTTATATTTTTCCTCTATATTTTGAGATATCAATATACCTCCAAAATACATCAATAGACAACTAAGAAGAAGTATAACCATTCTTCCTAAAGGAGATAAAGCTATAGAATGACTAAATTCCATAAAAAAGTATAACATGATCATCAATATAGATACCATATACAAGACACTAGATACACATATCATAGCCTTCTTTTTCAAAAAAATCACCTCATTAATTTATTTCTTTTTTAATCCAAGCCATAATTACACTCACTACATAATCTTTTTCTTCTGTTGTAAGTCTATGGCCTGGTATAATCTTATGCCATTTTTCTAAACATCCTCTGCAACAAGTAGCAGTTGCATGTTGTGCAATAAACACTGGATGACCTCTCATTGGTGTTTGTTTTCCATCATTGCTAATTTCTGCGGGTGCAAGTCTTTTGGTAATCAAATCGTATGCATGCTCCATGATAGTTTTCATACCTTTCTCTCTTACATACTCTATATCTTTTTCTTTCAAATGAAAACTACTTCTAAATTTAGATTTTGATAACTGATATAATATATCTTCCACGTTTTTTTCCATATAATCTCCTCCTTATCCTTCACAGTTAAGCAAAGCAAGTAATCATCAAAAATCACTTGCTTTTGAATATTTTTATATTTTACTGATTCCAGAATACACAAATTTTATGATTAAAACATGTGGTGCATCTTTATCTTTTAAAGCTCCCAATAATATTTTTTCATCTAAAAAAATGTAACTAAATCCTTGAAACAAACTATCATGAATTCTAAGATTTAAAGAGCCTCTTTAAAAGACATAGAATTTAACTTATCGGCTCTTTTTTTGCCACTTTCATTTTTATTTATCATTTCCAATAGATGATACATGATAATCAATATTTGCAAGTTTTGCCTGCTTGCATAATTCTTTTGTTGGTAACGTATACTTCTTACTATCTTTTATAAAATAGGTTCCACATTGCCTAAATTCAAAATTTACTTTTTTTCTAATACACTGCTCTCTAATATTTAATGCCCAATCATAATCAAATTCTCTTGCATCCTTATCAGATTCTCCACCCACCACGACAAGTTCTATATCATCAAGATACTTTTCTATATTAATATTTTCAAGTAAAGGCTGTGCAGTAATACACTTATGCTGAATAGGTAAATCTTTAAAGATAGAAAGTCTGGTATCTGCATTGGTTTGATTTTCAACAGTACAACAAACAACTACATTATCATATCCGTCATTCCAATCTTTAGGAATACATTTTAAGAATCGATCAATTCTTTTAGTTAAAAATAAAAAAGTTAAATCAGATCTTTCCTTCATCATCTGAAAGCATTCATCTCTCCAAGGGTCTGCCTCTTCAATTAAAAAATCTGATGAAAAACACACATACACTATTCCTGATTTTATTTTATAACTCCCATTATTTAGTTTTTCTATCGGTTTATAAAAATCTTTTGTTCTTACTATATTTGTAGTATCAATATTTCTTTTAGAGTCACCTTTATGAATATAGCAATACTTACATCCATCACTACATCTTTTGCAACCTCTCCAGGGATTCCACATTGCCATATTACCGCCGCCTTATTTATTTTTCATTTTTACTAATATGTTCCTTAAATTTCTTACTAAATTCTACTTCTCCTAATAAGTCTAGAGTCATACCAATCAATGATATCATAACTCCAATCACATAAAATAATATCTGTATAGGATATGTAAACAGATGAAGATTTAAGTCTAAAAGTAAAGTTCCAAAGACCACTGCAAGACCTATACATGAGATTATTGCACCAAAAAGACAAAGAAAATAGCTCCTTGCTTTTTCTTCCTTACACTTTTTCTTAAATTCCTTTTTATTCATACTAACACACTCCTAAAATTCAGTAATATTATATTATGTACTCTATATTTTGTCAATATGTGATATAACACAAAAAATAGTTAATACAAAACTGTATTAACTATTGGATCCTTTAGATTTTCTGATAATGATTATATATATCGATAATCAAATCAACTGTTTTCTCTATTCCAAGCACAGATGAGTCAATTAAAAAGTCATATCCTTTTCTGTCTCCCCAATTGCTATTTTTACTTACATTCTCATAATATTTTCTTCTTTGTTTATCTATATTCTTAAGTCTTTTTAATGCCTCTTCATAAGACAAATTTTCAATTTCCATTTTTCTTTTTACCTTAAATTCTAAATCATTAGAGTAGATAAATATTTTAATAACATTCTTATAATCTTTTAGTATATTATTTGAATTTCTGCCAATAATGACACAAGATTCACTTTCTGCAAGTTCTTTTATCGTAGAGTCCATTAAAACCTGATATTGATCATCTTCAAAGGCATTTTCTGGTATTCCACTTAAAAGCTCCATTGTCTTTAACATTTTATTTTTTTTCATTTCATCATATTCTAATAACTTAGAATAATTTCCACCATTTTTCTCATAGATTTTTTGAATTAGCTCTTTGTCATAACAATTGATATTTAATCTTTTAGCTACTTCTTTTCCTATATATTTTCCACCAGAGCCATATTCTCTGCCAATTGATATCACAATATTTTTCAAAACGATCTTCCCCCCTTTATCATAACTCGAACTGAGAATTATATAGGTCTGCATAAAAACCTTTTTGATTCATAAGTTCATCATGATTTCCTTGTTCAATAATATTTCCATCTCTCATTACTAAAATCAAGTCGGCATTCTTGATTGTAGAAAGTCTATGTGCAATAATAAATGAAGTCTTTCCTTCTGTTAATTTATCCATTGCCTTTTGAACTAACTCTTCAGTTCTTGTATCAACATTTGACGTAGCTTCATCAAGAATTAAAAATGGAGAATCTTCAATCATACCTCTAGCAATTGTTAATAATTGTCTCTGACCTGCTGACACACTATCATTGTCTGATAATTTTGAATCATAACCATTTGGAAGAGTTCTAACAAAATGATCAAGACCTACTTCTTTACATACTTCTCTTACTCTTTCATCGTCTACATTCTCTCTATTATATACTATGTTTTCTCTAATTGTTCCATCAAAAAGCCAGGTATCTTGTAACACCATAGTAAATAATTCGTGGATATTTTCTCTTGTTAATTCTCTTGTTGAAACTCCATCGATTTTGATATCCCCAGAATTGATTTCATAAAATTTCATTAAAAGATTTACCATTGTAGTTTTTCCGGCACCTGTTGGACCAACAATTGCAATTTTTTGTCCAGGCTTTGCAAGTGCAGTAAAGTTTTTAATTGTAGGCTTTGGATTATTATCATATTGAAATACAACATTTTCAAATGATATTTCTCCTTTTACCGTGCTTTTATTTAAATGCTTTCTACATTCTTTCTGATCTGGCATTTCTTTTTCGTCCAAAAATTCAAATACTCTCTCACTCGCAGCAGCTGTTGATTGAAGTGAAGTCATAGCCTGTGCAATTTGCGATAATGGATTGGTAAATAATCTAACATAGGTAATAAATGCTACAATGACCCCAAAGGATATCATATCATTCATTGTCAAAAGAGCTCCAACAATACATACCGCTACATATCCAAAATTTCCAATAAATCCCATCATAGGCTGCATAATTCCAGATAAAAACTGACTCTTTCTATTACTATCAAATACTCTTTTATTTAGTTCATCAAACTTTTTATCTGCTTCTTTCTTACCATTGTATGCCTTTACAACATTAAGACCTGAGTATATCTCCTCAATATGCCCGTTTAAATTTCCAAGTTCAACCTGTCTTGCAGTAAAGTATTTCTGTGAATTCTTTAGAATCAATAACATTCCAACAAATCCAATCAAGCTAGACAATATTGCAGTAAGTGCCATAATCCAATTTGTTACAAACATCATGATGATCGTTCCAATAAACAATGTTACGGAACTAACAAGTGTTGCTAAAGATTGATTCATTGATTGGGCAATCGTATCAACATCATTCGTTACTCTTGATAGAATATCACCAGTAGAGTGTTTATCAAAATATCTAAGTGGTAATTTATTAATTTTAAGCGATATACTAGTTCTTAAATCTCTTGCAAAATTGTTTGCCACATGTGTCATAGATACAGACTGAATATAGCTAAATATAGCACTACACAAATATATTCCTACTAAAAATAGCATAATTTGTTTGATTCTATCTAGGTTCATAACAGGTTTGATTACATTTTGAATACTTTCAGGCATTTCATCTATTTTTCCATAAAGAGTCGTTGCATCTGTATTTTCATCTAATGTACTCATTATTTTAATATATTCATACTGCTCTTGTGGAGTTATTTTTTGTCCATCTACTTCTATCTCTTTAAAGAATACATTGATTAAACTGTCTGGTAATGAAATAGAATTCATATCACTTTTATCCGAAAAACTCATGACTTTTAATAATTTTATTTTATCCTCTATTAAGATAGCATTTCCTTCATACTCTGAATCAGACAATATCACTTTTAAAATGCTTTCTGGGAGTCTCATAATATCTTCTTGCGTCATTTTTCCACTTACAATTTCTTGAAAGGATTGCTTATCCTCAGCTGATATATTCTCATCCATTGCAATTTTCATCATAGTTTCTTGCGATAGATTGATAGATAATATTTCTGGCATCATCTCTTTTAATCTTTCTTCACTGAGACTTTCTGTAACATCTGCTGTTAACGTTTCCATATTTTCTTGATTTACCACAAGTCCTTTAGAAATTTCATCTACAAGATTAGATAAGTTATCCGGTCCAATAATTGCAAGAATGGAGCTGATAATAGCAAGTGTAAGAGATATTGCCATTAGTATTCTATATCTTTTCAGTTCACTAAATAATCTTAAAATAGATCCCTTGAAATTTTTTGCCTTTTCTCCGGCGCCCATTCCTCCTGGTCCACCGGGTCCTCCAAATCCACTTGGGCCTCTTTTTCTAGGAGTCTGTATCTTTTCATTTTCACTATGCATTTTCTAATTCCTCCTTTGATAATTGAGATAGAGCGATTTGTTTATACACTTCGCAATTTTGTAATAATTCTTTATGTGTACCTTGACCAACACACTGACCATTGTCTAAAACGATAATTTTATCAGCATTCATGATAGTTCCTATTCTTTGTGCAACAATTAAACTGGTAGCATCCTTTGTATATTTTTTTAATTCTTTTCTTAGTACAGAATCTGTTTTATAATCCAGTGCAGAAAAGCTATCATCAAAAATATAGATTTCTGGGTCTCTTGCAATGGCTCTTGCTATTGCAAGTCTTTGCTTTTGTCCGCCTGATACGTTAGTACCACCTTGAGCCATATGGGAATCATATGTATTTTCCATTTTCTCAACAAAATCTTTTGCTTGTGCAACCTCAATAGCCTCTTTTACCTTTTGATCTTTAATTTCTCCTTTGCCATTATCACCATAAGTGATATTTGATCTAACAGTTCCATTAAACATAACAGCCTTTTGTGGTACATACCCTATTTTATTATGCAAAGCTTCCTGTGTATATTCTTTAACATTGACACCATCTACTAGTACTTCTCCCTCAGTTGCATCATAAAATCTAGGTACTAAATTAATTAATGTAGATTTACCACTACCAGTAGAACCAATAAAAGCTACTGTATCTCCTTTATTTGCTTTAAAAGATATATTTTTTAGTAAATATTCGTCCGCATCAGGATATTTGAATGATACATTTTTAAACTCTACTGTCCCTACCTCTTTGGTTCTATTTTTCTTTAACTTTCCATCTTGAATGCTAATATTGGTATCAAGTACTTCATTAATACGCTCAGCAGATACTTGTGCACGAGGTAGCATCATAAATATCATAGCAAGCATTAAAAATGACATAATTACTTGCATTGCATAAGAACTAAATACCACCATATCGCCAAATAATGATATTTTTTCCACCATAAATGCATCTTTAATCAGATATGCGCCTATAAAATAGATCGATAGAGTAAGTCCATACATTACCAAATTCATTACAGGCATTAAGAAAGCAAATTTTTTCTGGTTAAATAATTGCAAATTAGTTAATTCATTGTTTACATGATCAAACTTATCCTCTTGATATTTTTCTGCATTAAAAGCCCTTACAACTCTAATGCCAGTTAAATTCTCACGAGTTACACCATTAATTTTATCTATTAATTTTTGTACAATTTTAAATCTTGGAAGTACAATAGCAACAATTGTACCAATTGTAGCTAAAAGAAAGACAATAGCAACAGCAGTAACTATACTCCATTGCCAACTTTTGTTCAATATTTTAGTAATTGCCCAAATAGCGGTAATTGGCGCCTTAATCAT
Source organism: Clostridia bacterium (assembly GCA_030524345.1). Lineage (GTDB taxonomy): Bacteria > Bacillota > Clostridia > TANB77 > CAG-465 > CAG-465. Next base: position 44,492 of record JAUNGP010000012.1, on the reverse strand, counting down.
AAGTTGAAGTCCCATAGCAAGTGCCATTTGTATTTGAGTAATATCATTTGTAGTTCTAGTAATCAAACTGCTTGTAGAAAATTGTTTTACCTCTTGTATCGCCAAGTTTTCTACTTTATCAAATAACTTTTTTCTTACTTTCATAGAAAAAACAGATGAAATAGTAGAAATCAAGTATCCAGTAAATACTGCTGAAACCAAGCTTCCAAAAGCGCATAATACCATATAAAAGCCATTTTCTAAAATGTCACTCATACTGCTTCCTTCTGTTTGTACAAGTACCGTTATTTCAGACATGTAATCTGGCATTTTTAGTTCTAACCAAACTTGCGCAATAATCAGGCACAAACAAACACAAACAGTAAGCCATTCTTTTTTGCCTAAATTTTTTAATAATTTTAACATATTTCTTTTCATCCTTTCTCAATATCACTTGTCAAAATTTGTAAGTCACCTTACAAATATCTGGTTTTTTTAGCACTATCTTAAATAGTGCTATTTTTTTCTACATTTTCTTTCATTTTATCAATTACACTAAGAAATACACGCAAATCTTCCTCAGAGATACCACTAAGCATATTTTGCTCGATTTCTTTCATTTTTGCTAAATTTCTAGAAAAGATTTCTCTCGTCTTTTGATTTAAAATAATCTTTTTGCTTCTTGTATCTTTAGAATCAATGACTCTTTCTATGAGTCTATTTTTTTCCATTGTTATTAATACACCAGATACTGTAGCTCTTCTTAACTTTAAAACACTTTCCAAATCTTTTTGATAAATATCCTCGTCTAAATGTTCAAGAATATATTCAATAATTTGCATTTGTGTTGGAGTTGGTCTAATACAAGTATCCTGTCCAAAAGCAGTATTTTCCTTTATAATTTCTCTTAAAACTAATTTTTCCAAAGTTTTGATTTGATATAATACTTTACAATTACTCATCATTTACCTCACATATTGTAAATTGCCTTACAATATATTCTAATACTACATAGCCATTTTGTCAATACCCTTACAATATTTATTTTTGACCTAATATCTTTTTCATTTCCTCTTGTCTTTTTACTTTTTTAGTTGTTGTTTTGATAAGTTCTTCATCTGTTAAAATTAATTTTTGTATATGTTTATATTTTGGAACAGTTGTATTTAATTCTTTAATCTGATTCCAAACCATATCATATAGATTTTCTTGACTCATTTCTTTATATTTTTCTTTCACTAATTCTTTGTTATACACTATTTTGACAGCAAGTTTTACATCATCTTTTTTCCTCTCATCAGGAAGTCCAAAAACCATACATTCCTGAACAATTTCTAATCGGTTTACCAAAGTTTCCATTTCCTCCGGAAATACTTTTTTACCATTTTTTAATACAATCAAATTTTTACTTCTACCAGTGATATATAAATATCCATCTTTATCAAAATATCCCAAATCACCAGTATAAAACCAACCATCCTTTAAAACCTCGCTTGTAAGTTCTGGCATTTCATAGTAACCAAGCATCACGTTAGGACCTTTTACACGTACTTCACCAATTCCTTTTTCATCTTGATTCACTAGTTCTACTGTATCATTAATCATAGGAAAACCAACTGAGCCTGTTCTAATCGCTTTACAATTTTCAGCAACAATTACAGGAGAAGTCTCGCTAAGTCCATATCCTTGAATTGTTTGTATTCCAATATCATTAAACCATTTTGATATTTGAGGATCTGCAGGAGCACCACCAGAAATAATAAATCTTAATTCTCCGCCTAAAGCATCAATAATTGATTTAAATATTTTCCTTCTAAAATCAATATGACATTTACGTAATGCATTACTCACCTTAATCATTGTCTTTATGAGTTTTGTTTTTCCTTGTCTATCTACTTCTTTCATAATCGTTTTATAGATTGCTTCTACTAAAACTGGAACACCAACAAAAAGTGTTACCTTATACTCACTTAAATTTTGTTTGATATATCTTAACCCATCTGGAAATACTGTTTTTACTCCACATGCAAGCATCATGGTAATACAAGTTGAACCAAATATATGATGAAAAGGTAAAAAAGCAATATTGACATCTGTTGTCCTAATATCTTCCACACATTGCATAGCATATATATTTGATGCAATATTTCTTTGAGATAACATGACTGCTTTCGATTTAGATGTAGTACCAGAGGTAAATAATAATATATTCATGCCATTCTCATCTATTTTAGCATTTATATATTCTTCATTTCCCCTTTTTAACAGCTTTGCCCCATATTCTTTTAATTCACCTATTGACCTATAATCTTCTATTTTACTCATACAAATAAATTCAGTTACATTTGTATTTTTATTTTTTCTTATCTCATTTACTCTTTCTGTTAATTTTTCATCAAAGACAAGACAATCTGCCTTACTTCTTATTAAAGAGCTTTCAAGCTCGTCATATTGTAAATCCTTATCAAGAGGGACTGAAATGATTCCACCAAGTAAATTTGAAAGATGTGTTATCACCCATTCATATCTATTTTTTCCAATAATAGCTATTCTTTTTCCTTGAAATCCCATATCATAAAAAGCCGTTCCAAGATAATTGATATCTTCTAACATTTTTTTGTAAGTGATATTTTCATATTCTACCTTCTTATCCTGCACATGTTTTATCACAAAAGCTATATTATCACTATATTTTTTGCAAGAATAATATATGATCTCTTTTACATCCTTAAATTCTCTTGCCTTAAATATCATATTATTTCCCATAATCTTCCTCCCTTAAGTTAATACTATTTAACTCATTTTGTTAATATACTATCATAAAATAAAATAATAATCAACACCCTGTTTATATTTTAAGGAATAGAAAAATTTTTAAGCAAGTAATCATTACTTGCTTAAATACTATGGTTATAAACACTCTTGTTGTTTTTTATTAATCTGCATAATTTTATCATCTATAAAATTTATAATTTTAGCATAAATTGTAAGCTTTACTGAATCTAACCTTGACAATTTTTTATTTGTTTTATACTTCATTTTATGTTCATTTGTTGCCCAAAAATCCATGGCCATTGTTCTTACCTGAATTTCTACTTTAATTGGCTTTAGATTTCCATTGATATTTACTAATGTTTCAACTATGATATGATAACCTGAATAACCACTACTTTTGGGTTTCTTAATATAATCTTTTGATTTTATGATTCTCATATTACAATCTTTTTTTATTGCCTTAATTACCATATACACATCACTCTTTAGTGGGCATGTAATTCTAAGTCCTGCAATATCATTGATATTTTCAATAAGACTTTTATAATTTAGTTCATAATTTTTTTGATTCATTTTATTGATGATGCTACTTGGACTTTTTATTCTACCAGTAATATTTTGAATAACATCATAGCCATACATTTTATTTAAATTTTCTTTTACCTCTGCAAGCTCATTATATACTTGACACAAGGCCTCTTTATATACTGCCATGATGAAACCAAACTCTTTTGTCCTAACATTAATTGGTATAAGAAAATTAGATGTTATATCCTCTTCTTTTTTTATATCAATATCTTTTATATTAATCATCTCCTCCTACTAAATTATATACTACACTTATATAATATTAGTATAAAATCCATATGTTCTTTTTGTGAACATTTAGTGGAAAAAATAAAAGTAACCTATTTTAAAATAAGTTACTTTTCATCTTGAAATGGTATTTTATTTTTTTCATCTTCTTGTAATATTTGAGATAGGACCCATCTATTTTCTATTCTTATAAATTTCCAATATTCAACAAATTTAGTTTTACTGTTGCTCCCTTCAATCATTAAATTGGTAGTAGTATCTATTGTATAATCAATCATACTTCCTCTGATATAATACCATACATAGTCCTTCTTATTATCAGAATTATCATAGACAGATACTGGTATTGCATCTATTAAAGATATTTTCTTTAAAACATTATGTTTATTTCCTACTTTCATCCATTCTAGTTTCATTTGAAAGTTCTCATATAGACTTTCCTCCATATAATCTCTAGCAGAGCTCATATCTTCTTCTGTCCATGCATTCTGAATTTTAAAATATGCTTCTTCTACCTGCTTTTGAATATTTCGATATTTCCATGCTTCATCTTTGTTATCTAATAACCTCATTAGTTTCTTACTATTTCTTTTTGCCTTAAATAGCTTCCATCTAAAAAAAATGGTAGAGGCTGTTAAAAAAATAAAGAAAATAACATAGTTTATGATTCTTGCAATGGGATTTGAATTTGTTCCATATGATGAATAATGCCCTGATGAATGACCGCCCCCAGAAGAGCCTCCTCCTCCACTAGAACCACCACCAGCTCTAGCACACACAGATGTCACACTAATAGTAAGTATAAAAATAATAACAAAAATGACTGTAATAAATTTCTTCATTTTAATTGATATTCCTTTCGTATATATATCCCATTTCATATTTTAACGTTCCACATTTGCTTGGCTCAATATTATAGATTCTCTTTTCAAATACTTTTTGACATCCACATGCTTCGTAGAATTTAAAATGACAGGATTCATCAGTTAAAATTTGTAGATTTTGAATCCCATCTTCTTTAGCTTTTTCAAAAGTTTTATAAAGGATTTTTTTGCCAATCCCTTTATTGCGATAATGCCTATCTACAATTAAAATGCTGATTTCACCATCAAAATCTAATTTCAACTCCTCTGGTGTATAATCATAATTTTTATCATATTGACAAAGAGCTTTTTTATTTCTAATAAGGGGACTATGTCTTAGTATACTTCTAAGTATTTGATATCTCCTTTTTCCTTTTGATCCAAATTTTAAATAACCACACATTCCAACTACTTTTTGATTTTCTTTTTCTAAAATAACCTTAGTGGATTCCTCTAATATTCCAAACAAGTAGATCCAAGCACAAGTCTTGCCCACTGCTCTAGAAGGGGTTTTTCCAAGATCCCATTCATCATATAACATGTCTACTACTTGTCTCATTTCTGATAACTTCATGATATTCCCCCAAAATTCTTATCATCTGTTCCATTTCATTAAATACTCTACTTCATTCGTATCTTGATCTATATACTTTTCGATTATTTTAAAATCTTCTCTTAAATAAAATTTCACAGCTCCAGTATTTTTCTCATATACCTCTAAGGATAGTTCTTGATAACGCTTCTTTAAAAAATCAAGTAATTTCTTTCCAAAACCTTTTCTTTGGCTTTCTTCTCGTATAAAGATACCAGCTATATATGTTCCTGTAATACCAGCAAACCCCTGTATAAGATCACCATACTCATATACATAAATTTTAGCCTTTTTAATTTCTTCCTTTACAAAAGAGAAGTGATTTATAAAATATTCTTGATGAATAAAATCGTGGGCACATAAATTGACATTAAGCCAAATATTCATAACCTGATCTATATCCTCTTCTCTCATTTTCCTAATCAATGCTCTCACCTTTTATTTTTCAATATTTCGTACAACTCTACAAGGATTACCATAAGCAACTACATTTGCTGGAATATCTTTTGTTACAATACTTCCAGCCCCTATTACAGAATTATCCCCGATTTTTACTCCTGGTAAAACGACTACATTTCCGCCAATCCAAACATTATTTCCAACTTCAATTGGTTTTGCGTATTCAAGTCCTTGATTTCGCGTTTTAGCATCTAAGGGATGTCCAGCAGTATAAAAACTGCAATTTGGAGCAATGAATACATTATCTCCAAATTTTACTTTATTACAATCTAGTATCACTAAATTATGGTTTGCATAAAATCTATCCCCTATTTCAATATTGAATCCATAATCACAAATGAAGGGTTGCTCTATTATAAAATCCCCTTTTATTTTTCCTAAAATTTTTTCCATGATATGTTTTCTTTCTGATAAATTGGATGGTCTTATATGATTATATTCAAAACACAATTCCTTTGCTGTTTGCCTTTTGAAAAATAAAGTTTCATCATCATTTGAAAAATATAGTTCCCCTTGTAGCATTTTTTCTTCTTCACTCATGTATCTTTCCTCCAACAAACTTATCATTTATATTATTATATTCTATATCCAAATAAAAAACAAGAAAAAATTGGATTAACATAGTTTTTTATGTATCTGTTTTAAATTTTCTACGCCCCTACTTTGCTCTTCAATAATAGACCTTGCAACCTCCCCAAGTCTTGGATCAATGTAATACTTAATTAAATTATCACACATTGCTATTGCTCCCTCATGATGAGGTATCATCTCATTTACAAAATTTAAATTAATGTCTTCACATCTAGGTGCATTTCTCATCTTTGCTACCATATTTTTCGTAATCATCATATAATTTTGTACATAACAGTTGACACCCTCTCGAGGATTATAACATCCTGCAGTAGTCTCATATATTTTTTGCATTCTTTTTATTCCCATCATTTGCGTTTTAATGATATTTTTGGAAATATGAATTAATGCTTCATCATCTGTAAATTGTAATAGGTTTTCACACATATATATAGCAGCTCTATGATGTGGTATCATACATTTTATAAAATAAGTAGTTATATCATTTGCAAAACAGTTAGATAGCATTTTTACTTTCATCGTACATAAAATTTCATCAAATGCCTCTAAATATTCTCTACACTCCATTTTATATCACCTCTTCTTATAATATATATCAAAAAAGAGGAAATGTTACTAAAATATCCATAACTAAAAAATTAAAATATAATTTCATATAATCAATAAAGGATACACCCATACAAGATGTATCCTTATTCCTTACTTTAAATGATTTTTCCTCCGCCAACTACAATATCCTCTATATAAAATACCGCTGATTGACCAGGAGTAATAGCACGTTGTTTTTCATCAAATACAACTTTTATCTTACCTTTTTCTTGTGATATTTTAGCTCTTGCAGATTTTGCAGAGTATCTTGTTTTTACTTCTACTTCCATCTCACCTATGATCTCATCTACTAAAAGTAAATTTACATCTGTAACAAAAATTTCTTTTTGATATAATTCATTTTCTACACCAACAATCACTTCATTTTTTTCTTTATGAAATCCTAAAACAAAAAGGGGGTCTTTATTTGAGATTCCAAGACCTCTTCTTTGCCCTATTGTATAATGATATAATCCCCTATGACTTCCAAGGACTCTCCCTTGTGAATCGACTATATTGCCTATCTTTGGCTTTATATCTGAATTATTCTCTAAAAACTTTTTATAATCTCCATCTGGTACGAAACATATATCCTCGCTATCTGGTTTATTTGCAACTTTTAAATGATGCTCTTTTGCTATTTTTCTAATCTCATCTTTGCTTTCGAAATCGGAAAGAGGAAATATGACATGTTCTATCAAGTCTTTTGGTATATTCCATAACACATAACTTTGGTCTTTTTTACCAGCATTTGATTTTTTAAGTACCCATCGATTGTATTTTTCACTAAATTCTGTTTTAGCATAATGTCCAGTTGCAATATAAAAACATCCAAGCTCCTTTGCCTTTTCATACATAATGCCAAATTTCATATATTTATTACATTCAATACAAGGATTTGGAGTTTTACAATTTGCATAACACTGAATAAAGTCATCTATAACATATTTTTTAAACTCTTCTTTGAAATCAAATGTAAAATGGGGTATTCCTATCTGATTACATACATTTTTTGCATCTAAATAAGTTTCTACATTACAACAACTACTTCCTGCAAAAAGTTCTAGGGTTGTCCCTATTACCTCATACCCCTTTTCTTTTAATAATAATGCTGACACAGAGCTATCAACACCACCACTCATTCCAAGTAATACTTTTTTATTTTCCATTCTTATTTCCTTCTACAATATGATTGATATCTCCTTTTAGTGGAATAACTTCCCAAGCGAGTAGTTCTTCTTCGAATGGTTTATATATATCATTTAATAAATATATTTTTCTTCCTTTATAAAAGCCAAATGCAAGCTCTGCAAATCCATTTGCACCTATATAATTTTCAATTCCATTCTTACTTTCGTTAACAATTAATAATGCGTCTACATCTTCTTTATTGATTTCATCAAAATGTAATAATGAGGCTTCTTTTTTAGGAATATCAATAATAAATTCTTTTGGTACGACAGCCTCAAGTCCTTTCTCTTTTAAGACTTTTTCCAGTTTAAAAAAAGTCGGAATAAACTTTTTACTACCACACAAAACTATTTTCATTTTTTATTTAACATCTCCTCCAATGTATGCCATGCAAGAAGTGCACACTTTACTCTAGCTGGCATATGCGATATATTTCTAAAACAAATTGCATTCTCTAATTTTTCCAGTTCGCTCTCATCAGTAATTTCTCTTTTGATCATTTCTATAAATGTTTTAATAATCTCTTTTGCCTCTTGAACTGTTTTTCCTTTTAATGTATCGATCATAATAGAAGTAGACGCCTGGGAGATCGCACAGCCATGTCCAGTAAACGCCATGTCTTCGATTTTATCGCCATTTAACTTTATTTCAAGAGTGATTTCATCCCCACAATTGGGATTATGTCCTATCTCACAAAAGTCTGCATTTTCTAATTTCTTCTTGTTATATGAATTCATACTATGTTCCATAATAATATCATTATATATATCGTTTAAATCTTCCATATTTTTCCTTTCTACTGTAAGTACTTTTTAAACATCCCATATGCCTTATTTAATCCATTGACTAGCCTATCTACATCTTCTTTTGTATTATATAGATAAAAACTAGCCCTGCAAGTAGAATCAAATCCTAGATATCTCATCAACGGCTGAGCACAATGATTTCCAGAGCGTACACATACATTACAAGAGTCCAAAATACTTGCTACATCGTGAGGATGTACCCCCTTCACATTAAAAGATATCACACTAGAATGATTCTTACTATTTGGAGTAAGATATAACGTTAAAAAGTCAAGTTCTCCTAATTTTTCCCTTGCATAAGAGACAACCTCTTCTTCTATCTTGTGAATATTTTCATAGCCAATCTTTTCAATATAGTCTATTGCATATCCAAGTCCTGCTACACCTTCTACATTTTGTGTACCAGCTTCAAATTTATTAGGAAGAGGTGCAAACGTTGTACTTTGTTCATACACATATTCTATCATATCTCCCCCCATAAGAAAAGGTGTCATGTACTTTAAAAGTTCTTTTTTCCCATATAATACACCTACTCCAAGTGGTGCAAGCATCTTATGTCCAGAAAAAACTAAAAAATCGGCATTTAATTTTTGTACATCTATTCTCATATGTGGAATACTTTGAGAAGCATCTACTATGACAATAGCTCCCTTTTTATGAGCATATTTGATAATCTTTTCTATAGGATTTATTGTTCCCAAAACATTAGATACATGAGTAATTCCAACAATTTTTGTTTTATCTGTAATCTTTTTTTCAATTTCTTCATCAGATATTTCAAATTCGTCGTTTATATACATGTAATTTAGTTTACTTCCAGTCACTTTTGCTACTTTTTGCCAAGGTACTAAATTTGAATGATGCTCCATGATAGATATAACGATCTCATCATCTTGTTTTAAGTGCTCCATACCATATGAATATGCTATTAAATTGAGACTCTCCGTTGCATTTTTGCTAAATATAATTTCCTCACTACGTTTTGCATTGATAAACTTAGCTATTTTATCTCTAGTATTCTCATAAATCTCAGTTGCTTCCATACTTAAACTATAAGCACCTCGATGAGGATTTGCATTGTAGTTTTTATAGAACTCAGATATATGATCTATCACGTAATTTGGTTTTTGAGTGGTAGCACCACTATCTAAATACACGATTTCCCTATTTTTAAAAATCGGAAAATCCTCTCTTATTTTTCTGCTATCCATTATCGATCAATTCCCTCCATTTCTTTTTCGATTGTTTCTTCTAATATTTCTCTGATATTTTTAGGTCTTTCCTTTTGTTTTATTTCTAAACTACTACTAATTTCTATTTCTGGAACTTCTATTCCATATTTAATTTGAATATATTCTGCTACGATATGTCTATGGCAAAATACTCCACTTTCTTCATAACATAGTAAAATTGGATCTTTTTCATCCTTTAATAATTCTTCTATATCTACCTTTGTCAAAACTTGTTGATAGTATTGCTCGATATAATATCTCGTATTTTCATCTTCTGGTATTTTTCCAATATTTTCATGCCAAACTTTCCAAAATTTCAATTTAGGTGCAAGTTTTGGTAACGATTTTCCTGTAAATCCAACGCTTTTTCCTCTATCACCAGATATTGATATTAAGTTTCCGGCACTACATTTATCATAACTACTTGTAAAAACTCTTCCATTCATACACTAATCCAATCTTTCATCTATTTTTTGTAATATTTCTTCTTTTAATGTTTCATTTTTTATACTTTCAATAATATGATTAAATTTTGCTCTCACCATAAGCTTCATAGCCTCTTTTTCATTGAAGCCCCTGCTCATCAAATAAAATAGTTCACTTTTTCCTATTTTTCCTGCACTGCTTGAATGATTTCCTTCTACATCTTCCTCTGAACATAAAAGCATAGGTAAAGACAATGATTTAGCAGTATCTGACAGTAACATACAAGACTCATTTTCATTTCCCTTGGCCTTTTTAGCACCTTTTTTAAAGTCAATCGTTCCTTTAAAATGTTTTTTGCTATGATCTGCTAAAGCTCCCTCTACTTCAATGTGAATATCTGATTTTTCTCCTCTTAATTCTCCAATATAATTAAGATCAAAAAGTTCATTTTCTTTTCCTAAATAGATAACATTGATATGGTTTTGAGAAGCTTTTCCTACTAAATTTGAGTAATAGTTTGTAATACTTTCTTTTCCGCCCAAATCTATAATAGTATAGTTTACATTTGCATAATCCCCTAACTCATTATCAATACTCATAAAATGATGAGATGATAAATTCATAAAATTGATAATGATCACATTTAAATTTGAATTTTCATGGGCAAATACTTTTAAAATCAAATTGTGAAAACACGCTTCATTACAAGTTGCTTCATATTTTAATATCACAGTAGCATTTGTATTCTCATTTGCAATTAATTCTATTTTGTCCATTAAATTTAAATTATCTGGATTAAAACTAAAATCTACTTTTACCTCTTTATTTGATTTAGAATTGATTGTCATTTTTAATGTTTTATTAGAGGGCATATTCATTAATGGACTGCCTACACCATATATGCATGAAATATCATCGATATTTTCGTCTATGCTGATATCAGAAGTATCCTGCTGAATCAAGACATTATGAAAAGACGTCATATTTTCTGGTATCATAATATCTTTTAACTTAATATCATTGATATGAAAGTTTCTTGAAGTCCTAACAGGGGTTTCATTTAAAATCATTTCTTCCATTATCCTATGCTCCCTTCTAATTCTAAATTAATTAAATTATTCATCTCAACTGCATATTCAACAGGCAATTCCTTCGATACACTACTTGCAAAGCCTCTAACAATCATTGCCTTTGCATCTTCTTCAGAAAGTCCCCTACTCATGAGATAAAAGATTGCCTTATCACTGATTTTACCAATTTTTGCTTCATGTGAGAATTCAACTTCATCTGTTCTAATATCATTTACAGGGATGGTATCAGATATGGAGATATCATCTAGCATTAAAGACTCACAAGAAACACTTGATTTAGAATTGATTGCATTCTCATTTACTCTAACAAGAGATCTATAAGTGCACTTTCCTCCATTTTTAGAAATCGATTTTGCATTTACTACACTAGAAGTATTTTTAGCATTATGTACTACTTTAAATCCATTATCTAAGTTTTGTCCGTGTCCTGCAAAAGAAATTCCTGTAAATTCTGTTTTAGAATTTTCGCCATTTAAAATACTCATTGGGTATAACATAGAGATTTTGGAACCAAAAGAACCACTTACCCATTCCATTTTCGCATTTCTTCCTACAATTGCTTTCTTAGTATTCAAATTTAGCATATTCTTAGACCAATTTTCTATTGTTGAATACCTAAGATAAGCATTATCCCTTACATATAACTCAACACAACCAGCATGAAGATTTACCTTATTATATTTTGGTGCACTACAGCCTTCTATAAAATGCAAGCTTGCTCCCTCATCTACAATAATAAGAGTATGCTCAAATTGTCCAGATTCTGGTGAATTTAGCCTAAAATAAGATTGAAGTGGAATATCTACTTTAACTCCTTTTGGAACATATACAAAAGAACCACCTGACCAAACGGCACCATGTAGTGCTACAAACTTATGATCATATACTGGAACACATTTCATAAAATGTTCCCTAACAAGATCTGGATATTCTCTAATAGCCGTTTCCATATCAGTATAAATAACACCTTGTTTGATAAGTTCTTCTTTCATACTGTGATAAACTACTTCTGAATCATACTGAGCACCAACACCTGCAAGGGAAGCTTTTTCTGCTTCAGGAATTCCTAACTGATCAAATGTATTTTTAATATCTTCAGGTACATCATCCCAAGAAGTGCTAAGTTTTGTTTTGGGCCTAACATAAGTTGCAATCTCATCCATATTTAACTCAGACAAATCTGGTCCCCAGGTTGGAAGTTCTAAATGATTATATACCTCTAAAGCTTTTAATCTAAATTCTCTCATCCAATCAGGATCATTTTTTTGCTTAGATATTTCTTCAATAATTTCTTTGGTTAATCCTTTCTTTATCTTATAATCATACTCATCTTTATTTTTAATATCATAAATATTTCTATTGATCTCCTCTAGATTTGTTTTTTTCATGATTCCTCTACCTCTGCTTTATACTTTTCATATCCTTCTTCTTCGATTTTTTTTGCTAGGCTTGCATCTCCGGTTTTTACAATCTTTCCGTCAATTAGAATATGAACAAAATCTACTTTTAAACTACGTAATATTTTAGTATTATGAGTGATAATAAGAACTGCATTCTCATCATTTTTAAACATCTCTATTCCCTTAGATACTGTTTTAATAGCATCAACATCAAGTCCCGAATCTGTCTCATCAAGAATTGCAAGTTTAGGATTTAATACAAGCATTTGCAATATTTCATTCTTCTTTTTCTCTCCACCAGAAAAACCTACATTTAAACTTCTTTGTAAATTCTTAGGATTCATTTTAAGCTCTCGTGCATATTTCATAAGCGTAATTTGGAAGTCAACCATTTTTACAGGCTCTCCTGTCATCTTACTTTTAGAATATCTTAAAAAATTAGCAACTGAAATACCAGGTATTTCTTCTGGCAATTGAAAAGACATAAAGATTCCTTTTCTTGCGATCTCATCTGTCTTTAAATTTGTAATATCTTCACCAAAAAAATGAATACTTCCACCTTGCTTTGTATAGATAGGATTATTGAAAATTGCATTTGCAGTTGTAGTTTTACCACCACCATTTGGTCCCATGATCACATGGACTTCTCCTTGATTTATCTTTAAGTTAATCCCTTTTAAAATTTCTTTATCTTCTACATTTACACTTAAATCTTTTATTTCTAATAATTGTTTACTCATTTTTTACTCCTCTTTCTCTTTTCTGATTAATTTTCCTCTGGATGTAGTTTTTTGACATTTTCTACACTTTTCTTGATTTACATCATAACAACAATCTAAATCATCTAAATCTAAAGTCTTATGTACATATTTTGCAAGTCTATTAGCTGTATGATCTGACATCACTAACTTTAGACTTTCTGCCTCTTTTTCTGCTTCCTCTTTTGGTAGATTCAATACATCTTTTAAAAACAAATAGACGATATCATAAGTTTCCAATATTTTCTTTGCTAAATCTTCTCCGCTTTGAGTTAAGGCAATTGGACCATAAGCCTCATAAGTGATAAGTTCATTTTCTTTTAAGACTTTTAAAGCTTTATTAACACTAGGTTTTGAACATGACATTTTTATTGCAATATCTGTTACTCTTACATTTCCATTTTGCTTTTTTAAGACATACATTGTTTTTAAATACTCTTCTAATGATTTTGATATCATTTTTTTCTCCTTTTTGTTAGCTCTGGTTAACATTATATTACTTTCTATATTGTTTGTCAAGGTTAACAATTATATTCATGATATTTTAGAAAAAATAAAAATACACTTCCACATGTTACCGTCTTTCATAACATACTAAGTGTATTTATATTTTGCAATTAATCAATATTTACAAGCTCGTAATTCATTGTTCCTATTCCAAGTTTTTCAGCGTGTTCTATGGTATGGATACCGTGTCTTGATTCAATTCGCTCTAGCATATGATCTCTACCTTGGTCGTTTGAATGATAAATAAAATCTAAACTTGCTTTATCACAGGCTACTGGATCAACAGAGGCAGCAATACCAATATCTGCCATACAAGGAGCCTCTGGATTACCATTGCAGTCACAATCAATGGAAAGATTATTGATTACATTAATATATACAATGTTTCCTTTCATATAGCGAATAACAGACTCATCTGCTTCTGCCATTGACTCTAGGAAATCATCCTGTTTGGGCAAACTAGCCCAAAGCTCAGAAAGATTTCTTGTTTTTCCTGCAGTGTGGATCCATGCTTTTCCCTCAGATGATGCAACGCCAATTGACATATTTTTAAGAGCTCCACCAAAGCCACCCATGGCATGCCCCTTAAAATGAGACAGCATAAGTATTGAATCGTAATTTTTTAAATGAGATCCAACATAATTTTCCTTTAGATGTATTCCATTCTTTACAGGAATTGGCATATCACCTTCGCTATCCATAATATCTACCTTCGCAATAGCAGTAAATCCATGATCTTCTATCACCTTTAAATGATCTTCTAGTTTCATTCTTTTTCCTCCATAGGCAGTATTACATTCTATAATCGTACCATTTAATTTCCAAACTAAATCTTTGATTAAATTTGGATTTAGAAAGTTACGGCCCCCTGGTTCTCCTGTTGATATTTTTACAGCAACTTTTCCATTTAATTCTTTTCCTACTGCTTCATAAATTTTGATTAAACTCTCTGGTGAAATTTCCTTTGTAAAATAAACTTTTGCTTTCTCCACTTATATCATCCTTTCCTCATTTCATTGTTCCTATTTTATCACTTGAAGTTCACTATAAGTCAAGTACTTTTTTAATTCTACTCATTTTTTACTGGTATAAAATTTTTAGCAAATCGGTACTTATCTCTATTTTTGATATATAAATACCCAATAATACTAAAGCATATTGCACCAATAAAATTCACAATTAAATCTTTCATTGTATCATTAATACCAATATCTAGATAACCACCATCTATTAAATAAACCTTGCCATCTTCTGTATAAATTTCAGTACGTACAATATGATCAATTAATGCAGCCTCATTTTTATCTTCTGGATTAAATTTTACAGAGGCAACTTTGGTTACAATTTTATCTTTTTGTGAATCATGATCAAATAATACATCCACGCCATATTCTCCAAATTCCCAAAGTACACCAATTGTCATAGAAAAGCAAAAAGCAACAACAGTGACAAAAAAAGGTGACAAATTAACATTTTTAACTTTGGTATTTAATAAGTCAACAAGTGAAAATCCAATTCCTGCTGCCAAGAATCCATTTAATGTATGTAAGATGGTATCCAAATGGGGTACATTTCCATAAAAATTATTAATACTTCCAAGAATTTCTGCTGCAAAAATAAAAATGTAGATGATAGATTCTAAAAGACTTGGAAGTTCTATTTTAAACTTCTTTTCTATAAATCCTGGAATTGTAAACAATATTAGTGAAAATAAACACATGAAAGCATTATTTAAGTCTCCATTGATAATTTGTAAAATCATACAAAAAATTACTAAAATTCTAAGTACAAAATATACGATTAAAGCTACATCTTTTGTTTCTTTATACTGTTTTACGATTTTAAATCCATTCCATTTCATAATATCACTTCCCATATGCTTATTATATACTATTTTAAAATGAGTGTAAATCTCCTTTGAGAAAAATGTCAAATAAACAATTATACCAATTTGATTATCGCTTCACTAAAAATACGTTATTACTAATTAGTTATTCTCTAAAATGTGATTTTTATTAAAAAAATATATAAGATGATAAAAATTCATCTTATATATCCACCTTATATTCTCTCTATTTTAATGTTTCAATCCATTCATCAATTATTTTCTCAGAAGTAACCAGTTTATTTTCTAAATAATCTTGTGTAAAACAAATATCCATTTCATGTTCTACTTTTGCCTCTTTACATAAAGTTTTGACATCCTCTAAGGTATGACCTAACCAACCAGCATTAGTAGCAAAAGGAATAATTACTTTTCCTTTCAAATTTGTTTTTATTAAAAAAGTTCTAATAGCAGGAGCAAATGTATACCACCATACCGGCATTCCTAGTATAATCTTATCATATTCATCTATATTCTTATCAAACTCTTTTAACTCTGGCGTATATTTTTCATACGCTTGTGTCTGTGCAATATCTACAACGTAATCATAGTCCTTAGGATAAGGTTCTTTCATTTCTAGTTCTAATATATCACAGTTTAATACTTTCCTTATTTTTTCTGCAATCATTTTTGTATGTCCAGTATATGTATAATATACAATTAATGTTTTCATAATGAATTCCTCCCTTTATTTTTTCATTACCAATTCTTGAAATTTTGGATTGCTTTGTGGATTACTAGAAGCTCCTTTGTGTCCTTTTCCTCCAAAGTATTTTCCAATAATAGATACATCTATATCTTTTACAGCCCTATATGATACAGTATCTATATCTGACATAATCATTCCAACACAATCTATATTATATCGATTATCCTTTATCACAAACTCATTAATGTCATTTCTATATTTATATTCACATCTTACGTATCCCACTCGATATTTTTCATTGTTGATTCCTAATTCTACAACTTTCATTTTATCTAGCAAACAAGATGCAGTAACGCTTAAATTTTCTAAATATTGATTGATTACTGACAACTCATAATCTGTATATATAATCGAATCTAAATGATCTACTTTATCATTCATCAGTTCTAAATATTTTTCATACCCTAAGTTTTCAAATAATATATGTAAATATCTTGCCTTTTGATTATGAATCGCTTTCCAGTCATATACATCATACTGCCTTGTCCATTCAACAAATTCATCTAATACATTTGTTTTTTGTAAATCATGATTTTGAAGCAAATATTCATAAAAAAGACTTGTTCCAGATTCTTTTTTTCCGTCTTTTTCTACAATAATATTCACAAAAGAATATTGATCATTTCCTTCTTCAATTTCTGTTTTATGATGATCCAGTACAATAAGATGTTCTCTTAAAAATTCATCTTGATCTATCAGTTTTAACACAGGTTCTTTAATACAAAGATCTGTCACATAAATTTTATCATAAGAATAAATTTTTCTATTATCTATATATTCTTTTACATTTTTTGTAATATCAAATGTTTTTGTTGGTACAAACGTAAATTTTCCAAATGCTTTTCTTGCAAGAATTGCACACCCCATTCCATCGATATCTTGACTATGAGTAAATAATAATACTTCCATATGAATTCCTCCTAATGATTAGCTTTATATTCTGCTAATGCCAGTTTTAAAATATCACCATATTTTTCAAGATAATTTTTGGTATGTGAAGTGATATTCATTGGAAGCTGATCAATGTTAAAATATTGTAATTTTTTTGATTCACTATCATTGATTTTTAAAGTTCCGTGATATTTATTGATGACAAAAATCGCAGTAATATCATATAGCTTATCACCGTTAGGATATTCTCGATAAGTATCCTTGCCAGAAAGTACTCGTATCATTTTCAATTCATCAGCTTCTAAGTTAGTTTCTTCTTTTAACTCCCTTTTGGCAGTTTCCTCAAAACTTTCCCCAAGTTCCATTGCTCCACCAGGAAGTCCCCACATGTTATAATCTGTTCTTAGTTGCATTAATACCTCATCTTTTTCATTAAAAACAAATAATCCAACTCCTGCTGTTAAAATTGGGTCATGTCCTACTTTCTTTCTTAAATTTTGTATATATCCCATATTAATACCCTCCATCTAGTTTAATCACCTCACCATTTAAGTAAGAACATTCATCGCTTGCTAAAAAACATATAAAGTTTGCAATTTCAAATGGCTCGGCAAATCTTTTCAAATAGATTTTCTCGTTTTCCTCTGCAATTAACTTTTTTGGTAATTGCTTGTTCATATCTGTGTTTATCCACCCAGGAGCGATTGAGTTTACCATAACATATGGTGCATATTCTAATGCAAAATTATGTGTTAATGATATAATTGCAGCTTTTGATGCATCATAATCAATACTTGTTGGAAAAAAAGAATTAATTCCATTTGTTGATGATATATTGATAATTTTCCCACCTTTATGATCAAACATTTCTTTTCCAATATATTTGCTCATCAGATATGTCGAAGTAATATTATTGATGATCGTTTCATTAAATAATTCTGTTTTTCTGTCAGCAATTTCCATATCTTCAACAATTGCTGCATTATTGATTAAAAGATCTATTTTGTTAAACCTTTCTTTTACGACGCTTAGTAATTTTTGTACTTCTTCTTCCTTTGACACATCAGCCATCACTCCAATAGCATTTACATGATATTTTTCTTGTAAATTTTCTACTACTTTATCAACTTCTTCTTTTCCTACACGATCATTGACTACAATGTCATAATTTTGTCTCGCTAAGCGATACGCAGCTGCCTCTCCAAGTCCTCTTCTAGAACCAGTGATAATTGCTACTTTTTTATCCATTTTTTCTCTCCTTTCTATAACTTCTCATACTCTTCACCACTTACTGGCTCACACCACTCGGTCTTTGTATCCTCTCCTGGGACTTCTATTGCTATATGAGTAAACCATGAGTCTTTCTTTGCTCCATGCCAATGTTTTACATTTGGCGAAATTACAACTACATCTCCAGGTTTAAGTGATTGTGGAGGGCAATTTTCTTCTTGATACCATCCTTCACCAGAAGTTACCAGCAATATTTGTCCACCGCCTTTGCTTGCTCTATGGATATGCCAATGGTTTCTACATCCTGGCTCAAATGTAACATTTGCAATACCAACGCCCAATTCTGTTGATAACATTTTAAGATAACTCTGTCCGATAAAATAGTTTCCATAAGGATTTTTTTCACCTCTTCCAAACAATACCTCTTCTGTCATTTTTCATATACCTCCTTCACAAAATGAAATATAGCCCATGCCTTAGGCCACCCCGCATAAAAAGCAAGATGTGTAACAATCTCAGACATTTCTTCCTTTGTAATACCATTCTTCTTTGCATTTTCAATATGATGTTTGATACTACTATCAGTAATTCCCATTGCCATAAGGGCCGCTACTGTTATCATTGATCTATCTCTTAAAGATAGTTTATCTTCTCTTGCCCATACTTCTCCAAATAAAACATCATCGTTTAACTCTGCAAATTTTGGTGCGATATCTCCTAAATTTTTCCTTCCTGCGGTTTGCTTTTCAATCATTTTTCCTCCTCTATTCTTAGTTTATCTTCATACGCAAGCATTCTTTCTTCATATCCCTCTATCTTCATATTTAATCTATCCAATGCTATCTGCATATCCTTTATTTTCTTTTCAATTTCATCTCTTTGCTCTATTAATATTTGCTTTCTTTCTGATATAGTTGTCCTACCTTTTTTAAATAAGCTAGTATATCGAATCAAACTATCTATGGAAAGTCCTGCACCTCTCATACACTTGATATAGTTTATCCAGTTACAATCTCTCTCCGTATAATCCCTAATTCCACTCTGATCTTTATTCACTTTTGGAATTAAGCCAATCTTTTCATAATATCTAAGTGTTTCTGGCGAAATACCGTATTTTTCACTAACTTGTGCTATTCTCATTTTATACACCTCTTCCATACTACATACTATATTATATAAGTTAAAGTTTACTCTAAGTCAAGAGTATTTAAAAAAAAGGTTAAAATTTATCCTATAAACTTTAACCTTAATATATGATCTTTTATTATCCTAAAGCAACATCTAGTATCATCATAATGACAAATCCTATTGCTACACCTATTGTTCCAATATTAGAATGCTCACCTGTCTGTGATTCTGGTATTAACTCTTCCACTACAACATAAATCATAGCTCCTGCTGCAAATGCCAACAAATAAGGAAGTATTGGCACTACTATACTAGTCAAAAGTATCGTAAGTATTGCTCCGATAGGTTCAACTACTCCAGATAAGACACCATATAAAAATGCTTTTGATTTAGACATTCCCTCACTTTTTAGTGGCATAGAAATAATCGCACCCTCTGGAAAATTTTGAATCGCTATACCAATAGCAAGCGCAAATGCCCCGGCAATGGTAATACCACTATTATTTGCTAAAACTCCTGCAAACGTAACCCCTACTGCCATTCCTTCTGGTATATTATGAAGAGTTACCGCAAATACCATCATAGTTGTTTTTTTCAGTTTTGCTTGTATTCCCTCTGGCTTTTCGCTATCCAAATGTAGATGTGGTATAATGCTATCTAATATTAATAAAAATAAAATACCAAGTAAAAAGCCAACCGTGGCAGGCACCCATGAAATTCCCCCTTGCGCTTTTGTCATATCAATAGCTGGAATTAAAAGGGACCAAATTGACGCTGCTATCATGACACCCGATGCAAATCCCAATAAAAGCTTCTCTATTTTTGAATTCATTTTGTTCTTCATAAAAAATACCATAAAAGCACCAAGTGTTGTACCGACAAATGGTATTAATATTCCAATTAGTATATCTTTACTCAAATTCTCTCCTCCTGACTATTCGTTTCCTTTTAGGCTTGTTACCATATCTATTGTTTTAATTTTACCAGAAAGTATCTTATTTACTATAAATGATACCACAAAAGTACCAATAATTGAATAGACATATGAAATTAACTTAATATTTGCATTAAAATCGTAACTATCGCTTAGTGCCGATTTAAATATATAATCCGTCATTAGAAAACCAAGAGGTAATCCTATTGCAATTGCAAGTATCGTAATCCAAATATTTTGCTTTACAAATATCTTTTTGA
Source organism: Clostridia bacterium (assembly GCA_030524345.1). Classification (GTDB taxonomy): domain Bacteria; phylum Bacillota; class Clostridia; order TANB77; family CAG-465; genus CAG-465. The sequence continues at coordinate 23,381 of JAUNGP010000012.1, read as the reverse complement.
TATACTGATTTTTAAATCCTAAAACTTTCAAAGTAGCAAATTGATAATTTTTTTCTGAAAAAGATAGTATTCCTAAATTGTATATAATCACAAATCCTAAAATAGCTGAGACTACTATTAAAAGGACAACCATGCTTTTCATAGTATCTAGCATGCCTTCCATTCCCTCTTTTAAATTATTAATACTTTGAATAGTATCTACCCCATCTAGAATTTCTACATCACTCAAATCTTCATCTGTATAAATACAATCTGCTCGATAGTTTAATCCTAAACTTTCATAAAATTTTCTAGTAGCATTTAATTGCTGATTTTGCGGATCACGATTAAGTCCCACAATTTTACTTGTGTACCAATTATCATCACCAAATATATGCCAAGTAATTTCATCTCCTACTGTTAATCCTAATGTTTTAGAAAGTTTTTCAGTAATATATATGCCATCATCTGACAACTCCATATACTCTTTATTATGATCTGTATATCTTAACTTGTTAAGAGCATCATTGATAGTTAGCACATTCGTTTCCTTATTACCACCTGTCTTAATTTCTATTCCATACGTCTTACTTGTCTGATCACCATATTTTTGTTTTAAAAGCTCAAATTCTTCCTCTGTATAATTTTCATTAAGTGACAATTTATAACGAAAATTACTTAGCTTTTCAAACTCCCAATCTAAATAGGAATTCATGCTATCTAAAAGACCAAAAGCACATACAATAAGCATAGTACATCCAACGATTCCAACAATTGCCATTAAGGTTCTGCCTTTATTCCTAGTAATGTCTCTTAAATTCCACCTACTAGAAAGAGAAAGCTTCTTAAATATTTCTTTTGTAGTAATATCAAAATTGGTACTCTTTACTTTGGGCACTTCAACTCTCAACGCTAAACTTGCAGGCTCTTTTAATATTTTTTTACATGATAAGTAAGTTACTAAAGTCACAACCAACACTACACCAATAGCCAAAACATATACAATTGGTAATAATTTTGTGCTATATATTGGTACCTCAAAATATGTCATTTCCATATTTAAGAAAAACTGACCTAGTGTAAAATTTCCCAAAACAACGCCTAGGATACTTGCCACCAAACTGATATAAAATCCATAGCTGATATAATGTAAAATAATTTTATTTCTTTTGATACCAAGTGCTTTTAAAGTACCAATCTGTGTCCTTTGTCCCCTGACAAATCGATTCATTGTTGTAACAACAGATAAAACGGCAATAAATAAAAATAGTAAGGTAAATACACTTGAATAAGTATCGCCCTCTTCCACCTCCGAATTATAACTATTGTATGAGATATTGGAATTTCTATCAGTAACAGCAATTGCTGATGAAATATTACTTTCAATATCTTCTTTTGTATCTTCTAATTTAGACACATCATCTACATCTATCATAACCGAATTAAAAATATAATAGTCCTCTATATGAAAATCAGAAATGAGTGATTCAATCTCTTGATTTTCTAAATTTCTAAGTAAAGCATTTTTACTTCTCAGTTCATCAAAAATAAAATTTTTGGGAAACTGATCTATTGACAAATACACAAATCCATAATCTTGATGCGTAGGAAAAATTTCATTTTCGCTTTTGATAGCATAAACATGATCTGGTACAGTAATAAGACCTAATATTTTTTTAGTCATCTCATAATTTTTATATTGAAATGTAATCTTCTCTCCTACAGTTAACCCTAAATTTTTAGCCAAATAACTATCGATCCATACACCATCTTTTTCTCTACTAAACGCTTCCCCTTCTACTATATAAAATTTTGAAATATGATTCGATTCAATAAAATTTGTCTCTAAAGTAACATCATCATGATCTAATAGAGTAGTAACAATGGTAAATTTTCTTTCAGCATCCTTTATATTTTCAATTTTTTTGATATTTTCTAAGTCTTCTTTTGTAAAGTTTTCTCCTACAAGAAAGAGATCTTCAAAATTATTTTCTTCATAATAATTTTCTCCACTTATTCTCATTCCATCCATATAACTATGAATTCCTGAGAACACAAAAACACCTAAAAATATCATAAGAAAAATTGTAATAAATTGTGACTTATTAAACTTAATATCTCGATATAACTTTTTATTTAGACTCCTCATTTACCATTTCACCTCATCTATCTTTTTAGGACTGCTATTTTTCTCTACACTTTCTATTTTTCCATTTTTCACTCGAATAACAGTATCCGCTATATCGGCAAATAAGCTATTATGTGTTACAATAATGACAGTATTACTTCCATCATTTCTATCACATTGTTTCTTTAATAGTTTTAACACTTCTACACCAGTTTTAGAATCCAAAGCACCTGTTGGTTCGTCACAAAGTAATAGCTTAGGGTTTTTAGCAATTGCTCTTGCAATAGACACTCTTTGCTGCTCACCTCCGGATAATTGATTTGGGAATTTATTAATATGTTTTGATAATCCGACATCCTTAATTGCCTCAAAGCTATCAATTGGATCCTTTACAATATCTTTTACAACATCTACATTTTCAAGAACGGTAAGTGTAGGTAGTATATTATAGAATTGAAATATAAATCCAATATTTTCTGCTCTATAATCACTTAACTTATTTTCATCATATTTTGAAATATCTTCTCCATCTATTTTGATAGAGCCTTTCGTTGGTGTATCCATCCCACCAATCAAATTTAGTAAAGTAGATTTACCGGCACCAGATGGCCCTAGTATTACAACAAATTCTCCCTTATTAATAGATAAATCAATATTATCGATTGCCTTAAATTCCTTCTCACCAGTCGTATATACCTTACTTACCTTTTTTAATTCTACTATCTTTTCCATAATTCCTCCCTTAACATGAAATATCTTTCACATTTTCATCAAAATTATATAATTATTGTATTATAAAGTCAATGGGATATGAAATATTTTTCATATTTATTGACATTGATATCATTTCTTTATATAATTAACAAAACAGATGGAGGAAATTATGAATAGAATAGAAATTAGAGAACCAATACAAAAACGTTCTATTGAAAAGAAAGAAAAAATTATTAAATCAGGATTCGAATTAATTTGTCAAAAAGGATATTACAATACCAATACTGCACAAATAGCTAAAAATGCTGGCGTATCCACCGGAATTGTATATAGCTATTTTAAAGATAAACATGATATTTTTATTGAAAGTTTAGAAAAATATGCAGATCATATTTTCTATCCTATGTTAAATGTCCCTATCAATAATCTAAAGGAAGAAAATATTGAGACAATTATACAGAAAATGATATATAATTTTATAGAAAATCATAAATTATCGCAATCAGCTCATGAAGAAATTATGGCAATGGCACATTCTGACAAGGAAGTAGCCTATTATTTTTATAAAAGAGAAATGGATATGACAATCAAGCTTTATGAGATATTGAGCCAAAAAGGATTTCAGAGTGAAAATTTAATGGAAAAGATTCACATCTCAATTGGACTTATTGATAATATCTGCCATGAAATTGTATATCATAAACATGAAACTCTAGACTATGATGCAATGATAAATATCGTGGTCACTACCATTTCTGATTTATTAAAAAATAAGTAACTGTCACAAGTTACTTATTCTTTTATATTTTAGACTTCCGTTTGAAACTGAGATATGATATCATCGATTTCATTCTCAGATAAACAAATAATCATATGATTGGCATCATAATATTGACTTTTAGTAATTGCATTTATAAAATCATCATACTTAACAATATGATTGTCTTTTAACATCACATACCACTCCTTTATGCCCTCAATCTGATTTAAGACAATATATGGTTTATTGGGAACAACCGATGGAATGTTTGCTCCTATAACATATATTCCAAACATTTTTTCCTCTTTTTTATAGACTCTGGGTGTAGCATAGTATACATCTAAGTTCTGTTTTTCATGTAAGAATTCTTCAAACTTTTCCATACTACTATCGATAAAATCTATCTCATTTTTTCCAATAGAGATCGGATTCATAACACCAAATATTTCAAGTCTACTATATTCATTCTTACCAATATTACTTTTTAATTCCTCTAATGCTAATATGCTTGTTTCTTTATCACACACAATCAACTTTTCAATATCTTGTATATTACACTTTTCTTCATCTCTCATAAAACTCTTTGTCTTTAGCTCTTTACAAATGTCCTTTATCAATTGATAAAACAAATTAATTTCACTAAGGGAAGTAGGCAAACAAAGTCTTAGTAATACACTATCATGATCAAATGACACTTCTATGCCTCTTGCCAAAATTTTTGTATCATAAACTAATGTATGTTCTGCTATCTTATCTGGAATCAATCTATAATTTTCATCTGATATACCATATGCCAAATGTTTTAAAGTGACAATATCTTGTACACTTAACCTTTTTTTGAATAAACCTTGTGCTTCTATCTTCACATTTACTGACATAAGTATCCTCCCTTCTATAATGATATATTATCAGAAAAAGAAGTAATTAGCAATATCATTTCTCCTTTTATTTCTCACACTTATGGGGCAGTAAAATCATAAATGTGATTTTCCATCATCTTTACTCTTTTGAAATTCTTTCTATTCTATTTCCAAGCCTACTTAATAATTCATTCGTAATCGTATTTGACGCGCTTGCAATCTTTTCTGCAGAAATTTCATCTTTATCTCCAATGAAAGTTACAAGATCTCCTTGCTTGATTCCACTTACATTTGAAACATCTATGATAAGCTGGTCCATGCAAATTCTACCAATGATTTTGGCATATTTTCCATTTACTAGTACTTCTACATTTTGACCAGATAAATTCCTTGGATATCCATCTGCATATCCAATAGAGACTGTTGCAATTTTTTTGCTTTCATCTGCTACAAAAGTTCTGCCATAACTTACAGCTTCTCCTTTTTTAATCTCTTTTACACTTGTAATCCTAGCCTTTAATGATAGTACTGGTCTTAAGTTCAGTTTTACTACTGTATTTTCATGATAATTACTATAAACGCCATACATAACAATTCCAACACGAACAAAGTCATATTTTAAGTAAGGATAATTTAATACGCCATAACTACTTTGAACATGCACTTTTCCAACATCACATTTTTGCCTTTTTAGCTGTTCTATACATTGGTTGAATCGATCAATTTGTATTTTTGTAAATACTCCATCCTCTTCTTCGAAACTATCAGCTACACAAAGATGTGTATATGTTCCTAAAATTTCTATATTCTTCATTTGATAAATTTCTTGTAGCTTTTCCATATTTTCATAGTTTTCACCAATTCTATTCATCCCTGTATTAATTTTAACATGTACTTTTAGTTTACTTTTTAGCTCTATCGTTTCAATTTTTTTGGCATATTCATAATCTATTATCGTTTGCATTAAATCATATTCAATAACATATTCTATATTAGAAACGTCTGTGTATCCAAGTATCAAAATATTTCCATCTATATGATGCTTTCTTAAAAGTATTCCCTCAGAAAGTGTTGCTACTGCAAAGTCTTTTACTCCTATTCTATTTAACATCTTCGCTATTTGTACTATTCCATGTCCATAAGCATTTGCTTTAACCACTGCCATGATTTTACAATCTTTATCAATTACCTTTTTGATCTCTTCTATATTATGTGCTAAATTACTAAAATTAAGTTCGATAAAAGCCCTATCTTGTAGGATAGACTCTTTTTCTTTCATAAATATCACCTATCTTTCCTTTTACAAAATCAAAACAAATGCTAAAAATCATTGTCATACTAACTACTAATAAAAAATGTATTACACTATTATCAATCATCAGAGACTCAAGATGAAGTATTTTAGCAATTCCCCTTACCAAAATAATAAATAAAGGGTGCAAGATATAAACAAGTGTTGCTATCCTCCTTAGTTTTTTATGATTGCCTTTATTGTTTTGTATTAAAAGGTAAAATATACTTATCATAGTCGGAATTAACATAATATACATACTATCATGTCTTTGCATATTAAAATGACGTAATAATAATCCTTCAAATACCATCAAGCTTAAAAATAATACTATGAAAAATATATTAAGACCTCTCTTTAAATTGAAACTTTTATTTTTCATCATATAGCCAAGATATACAAAGATTGGAGTAAAGAATAGTCCGTTTCTTGTATAATCAAAAACATGAAATATGATTTCATAGATCTTTTTAATAATTTCAAATTTTTCGCTAATTCCATAATAACTATCTCCAAAAAGTCCAATAACAAAAAGGAAAATAAAGATATATCTTGCTTGCCTTTCTTTTATATTTTTAATAATGAAATAAGTAAAATACATACCAAGAATTAATGCTGGAAAATACCACAAATGGTAAAATGTTCCATGAAACAATATATCTTTTACTATCTCATCTACTCCATTTATTTGCTTTGCATAAATGTTGACTGGAAGGTACAAGAGCATGCATATTATATATAATTTTAATATTTTTATCATATATTTTTTAAGTTCTTTTTTATCGTTTAATGCTTTTGGTAATACAAAATATCCTGTTACCATGAAAAAGAATGGTACCCCGATTCTACATAATACATGTGTCACAATAAAATCAAGTGTTTCACTTATGGAAAGTAATGGATAAGTATGCACTGCTATAATTAGTATCGAAGCTATGATTCTAAATCCATCCATACTTAGTTCTTTTTCTTTCATTTTCTTACCTTCTTTGTAATAATAATCCCATCATCGTTATTTCCAGATATTGTTATCATTTCGTTATCTTCTATTTGTATCTGTTTCATATCCTCATTCATCTTGATATATGAAATTTCATACCCTTCAAAAGTTAGTGCTTTTTTACCAAATTCAAAATCTTTTAAATATTGAATATATTCCTCTAAACACATATGGTTTTGTATAATGATTTTAGAATGTGGAAATCCTACATATCTAAAATGCCATTCTTCACTTGCAATTCTTGTGATTTGCTCCTTGTCTTTTGTATATCTTTCAATAAATCCATATTCTGCCATTACATTTCGAAACTTTTTACAAATTCCTGTATATGGAAATTTTGGCCTTATAAAATCAATATTTTTTTGACTCAAAGCAAGATCAATTGCAAGGCCTGTCTGATGTTCACTACAATTAGGATAAGCTACATATTTTTTAGTAAAACGCTCACCATTTTCTTTTAACGAATTCTCGTAAATTTCCACTTGTTCCGTGAAATCCCTATATCCACTTACTGGCACAATTTTCCTTTCTGAACCAATTTCTTTTAAAATATTTTGGAGTTCTAAATTAGCGTTGTAATCTAGCAATATATTGGGATATTTTTCATCAAATGGTTTTAGATTATACTTTTTTACTTCTTCTTTGATTTTATGTTCCCCATTGACAAGAATCAAATTACCATAAAAAACATATTCCCTTTTTAATAAAATACTTCTCATTTTAAACCTCCAATGAAATTAATTTGTCTATTAATTCATCAAATTCTATTCCTATTTGTTTCATCATATTAGGATATCTACTATGTGACGTAAAGCCAGGTATCGTATTAATTTCATTAAAATAAATTTTCCCATCTGAAGTTAAAAACATATCTACTCTTGCAAAGTCTTTACATTTTAAAATACGATAAATCTTTTTGGCTGTCTCTACTGCTAATGTAGCAGTACGCTGGTCAATTCTTGCTGGCACATGTATTTTAGAAGTCTTTAATGTGTACTTTTCAGTATAATTAAAAAAGCCATCGCTTAACTCAATTTCATCTATTTTTCCAACAATTAATTTCTCATTTCCAAGAATCGCACATCCTATTTCTATCCCATCTACGTTTTCTTCTATCATCACCTCCGTATCGTATAAAAAGGCATCCTTTATTGCCTTTTCTATTTGAGATGCATTCTCTACTTTCGTAATTCCAAAAGAAGATCCGGCTCTCATTGGTTTGACAAATAACGTATAATTTAATTCCCCCAGTTTTTCCATAATTTCTTTTTTACTCGTTGTATGATCTATTACAATACATTTAGCCACATTGATTCCATAACTTTGAACTAGTTGGTGAGACAAATACTTGTCCATACATAAACTAGAAGATAATACATCACATCCTATTAAAGGGATACCAGAAAGAGATATCAAGCCCTGAAGTGTTCCATCTTCTCCATTTTTTCCATGTAAAACCGGAAAAACAGCATCTAGTTTTACTAAATTTAGTCTATCTCCATCAATTTCAATCATTCCTTTGTCACTCTTGCTTCCAGAGATTACCACTTTTGTACATTTTCCTTTTTCTTTCCATGTATCATTTTTGATATTTTCAATATCTCCATCATATTTAAAAAAATCTCCTTCTTTTGTAATTCCAATTAGAACCATCTCATACTTACTTTGATTGATATTTGTAATAACACTGTATGCAGACTCCAAAGATACATGATACTCTGGACTACATCCACCAAATATAATTCCTATTTTCTTTTTACTCATTATCCTCATCCTCACTTTCTAAAATTTCTATATTACTAGGCAATTGATATCCTATTTGTGTTTTATTTGTATAAAGCTTCTCTTCTTTTATCATTTTAGAGTCTTTCATTTCCTGCCTATAAACATCTACTATCTCATAAGTCTTATTCAAATGTCTGATATACTTTAAATTTCTATTTTGGATGTGATAAGAAATGAAAACTTTTTCTTTTGTACATAAATTACAATAAAGATTTTCTTCATCAAACTTAATTACTATCTGAAACGTGTTATCTGTATCATTTCTTACCTTTAAATCCAAAAGGCCCTCTGCTATTGTAGCATCTACTCCTTTTAAAGAATCTGGGATTGGGTCAGGAAAATCTTTTATTCTGTGTGTATGTCTTTCTATGATAGTAAGAGGACTATTTAAAAAGACTTGAAATAATAAATTACTTAACTGACAAAGACCTCCTCCACTGACAAATTCCATTTTGCCATCAATTAATGTTAGCCCCTCCTTGTACTTTTGCTTCTTCTCAGCTCCTTTGATTGCCATATAAAAAGAAAAGGTTTCATTTGGTTTTATTAAAAGATGATTGATTTTATCTCCTGCAAGTTTTAAATTAAATACTTTATTATACTGATATTCCATTGGAAAGCCCGTCTCCGTATTGATCATTTTGTCTTGAAAAACTGGCATCTGATACTGAAACGTGTCCTTTGCTATTTCTTGACTATACTGATTTTGATCTAAGTACATTTTAAAATAAAACAAAGATTTGATTTGGGCACTTCTAATTCTTTTTATGATAGGAAACTTTTTTAAGACCATTTGTTTATTCATAAACATTCTCCTTTGCTATTTTTAGTATAACTTTTTTTCTTTTCTTCTTCTTTAATATTTTCTAACAATTCTCTTAAAAATTTCTTAATAAATTCTTAAGATTTTCTTACAATTCACAAAATAACTTATCTTTTCAGCATCTTTATGATATAATTTTTTTGGTGAATTATTATGAATTACAATATCTTAGTTTTAGACGATGAGAAAGAAATTGCTGATTTAGTAGAACTATATTTAAAAAACGAAAATTATCATGTTTTCAAATTTTATGAATCCAGTGAAGCTCTAAATTGTATAGAAAACAATCATCTTGATATGGCAATACTAGATGTTATGCTACCAGATACAGATGGATTTACAATTTGTAATAAAATTAGAGAAAAATATAACTATCCGATTATCATGTTAACTGCAAAAGTTGATGATATCTCAAAAATACAAGGATTATCCATGGGAGCTGACGATTATATCACAAAGCCATTTAATCCTTTAGAATTAATAGCAAGAGTAAAATCTGCTTTAAGAAGATATCATAACTATAACAAAGACAAGGATGATACTGACATCATTGAAATATTGGGACTTACTGTGAATAAAAAGAATCATAAATGTATTTTATACAATGAAGAAATTGATTTAACACCAACTGAATTCTCTATTCTTTGGTATTTATGTGAAAACAGAGGGAAAGTTGTAAGTAGTGAAGAGTTATTCTCTCAAGTTTGGGGTGAAAAATATTTGGATTGTAACAATACTGTTATGGTACATATTAAAAGATTAAGAGAAAAGTTACATGAAAAACCTAAAAATCCAAAATTTATCAAAACCGTATGGGGTGTTGGCTATGAAATCGAAAACTAAATATGGAAGTAAACTTACAACCCGATTTATTGTAAAATTAATTACACTGATATTTACTTATACTTTACTATTAATGATAGGATGGATTATGGGGCGTCTTATTTGCCAGTCCTTTACTTGGTCATATGATGACTTTCTTTATCAGTTGCTTACAGGTATCGGATATAATCTATTTTCTATGGCATTTATTTGGCTTGTTGGATGTATCATTATATTTTATATCGTACTAAGACAAACACTGGGATATATTGACTCCATTGTTGAAGCTAGTGAAAAACTAATTGAGATTAATGATGAGTGGATTGAACTTCCAGACGATCTTGCAGATGTTGGAGAAAAAATGAATCAAGTAAAACAACAATCTATTAAAAACATACGACTTGCCAAGGAAGCAGAGCAGAAAAAAAATGATTTAATTGTCTATCTTGCACATGATTTAAAAACGCCGCTTACCTCTGTTATTGGATACCTGGAATTATTAAAAGAAGAACCTGACCTGCCAATGAAACAAAGAATCAAATATACAAATATTACTCTTGATAAGGCATATCGACTAGAAGAATTAATGAATGAATTCTTTGAAATTGCAAGATTTAATGATATCAATATTGTCCTTATGAAAAAAACTTTAAATTTAAAGCTCATGCTACAGCAACTAGTTGATGAATTTTATCCTGTCATAAATGAGCAAAATAAACACATTATCATAGATTGTGATGATCAGATAACATGTTATGCTGATCCAGATAAACTTTCAAGGGTCTTTAATAATGTTATTAAAAATGCAATATCCTATAGTTTTGAAAATACAGATATTCAGATAGTTGCTCATTGTGAAAATGAAATGATTACTGTATCTGTACAAAATACTGGTTTTACTATTCCTAAAGATAAATTAGATTCCATTTTTGAAAAATTTTATAGACTAGATGATGCAAGAAATACAAGTCATGGTGGTGCAGGCCTTGGTCTTGCTATTGCAAAGGAAATTATTAGTTTACATGGAGGAAAGATATCGGCTACCAGTGAAAATGATAAAACTACTTTTACTTTAATATTTCCACAAAACCAAAAAACAAGTTAATATAGGTTAACTTGTTTTTTAGTTTATTTGGTTTTCATTTTAATAATTTCTTTTTGTATCATCGATCCTTTGCCACATTTAGGATCTAGAATAGTACAATTATTGCGGCAACCATTACAATGCATTTTTTCCAAATTATATTCACTTTCAATGCAATCTTCTTTAGATTCACAAATCATTGAATAAACATCTTCATTATCATCATTTTTGTGTTTATGAAAGTGCTCATGTCCATATTTTTTCTTATATTCTTTGAATACATTTGCAATTTTTGTCGCTTCCTCACTGGTAATATTTAATCTTTCTTTTAAATATTCTTCTAATTCCATTAGACCTCACTCCTTTAACTATCTAGAATAGATTATATCACAATTATTTTAAATTAGTAAGAGTGAGTGATTTTCTTTTTCTATCTCCTATCTAATAAAATTTGTAAAATTCATTTTTTCTTCTTGTTTTGGAAGTTTGATTCCATTTTTTCTTCCCGCTTCTATACACTTTAAGTAATATGCCATATTTCTACCAAGTATTCGCATCACTTGCATTCCCTCTTCATCTTTTCTTACATCCTCTGGTGTTGCACCATGCACCATATTCCAGTATCTTGATGAAATAATTGGCATTTGTGTAATTCCAAAATACTTATTTAGCTGATCATAAGTTGCTGTTGTCCCCGCTCTTCTTGCAGAAATAACTGCAGCAGCAGGTTTAAAAAGAACAATATCACCTTTGCCAGCTTGGAATGGTGCATAAAATGCTCTATCCATAAATCCTGTCATATTTCCTGTTGCTCCTGCATAATGTACTGGACTTCCGAATATAAATCCATCTGCCTTTTTTGCTTTCTCTATAAAATCATTTACGACATCATTAAAAACACATTTTCCAAGTTCCTTACATTTTTTACAAGCGATACAACCTCCCACTGGTTTTATTCCTATCCAAAATATTTCTGTTTCAATTTTTTCTTCATTCAGAGTTTTTGCCACTTCTGTTAAAGCTGTGTAGGTACATCCTGCCTTATGTGGACTTCCATTTATTAATAACACTTTCACTTAAATCCCTCCTATATTTGACTATTATATACCTTAGAGCTAACTATAAGTCAATAGTATTTTTTGAATAATTATAGCATAAAAAACATATAAAATCTGACACTTGTCAAACTTTATATGTTCTTTCTTATTTTTTTAATTCAAATACATACTGAAGTAAGTTTTGTCGCTCACTAAGTGTAATCCTTGAAATCTTTAGAAAGTTGATTGAAATTCCATATTTTATAAAAGATCTCTGATTCTTGATTTTTTCAATCACCCTCTGATTAATTTCATCAATATTTTCTTTAATATATTTTTTTCGATCTTGATTCCAATTTGTAAGCAGATTGATATCAACATAGATATAATCAAATGTATTTTCCTTTAGATTTTCTGGTACACGATAAAACGTCGGCTCTTCAATACGTGCAATAAATCTTTCAATCCCCTCTGGTTTATCATGCTTTTCTAACTTTGAATGAGACAAATTATCAAGAAATGTTTTTATATTATCTCCAATCTCTAATTTGCATATTACCATCTTAATCAGATTACCATTATCATCTGTTCCATGCCATGGTTTAAAAAAATAAACAGAACCATCAAATCGAGTATATAAGTTTGGAAATCCTATTTTCTTAGCCTCCTCTAGTGGCATACACTGATATATTCCATCTTTATCAAAATAATATACCTGTTGCTTTTTTATCCTTACAACTTGACCTTTCATATCATCATAATTATACCGCATTTTTTTCTCCTTGAATTATTAAACTATTTTAAACTTAAAAATTTTACTTTTTTATTATACCATAAAATTTAAAGAAGTTCAATCTTTAAAGTTATCATAATTTTTTTCACCTTATCAATTACAAACATAACACAAATTGTTGCTAAACTATGTAAAATGTGGTAAAATATGCAGCATATCTTTCAGAAACCAAAAAATAATTATTAAAGGAGAAAAGTATATGATCAATGAACTGCTGGTTAGGGTAACTTATAAGTGTAATAAGAAATGTGAATTTTGCTTCAATTATGTTTTTGATGATAAAGTTCAATATGACATGAATGAAAACATGAATATTGAGACATTAATTCATTTTATAAAAAAGCATAAAATTCAAAAAGTTCATCTAAGTGGCGGCGAGCCCACTATGTATAAAGATATTTATTTTTTGGTAAGTAGGCTATCTAAATTTACTAAAGTATCTTACTTTACTAATGGAATGTTATTTGATAGGTTTCATTCTGATGAAATAGCTACAATGGGAATCCAAAGAATAAAGGTATCTTTATATAACGATGAACTTCTTGGAAATACTCCTCACTACGCAAAAATGTGTCAAAACATCTTAGAAGTAAAAAGAAAGAATCCCTCTATTAAGTTTAAAGCATCCATTATGATTGATACAAACTTTTTCAGAGTGATTCATTCAGCAAACTATCAATATGCATTAGAAATATTTGATAGTATTAAATGGCAACCATTAACGGTGGGAATGGATCATCCTTTATATCCAACTACTATAGAATGTATGGACTCTGATTTTAGAAATGAAATTTTTAGAGTATTAAATACCTTTCATGATAATAAGGTAACCGCCTACGAAAGTGTATTGAGAAATGAATCTCCTAATATCTGCTATATGGGAAAAAACTATTTGACAATGAATCCGGATATGAGTATTAGTTTATGTCCTCATTTAAATAAGGAAACATTAACCATAGCAGAATACGAAAAGGTTATTGAAGAGCAAGATATATTCTTTAATAAACCAACGTGTAGAACAATGAGATGTATTTCACTACAAGCATTTTTAGAGAAAAAGTATGGAGGACAATAATATGAAAGTTCTCATCATTCCTTATCAGGGAAAACTCTTTCAAGAAACCAGAAAAGCTTATTTCTTAAGAGCTTTCGGTGAAGAAGTAAAAGAAATGAGAATCATACCATTTGGAAAATGTAATTATGCTTGTCTCTATTGTAAGAGAAATGGATATGATAAACAACATAACATTATCAAGGGTAGTATAGAAGTTGAAGAAGAGGAAATATTTCATGCTGTTCATGATGCTATCATGAACAATCAAATTGTTAGATTATCTGGTGGTGATCCATGTACTTATCCTGAACTTTCCATTAAAATTCTTGAATATGTTAAACAACTTGGAGGAATCGGAAGCATGGCTCATAATGGATCTAGTCCTACTTTTATACAATATTTGGCTGATCATCATCTCCTTGATTCACTATCTGTAGATTTAAAAGCAGAAAATTCTGAAAAATTAAAAGAGATAGCAGGTATTTCGGAAGAAATGGCACATTCAATGTGGAATAAAACAATTAATACGCTTCAGGTTTTAAAAAACGTTGAAGATATCAAACTTGATATTAGAACTTGTGTGTTTTATCATACAGATTATCAAGAATTGTTAAACATTGGAAATCTCATAAAAGAAAATAGTAATCCAAATGTTTTCTGGACCTTAAGAGTCTATAGCATAGTAAATCGTTTCTCGAGAAAAACAAAGACGGTAGAATCTATGAGAGAGCTTGCAAAAAAGTTATCTCTTGAACTTCCTGGACTAAAAATAGGTGTTAGGGTCAAATGGGATAATGGTGCATTCTTTTACTTTTTAAATGGAGAAGAATTAAGGCAAAACGAACAATAAGTATGAAATACATACAAAAATGAAACTTCAAAAACTGAAGTTTCATTTTTTATATTGACTCCTTTATATCTATAAAGAAAAAGCTAATTCATAAGCACTCCATATAACATTTTTTAGATTTCCAACTTTATCTACATCACCAAGTAAATGTATATTTTTATTTTTCTTTAAAGTTTCTTCATCTACCAGTGTCGTTCCAGAAATGTACCCACAAGAAGTGATAACAGAGTCTACCTTAAACTCTTTTTCACCATCTTTTGAGTCAACTACAATAGATCCACTCTTTATCTCTTTTAAAGAAGTTTCTGTATAAACTGGAACATCATGAAAACTTAGTAGTTCTCTTAGGCAACTAGAATTTGCCATACAAAGGCCTTTTGTTTTAAGAATGTCATCTTCCATTTCAATGACCATTGGATGTTTTCCTTTTAATGCTAAATCATATGCTATTTCACATCCACTAAGACCTCCTCCAATGATAGCAACTTTATCTCCTACACTCTTATACTCTCTTAAATACTCAATAGCTTCAACAGTATCTTTTCCTTCAGCTACCTTCAGTAATCTTGGTTTTGCACCTGTTGCAATAATAATTTCATCTGTTTTTATTGTACTTAAATCCGTTATTTCACTATTAAATTTTACGTCTATATTTAGCAATTTTACTTGTCTTTTATACCACTGAATCAATTGTTTATCTTTCTCCTTAAATGACGGAGTAGCAGCCGCATTAAATACTCCACATAACTCGTCTGATTTTTCATATACTACTACTTGATGTCCACGCTTTACCAGCTGAATTGCGGCGGTAAGACCGGCAATTCCTGCGCCAATAATTGCTATATTTTTCGGATTTTCTACCTTTTTGATTTCATATTTTTTCTCATTAAAAGTTCTTGGATTTAACGCACAATGTCCCTGATTTGGTAAATCACTCATCTCAACTTCACACCCAACTCCTTTATAATGATAAGTTGGTAAACATACATTATGACATGCAATACAAGGTAATACATCCTCCAATCGATTTTCTTTAATTTTTGTAATATACTCTGGATCTGTTAGAAATTGTCTGGCGATTCCAATTCCATCTAGTTTTCCTTCACTAATTGACCTAGCTGCCTCTTCTGGCTGCATTCTTCCAGCACAAACTACTGGTATATTGACGACCTCTTTTATTTTCTCTGCCTCTTTCAAATTACAGTTAAGTGGCATGTATACAGGTGGATGCGCCCAAAACCAAGCATCATATGTACCATTATCCGCATTTAACATATCATAGCCTGCATCTTGTAAATATTTGGCAGCTTTCATCCCTTCTTCTAAATCCCTTCCAACTTCAACATATTCTTCTCCAGGAACAGCACCATGCTCAAATCCTTTTGTCTTTGAGGTAACTGAAAAACGAATTGATACTGGATAATCCACTCCACATTCTTTTTTAATTGCTTGCACCACTTCTACTGCAAAACGATATCGATTCTCAAAAGATCCACCATACTCATCTGTTCTTTGATTTGTATATTTTGTAGTAAACTGGTCAAGCAAATAGCCCTCATGTACAGCATGAACTTCTACACCATCGACCCCTGCCTCTTTACAAAGCTTTGCAGTCTTGGCATATGCCTCTATAAATTCATGAATTTCCTCCTTCGTAATTTCACGATGTTCAACATCTGGCATCCATCTATTTGGTAGTTTAGATGGTGCAACAAGCAAATCGTTAAAATTAAATAATGGCTTAGCTAAAACTTTAAGAAATCGATTGTCATACATTTTTCTCATCATGGATTGCATTGTAAATGCTCTTCCCCATCCACATCCAATTTGAAAAAATACTTTTGAACCATACTGATGAATTTCATCAATTAATGGTTTTGCTTTTAAAAATTCTTTTTCTTGTTTATATGCCCATTTACTTCCAATCATGCTTTTTAATAAAATCATTCCAGGAATGATTAATCCAACATCGTTTTTAGCACGTTCAATATAATAATCATGTACTTTCTCATTATATTTTGCTTTTCCCATTCCTTCTACAATATTGGTTCCTTCCATTGGCTCCAAAACGAAGCGATTCTTAAGTTTCAAATTTCCTATTTTCATCGGCTCAAATAGTACTTCATATTTCGAATTCATAATAATCCCCCTCTTTATAACAAACTGAAAACAAGTTTATTATTATTTATAACCATATTAGCATAAAACAGAAAAAATAGCAATGATATAGCTTTATTACAAAATAATATTTATTTTTTTCTTACTTTGATAATATCATCAGGCATAATCTTCCCTATTAAAAGTGATGATTCTCTATCATGTTCTAAAAAGTTTTTCATGACCTGTTTTTCATCAAAATTAGCATAACAATATTTACAAAAATGCTTGCATGAATTATATACACCAATATCCACCATTTGTACACAATTACATTTTCCTTCTTTTCTGGCTGTCCATTTTTTATATGTTTTTCCTGTCAGTTTAAAAGCAACATCATGTGACAGGCACTCTCCTATCACAAATCCATACTCACTTAAATTTCTATCTTCAAAGCAAGTTTGAACTGTCATACCGTTTTTCTTAGCAATATTACTGAAATTTTTACCAATACTTTTCAAATCTTCTTCACTAAATTCTCTAAGATTCAATATATTTCCATTTTTTCTCACATTTTTGTAATTGTCTATAAAAGAAACTATCACCTTTTTCACATATCCATTAAGTAAAGATGTAAGTTTATCGAAAGCTTTTATATGATATTCTATATGGTACTTTTCACTTAGAAATATCGGATCATATCTTACACACAAGTGATCAATTCCAATCATATTAGATACCTCTTTTATAGCACTTATTATTTTATCTTTTGATGGCACATTTGGTTCTATATCTTTTTTATATGGTGTCAATGTTACATGAAAAAGAATTGGCTTATGAATTTTATCTAAATACTTTAAAATTGGAATCGGATTTTTAGTACAAAAAAGAATCGCATCTACATCTGAAAAATAGATTCTACTCACCATTTTAGGATGAAATGGATTCCTAACATCTACAAATCCTTCCTCCAAACGCTTCATAAACCACTCAGAATAAAAGGCCACAATATCTGTTCTTCCACTAACATTTAGTATCATATTACTCCTCCCATACTATGTTAAACCATTTTAAATTCCACCTTAAATGTTGTATAATCGCCTTCAGATTTAGCTGATATTTCGCCATTATGATTAAGGACAATATTATTTGCAATAGCCAGTCCTAATCCATATCTATTATCATTTCTATTTCTTGCTTCATCAACCCTATAAAATCTTTCAAAAATTCTTTTTTCTTCTCCTTTTGGTATCGCTTTTCCTTTATTCGCTACTTCCACAATATAGGAATTTCTTTCCTTTTTTAGAGATACTTTTATTTTCCCCTTCTTCTCACTATGCTTTATAGCATTATCAATCAATATTGCCATAAGTTGCTTTATCTGATCTGGATTACAAGTCAAATTTAAATTTCCTTCAATTTTATATTCTAATTCAATATTTTTCTCATATATCATTCCTTCAAATGTTAGAACTGACATTTCAATTAATTTTGATAAATTAATTTCAGAACATTCATCCTTAGTTACACCATTTTCGACCCTTGCTAAGTTTAATAAACTAGATATTAATCTATTCATTCTTTCAGATTCGCTCTTTATATTGTTAAGCCATTTTTTTTCGCTTGGATCATTTCCTAAGGCATCTGCACTTGCCATAATAACAGAAAGTGGGGTTTTTAATTCATGAGATGCATCTGTTATAAATTGTTTTTGTTTCTCAAAGGTTTCTAATACCGGTTTTATCATCCAACTAGTCAATTTTAATGACACATACAAAATAACAATCTCTAATAATATAAATATTATAATAGAAGATTGAAGCAGGGATATCAATCTTTCTTGTGTTTTTTGATTATCTATAATTACCAATGAATGATTTTTCTTAAATGAAAACGAGTAATCATCAAAATACAAATTTCCAACACTTAAACTTTTTAATTTTTGATTTGTGATAATGTTTTCTGCTATTTTTTGAACTTCATTATCACTAAGCCCCTCCTCAGAATGATTTATCACTTCAATAACGCTATTATTTTGATCTAATAATACAGTATAAACCTCAAGATCCATGAAAATTTTTTGTTCTTTTTCCTCCATTTCTCCAAATTCTGGTAGATTACCTGGCTTAATAATATTAGAGTCCATTCTCATTAAATGATTTCGAATATCATTTTTTTCACGATTGTAGTCCTGATAATTAAATATCAATAAAATTGTTAATAAAAATAATGTAAGTATGAAAAATAATACACAAAATACCTTATTCTTTAGTTTTTTCATTACACACCTCTAATTTATAACCGACCCCTCTAATAGCTTTTATATTAACATTAGATCCAATCATTTTCAATTTTTTTCGTATAAAAGATAAATACGCTTCTAAACTATTAGATTCTGATTCATTTTCAATTCCCCATACTTTTTCATATATTTGTTCCTTTGATATAATCTGATTTGGATTTTGCATCAAATATTCCATTAACAAGAACTCTTTACATATAATATCTATTGATTCATTGGTACTAACACATAAAAGATTAGAAGTATTAATATTGAGTCTCAAATCACCAGCTTCAATACTGTTTTTAATTGTTTGTGTATTCACATCTTTTCTAAGTTGTATATTTACTCTTGCCACTAATTCATCTATATGAAATGGCTTTGTTACATAGTCATTGGCTCCTTTATAAAAACCATTTAGTTTATCTTCTAATAAAGTTTTAGCTGTAAGCATGATCACTTTTGAGTGTATCTTACTTTTTCTTAATTGGCTTAAAATTTCAAATCCATTTCTTTTAGGCAACATTACATCTAATATAATCAAATCATAAACATTTGTTAAAGCATTATCTAGCCCTGTTTCACCATCACAACATATATCTACGGCATAATTTTCCCTCTTAAGTCTAGTTGCTATTACATCTGCTAAATTAAATTCATCTTCAATAATTAAAATCTTCATATGATCACCATCAATATTATACAATCAAATCATTAAATAAAAGTTAAATGCTATATGATGAAAAGTAAGCTTTTTGATCAATAACATTCATTCTTCATTTTATTATAACATAAAAAAGTGGGAATGCAAAAGCCAAAGCTTTGATTCCCTCTCTATGAAACTCATTTTTTCAAATATCTAGCATAAATTACTTTATTGTGACAATCTGTATACCCCTATACCTTTCATCAATATGCAATGGTGATTACTATAAAAAGGCTTCAACGACTGTCTCTGCACATACTTCATCAAATTTATATAATATCATTTTTCTTTCTCATCATAACATGTTCTGTCGTATGATTATTTTGCTTTTCATGAAAAGTGTATAAAGGTTTAAAGCCACTTTTCTCATGTAATTTTATAGATGGAATATTGGACATATCTACACAACTATATATCCAGTATCCTTTATACTTATTACATATATACTCCATAAGCTTCGTAGCGACTTTTTGTTTTGCATATTTTTGATCAGTAATAATCTCCCATATATATGCTACTTTCTCTGGCATCTTTTAATTTTATCTGGATAATCTTCTTTTTTACAAAAATCATTTCTAATGTAAAGAATGATATATCCAAGTGTCATATCTTCTTCTCTTAGCACATATTGCCTCATATCTTTATCCGTTAAGCCTAAAAGATTACTCTCCTCTGTAATATATCCATGGTTGTTTTCTTTAAATATTCGTTTTATATCTTCAAAATAACTATTTTCTATTATCATTTTTCACCTATAAATTACTCATTACTAAATTTATCATATAAATAATATATGCTGTAACAAATAAAGCTCCATTTACCCTTGTCATTTGATCTTTTTTTCCGATGAATGGAAACAATACAAATAATGTAGATGCCCCTATTAGTATCATCAAATCTTTATTATATGACAAAGAATATTCAATTGGTGTAATTACTGCAGAAACTCCAATAATTAATAATATATTAAATATATTAGATCCTATGATATTTCCAATTGCCATATCGGTTTCACCCTTAAAAGTAGCTGTAACAGAAGTAATTAATTCCGGTAAGCTTGTACTAATAGCAAGTATAGTAAGTCCAATGATTTTCTCACTAATTCCAAATACCTGTGCTATATAAGTAGCACCATCTATTACAAAATCTCCTCCAAATTTCAAAGCTACTATTCCAATAATAATTGCTATCGTTGATTTTAAAGTCGATATCTTCTTTTTATCTTCAAAGATTACTAAAGCTTCATCATCAAATTGATTTCCCTTTTTTGCCATTACAATATTATAAATGAAAAATAAAATACAAAGAAATAATAGAAAAATTCCCTCTTTTCTGGTAATCATGTTATTTCCAATAGAATTATTTCCCAAAAATAATAATGTTAGGGCTACAAATAGTGCTATAAAATTTTCTATCCATTTTGTCTCTTTCTTAAAAATGAGTGGTTTAACCATTGCACAAAGTCCAAGTATTAATAATAAGTTTACAAGATTACTTCCTACTATATTTCCAATAGACATATCGGAGTGTCCTGCTAGTGCAGAAGCTGTACTTACAATCATCTCAGGCATCGAAGTACCAATAGATACTATTGTAAGACCTATTACAATTTCTGGTATATTAAATTTTTTTGCTATATTACTTGCACCATCTACTAAAATATCTGCACCCTTCAATAATAAAAGAAATCCTATAACAAGTAAAAAAATATGAAATGCCATAAAACTCTCCATCCTTTCATAAAACAAAAGACCTATCTGCCTAAATGCAGATAAGTCTCATTATTTCAAATAGAGCCAGATTTAAAAATCATGATGTTGACTCTATTACATATTACTTTATGTTAATTACTCCCTTATCATGTATAAAATTATACAACAAATCATCATATTTGTCAATACCCAAAATAAAGGACATCAATTAAGATGTCCTTTTGTAACTTTTTCACTCGCTTCTTTTCGTAATTTGTGTGTCTGTATATCTGCATATCTAGTTGGTACAGGTATTCTGCTTTCCTTCAAAATACATCTTTTTACAATTTCCACACACTCTTCTAATGTAATATAATTTCCACAAGATACAAAGATTGGATTACAATTAATTCTACTCCTCATTGCAACACCTAGCACTTCATCACCATTAGAAATATTAGTTGTTGCGCCAAAAGTATTTTTAGGCATAGTAAAATCAATATTAAAAATTTTAAAATAATTTTTAGCAACTCCAATGCAAGGCTTATGAATATAAAAGGAAGCATGTGTGGCAATTCCCATGTTTTTAGGATGTAAATACCCATTACCATCAAACATAAATAAGTCTACATTTTCACTTACTTTTTCTATTGCTTCAAGTACTACTGGAAGTTCCCTAAAAGATAAATAACCTGGAACATAAGGTTCATAAATGACACTTACATGATCCACTATTTCTATAACTTTTAAAGATGGAAATTCCAAAACAACAATACTACAACATCCATATTCCACTTCTTTAGAAGTAAAGTAAGCAACATCGATTCCTGCAATACTATTTATCTTAGATATATCAATTGATGTAAACTCAATTTGCAAGCGCAATTTTTCCTGTATCTTAGAAAATTCAATCTCTTTTTGATAATCCATACTTTTTTCCTCAGTAATCACTCAAACTGTTCTACATAAATTTTTTCTCCATTGATAAAAATACCAGAATTTACCATGTCAATGTTTCCATCTGGCAATTCATAGCATTTACCATTCTTTTCTAAATAATTTTTGCCATTTTTACGACAAATAACATAGCCTTTTGAGATATCCTCAACCTTCTTAACATTTTTAAATACTTGATTAAAACCCATTCCATTACCTCCATTTGTGATAAGATTCATTATTTTTACTCGTTATATTATATCACATAATTATGTAAAATCAAGTAGTAAAAAGCAATATAAAATGAGCTTATTTAAAGCTCATTTTTTTATTTAACTCTTTTATCTTTCTTTACTACAAAAAATATCACACTTACTATTCCAACAATTGCTATAAGGAAAATGATTAAATAGATCCAAATATTTTTATCACTTGTTTCTACTGGTGGTTCATATGTACATGTATTGATTATTTTATTTCCCTCTATTTTACTTTCATAATCTCTTACTTCTTTTTCTACTATGCTATATTCTACTTTATTTCCAAGTTCATCATACTTTGGTAACTCAAATGTATGTGTCCAATTTTCTTTTTCATTTATGGCATATTCTGTTACTACTTCTCCTTTAACTAGGATCTGTACTACTACACTTTCAGGACGTTTCCCATATTTATCATTTTGATCGTTCC
>JAUNGP010000011.1 GCA_030524345.1 Clostridia bacterium | reverse complement strand
CATAGTAAAGAAAAATAATAGGGACAATTCTGTCCGTTATGATATAAAGCTGATATTGGAATAAAAACCAATACCAGCTCTTTTTGCGTGCGAGTCACCATAATCATAACAGGCAGGAGGAGAAAATGGAAATAGAAAGAAAAAGAAGAATATCAATATTAACAGTATTGTTATGGATAGCATTAATTGCAGTAATGATAGTAATAACAATAAATGGAATAACAAATAAAAATGCAATAGAGGGAGAGGATGAGGAAACAGAAATAACAAAAGATGTAGAGCTAGCCAAAAATGCAGAATGGGTAGATAAAGAAAAAGGAATAGCTAAAGTAACACTTAAAGTAAATGGAGACAAAATAGCAGTTGGACAAAGTGATGTTGAACTGATTATTGATAAATCTGGTACAATGACATTTGCAGATGATTTTTGGAATAGTGGAATGTATTATAAAGAGGATGGTATTACAAAACTTGAAGAAAATGCGTGGCCAGAGAAAACAAACATTCCTAATGATATAAATGCGTTAGAACATAGTCCATGTACAAATACTTCTCATTGGGTAAATGGAGAACATTATTATGATCCCGATAATGCAATAGAGGGGCAAAAGCAAGATTTGTATGACAAAGAACAAGGATGTACGGATAGATTTGATATAGTAGTAGAAGCAGTAAATAAATTTTTAGATATATATTTAGATCCGAAGTATAACAATAGAGTAGCATATGTGTCATTTGCTGGAAATGTAAACGATGAATGTAATTATGGGATATTTACCCATGATAAAACAAAAATATCTAACGATGACCCCGAAAATCTAGGAATATTACAAATAACACAAAAGAATTTTGCTTGTGGAACAGACTATTTGCATGCTTTTTATAAAGGGGCAAAAGTTATAGAAACTAGGAATCTAGAAGAGACTGGAAATATGTATATAGGAGATAATCCAACATATGTAATATTTTTTACAGATGGTCAACCTGATCCAGAGATTTATCAAAACGGAGTAGGGGCCGTGTTTGGAGATATCCACAGTCTAAATTCTATACAATATATTCAAAATAAAACAGATGAAATTTTTGCGATTGGACTTAGTGTAACGGATGATAAATATTTAAGTAAAATAGCAACAAATGAAAATGATCTATACTTAGTACAAGATGCAAATGAACTAATACCATTGTTTGAAGAACTTGCAGGAAAATTATTAAGTGCCGGAACAGATGCATATATAACAGATGTTATTAGTGAAGATTTTGAGTATTATGAAGATGAGACTCATCAGCCCACAGAGGGAGCAATACTATTGCCGCCAGAATCAGAAGATGGTAAAACAATAAAGTGGTACCAAAGTGAGGTAACACCAGATACAACAACATATGAATTCTATATCAAAGTAAAAGAAGGAGAAGAACACGAAAATGGAAACTGGCCAACAAATGATTTAGCAGAAGTAACATATAAAAACAAAGAGGGAGAAGATGAAACCGTAACAGTAGAAACCCCAATACTAGGAAGACATAGATATGATGTAGAATATTACTTAGAGCAAGAAGATGGAAGCTATCAGCTAGAAGAAAAAGAAAGTTACTGGGCAGAAGAGGGAGAGAAAGTAGTAGCTAAGGTAAAGTCATATGAAACATATACATTCAATAAAGAAGTAGAAGGAACAGTACTAGAAGGAGTCATAGAAGAAACAGGAAGAACAGTATTAAAATTATATTATGATAAATTAAAATCAAATGTAGTAGTAAGATATGTAGATAGAAATGGAATTGATATAGCAGAAAAAATAGAACTGATAGGAAAAGTAGGAGAAAAGTATACAACAGAAAGAAAAGAGATAGAAGGATATGTAGCATATGGAAAAGACCCAGAAAATGCCGAAGGAGTATATACAGAGGAAGGACAGGAAGTCATCTATGTATATGAAAAATTAATAGGAACAGTACGAATCGAATATGTAGACAAAGAAGGAAAAGATATAGCAAATAGTGAGATAATAGAAGGAAAAGTAGGAGAAGAGTATGTAACAGAAAGAAAAGAAATTGCAGGGTATAAAGCATATGGGGAAGATCCAGAGAATGCACACGGAAAATATATAAATGGAGAAATAGTAGTAAGATATATCTATGAAAAAGAAGTAGTGGAAACGGGTGATCAGAATATATGGATATATGTAATCATTTCCCTTGTAGCAATTGTTGGAATCATTTATGTAGTATACTTTTCTATGATAAGAAAAAAAGTTAAGTAGAATCTTAGTCATGGCTTTTAAGTCATGACTTTTATTATTTTTATTTGCTCCTAAAATAAGATAAAAATCGCCATCATAATATAGTAAAATAGTTTTACCTAGTAAAAAGGAGGGAAAAGAGATGAATACTAGGAATTATGTTTAAAGGGGTAATAGTTATGAAAAACAAATTAAAAAAAATAATCATTTTATCACTTGTTCTAGTTACAATTTTTTCTAATGCAATATATGCTAGTGATTTAAATCCTGGCGAAGTTGCATTTTCGAAAAGTGCAGAATGGGTAGATAAAGAAAATGGAATAGCAAAAGTCACATTAAAAGTTGAGGCAAATCCAATAGAACAACCACTTGATGTTGTACTTGTTGTGGATAGGTCAGGTAGTATGGGCTTTTCTGATTCTTGGAATTTAGAGGAACACTTAAGCGGTGACAATGGAAAAGTAAGTAAATGTATGAATCCAGAACATTGGATTAATGGAAAACATTATTATGATATAGCAAATATAACAGATGAACAAAAACAAGATAGATATGATAAAGAAAAAGGCTGTATTAATAGATATGATGTTGCAAATGAAGCAGTAAACACTTTTTTGGAAGAATTTTACTCAAGAGAAAGCTCACAAGATAGTAGAGTAGCTCTTGTAACTTTTAATAGTAATACAGATGATATTAGGAATTTATTTAGTCCAGAGGTTACTACAAATCAAAATTTTACAAATGATAAAAATGTTATATTAAATACGATGAAGACTATAGGAAATCATTTAGGTGGAGGTACAAATTATACGAAAGCTTTAGAAAAAGCTCAGGAATACATAGCTGGTAGGGATGAGGCGTATCAATCTAGACAAAGCTATATTGTATTTTTAACAGATGGCGTACCAGATCCCTACTATAATGATGGAATATCTATTGCAACTGAATTAAAGCAAAATAATGTTATTATTTACTCAATTGGAATTGGAGAAAATGTTGATACAAATATCATTAAAAAGTTAGCTTCTAGTGAAAATCAAAGTGATGGATATTTTACCACAACTACTAGTGCAAACGATTTAATAAACTTTTATTCTACGATTGCTGGAAATATGAAAAGTGCTGGAACAGATGCTAAAGTAGTAGATGTTATAGGGGAAGATTTTGAATATTATGAGGATGAATTCCATAGACCAACGGCAACACCAAGTGTATATCCAGAAAATTCAGAGGATGGTAGAACGATTGAATGGGTTAAAAAAGAGATAACTGATACAGAAAAAATATATGAGTTTTATATCAAGTTAAAAGACGGAGAAGCATATGATAATGGAACATGGAATACTAATGAAAAAGCTGAACTTTCATATAAAGATGTGAATATGGAGGAAAAGAAGATTGTAGCAAGTAATCCTTCACTTTCAAGACATACATATTTTATAGAACATTATCTAGAAAATACAGATGGAACATATCCAATAGATCCAGTGTTAAGAGAGGAATATTTAACAGATGAGGGAGAAACGGTAACTGCTATTCCTAAAATGTTTGAAAATTATGTATTGAACGAAAATGTAGAAGGAACGGTACTAGAGGATATCATCGGAGAAAATAATAGGGTTGTATTAAAATTATACTATCAGATACAAAGATCCAAAGTAATTGTAAAATATGTAGATAAAAATGGAAATGAAATAGCAAATGAAGAAATCATAGAGGGAATACCTGGAAATAAGTATTCTATTTTACGAAAAAAAATAGAGGGGTATCAAGCATATGGAGAAGACCCAGAAAATAAAGAGGGAATATATGCAGATGAAGATATAGTAGTTACCTTTATTTATGAGAAGGAAAGCAATACTTATGAAAAAATCGTAGATACATCTGATATAAATATTATATTTTATATAACTATATTGCTTGTATCAGCCATTACAATAGCTTTAGTTTCCATATTTGGAATAAAAAAATTAAGAGCAAATGAAAATAAATGAAATGATTTTTAAGGAGAATTTTAATTCTCCTTTTTCTTGTTTTATATAAGATATTATGTTATACTATTTCCAATAGGTGATAGAAATGGCAAGAAGATTTATTGTAAATAGAGAGGATATTCAATATATAGATGATAATCACATGGAAATATTTGGAAAAGAGGTAAAGCATATTCAAGTTTTAAGACATAATATTGGCGATCATATTATTGTGAATGAGTACGATTGTAATATCACGAACATGTGTAGTCATAGTGTCAAATTACAAATTCTAAAGGAGACTGAACCTATTGGAATTCCAAATATCGATGTTACTTTATATATAGGAATGCTTAAAAATGATAAAATGGATTTTGTAGTACAAAAGGCAGTTGAACTTGGTGTAAAAAATGTTATTCCATTCTTTTCAAAAAATGTTGTTGTAAAGCTTGATAATCAGTCTAGAATAAAACGTATGGAAAAACTACAGGTAGTTGCAAATGAAGCTTGCAAACAATGTGGTAGAACAGATTTAGTAAAGGTATGTGAGTTTGAGGAATTTAACAAGATGTTAGAATCTATAAAACATTTTGATAGTACCATAATTGCATATGAAAATGATAAAACATCTCTTAAGGAAACAATACAAAATATGAAAGATAGTAAAATAGTAAAAAACATTGCTATTATCATTGGAGCAGAGGGTGGTTTTGATAAAACTGAAGTAGAGAAAATGCTAGAGAATGACAACATATATATTGTTAGTTTGGGAACTAGAATCTTAAGAGCTGAAACAGCGGCATTAAATTTACTATCGATTGTTATGTATGAATTAGATTCATAGGAGAGGAGATTAAATTATGATAAAATATCCAGATAAATTAAAGGAAAATGATGTGATTGGGATTGCTGCAGTATCGGATGGTGCAAATCTTAAAAAGATAGACTCCTCTATCTCAAATTTTAATCATTTAGGCTTTAAAGTAGTAGAAACAGAAAATGTAAGAAATTCAAATAAATTTGTAAGTACTTCTGGAAAAGCTCGTGCACAAGAGTTTATGCAACTTTGGCAGAACAAAGATGTAAAATATATTATTTCTGCACGTGGTGGAGAGTTTTTAATGGAAATGCTACCATATTTAGATGAGTATAGTAACTTAATTAGAATTACAAACCCAATAAAGTGGGTACAGGGCTATTCTGATCCAAGCTTACTATTGTTTTATCTTACTACAAAATATAACATAGCAACAATTCATGGAGAAAATGTAGGAGAATTTGCTATGGAATTAGATCACTTTCATGATGGCTTGAAAAATATTATTTCTTTTTTGAAGTCAAATGATAGAGAATTTGTGCAAAATAGCTATGATAAATACCAATTAGAGGAGTTTGAAGAAGGAAATATGAGTGGTTATAATTTAACTGAAAAAGTAGAATATAAGTTATTTGGGTCAATGGATAAGGAAATTTCAGTTGAAGGAAGAATGATTGGAGGCTGTATTGAAGCCATTACCCCAATCATTGGTACTAAATTTGATCATTGTCAGAAGTTTTGTTGCCAGTTTGATGAGGGAATGATTTGGTATCTAGATAATTATGAACTAAATGCAGTAAAGTTTTATATCAAACTATGGCAGATGAGACAGGCAGGCTGGTTTGATAATGTGAATGCCTTTTTAATTGGCAGAACTTTTGGTGGTGCATCTCTTGGAGAATTTACATATTTAGATGCTTTAAGAAATGCTTTATATGATCTTAACGTTCCAATTATATATGATGCCGATATTGGTCATGTATCACCACAAATTTCTGTTATAAATGGTTCATATGGAAAAATAGAATACAATAATGGAAAAATGAAGTTAATTCAAAAGATGATATAGTGAGGTGATTTTTGTGATATGTCCATACTGTAAGAGTAATAACATATCTAGTATCGTTGATACAGAAACTAAAACAAAAGGATTCGGTGGCGGAAAAGCCTGTTGTGGTTACTTAATATTTGGGTGGCCAGGTATTCTTTGTGGACTATGTAATACTGGAGAAACTAAGACGAAAACTAAGACAACACATGTTTGTCAGGATTGCGGAAAGAAGTTTTAAATGAAAAAACAAGATAAAATAAAATTATGGGCGTATTTTATGCGTCTTGGAAATAGGTGTGGTTGCCATCAAATGGAAGAAAGATCTTTTCAAATAAAAGGATGGCAATTTCCAATATGTAGTAGATGTACAGGGATTCTTACAGGTCAAATACTTGGTATTATATTTCATTTAACTGGAATTATATTTCCTATTTATGTATATTTTATCTTTTTGCTTTGTATGTTTTTGGATTGGTTAATACAATATAAAAAGATAAGAGAATCTACTAATTTTCGAAGATTTATAACAGGAAATTTAGCTGGAATAGCTCAGGTAGAAATTACATTAAAATTAATCATATATATGATAGAAATATTATTTTAATCGGATTCAAATTGACTTTGATTTTTTTGTATGATAGAATTATTCATGATGTAATGGAGGAATTTTTATGAGTGGGACAAGAACAATTCATTGTGTTAATTGTAATGCACCAATAACTGTGGAAATTAACAGATCAAGAGTTTTTTGTAATTTTTGTGGTGCACAAAATATTATAGATAATGAGGAAATGAAAGTAAATATCAATGTAAATAGTAATATGAATATCAAAGCCAAAACAGATGATGAAAGTTTAAAAAGAGCAGTGGAATTTGCAATTTCTTCAAAAAACTTTGATAGGGCAAATGAATTAATTATGACTAGTATTATAACAGGTACTAGTGACTATTATATTTATATATTAAAGGCAATGATAGATCTTCAATTAGACAATAATGCTGCTTTATTTGAAAGTTTAGATACCATTATTGAAATGGAGAAAGTAAATAGTTCACCTAAAATGCAAGCTGATATTAAAAAATTGATGAACTATAGAGGAAAAAATGGTGTACAAGTACTACATAATGCAACATTTCATGAGAAGTTAGATATTGTAAAATATTGTGTAGAGCATGGCGCTGATGTCAACAGTGTTGCTGGAATGAACCAAGTAACGCCGATTAGCATTATGTTTGTACCTATTAGTAGCAATTTATCAAAACTTGATGGGACACCTTTTATTAGAGATAAACAAAAGGTCAAAGCGATAAGAGATTATTTGCTACAACATGGAGCAAGGGATAAGTCAAGATTTGGTTATTAAAGGGGGAAGAGATGAAGAATTATAAGTTAACAAAAGATGATATCAAAGTTTTAATAGATTCTAGGGAAGGATGTATTGCTACTGACAGAATTACTGTAGATGGAGTGAAAGTTGGATATATGTATAAAGAGGAACCATCTGAAAAATATCCTGATAGTGGATGGAGATTTCTTGCAGGAGATGAAACGCAGGAATATCTAGACAACCCTAAAAATAGTGAAATATATCAAGTAAATACGATATGTAATTATGATCCTGATATTATACCATACTTAGATTCAGAATGTGGATCAGCATTTTATAGAAATAGTCGTGGTAAATTTGTTCCTGACAATCGTTAAAATAGTACCATATTAATTATAGTATATTTAGTTGAAATTTTACTAAAAATATATTATAATATAAATATGGGTATGCGGATTTAGTTTAGTGGTAAAATAAAAGGCTTCCGATCTTTTGCCGTGGGTTCGATTCCCACAATCCGCTCCAAAGATAATTTTAACCTTTTTAACAGTCTAGAGTCTCTAAGTAAATTTGGCACTAGACTGGTATTTTTTTACTTGTACCAGTCTAGTTCATATTTTATCAATAATTTTACCATTGAAAATAACATTCATTAGAAGATTGAAGAATAGTTATTTTGAAATGATTTTAATTGAATGGTAGTATTAAAAGCCCTACTTAAGTATCAACTTAAGTAGGGCTTTAACAAGTTTGATGTGTTATTTAGAATTTTCCAATTGTATAATTGATTTCTCCTTGTTCTTCTGAGACTCTATGCTGTCTAGAAGTGATGTGGTTAATTTCACAATATTTGTCTTTAAATTGTGTTTCATGTTTTAATAGTTCTCGAATGTCTTTTAGAAAGGCTCTGTAGATGTCATCTTCTAGGAACATATTTTCCGGATTTTCTTCACTATATCTTTTAGATAATCTATGAAAAGTAAAATCTAAATAATCTTCAATTATCATATCAGGAGTTCTTTCGTGTGCAACAAAGAAGCTTCTAATAAAGACAATTTTAATTCTTGTATTTCTATCAGCAGAGGAGATTAACTCTCCATAAATTGTTCTGGGGTTTCCTTCTTTAGAGGAACGGTGATCCTCAATTGCCTCTTTTATGATTATCCTTTGCTGATTTGTAAAGAATCTGTTCATATTGGCATCATTTATAAAGACATCGGCAGCTATTTTTTCATGAATATCGCTATTAATATATTTTCCTAAATCGTGGTAAGAAGCAATTGCATATATCATATTTTTATCTAATCCAAGCTTTAATGTATCATTTAAGGCAAAAGATCTTCTTATCACTTCTATAATATGAATGATTCCATGTCCTTTATCATTAAGATCATATTTAGGAAATATATCATTCTTAATATACTTTTTTAAATCTTCATTAACATCTTTGGTATAATATTCAAATTCGTTAATACCATTTGCCTCTAAAATTTCGGATCTTAAAGTTTCAAATAATTCATTTTCACTGCTTTTGACATCTTTATAAACTGCATATAATAATTCATCTAAGGACATGCTGGGATTTTGATCTTTAAAAGTCTGAAAGACATTTACTAGCTTTACATGATTCATATTTTCCATATTATGATATCTCTCCTTTACTTTTTAATGTATTTATATAAGATCTCTGTGCATCACAAAATTGTTGCTTATCAGACAATAAATATCTAATGTCTTTTAAAAAGCTTTCATATTGCTCATCTTGAAAGAAAAATTTAGCATATCCATTATCTCCAAATTTTTGATTGAGATGTTCAAATGCTCTCTCATATAATTCTTCATCGGTTGCATTGGGAGAAAGTTTTTTGCCATAAGTATAGGATCTTCGTAAGCAAGCTTCTATAGTATTATTTCTATCAGCAGTAGATACAATTTTTCCATATATACTTCTAGGAATACAGTCAGCAGAAGCGCGGTGATCTTCAATTGCTTCTTTCATTATATTTAATTCTTCCTCAGAAAAGAACTTTCTTAAGTTGATATCTTGAAACATTATTTCCCCAGAAATAATTTCATGCCTTTTGGGGTCTATATGGTGTCCAATATCATGATAGGCAGCAATTGTATAAACCATATCATAATGAATATCTGGAACTGTTTTTGCAAATTTAAAACTTCTATTGATAACATATTGTACATGTTCCAAATTGTGTCCTAAGTCATTTTTTTGATATTGAGGAAAGATATTTTCTTCAATGTAATGTTTTAAATCTCTATTTATTTCCATAGTTTTAGACCTCCTTATAATTAGATGCAGGATATTAATAAATATCTGTTTGATATTTTATATCATGTTATTTATATTTTTTCAATACTTAAAAAATAATCTTAGAAAAGTTGAATATTAAGCTTTCTATTTAGCTGATGTTAATACCTTTAAAAGCTCAATTGAATTAGGATGCATTTTTAGTCCTTTTTTCTCTAATTTTTCTTTTTGCATTATTAAGTATAATGCTAACGCCTTATCAAGATCTTGATAAGCAAGAACTTTTTCTTTTTCTATGATTGGATTTTTAATATCTCTTGCAATTTTGTCAGCAACAAAGATAATTTTGTCAAGTAAGCTCATTGGAAATTTACCAATAGCGTGGTATCTTACGGCGTTACAAATTTCATCATCAAAATGATATTTTTCTTTTACAACAAAAGCTCCAATTTCAGCATGCACAATATTTTTAAATTCGGGAAGTAAGTATTCAGAGGATACATGATATTTTTCAATCCATAACTTATTTTCTTCATCACTAAATTCTTTGGCAATGTCATGAACAAGTGCCGCAACATATGCTTTTTCTTCGTCATAATGATAGTGCTTAGCAAGCTTTTTTGCTTCATTTGCTACCTTAATACTATGTTCATATCGAAATTCAGATAAACTTTCTTTTAAATCTTTTTTGATACTTTCTATCTCATACTTCATGATTATCACTCCTATTAAAAAACTATATTCATTATACTATAAATAATAAAAGAAATAAAGGTATAAAAATATGCCTATATTTTATAGGCATATTTCATATTTGAATATTTTACAATTATCTGGATAATTGTTAGGATTTTTTCCTTCAAAATATCTTTGAAATGCAACAATGAGATCTCCATGAGTAACAACTAAAATATTTTTGTCAGAATATCTTTTCTTAATATCCGCTATAAAGTCCGATACTCTATCGTATAATGATTGAAAAGATTCGATGTCATAAAATTGAGCGCCATCATCTAAACTGTATAACTTAGATATATCTTGAATAAGAGTCATTGGTTTTAAGGTAAACTCTTTAAAGTCTCTTTCAATGATTCTATCATCTAATAATATGTCAAGATGATTTAAATTTAAAATGTCCGAGGTGTGAATCGTTCTTTTTAATGGAGAAGAGATAATGATATCAATGGGTAATCTTTGAATGATAGGGGCTATTTTTTCTGCTTGTTTGACACCCGTTTCATTTAAATCTCTTTCATTTCTACCATTAAATAAGTTATTAATATTAGCATCTGTTAATCCATGCCGAACCAGAAATAGATACATGATAATTCCTCCTTATATTTTAATCTAGGGAGATTATATCATAAAATTAGCTCATTTGGAATTCATCCGAGCTAATTACTTCTATGTGATTTTGTAAAAGTAGGGAAGTGGTAATACCATTTCCATCGATCAGTTTACCACTAAAAGTTCCATCATAGATAGTACCTTTACCACAAGATGGGCTTTTCGATTTTAATATTGCTTTTTTGACATGGTACTTTTTGGCTATATTTAATGTTTCCTTGGCACCTTTCATATATTCACATGTTACGTCTCTGTTCTCATTGGTAATTACTTTGTTATCTTTAATTTCAGCACATGGCCTAGGGGGAGGAAGGCCGCCAAGTTGTTCGGGACATACTAATATGACATCTTCCTTTTCCAATAATTTTAGAACTTCGGAATTTTCATTATTTCTTCCGTTATATTTACAATTGACTCCAGCAAGACATGCACTAACTAATATTTTCTTTTTGCTTTTCAATATATCACCTCATATATTCCACTTAAAATGCTCGTTATAATATTTTCTTATTTTTTCTATAGAATTTAAAATATTTGAAATACCTTCTTTATTAGAATTTTCTTGTGCATATGCACTGATATCTCTTAAATAAGAGACACCTTTTCCAAACTTTTTTAGCATCCATGGTTGATTTGGAAAGATCCAAACATGGAAATGTTTAGAGCGTTCTTCTTGGACAAGAGTAACTTCAGTTGTGATTTTTAGACTTTTAATAGCAGATATACCAATATTTAGCAATTCAACTAATTGGTGTCTTTCTATATCACTTAATTGTGTTAAAGAGTTTACATGTCTTTTACTATTGATGACTAAGAAGCCTTCAATTGGAATTTCAGGATCTTGTCCAACTAAAAAATATTCAGTTTCATATACGAATCCACCAGGAGGAACAATTTCTCCTTTTGTCATAGAGCATCCCATGCAATCGTATTTAGAATGATTTCCTAAAAAGTCTGTAGCTTCTTTTGCATATCCTATCAAATTTTCATCTTTCATAATCATATCTCCTTTTTGGCTATTATATCATTAAGTAGAACTAGAATGCAATAAAATGATGAAAAAGAATTGTGATATGAAGTGTTAAAAAATAAGTATTAGAGTACATATATTTACATAAAATATATAGCGATAAAATAAGTTTAAAAAAATTTAAAAAAACTATTGACAAATGATATTAAAATGAATATAATAGATAATGTAAGTTGAATGCGGGTGTAGTTCAATGGTAGAATTCCAGCCTTCCAAGCTGGCTGTGTGGGTCCGATTCCCATCACCCGCTCCACTTTATAACAACTCACAAACTTTCAAGGTTTGTAAGTTGTTTTTGTATATATGACAAAAATGTTCTCTTTCTAGAAAGTAGAACATTTTTTATGCTTGAATTTAAAGTAATACAAGAATTAGAGCCAAATAATGAGATATCAGAAATTATCGGTGTATTTTTACAACTAAAAATGGCAGAGTTAAACACTTACTCAAAACAAATTTACAATTCATAGAGTTTACAGAATATAGAGTTACATGCCTTACTACTCTTACAATACTAGAATATAAAGTAAATGAAATAAGTGGTAAAAACTTCTACATTAAAGAAAATAATCAAAAGTATAACTTAAGTGAACTTAAGCAAATTCTCATAAAATTAAAAATTTAGACTTACAAAAACGCCATTTAGTTAGGAAACCTATGAAGTAGTTTTAAATTTTACACTAAACTTTTTGCGTTTTCGTGAGGAAAAATATGAAAAAATAAAACTTTTTATAAATTTTCATACAAGAAATTCTACAACAGGACATTTAGAAATAGAACCAATTGAAATACAAGTTGTAAAAGAAATATTTGAACTATGTAAGCAAGCACTGCATTTGTACTCCCGAACAAATTTAAATATGGAGTTTACACACTCCATACCCCGAAAAAATTAAAATGAGAGGAAGAAAAGATTATGAACAATGATAAAATTAAGGAGATGAATTTAACTGAACAAAACAAAGTCGCGTTATTTTTATTTGATAGTATAATTTAATTTGTGTTTTCATAAAAGAAGTGCTATACTAAATTTAGTTTTATAAGAAATCGAGGAAAATATATGAATAAACAAAGTAGTAAAAGATTTAATGATTTAATTACATATATAGAAAATAATCTTAGTGAAGAAATTAGTTATAAAAAACTATCTCAAATACTTGGTGTTAACGAATATACAATGCATAGAATATTTTTATTTGTAACTAATTATACCCTAGCTGATTATATAAGAAAAAGAAGATTAAGTATGTCTGCTCTAGATTTGCTTGGAGGGAAAGAAAAGATAATTGACATTGCAATAAAATATAATTATGAATCTTCACAAGCTTTTTCTAGAGCTTTTAAATCTATGATGGGCTTTCTTCCAAGTGAAATAAATAATAATAAAAATAATATAAAATTTTTTTCACAATATGAGTTAATAAATGAAGATGTGACAGATGAATTTCATTATCATATAGAAAAAGATATAGAATTTAACTTATATGCTATTTCCATGAAAACAACAATTAAGAACTGCCATAATGAAGCACCACTATTTTGGAAAGATAATTATAAGGATATAAAAGGTAAAAGTGAATATGGCTTGCTTGCATATGACAAAACGTGTAGTATAGATGAAGCTTTATATTATATCGCATCTACAGAAAAATTTGAAAATGCAATAGAATTAAATTTAAAAGCTAGTAATTATTTAGTATTTGAATGCGATTATATAAATTCTACTTCTTTATATGAATTTTGTAAAAAAATATATAGAACAATGATTCCAAACTCTGAATATGAATTAGAAGATTTGCCAGATATTGAAGAATATCTACCAAATAATAAGTTAAGATTATATATACCTATAAAATAAATTGATTAAGTGATTTTTTTAATATTAAAAAGGTCACCTATTTTATTTTTAAAAGAGATACAATAAATATGTAAAATACTATCTTAATTTAGATTAACTAGGAGGTTATGAGATGAATGAATATTTAACTCGTGAAATCTGGAAAATGCGGAAAAATATCAAAACCGGGGCAGGAACACCAGTAGTATCTCTTGATCGAGTAGAAAATAAAACTTATCAATTACTTTTTATGTCTTGTGGATGCGAAAATGCTTGTACTTTTTGCAATTATGGCTTTGACTATAATCTTACTTTAGAAATGGTTAAACCAGAACTTCAAAAAATAAGACTTGAAGAGTTTGATATATTTGAATTGGAACTCGAGGCAAATGGATCTTTTCTTTCTGAAAGGGAAATTCCCCATGATTTATTTCTTGAGATATTACGTTTTGTATCCCATAGGAATATTCCTATAATTACAATGGAAACTCATTATAATACAATCACAGAAAGGAAACTTCAGGTCATTAGAAGAATTCTTGGAGAGAAACAAGAAATACAGTTTGAGATGGGATTTGAGTCGGCTGATGAAGATGTCAGAGCTATCTATAATAAAGATATAGATATTGAAAAGTATCTTGAAGTAACTAAGCTATGTGAAAGATACAAAATTGGTCTTCAAATCAATGTACTTTTAGGAGCTCCGTTTTTAAATCGTAAGGAGCAAATTCAAGATTGCTTAGACTCTCTTGAATTTATCTATGAAAAAATGCCTAAAGGAACTATTGCAGTATTGTTTCCAATAAACATTAAGAAGAATACAATGTTAAAACATTGGCAAGATATTGGTGTTTATGACCAAATTTCATCTTGGGAATTTATCGAACTTCTTCATAAAATTCCTGAAGAATATTTGGACAGGTTTACTATTGCATGGTGGGGCAACAGAGAAAATACTTTTACAAAAGGTATTATTCAACATCCTAAAACATGTGATAACTGTAGAGAACGGCTAATGAAGTTCTACGTTGACTTTTATCATAACTGGAATCCTTCCTATCGCAAGAAGATACTTGATGAAATCTGGGCAACAAGGTGTGAATGCGACAAAAAATAATATTCCGTAACACAAAACAGATGGCAAATACCATCTGTTTTGTGTTTGTTAATTTAATAATAAATCTTTTAAATCTTTTTTTACTTTTGGCGGATAGTTATATATTGGATTACCAACAATAAATCCACATATTTGTTCAAAATCTTTAATTCCTAGATATTTATCAATTTCTTTTTCTATATATAAAGTATCGCATAAAATACAACTTCCTAATCCTAAATTTACAGCCTGTAGGCTCATATTTTCTATAGCACAACCTAATGATATATAATCTGGTTTTTTATAATTTTCATTTTTAGATTTAGATTTGTAACCATCACTATAAATCATTATCATTTTGTTCGCTGTACGTATTTGCTCTGCTGAGCCTTTTACACTGGTTCTTTCTTTAGGATTTAATTTATCCCATTCCAAAAGCATATTCATAATATCATTTTTTTGTTCATCATTTAAAATATAAAATTTCCACGGTTGTCTATTTCTAGCAGAAGGTGCAAGGCTTCCACTAGATAAAATCTTTTCTAATTGTTTTTCAGAAACCGCATCATTTGTAAACGATCTAGCAGAACGTCTATTACCAACTATTTCATCGAAATTCATATCATTACCTCCAAAAATATTTTATATTAATTTTATTAGATTTATAATATTATAAAATGACTTTAATGATATCAATTTTGTTCAAATTTTAAATTGCAAATAAAATTATATTAAGTTATGCCCAAAAGCTTTCTAGGCCTTGAGGCTTTTTTATACATAAAATTGATACTTTTGCAAGAACGAAGTTCGTAACTCGTGATTCGCCCCATATTTTTAAATCAGCCTAATATTATATATACTAGGCTGATATTTTTGTTTTCTTTATAAATAGGAATTATTACTATT
The DNA here is from genome assembly GCA_030524345.1 of Clostridia bacterium. Taxonomy (GTDB): domain Bacteria; phylum Bacillota; class Clostridia; order TANB77; family CAG-465; genus CAG-465. The sequence goes on along the minus strand of JAUNGP010000011.1, from coordinate 45,170 downwards.
TTATTAAGATCTATTGAATTATAAATATTTCATGATATAATCAAATAAAATATATTGGAGGTAAATTATGGCTATTTATAGGTGTCCTATTTGTGGATATGAATATGATGAAGAAAAAATGGGAAAAAAGTTTGACGAACTTGGAGAAGAATGGAGTTGTGTTGCTTGTGGTGCTCCTAAGAATTTATTTGAAAAAGTGGAGGAAAAAGAATTAAAAGGAAGAGAGGACATACAGGAACAAAAAAGAACTTTTGTAAAGTCAGATGATAAAAAGGATATATCTTATCCTCAAGAGTTTGCAAAAGCCAAAAGTGAATACGAGCCACTTATGGACGTGATTCATGAAATGGCTGTATCAGGCAAATCTATTATTGAACCCATGGGAACAAAACTACCTGTTATCTCTTGGAATGATATTTTAATTTTAGGTGCACAATTAAATCCTAGTCCTTTAATGGAACATGATGAAGTAAAAACAGAAACAATCATAGGTAAAAATGCGAAGAAACCTATGGTACTTGAAAGCCCTGTATATATATCACATATGTCTTTTGGAGCACTATCAAAAGAGACAAAAATTGCATTATCTAAAGGCTCTGCTATGGCAAAAACGGCCATTTGTAGTGGTGAGGGAGGCATTCTTCCAGAAGAGATTCATGAGGCATATAAATATATTTTTGAGTATGTACCAAATTTATATAGTGTAACGGATGAAAATTTAAAACGAGCAGACGCAATTGAAATTAAGATTGGTCAAGGAACAAAACCAGGAATGGGTGGTCATTTGCCTGGCGCTAAGGTAACAGAAGAAATTGCAAAAGTGAGAGAAAAAGAAGTAGGAAAAGACATTATTAGTCCATCTAAGTTTGAAAATATTAATACAAAAGAAGATTTAAAAGGAATAGTAGATGAATTAAGAAATCGTTCAGAAGGAAGGCCAATTGGTATTAAAATTGCTGCAGGACATATCGAAAAAGATTTGGAGTATATTGCATTTGCAAAACCAGATTTCATTACAATTGATGGAAGAGGAGGCGCAACAGGTGCAAGCCCAAAAGTGATCAAAGACGCTACGTCTATCCCAACAATTTTTGCTTTGTACCGTGCAAAAAAATATTTAAAAGAGCATCATTTAAATATTGATTTAGTAATTACTGGGGGACTTAGAATATCGTCTGATTTTGCTAAAGCAATCGCAATGGGAGCAGACGCTATAGCAATTGCTTCTTCTGCAATGATGGCAGCAGCATGTCAGCAATATCGTGTTTGTCAAAATGGAAAATGTCCGATGGGAATTGCTACACAAGATGAAGAGTTAAGGAAAAGGTTAAAGATTGAACAGGCCAGTCAAAGAGTGTATAATTTCTTAAATGTCAGCAATGAAGAATTAAAAACTTTTGCAAGAATTACAGGGCATAACGATGTACATGATTTGGGTGTAGATGATTTGTGTACAACAAATTTTGAAATAGCAAATTATACAGATATAAAGCACGTTTAATAAAAGATAACGCATTTTAACTTACCATTATGATACAATATTTCATATAGATAGGAGTTGATTTTATGAATCAAAAAATGAAAATACGAATGATTATCATAGTATTTATATTCATAATAGCTTTGGTATTCTTTTTATTAAAAGGTAATCTATTTAATCGTAAGAAAACCATATTACAAAGTTCGGAAAACATTACAATTGTTCCAACTATGAATGATGAAATTATGGCAGATAGTAGTTGGTGTGCTACTTTTCAGCTTGTTTGGAATGATATGAAAAATGAAGTAGTAAAGCAAGATATCATATTTTCGCCGCAAGAAAAAATGGCGGAAAATCTAAATAAAGAAGAGTTTACAGAAGATATGATCTCAGATGAATATTATTTTAAAATGTATGGGTTAAAGACACTGGAATTAAAAAAACAGATAGAAGATGGTATTATGAAAAAATTCCATCAAAAAAGTGAAATACTTGATGATTTTGATTGGTCAGAAAGCGAATTAAATGATCCTAATAATTCTAGTGTAGATAGATATTTCTTTTATAGTATGCTTTATAGAGAATTTCATTTTTTACAAAAATTTGATAAGCTAGAAAATGGGAAATTTGGAGATAGTTATGAAGATATAGAGTATTTTGGTATAGATAGAAATTCAGATAGTAAACTAGATAATCAAATAGAGGTTTTATATTATCATTCAGTAGATGATTTTGCAGTTATAGTTAACACGAAAGAAAACGATGAAGTGATTTTTTGTAAAAATCCTAAAGGAGACCATTTCAATGAAATATATCATAACATGATACTTAAGTCCGAGAGTTATCATGGAGATACTAGTTTTGATGAAAAGGATGAATTTAAAGCTCCTTGTTTAACATTTAAGATAAAAAGAGAATTTAATGAGTTAGAAGAAAAAGTATTTGAAACAGAAAATGGTGTTGGAAGTATTGCAAAAGCAATACAATTCATTGAATTTTCATTAGATGAAGTGGGTGGAAAAATAAAAAGTGAAGCTGGCATTGACATGATGGAGACAACATCACTGAAACCGGTTGAAATGGAACCAAGATATTTTTATGTGGATGATACTTTTGCTATCTTTATCAGAGAAAAAGGAAAAGATGTGCCATATTTTGCAGCTAGAATTGAAGATATTACGAAATTTCAATAGTAAAATGATAAAAAAGTACTTTTATGATGGTACTTTTTTTCTATTTAGTATATAATATATATTATGTAGATAAAGAGGTTATAATATGAAAAACAGAAAAGTTGTAATTGTTGGAGCAGGATTTGTTGGAACTAGTCTTGCCTATTCTTTGATTAATCAGAATAGTATTGGAATTAATGAGATTGTACTGATTGATCTAAATGAGAAAAAAACAATTGGAGAAGTAATGGATCTTTCCCATGGTATTTCTTTTATAAATAGTAGTATTGGTATAAACTATGGAGATTACTCTGATTGTAAAGATGCAGATGTTGTTGTTATCACAGCAGGTGCAAGTAATGTAAGTCATATCGAAGATAGATTAGAATTTGCAAAGGCAAATACTAAAATTGTAAAGGAAATAACTGAAAATGTAGTTAACTCAGGATTTAAAGGGATCTTTATAGTAGCTACTAATCCTGTTGACTTAATGTGTTATGTTATTAAAAAGGTATCAAACTTTCCTAGTAGTAAGGTGATAGGGACAGGGACACTTTTAGATACAGTGAGATTTCAGTGTTTACTTGGAGAATATTTTAATGTTTTGGCAAGTAATATTTTGTGTCCTGTATTAGGTGAACATGGTAATTCTTCTTTTCCCGTTTTATCACATACTTTTGTCGGTAGTAGAACGATACTTGAAGTATTATCAAATAATGAGGGAAAATGGATGGAAATAGAAAAACTATTTAAAGAGGCACAAGAGGCTGGTAATGAGGTTGCAAATAGAAAGGGAAACACAAGTTTTGCTATTGGAATGACAATTAATAGAATTTTAAAATCTATCTTTTTAGATGAAAGAGCTGAATTGCCTATATCCATTTATTTAGAAAATGAATACGGAGTGAGTGATATTTGTATGAGTGTACCTGTTATTGTAGGAAAAAATGGAATAGAAAAAATCATTCCTATATCATTTAATAAGAATGAAAAAGAGGCATTTTTAAATAGTTATCATATATTAAATCGTGTAAAAGAAAAAGACGTATTACCTATATTAGTGGATTAAATATAGAAAGTAACACAGGAGACAAAAACTGTGTTACTTTCTTTTGTGTACAATGATTTATTATTTATTCCGTTTATTTTCTTGCTTTAAAATAGTAGATATTGTAAAATAAGGTTGGTGATGAGAGTGAGGGAACTATGTATTAAGGTAGAATGCTTTAATTTGAAGAATACTCTTGAATGTGGTCAATGCTTTAGGTGGGAATGTATTGATGAAAATAAATGTGAATATATTGGTGTTATCAAAGATAGAGCGATTAAAATAAGACAAGAAGGCAATACTTTATATATTATTAGTAATAAAGAAAAGAATTTAAAAGATGTTATCATGGATTATTTTGATTTAGATGAGGATTATGCTGCAATAGAAAAAAGAATTTCAAGTATTGATGAAAATATATCTAGTGCATTAAACAATACTAGTGGGTTAAGACTTTTAAATCAGGGCTTCTTTGAAACATTAATATCTTATATTATTTCAGCCAATAATAACATACCTAGAATATCTAAGTCAGTAAAAGAGATTTCTAAAAGATATGGAGAGAAAATGGTATTTGAGGGAAAGGAATATTATTTATTTCCAAAAGCCGAAGAACTAAAAAATGTTACAATAGCAGAATATAGAGAATGTGGAGTAGGCTTTCGAGATTCTTATATTTTTCAAACAGTACATGATTTTTTAAATGGTAAAATCAATGAAAAAGATGCTAAGGAGCTATCTACTTTCGAATTAAGAAAGAAACTGCTTACTTTAAAAGGTGTAGGTCCAAAAGTTGCTGACTGTATTTTACTTTTCTCATGTGGCAGAAGAGAGGTATTTCCAATTGATGTTTGGGTAGAAAGAGTAATGTCTATCTTATATTTTAAAATGAATGATGGAAAAGTAAAGAAGAAAGATATTTTAGATTATGCATCTAAAAATTTTGGTAAGGATGCAGGAATTATTCAACAACATTTATTTTATAATATGCGAGGAAAAATGATGTAATCTTGTGAAAATAATGATTTTTAAAACAAAATAAAGTCGTGCTATATGGACAAATTTCATAAAATACTGTAGATTTTGTTGACTTAAATGCTTTTTTGTGGTAAAATGATTTAGCATACATGATTGAGAGAGCGTGGAGGTGTTTTTTTATGAGAGAAAATATAACAATGGCATGTACAGAATGCAAACAAAGAAATTATGAAACAGAAAAAAATAAAAGGAATAATCCAGATAGAATAGAAAAGAGAAAGTTTTGTAAATTCTGTGGAAAACATACAGTTCACAAAGAAACAAAATAGTTATTAAGGAGTGAATGTTATGGCAAAAGGTTTTTTAAAAGGCGTAAGAGCCGAGTTAAAAAAAGTGGTATGGCCAACAAGAAAACAATTGATAAATAATACAGTGTTAGTAGTAGTATTGATACTAGCTTTTGCTGTAATAGTATTTGGCTTCGATATGATAATACAACTATTAGACGGTAAACTATGGGATCTTATTGAAAGTAAAATAGGATAACATTATATCAATCATAGAGTTTAAGAAGGAGCTGATAATTGTGGATAATGAAGAAAACAAAACAGAATTATCACATTGGTATGTTGTATATACTTATTCTGGATACGAAAATAAAGTAAAAGCAACTTTAGAAAAAATCGTAGAAAATAGGGGCATTCAAGACAAAATACAAGAAGTAATAATACCTATGGAAGAAGAAATAGAAATAAAAGATGGAAAACAAAAAACATCAATTAAGAAAGTTTTTCCAGGATATGTACTCGTAAAAATGATTATGAGTGATGAAACTTGGTATGTCGTTAAAAACATAAAAGGTGTTTTTAACTTTGTAGGTGTTGGTGATAAGCCATTACCACTTACAGAAAAAGAAATGCAGACTCTTGGAATTGAAGACATAATTAATCTTGATTTTGAAGTTGGAGATAGTGTTAGAATTACAACAGAACCATTCTATAATTATCCAGCTGTTATCGAGGAAATATTTAAAGATAGAAAAAGAGTTAAAGTCAAAGTATCAATGTTTGGTAGAGAAACAACAGTTGATTTAGAGTTTAATCAAATACAAAAAATATAAAATAGATTTAAATATATTACATAATATATTTATATATAAAAATCCTAAATGCTTAAGGGGGTGAAAATGATGGCTGAAAAGAAAATAACACATGTAGTTAAACTACAAATCCAAGCTGGTAAAGCTAACCCAGCACCACCAGTAGGACCTGCACTTGGACCAACTGGAATCAATATAATGCAATTTTGTAAGGATTTCAACGAAAAAACTGCTAAGGACAATGGAATGATATTCCCAGTTGTACTTACAGTATATGCTGATAAATCTTTTGAATATGTATTAAAAACTCCGCCTGCAGCAGTATTACTAAAACAAGCAGCAAAAATTGAAAAAGCTTCTGGTAAACCACATAAAGAAAAAGTTGGTAAAGTAACACGTGCGCAAGTAGAAGAAATAGCAAAAATAAAAATGAGAGACCTTAACGCATCATCATTAGAATCAGCAGTATCTATTATAAAAGGTACAGCTAGATCAATGGGGATTGAAGTTATAGACTAATTATGGGAGAACATTTTAATGTTCGCTAAAACCAAAGGAGGGAAAAAGAAATGAGCAAAAGAATGAGCGAAGCAGCAAAGTTAGTTGAAGCAGGAAAACTTTATGATTTAGCAGAAGCAATGGATATTGCTTTAAAAATGCCAAAAGCTAAATTTGATGAAACAGTGGAAATGCATGTTAAATTAGGTGTTGATTCAAAACAAGCTGATCAACAAGTTAGAGGTGTTATCGTACTTCCAAATGGTACAGGTAAATCTAAAAAAGTTTTAGTTTTAGCTAAAGGTGATAAGGCTGAAGCAGCAAAAGCGGCTGGTGCAGATTTTGTTGGTGATGATGACATGATTCAAAAAATTCAAAGCGAAAACTGGTTTGGATTTGATGTTGTTGTTGCAACACCAGATATGATGGCATCTCTTGGAAGAATAGCTAAATTATTAGGACCTAAGGGACTTATGCCAAATCCAAAATCTGGAACAGTTACAATGGATGTAGCAAAAGCAGTTACTGAAATTAAAGCTGGTAAGATTGAATATAGATTAGACAAAAATAACATTATACATTGTCCAATCGGTAAAGTATCTTTTGGAGCTGAAAAGTTAATTGAAAACTATACAACATTACTTGATGCTATAGTTAGAGCAAAACCTGCAGCTGCAAAAGGAACATATTTAAAATCTATCGCCATATCAACAACAATGGGCGCTGGAATCAAAATAAACCCAAGACAGTAGGTGGAGAAAATTCCATAATTCCTACCGAGGTTATTGATATAACAGGAACGGTTTAAGTTTTTGTTAGATACTATAATCTTGGTAGTGTCTGGCAAAAACTTTTTTTGAATTTAAGGAGGTGTCATGAAAAGTGCCAAGTGAAAAAATATTAAATCAAAAGAAAGAAAAAGTAGCTGAACTTTCTGAAAAATTTAAAAAAGCAAAAATGATTGTCTTAACAGAATACAGAGGTATTAATGTTGAAGATGATACAAAGTTACGTAGAACTTTAAGGGAAGAAGGAAATGATTATTTAGTTGTTAAAAATTCTACCATTGCTTATGCTGCAAAAGAAGCTGGAATTGAAGGCTTAGATAATTTAGAAGGACCTACAGCAGTAGTGATAGGTTACGAGGATTATGTTGCACCTGCAAAAGTAATCAATGATTACGCTAAGGATCATGATTTCTATAAAATAAAATTAGGTGTTATGGATGGTAAATTAGTAGAAGAAGCAGAAGTGAAAAAACTTGCAAATCTACCAACAAAGGAAACACTATATGCTATGCTTGCATCTGCATTACTTGGAAATATTAGAAACCTTGCAGTTGTATTAAATCAAGTAAAAGAAAAACAAGAGGAAAATGCATAGAGAAAAATAAAAATTGATAAAAATTATTTTAATATATTTAAGGAGGAAATTAAAATGGAAAAAATAGAAAAAATAATTGAAGAAGTAAAAACTTTATCTGTAATTGAACTTGCTGACTTAGTGAAAGCTATAGAAGAAGAGTTTGGAGTAAGTGCAGCAGCAGCTGTTGTAGCAGCTGGTCCAGTAGCAGGAGCACCTGCAGCTGAGGAAAAAACTGAATTTAATGTTGTATTAAAAGATGCTGGAGCAACTAAAATTGCTGTTATTAAAGCAGTTAGAGAAGCTACTGGTTTAGGTCTTAAAGATGCTAAAGATTTAGTAGATGCAGCTCCTAAGACTGTAAAAGAAGCTATGCCAAAAGAAGATGCTGAAAAACTAGTTGAAGCTTTAAAAGCAGCTGGTGCAGTAGCAGTTATGGAATAATTTTCTATAGAAGATTGTATGAAATAAAATAGTACGGATTACCGTGCTATTTTTTGTTTTTTACTTGAAAAATGACAAATTTATGATAGTATATAATTGTTATATTTATTTACCAGATGAATAATTTAGGAGGGAATGAATGAAAAAGAGTCAATGAAGAATTAAAGGCGTATTTGGAAAAGAATGTATTACCAGTTTATTCATTAAATGACAAGGCACATGACAAAGAGCATATTTTGTATGTGTTAAATCATTCTTTTCGATTTTTATCAGAATGTGATGAGTATGTTGATCCTTAACTTTAAGAATGTTCTTTAATGAGGAGCAAATGCTTACTATAGTCAAGCGATAGAAGATCATAGTGCTTCACTAAAAGGCGAACCAAGAAGTAAATCATATTGAATAGGAGGAAAGTTATGTTTGTGGAACGATTAACAGAGGAACAGGTACGGGAATTTTTAATAACGTATAAAAACTGTGGGGAAGATGTAAAAGTAGAATATCTACATGGTTTTTTGTATTATGTAGATAACTATGTGGATAGAGGTACAAGAAAGAAATCAGAAATTATCGCCCTTACTGATTTTAGGTTTGAGTATGAGGTAGATGCAGATTGGATGAGGTTTTTGTATGGGATTTTTGGAAAAATCTATATGGACTATTATGATGAGAAGGCTTTAAAATTTCATAAAGAAGTATTTCATGAGTAAAATAACAAGGCTTCTTAGGACATTTTTCTATTGACAAAATCATATAATATGATATGATTTCTGTATGAGTATTTGGGTTCTAAATATAATTAGGAGGATAGAAGAATGTTTACAGAACGGTTAACAAATAAAGATGTAAAGGCATATCTGATGGAGCACACACCATGTCAAAATGATGTAGAAGTAATGACTATTTACGGAAAAAATTGGAGAATACTCAATTATATCGCATCTAAAGGTGCTAAAAAAAGAATGAGAAGTATCAATCTGACAGATTTTAATTTTGATCATATCTATAACAAAGAGTGGTGCTTATACTTATATAGTCTATTTGGAGAAGAATATTTAGCATATTATGATCGATTGGCAAAGGTGTATGGTATGCCAAACCTTTTAGAAGAATGAATAGTACAAGAAAATTTTTTCTTGTACTATTTTTGTTGCAATCAATCATAAATCCATGTATAATTTATATGGTATAAGGAGGGAAAAAAATGAGAGTGATACTTGCATCAAAGTCGCCAAGAAGGAAAGAATTACTAGAATTGATTACCAAAAAATATGAGGTATTGGTAAGTGATGTTGATGAAACTTTTGCTCCAGGACTTACAATTATAGAGCAATCCAAAAGACTTGCATATATGAAAGCAAAAAAAGTATTTGATGATACAAAAAAGGGTGAGAGAATTGTAATTGGCTCTGATACAATGGTTGTAAAGAAGGATAAAATATTTGGCAAACCACAAGATAGAGATGAGGCAATTTTTATGATAAAAGAATTAAAAAATGCAGAACATGAAGTGATAACAAGTCTTGCAGTATTGGTATTAAAAGATGGAAAATATAGAGAGTATATTGATTATGATATTACAAAGGTTCATATAAAAGACATGAGTGAAGAAGAGATTATAAAATGGGTAGATACAGGAAAAGCATATGATAAGGCAGGGGCTTATGCAATTCAGGGAGAATTTGGTGTATTTGTTGACAAAATAGATGGAAATTATTTTACGGTTGTTGGACTTCCTATTCATAAATTATATGATATATTTAAAGATATCTAAGAATCATAAATAGAATCCTTTTCTTTTTTATCAATATATGGTATAATAATTAATATATGGGGCTGTAAGGTTTCGACGGCTATCTTAATTCTACCAATAGCGAGTAGTGGATTCTCGTTGGCCACTATAAAAACGAGAAATTAAAATTAAACGCAGATAATAATAGATTTGCATTAGCTGCCTAAGTTCAGCTAGGTCTTTCATTGTTTTGCTAGAGGATAATGAAAGGTCTCAATCAATCTAGCTAACAAAGTTAATTGATGATTGTAGATTAATGGGTATTTGTCAATCATATGAAATCTTATTTTTGTAAATTTTTGATGGGTTTGATATTACTTTAAAATTTACTGCACTCGGAGAAGTTGATAGAAAGGGATTTTCGGACGTGAGTTCAATTCTCACCAGCTCCACCATAGGGAAATTAGTCGAACTAATTCGACTTTCAATACATAAAGGTTAATTTCGGTTAATCTTTTTTGTTTGTTTTGGAAGGAGTGATTAGTTATGCAAATTATAAAAGAAAAATTAGAGATTGAGAAGTATATTAAAAAATTACAATTAAATTTTCCTATTGATTATCAAGAATTAAAAAGAGAGCAACTAAACAACAATCAATTTATACTTAAATATAACAAAGGTAATTATTTCAATGAACCATTTAAGCTAATTCCGATTATGGATAAATTTAAAATTACTAGTTATGGGTTAATAGAAATTCCTGTTAATCCAATAAATATAATTAATGTTAATATTTAAGGTACATATTTTTGTACCAATATTAAATTTATAAGTAATTGAAAAATCTTGGATTTTGGTACAAGTTGGGCATTTTTCAGGTATAAAAATGGTTAAAATGTTATAACAAATGTCATACAATAACTCGTTTTCCTTTATTATTTATCTATTTTCTGTCATACATAAGTCATACAAAAAGATAAATGTCAGACATATCATTTTTCTCAAATTCCTTTGAAATCGGGCTAAACTACCCACTGGGTAGTTGTTTGTCAGCCAAGATTATCCTGCTAAAAAGTCGCTCGGATTTTGGTACATTAAAAGTTAAAAAGACGTTTAAATTTTACAAAGAAAAAGGTACATAATAACTTTAAAAAGAATCTAAAAAGTATTATAATATAGTTGTATTTATACGACTATATTTGAGTACAAATGGATTAATATTATTTTTTGTTAATCTGTTGTACAAATAGTAATTTGTAGAGGTGAATTAATGGATAATAAATTATATGATATGATTTTTAAAAGAAAGTCTTTTCACTTATTTAGAAATATAGGGAACGAGCATATTACTGATGAAGAAATAAAAGACATAGAAAATGAGTTTACGAAATTAACACCATTAGTAGATGATATAAAGGTAAAAATAAAAATAGTTAAAGAAGGTACTACTTGTAAACGAGGTCAAGAATATTGTATTTTGTTTTATTCAGAGAAAAAGGATAATTATTTACAAAATATAGGCTATTTAGGAGAACAACTGGATTTGTATTTAGTTTCTAAAAACATTGGTACTTTATGGTTTGGTATTGGTAAAGTAGATGAAATGCAAATGGATGGGCTAGATTTTATTATTATGATAGCAATAGCAAAAGTGGATTCTGCTGATAAGTTTAGAAAAGATATGTATAAGAGTAAAAGAAAAAAATTACAAGAAATTTGGAACGGAGATAATGATTTAGACATTGCAAATATTGTCCGTTTTGCTCCAAGTGCTTGTAATACTCAACCGTGGATAGTAGAGTCATCTGCAAAAGAATTAAAAGTTTATAGATACAGAAAAGAAGGCAAAAGAGGAATGATGCCTAAAGATAAGGTTATTTTTTATAATCAAATTGATATTGGCATATTTTTATGTTTTCTTGATTTATGTTTAAATAAAAATAGTATAGATTATAATAAAAATTTATATGTAGAAGAAAATTATGAAAATGAAAAAAATTTAATTGCAATATATGAAATCAAATAGTAATTTGTTGAGATGGAGGAATAAGAAATGAAAAAAAACAATATTAACTATTTTATTATGTGGGATTATGGTTTTAGGAATTATTGGATGTGGAAAAGATGAAGTGAAAAATGCAGAAAAACATTTACAAGAAACACAAGAAAAATATGGATGGGGTGAAAAGGAAACTGTAAATACTATACTAGCAAAATTTAATGCAAAAATAATGGATGGAGGATTAAATACTCCAGCGAGTGATGATTATATGGTTATAGAAAATGATTTATATTGGTTTGCTTTAACTGATAATATTTCATATTATTTAAAACCAGTAGAATTTTCAGGAAATAAAGAAAATGATATTCTTGATATGAGTGCTCTGTATTTAAAAAAAGATAATTATAATGAAGATATGGCTCTAAAATATGTAAAACTTTTAATTAAAGCAAACAATGAAGAAATTACTGATTCGGAGATTGAAAATTTAATAAAAGAAGCAAAAGAAAAATCTTCTTCTAAAAAGTCTGCTAATAATGGAAAAGGTATTTCAGTAGGGCTTTTAGAAACTGATGATCATTATGAATATCAAGTTGTTAGATTATATATAAGTAATTGCTAAATTACAATTTAGGAGTGTGATATAAATGTATGAAATATTAAGATTCGTATTACCAATAATTTGTATAGTAGGAATCATATATATGATTTTGATAAAAAATAAGTATAAAAATGATACATCTTCCTCAAAAGAAGATATCATTAAATATTTTAAAGATAATAACATTACAAATTTGGAAAATGGGATTAAAACAAAAGAATTACCAAAAGAAATAGCAAAAAATCCCTACTTGTTAATGATGGTTCAAGACAAAACTTTAACTTTTAAAAAAGGAAAATACTATTTGAATAAGTAATTATTAAATTACAATTTACAGAGGTGATTAAAATTGAAAAAACATCTGTTATTACCATTAATTTTTATTATAATTACTATTTTATCTCTATTTTTTATAACATTATTAGTTATAAAATTGGTTTAATAAATAAATGGAATAAAATAGAATCTAGTTATGAGATAGCAAATACAATATTCATAGAATATTACAATAATAATTGTGACATAGAGTGCAATGAAAATTTTTCCATTCTTTTGTATTTTTCAAACCTTGAAAATAAAATGGATTTATCAGAAGAAGAAAAAAACGCTATTTATGAAATAAAGGATTATTATAAAAATCAGGATTCAGTTTTAATAGGAAAAGATGAAATTGTGTATGGAGATGACTCTGGATATTTTATGATAGTATATACTAGAAATGCTAATAAGCCATCTTTTGATAAAAGGTGGAACATTGATCATATTAAAGGCAATTGGTATAAAGTGAATGTACCATAAAAAACAAATTACAATTTCTCTCAAAGATTAGATTATTAGGTGCAAAACTATATAAATGATGTTATAATTGACTTAGGAATTAACCTTAATGCGAATTTCCAAACGTGGTTTACTCACGCACCAATGACGTGTTTATTCGAACTAATAGAATTGATATAAATATCATTCAGAAATGGATGATCTTTTTTTATTGTTCAAAAATATCATTCAAGAAAGGATGGTGTTAAAAATTACTAATAACATTTATAAAAAAGTAATAATTCTAGATGAAAACAAACCAAGAATAAAAGAAAAATAATAATACCAGATTTTAAAAGGAGGAAAAAGTTACAAATAATGAATTATCAAAAACTAAAATAGACAAAAAGACAGGTATTAAATATTATTTAGAGGAAGATTATTATATGATTATATTTACTTGGGTGTGACTATGAACTCAATAAAAGATCGAACTGAAGAATTTGTTTTTAGCATATTAATTTATGTGTAAAATTTTTAAAGCGAATGACTCAAAATCATTCGCTTAAATGCAATTTGTAAAACTCTTCTAATTCATTATAAACCTATTTTACAATTTCTATGCGTTCCTTTTCAGTACCTGGATTTTTTTGAACGACTGTATAAAACAAAGTTTTATGTTCAACTTGGTCTTCGCTATATATTTTTTCATAACTAAATCTAGGTACTTGATGATATTGTGAAACTGCTATATAATCTGAAATGCTAAAGATTCCGAATAATATTAATATACATGCAACAACACTTAAAATACGAAAACTTTTCTTCAACACAACAGATTTCATTTTAAAATATAGTCCAATAATCAAAATGATTCCACCAATAATGGAATAAATACTTCCCCAACTACTATCATTTGGAAATATTGCAAATGCAGAAATAATGAAAAATGCACCAAAAGTCATAAGAAGGAAACTTATTACTTTCTTTTTCTCTATCTTCACATCATTTTTACTATATTCGGCCATTTTTATTGCAGTATCTCTTGTTTCTTGATTCATTTCTTCACTTTTCCTTTCTCCATCAACAATCTCAGGAATACTAACGTGATATAACTCAGATAGTTCAACTAGTAAACTGATATCTGGCATATTATTTCCTGTTTCCCATCTAGATACTGTTCTGTTGGAAATATTCAACTTTTCAGCTAACATTTCCTGAGTTATATTTTTTTCTTTGCGTAGATCCTTTAAAAATAGACCTATCTTTTTTTGATCCACGTGCTATACCTCCTTTCATTGATATTTTATACTAAAAGTTCTCTGATTTGGACGACACAAAGTGAGAAAATACTGTATTTTTGAATTAGACATACTTGTCTAGTTATATTTTTGATATATATTACTACTATTTGTGTATATAAATAGTATCATAAATTTATAGCCTTTTCAACGAATAAAAATATTTATTCAAAAATACTTGAAAGTTTATAGATTCTATGTTAAAGTAAAGGCAATGAATTGATTGATATTTGTATCAATCGTTATGAGAACTGAAAAAGTTGTAGATAATTATGTTATCGGCACCATATAGATGGGAACTCAATTTTTTAATTTCAAGAGTAATAAATCCTCAATAGTTGGAGTAAAAAGAAGAGATAGATATTATAGAGAAGATGATTAGTTTATAGAAGTAATGTTAAACAAGATTTCAAAATTAATTAATTATTATTGTAAAAGATGCAACTTATTAATATAGTAACTTTGATAACTATGGTAAGTTGTATGGGAGAATATATATGTTAGGAAAATTTTTTGAATGTGAAGCTGATAAGAATAACAAATATTACAGAGTTATTCATACTATTAAAGAATATAGTGATGGTAGAAGATTTCCAATGAATGAAATAGTTGTATCGGATAAAAAGATTAATTTTAATGCAACAGTTCAATCAGAAATGGGAGGATTTTGCATTTCGACGTATGAATATATTTTTAGATGGTTAATTAGAGGAGATACATTGTGTGAAGTTAAAATTCCAGAAGATTGTAAGATATATAAAACTATAAGCAAAAATGGAATCTATATAGCAGAAAAAATGATTCTTTCAAATCCGAAGAAAATTGATGATGATTTCGCAACAGAGTTATATTTCAATTCAAATCTTGTAGAAGAATCATATTTTCAAGCTATGACTGCATGTGCTATATGCGGATATATTAGTACTGCCCTAAAAGTCTGTGAGGAACAAGTTAATAAAGAAAATGTTAATATTGCTATAGCAGAATTAGAAAGTTTTTGCAAAAGAAGAAAAGGAGAAAATGATATAAATCATTTTTTAGCTATAAAATCGGTCAATATATTATATAATAAATTAAAACAAATTCAAAACAATAAATGAAAGATTGGGAGAGTATAACATCTAAAATGAATATGCCAAGGCAAACGGCAAACAAATTTTTTATCTGGAAGGGTATCTATTTTATATAGATACCTTATTTTTTTTGATACATTTCTTAATAGATACTGAAAAAAATTATTTTTGTGATATAATAAATTTGTGGTGATAAAATATGAGAATAGGACTAGATATCGATAATGTGGTTAGTAACTTTGATAAAGCGATCCTAGAGGAATTCTTAAAAGAAGATAAGAATAAGAGAAATAGCGGAATTGTTAATGATCATGCTGAGCATATTGTAAAGGGAATGTTTGATTGGTCGAAAGAAGAAGTTCACGAATTTTTTTGTAACAATATGGAAAGAATTGCAAAAACGATGGAGCCAAGAGAAGGTGCAAAATACTATATGGATAAAATGTTAAATCATGGACATGAAATTTATTTAATTTCCAATAGGGTATATCCACATTATTGTAATTCATTTGAGACTACAGTAAATTGGCTAAAGAAAAATGATATCAACTATACAAAATTAGTTTTAACAAAAACTACTGATAAAAGTAATGCGTGTATAGAAAATAACATTGATATTATGTTTGATGATGTCGTTAGTAATTGCATAAAGATGAGAGATGCGGGAGTAAATTGTTATTTAGTAAAGACAAAATACAATCATACGCCAAGTAAAGATTTAAAATTTGTGATGGGATGGAGAGATATCTATAATGAGGTCTGCAATCTTTCTTTTCGTAAGCTACCCAAATATCATGTTATATTAGACACAGATACTAACAATGAGGCAGATGATCAATTTGCACTTTCGTATCTATTGAAATCAAAGGATAGAATTATTTTAGATGCGGTTACTATTGCACCTTATAGTCATGAAAATGATGTGGAAGTTTCCAAAGGAACTGATCTAAGTTATCAGGTTTGTCAAAATATATTTGGTTTTTTGAAAGAAGATAGTAACAATAGGATATTTAAAGGAGCGACTGATTATTTTCAAAATGGATATTTAAAGGAAAACGATGCTATTAAAAAAATGGTAGAAATTATTATTCAAAATGATACTACATATATTGTTGCCATTGGTGCGATTACTAACGTTGCAGTGTTATTAAAATTACATCCAGAACTAAAAGAAAAAATGAAGATAGTTTGGCTTGGTGGTCATAGTATTATGCATTCTGATAATAGAGAATATAATTTTAAACAAGACGTTGAAGCAGTTCAATATGTATTCCAAAGTGGAGTAAATATGACAGTGATACCATGTAATGGTGTTGCATCCAATTTAGTTACTTCTATTTATGAACTTGAGCATTATTTTGATCTTACGAAACCATTAAACAAATATTTATGTGATAGATTTTATAACGATGGAAAGCATGGCATTACTGAAAGAAGAGTCATTTGGGATATTAGTGCTATCGCTTACTTAATCAATCCATATTGGTTTGAAATAAAAACAATGAATGCTCCTAAAATTAAAAATGATTTATCTTATGAATTTGAAAAAAATAACCATAAAATAGATTTTGCAATTAATTTGAATGCAAATAGCATCTATCAAGATTTATTTAAAAAATTAGGAAATGAAAAAGGGTTATAAAGGAGTGATATATTTTGAATTTAACATGTAAACAAGCTTTACAAATGTTAGAAGAAGCAAAAGGAAAAGCAGAGAATGATAACTGGATATACCATTCTATTTGTGTTGGAAATAGTGCAGGAAAAATTGCAGAAGCCTTAAATCTTGATGTATCAAAAGCCAAAACATTGGGGTATCTTCATGATATTGGAAAATTAGTAGGAAATTTTCAAAACCATGTTATGAATGGGTACTATTACCTAAAAGAATTAGGATATGATGATGAAATATGTAATATTTGTTTAACTCATTCTTATCTTAACAATGATTGTATGTGTACGGCAGGCGGGATCCCAAGAAATATTCCATTTAGAACGGAGTTTATAAAAAATCATGAATATACAATATATGAAAAGATCATTAATTTATGTGATCTAATGTGTACAAGAAATGTTAATACTATTGACAAAAGACTAATTGATATTATTAAGCGAAGAGGGGCTTATGAAAATACACAGTATCATGTGAAAGAAACATATAAATTAAAGGCATATTTTGATGAATTATTGGGATATAACCTATATGATTTATTTCCAGAAATAAAGGAACATTTGTAACTTAATAAAACTAGCTTAGGCTAGTTTTTTCTATTTTAACCTTGAACAAATGTATAATATATAGTATAATGTAAGTGCTTGTTTTGAAATATAATTTAGCAAAAAAGAGGTAGAAATAATGAAAAATCGTTTTGCAATTGTATATGATTTTGATGGAACATTAACGGATGTGTTCTATCCTAGATATGATATTTTAAATCAAATTAATTCCGATACATTGGCGATTATCCAAAAATATGATTATTTATCGAATGAAATCAATGGTATGGTAAATACATTTATGTATGGATTAATTAAAGCTTTAGCAGATCATGACGTAAAACTTACAAAAGATAATTTGTGTTTTGGTGCTGATCGTATCAAATATTCAAAGGGAGTGGAAAACTATTTTGAAAATATTAATGAGGATGCCAATTTAGTAGATGTATCATTAGAACATTTTGTCATTACTTCTGGTATAAAAGAATATATAGATAAAACTAGGGTAGCAAAATATTTAAGTCATATATATGGCTCATCTTATTATTATGAAGAAGGCATTGCTAAATGGCCAAGTGAGGTCATTGAATCAAAAGATAAAGTTCATAAGATATTTGAGATTAATAAGAAAAGAGGTTTGTTAAAATATAATTGTAACAATATGATATATATAGGAGATGGACTTACTGATTTTGAATCTATGAAGTTTGTGAAAGAAAATGGTGGAATATCTATTTGTGTATATGGTGATAAGCTAGAGGAGTGTAAAAAACTAGAAGAGTATCATGTTATCAATGAAAGTTTTGAACGTGATTATACAAAAGATAGTAAATTATATCATTATATTAGAGAAAAAATTGAAAATAGTAAAGTTGGTGAGAGGTAGTGGCATCAAATACTGTGTTTTTTTGTAAAGAATGTGGTTATGAAAGTGCTAAATGGCTTGGAAAATGTCCAGGATGTAATAGCTGGAATAGCTTTGTAGAAGAAAAGATAAATAAAAAGTCATCTAGCAAATCAGGTACTACAAGGGGATTTTCTAGTGCTTTTGATAATAGATCAGAAGTTAAAAAGTTAAATGATATTGTAGTACAAAAAACGATAAGGCTAAGTACTGGATATGATGAGCTAGATAGGGTGCTTGGTTCAGGCCTTGTAGAGGGGTCCCTTACTCTGATTGGAGGAGAGCCAGGAATTGGTAAATCGACACTCATTATGCAAGTATGTGGCAATCTCTCAAAACATGGCAAAGTGTTATATGTATCGGGAGAGGAATCTGAAGTACAAGTAAAGATAAGGGCCGATAGGCTAAACATAAAATCTGACGACATTTTATTTTTAAGTGAAACAAACATTTCACAAATTGAAGAAAAGATAGAAGCCACTTCACCAAAGTTTTGCATTATTGATTCAATTCAGACGATGTATGATGAAGAGATCTCCTCTGTTCCAGGTAGTGTATCGCAAGTAAAAGAAGTCACAGCAAGACTTATGTATTTGGCAAAAAGGTGTGGAATTACAGTCATCGTAATTGGGCATGTAACAAAGGATGGAGTCATTGCTGGGCCGAGAATTTTAGAGCATATGGTTGATACAGTACTTTATATAGAAGGAGAGAGATTCTTTTCTCACAGAATTGTTAGAGGAGTTAAAAATAGATTTGGTTCGACCAATGAAATTGGTATCTTTGATATGCAAGATGTCGGAATGGTTGAAGTATCCAATATGGCTGAAGTATTTTTATCTGATAATATAAGTCCACTTCCTGGAACAGCTATTGTTGCAACAGTTGAAGGAACTTCAACAATTCTCTTAGAGGTGCAGGCTTTAACTTCACGTTCATATTATAATATGCCAAGACGTGTTGCAAATGGAATTGATCTAAATAGACTCAGTATGATACTTGCAGTTTTAGAGAAGAGATGCAATATTAATCTTGGAACACAGGATGTATATGTCAATGTAATCGGAGGAATTAGAATTGACGAGCCTGCAGTAGATCTTGCTATCGCAATGTCCATTATTTCGAGTTATAAAAATATGGAAATAGATTCTAAAACTGTTTTTATTGGAGAAGTTGGACTTACTGGAGAGGTAAGAAGTGTCAACAATTTTGAAAAAAGGGTAAAAGAAATTACAAAAATGGGATATAATAAAATATTTGGTAATCAAAAACAGATCGATAATTTGAAAAAGGAAACACTTGATCAGAAAGTAGAATTAATTGGAATAGCAACGATTGATCAAGCAATTCATTATATAATGAAAGAAAGTAGGTGTTAAGATGCAACAAAAAGATATATTAGAAATACTAAAAATGCTTGCTCCAGGAACTGCTTTAAGAGAGGGTCTAGATAATATTGTAAAAGCTAAAACTGGTGCTTTGATTGTGGTAGCCAATATGGAAGATGTAGAAGAATTAGTAGATGGTGGATTTAAGTTAGAACAAGAATTTACACCTGCCATTATATATGAACTAGCCAAAATGGATGGTGCAATTATAGTTAGCAAAGATTTAAAAAATATACTGATGGCAAATGTTCAATTGGTTCCTGATCATACCATTAAGACACTAGAGACTGGAACAAGACATCGAACAGCAGAACGTGTTTCTAGACAAACAAAAGAGCTTGTGATCTGTATATCACAAAGAAGAGGAATTATAACAATATTTAAAGGAGATTTTAGATATGTGATCAATGAGACCTCAGCAGTTATCATGAGGGCAAATCAAACATTAGAGGCACTTGAAAAATATAAATCTGTATTTGATCATACACTCAATATTTTAAGTGAACATGAGTTTGATGATATTGTTTCTTTAGAAACAGTTGCAAACTCTATTTACCGTAGTGAAATGATTATGAGAATGGAAACAGAAGTAAGAAGAAATGTCATTGAACTTGGAAATGAAGGAAGACTTGTCAATATTCAACTGGAAGAATTGATTGCCAATGTAGAGTCAGAAGAAAGAAAGATCATACAAGATTATATGTCTTCTAAAGTGAAAGAAAAAAGTGCTGATAGTATATTAAAAGAAATTCGAAAATTGGAGCGAAAAGATCTGATTGTTGCAGAAAAAATAGTAAAACTTTTAGGGTATGAGATAACTCCGGAAGTTCTGGATCTTAACGTTTCTGCTAGAGGTTATAGAGTACTTAGTAAAGTGCCTAAAATGCCAGCATATGTAATTGAGAAAATTGTTGATGCATTTGGCTCATTGCAAGGAGTATGTAATGCTACTATAGATGAGTTAGATGATGTTGAAGGAATAGGAGAAATTAGGGCAAAGATCATATATCAATCCTTAAGAAGGTTGCAAGAGCAATATATATTAAAGGGATATAATATATAATAAAAGATGTTAGTAGTTTGTACTAACATCTTTTTTGCTTAATCGACGATAATTGTCTCAGTACTCTCACAGTTTTTAAATAAAAAAGCTGAAAAAGTCATCTTCTTAAAATTACCATTAAAATTAGAGATGGCGTATACCTTATATACTGTATTATCTTCAGTAATTGCAATACCAAAAGAATCCACTATCTGATTTGGAAACGTAGACCGTTGCTTATAGATAGAAAAGTATAGATTTTCCTTTAAACTAATATAGGTAGATTTTTCAGGATTATGAATATAAATGATTCCAATTTTACTACTATCTGTCTCATTGATTAAAAAATAGTTTGCATCTCCCTTTACATAAACATTACTAGGATTGTCTGAAGAAAAAGAAATTTCAGAGGATGGAATAAAATGTTTTATATTGATTTTATCTTGTGAAAAGGAAGTAATATCTGGAATATCGATTTGATTTACCACTTTTTGATTGCATATGTTAAGTGATAAAACTACTATAAAGATAATAGTAAAACTAAAAAAATATTTCTTAAATCTTATCTTTGATTTATCTTTTAAATAATCAAATAATATCGGTAGATTTAAAAGTTGGAATATATAGACCGTGACAATTAAAATTTTAGAAAGCATTAATGGATAGAGCAAATTGCCATTTAGAAAATAATTTAAAAAGTATATAAAAGCAACTCCAATCATAATGAATACTAATTCGATATAAATTATTTTGATGTGGTCTTTAAATCCATAATAATCTTCAAAGTTTTTTAAGATCGTTTTTCCTTTTAATAATCCTTTTAAATACCAAGGGTGGACAAGAAAAGTTGATAATATCCCATAAAGTAATGATAAAATGATAAATTTTTGCATAGTGTTTTCCTCCAATTTAGAAAATAGTTTTCCTCATATAATGAATGATGATAAAAAATAGTTTAGGCAATTATAGCATAGGAAAGCAATTATGTCAAACTTTATGTAGCAAAGATTATATAAATATAGACAAAACAGAGAAGTTGTGGTAAAATAATGATGATGTAACTGTATTATCCTTGATAAAATATTCAAAGAAAGAAGAATAGAGGGAGGCAAATTCTATGAAAAGGTATGAAGTGGATCAGGTAAGTGCAATGGTAGGATGTCTTGGAGATCATGTTAAGGCAAGAGAACAAAACGGCTGGACTTTAGTTCCACCTATTTTATTACAACCAAATGTTTTTACCAATCATACTTATCCATCTTTATTATATGAGGGATATTACACTTTAACTTTTGAAAAAGAGTGCGATTAAAAAGAAGCCAAGAGGAGTTCTCTTGGCTTTCTATATATTAATATCATGATTTGTAATTATTTTCATCCATAAATGTATTCATTTTATGATATACCATATTTTTAAATTCTTCTACATACTTTTTATCATCTTTTTCAGGATATACTGCTTCTAAGACATTCAAAGTAATACATTTCTTTTTTTTGATATATTTAAAAATTCCTTTTGGTTCTCTATAAGTATAGACAATAGGAATGACTGGTACATGATAAGAGCAGGCAAAATCAAAAGCCCCGTCCTTAAATTTTCTTATTTTATCATGATATGGAATCAAAGATCCTTCAGGATAAAAATGTATGGATTTGTTCCTTTTTAATAAATCCTCTATAACGTTATAAAACGCTCTTTTTCCCTCAAATGTATTTGGAATTGGTAATCCTCTGAGTAGTTTTACTAAGATGGATACAAAAGGAATTTCAAGATTTGATTTGATCGTTGGAAAATATAAAGGATTTGGAAAATTAGCAAGGGAAACAAAAGACACATCCAAGATATTGATATGATTAGAAATGGTTATTTTAGCCCCTTTTATTTTTCTTAAATTTTTTCTTCCTTTTATCTTTAATCCAAATACGAGTTTATCATATAAAAATAGAATTGGATAGGCAATACAATAAAGTAGAAAAGATGCAATCTTAAAAAATATATTTTTTGGAATAAAATTATAATCTTTTCCAACAGTGATATGTTTACTTCTCTTAAAGTTATCTACAGTGTTTTTCGATTCATCTTCAAAGTTATTCTCGTCTTTTATTTCAATTTTCATAGTTTCATCTCCATAATACATATTTAAGTATAGCATATTCTGTTTTGATAATCAAACAATCGGAGTATAAATTTCCATGTCCGTTTGTTATATTTATCAAAATACAATAAAAATATATTGACTTTCGATATATGATATAATATAATAGTGATGACTTAGGAGGTATCACATGAAATTTAGTAGACTAATCAATTCAAAATTGATGGAGAAAATATTATATCTTATTTTAATAGGTGGTGGAATTATATTTATTACTTTGCCATTTTGTTTAAAATGGTATCTAGAGTTTAGTGATATATTTACAACACCAACTTATGTCAAAATATTAGTGATATTATATTCTTCGGGGATACTTGCACTTGGAATTGTTCATTTTACAATTAAGCTTTTAAAAAATGTCAATCAAAACAAACCATTTTCTCAGGATAATGTGAAATTGTTAAAATATATTAGCATATTTTGCTTGATTATAGCAGTCATTTACCTTATTTCTATACCAATTATAAAGTCTGTATTTACCATTATCTTGTTTATGATTTTTACAATCATGGGATTTATGTGTAATGTTTTATCAGATTTATTTCATAAAGCAATAGAATATAAAGAAGAAAATGAACTGACAATTTAAAGGAGGAAATGAAATGCCAATAATAGTGAATTTAGATGTAATGATGGCAAAAAGAAAAATGAGCATGTCTGAATTATCTAGTAAAGTTGATATTACACTTGCAAATCTATCTGTACTAAAAAATAATAGGGCAAAGGCAATACGATTTTCTACTTTAGAAAAAATCTGTCATGTGCTTGATTGTCAGCCAGCAGATATATTAGAGTATAGGGAGGACAAATGAACGTAACTTGTGGTAAAAAAGCAGGATTTTGCTATGGAATAAAAAATGCAGTAAGTAGTACAGAAAAAATACTAAACGAATATAACAAAGTTGCATGCCTAGGTGAATTATTGCATAATGAAGCAGTATTAAATCAGTTAAAAGCAAATGGTCTTGAAATAATTGATACTATCGAAGAAGGAAAAAAGTATCATAAAGTTGTACTAAGAGCTCATGGGGTAACAAAAGATATTTATAAAAAAGCTAAAAAGATGGATATAGATATATATGACAATACTTGTCCTAAAGTAAAAGTAATACATCATTATTTAGAAGAATATAACAAGAGGAATTATTCTGTTATCATTATTGGGGAAAAAGAGCATCCAGAAGTGATTGGAACAATGAGCTTTGCCGATGATGTGTACGTGATTGAAAATATGGATGATATCGATAGGCTACCTAGATTAAATAAAGTGTTATGTGTGGCTCAAACAACTTTTAATTCTTTAAAGTATCAAGAAATGGTAGAAACATTAACTAGGAAGTATGATCATATAAAAATCATAAATACGATCTGTAATAGTACCTACGAAAGACAAAAAGAAACAAAAGAAATAGCTAAAACTGTTGATATGATGGTAATCATTGGTGGCTTGAAAAGTTCTAATACAAAAAAACTTTATGATATTTCAAAAGGAATATGTAAAGAGGCTATATGGATTCAAACAGATGATGATATAAAACTGGAAGAGTGTAAAAAGTATCATTCTATTGGAGTAATGGCCGGTGCATCAACACCAGATTTTTTAATCAATAGTGTAGTAGAAAAAATAAGGGGATATTAATATGAGTGATAAAAATTTTAAATCTAGATTAAAAGAGTTACAAATAGAAGTAAATCATGAGCTTGAAGGATATATAAAAGTATTAGATGTGCCAGAGAAAAAATTACAAGAAGCCATGAAATATAGTCTTATGGCTGGTGGAAAAAGACTTAGACCAATACTTATGATTGCTACCTGTTTACTTTTTAAGGAAAATTATGATGTATGTATACCATATTTTGTGGCAATGGAAATGGTACATAATTTTTCTTTGATTCATGATGATTTACCTGCAATAGATAACGATGATTTTAGGCATGGAAAACCAACTAATCATAAAGCCTTTGGAGAAAGTACAGCTATTTTAGCAGGAGATGCTTTATTAAATCAGGCATATATTACAATTAGCAATGATTTATTAATGGAAAAAAATATGGATATGATCAATTTAAAAATAAAAGCATTCAATGAATTTTCAAAAGAAGTGTATCAAATGATGATAGGAGAATTTGTAGATATAGAGTGTGAAGGAAAAGATATTGATGTTGAACTTTTAAAATATATGCATAAAAATAAGACAGGAGCCTTAATTAAAGAGTCTGTACGAATAGGAGCGCTTCTTGGAGAGGCTTCACTAGATGAGTTGGAAAGACTAACTCATTATGCTGAAAAAATTGGTCTTGCTTTTCAGATAAAAGATGATATCTTATCTGAAATTGGTGATGAAAAGAAGATGGGAAAACCAGTAGGAAACGATAGAGAAAAAAATAAAGTTACATTTGTAACAAAATATGGACTTTCAGAAAGTCAAAGAATGCTTAATAATATTATCAATGAAGCAAACATGGAAATAGAGGAGTTTGGAGATAAAGGTTGGTTTTTAAAAGAACTAGCTTTATATATTAAAAATAGAGAATGTTAGGAGAGAAAAAGATGGAGAAAGAAAAAATGCCAAAGCATATTGCTATTATATTGGATGGTAATAGAAGATGGGCAAAGAAGAATAAACTACCTATTATTAAAGGACATAGTGAAGGTGCAAAAAGGGTTGAAGATTTGATTAAT
This sequence comes from Clostridia bacterium, assembly GCA_030524345.1. Lineage (GTDB taxonomy): Bacteria > Bacillota > Clostridia > TANB77 > CAG-465 > CAG-465. Next base: position 19,234 of record JAUNGP010000011.1, on the reverse strand, counting down.
TATGCATATGAAATAGGGATACCATATGTAACTGTATATGCTTTTTCTACAGAAAATTGGAAGAGAAGTGAAGAGGAAGTCAAAGGACTCATGAAATTGCTTTACAAATTCACTTCAGATATGATAGAAGATAATAGCAAAAAAGATATTTGTATCAAAGTATATGGTGATAAGTCAAGATTAGATCAGAAGATCCAAAAGAATATCGAAACGATAGAGGAAAAAACAAGAGATAGAAAAACTTTGACGTTTGGAATATGTCTCAATTATGGAGGACGACAAGAAATTGTTAAGTCGGTAAAAGAAATCGCTACTTTAATAAAAGATGGAAAAATAGATGTAGAGGATATAGATGAAGATATGATATCCAATCATTTATATACTGCCGGAATCCCAGATCCTGACTTAGTTATAAGAACAAGTGGGGAATATAGGACAAGTAATTTTTTACCATGGCAAATTACTTATTCAGAACTTTATTTTCCTGAAAATGTACTATGGCCAGAGTTTGATCAAAAACAACTTGATTTGGCGATAGAAGAATACATAAAAAGAAATAGAAGATTTGGCGGAAATTAATTTTAGTTGTCAAAAAAACACCTTTTTTCCTTTACTTTTTGCCTATTTTGTGATATAATATAACTGTGTTAGAGAATTAGGCAAAGGAGGAGTGTTCATGTTCAACATAGGTGATAAAGTAGTATATCCAATGCACGGTGCAGGTACTATAGAGTCAATCGAAGAAAAAGAAATGCTAGGGAACGCTGAAGACTACTATATTATAAAAATGCCAATAGGCCGGAATGAAGCTTATGGTACCGACTAATAAAGTAGAAGATATTGGCGTTAGAGAAATATCTGAAAAGGCTGAAGCAGAAAAGGTATTTGCTGTTCTTGAAAAACCGAAAGAACCATATATACACGATGCAAATTGGAGTAAGAGATACAATTTAAATGTAGATAAGATCAAATCAGGTGATATCTTAGAAGTGGCTGAAGTAGTAAGAGAATTATCTCACAGACATATGGAAAGAGGCCTTTCTATTGGTGAGAAAAAAATGCTTGCAACAGCAAAAGATATTTTGTTAAGCGAAATGGTATTAGCTGAGGAAATGGATCATGACGTCCTTAATTCTAAAATAGATGAAATTATAAAAGAGTCTTATACAGCTGGAATTGTAGCAGAAGCTACATCTTCTATTAATGGAGATACAACAAATTTGGATTAAATATGGATAAAGAGAAGTTAGATAATCATTCTAACTTCTCTTTATTCTGATATAAAAAAGAAATCACTATTTAATGGAAGCAATAGAATCATTTTATTTCAATATATCATTTTTCATGTGATCCATTGCTTTGATTCTAGGATTTATGATAGCCTTTTCTTCATTTGTCATTTCTGCTAAAGTTTTGTTTTCTATTTCAAATATTGGATCAAATCCAAAGCCATTTTCACCTCTGCAACTTTTTGCAAGAGTTCCTTTAAGAGAATCCGTATATGTTTTAGAAATGCCATTTTGAAATACTGCAATGACTACTTTAAAAATGCAAGTATTTGGCATAGGGCATATGGAACTAATATAATTGTAGAAGTCTTGTTCTGTTTTTTTATTTTCATCACACCATTTTTTCATTTGTCTTTTGGTATAGACACCTAATAGATCTGGTAGTGATGGAATGAGAATTCCACTATCATCAGCAACTACGATATCATCATGTTCCATAGTATCTTTTAAAAGATTAGCGATATATTCCACTTTGATTTTTGCATTTTCTTCAAAGGTTTTTCCATCTTCTATAATATCTATTTTTGTGTTTAATATTTTTTCGATATCACTTTCCGATAATACTTTACTATTTGGAAAATAGTGAGATATTTCTTTTATTTTACCTTTGTTATTGCTTGCTAAATAAATGTTCATCATTTATTCTCCTTTCGAACAACAACTATTATAGCATAGTATATTTATTATGTCAAAGTATGATAGTTTGAATCTTTCCAGTTTTTTCCTTGATTTTATCATTGTTATAGTGTATAATCTGTTATGAAATAGGGGGATTTTAGATGGAAAAATATACAGTACAAGACTATATTGAGGTTTTAAAAGAAATAGGAGAAGTAAAAGACTTAGTTAATTGTCAGAGTGTATTAGATAAAGTAGTAAATCACTTGTCGTATAATTCAAAAGAAGTTGTTGAAAATACCATGTTTGTATGTAAAGGTGCTTCCTTTAAAGTTGAATATTTAAAAGAGGCTATTAAGGCTGGCGTTTTTGTTTATGTGAGTGATAAAATATATGATGTCAACATACCCTGTGTATTAGTAAAAGATATTCAAAGATCTTTATCAAGTCTTTCAGCAATGTATTTTAATTATCCAGGAGAAAGTATTAATGTAATAGGGGTAGGAGGTACGAAAGGAAAATCTACTACAACTTATTATATTAAAGCAATACTTGATGAATATGCAAAAAAGATGAATCAAAAAGAGACTGCAGTGATTTCATCAATTGATACTTATGATGGAGTAGAAAATTTTGAATCTCATATTACTACACCAGAATCTTATGACATTCATAAACACTTTTTTAATGCATTAAATTCTGGTATGGAAAATGTTGTTATGGAAGTCTCATCACAAGCTTTGAAAAAAGAAAGAGTCGCGGATGTATTTTTAGATATAGGAATCTTTATGAATATTAGTGAAGACCATATTAGCCCAATAGAACATCAAGATTTTAATGATTATTATACTTCAAAATTGAAGATGTTTGCAAATACAAAAAATGCGATTATTAATATGGATGCTGATTATGCAAAAAATACGCTGGAAGTTGCTCAAAGGGATAGCAGTCGAGTATTTACATTTTCGATGAAAACAAAAGATACAGATTTTTATGCTTATGATATTAGAAAAGATGGTTTTCATACATTATTTAAAGTGCATACACCTTCTTATGATGATGAATTTATATTAACTATGCCGGGATTGTTTAATGTAGAAAATGCTCTTGCTGCTATAGCAACTGCATATATTATGGATATTCCGGTAGAGTTTATACAAAATGGACTTAAGATTGCAAGATCAAGTGGAAGAATGGAAGTGTTCCATACTAAAGATATGAAGATCATTATACTAGTAGATTATGCTCATAATAAATTAAGCTTTGAAAAATTATTTTCTTCTGTGAAAGAAGAGTATAAAGGAAGAAGAATTGTAGCAATATTTGGGTGCCCAGGTAAAAAAGCATTACTTAGACGTAAAGATTTAGGAACTGTTGCAGGAATGAATTCAGATTTTGTTTATTTGGTAGCTGAGGATCCCGGAGCAGAGCCAGTGATTGATATATCAAATGATATTGCAAAGTATGTAAAACAATATACCGACCATTATGCTTTAATCGAAGAAAGAGGAGAAGCAATCGAGGATGCAGTGCTAAAAGCTGAAAAGGAGGAAACTCCTACTATTATATTGCTTACTGGAAAAGGAAGAGAGACAAGACAAAAATATGGTTCTGAATATTTGCCTTGTATTTCTGATGTAGAATATACAGAGAGATTTTTAAAAGAATATGATGAAAGACATAAAAATTAGAGAAGAGGGAAATGATGAGAAAAATAGATATTATTAATGCTTGCACAGACTTGGGCGTAGCAGTAAATGGTGCAGCATTAGGACCAGATAAATTAACAGAAGGATTAGATAAAGTCAATATATCTAATATCTATAGAGTTTATGCTGATGAAAGTAATAAAGAATTAGAAAGGGAAAATAAAAGAAAAAATCTAAAGAAAATAAATGAATTTAATAAAGAGTTGTATCATACTGTATTAAATTGTATAGAAAATGGTAATTTTCCACTTACCATTGGAGGGGATCATAGTTTGGTGATTGCTTCTGCACTTGCTTCTATCAGAGAAAATGAAAGTTTAGGCATTATATGGATTGATGCACATGGTGATTTTAATACATTTGATACGACGATTACTGGAAATATTCATGGATTACCACTTGCAGCAATTGCCGGTTATGAAAAAAAGGAACTTGTATCTTTTCATAATCATAATCATTATAAATATGAAAATACAGTTATTGTAGGTGGAAGAGATATAGATCCATTGGAGATAGAAAATCTAAAAGATGCGGGTGTAAAGGTCTTTTCCACAGAAGATATCAGAAAAGATGGTATGACAAAGATATTAGAAGAGGCAATTCAAATTGCATGCAAAAATACAAATGGTATGCATATTAGCTATGATTTAGATGTCATTGATCCTAAAATTGCACCTGGAGTTTCTGTCCCAGCAAAAGATGGAATTAATTTAGAAGAGGCTTATGAGGCTGTGGAGGTTATTATAAAACACAAAGATCAATTGAAATCTTTAGATTTAGTAGAATATAATCCATTAAGAGACAAAGAAGAGAGAACAAAAATCATTGCCAAAACAATACTTGATAGGTTAATAGATCATATATAGAAAATGAGGTATAGCTTAAAAACTATACCTCATTATATCAATTAATTATTATATTGTTTACTTTTTTCTGCATATCCTCTTAGTTTTTCTGATACAAGATAGTTGATACTATCCTTTTCATATTTACCGTTTTCATCTAATTGTCCAGCTTTTATTCCTGTAAGGATTTCAATACCTTGATCTATTGTATAGATTGGATAAATATGAAATTGGTTTTCTTTTACTGCTTCAATCACTTCATCACTAAGTGTTAGATTCTTTACGTTTTGATAAGGAATTAAAACACCATTTTCACCATTTAAACCACGAGATTTGCATATTTTGAAGAAACCTTCAATCTTGTCTGTAACACCACCTATTGGTTGAATTTCTCCTTTTTGGTTTACTGATCCAGTTACCGCAAGACTTTGTTTGATAGGAACTCCTGCAAGACTAGATAAAATTGCATATAATTCAGTCGAAGAAGCACTATCACCATCAATACCATTGTATAATTGTTCAAAACAGATGCTTGCAGTAAGAGAGAGAGGATTTTCTTGTGCATATTTTTCACCAATATAAGCAGATAAAATATATACACCTTTTGAATGCGTTGTACCACTCATTTCAACTTCTCGTTCTATATTAACAACACCGCTTTTGCCAATAAATGTATTAGCAGTAATTCTAACGGGTTGACCAAACGAACAGTCTCCAGTAACTGCGATAGTAAGTCCGTTAATTTGACCAATTTTTTCACCATCTGTTGAAATAATAATATCCCCATCACATATCATTTTATTAAGTTGATCATTATATCTTGAAAATCTTTTAACCTTTGTTGCTAGTGCTTTTGTTACTTCTGCTTCAGTTATTTTTTTCTTTCTTGCAGAAGAAGCAATAAAACTAGATTCAATTACTACATCTGTGATATCTTGCATAATTGCAGTAAGTCTATTTTGATCACCAGCACATCTTGAACTATATTCTATCAACTCTTTAATTCCATCTGGAGTAACGGGTAGAAGTTCATATTTTTTACAAATATAGGATACATGTTCTACAAAGCGTTTTACATTTTCTTTATTTCTTTCGTAGTAATCGTCAAAGTCAGCTTTAACTTTAAATAGTTTTTTAAAATCAACATCTATAGCACAAAGTTGTTGATAATGTAGTTCAGAGCCAATTAGAATTACTTGCATCTTAATTGGAATAGGCTCAGGCTTTAGAGAGACAACAGTTACAGGTTGAGCAATATCTCTAGAGCTATCTATAGCCAATTCCTGGTTTCTTAAAACTCTTTTAAAGGCCTCCCAAGTAGGTGCACTGTTTAGTAAATCTCTTATATTGATAATTAAGTATCCACCATTTGCTTTATGAACAAGTCCAGGCTTTAATAATTTATAATTTGTTCTTGTACCAGAAGAAGTTGTTTCAAATTCTAGTTTTCCAAATAAATCAAAGTAATTTGGATTCTTACATAGTACAACAGGAGCGTGGGTAAGTCTGTCATTATCTACAAGAAGATTTACTCTGTAGTTTTCCCAAGGCTTAGTATCCTTTTTCTGCATGAAGTTTTGTAACATAAGTTGGGATGGAGCTGAAACTGTTGCTGGCTTTTTTAAACTATCTTCATATTGTTTAAACAAATCTACATTTTTAACAGCATCACTTTGTATTGCATATAAAAAGTTTTGAATTTTTAAATTCTTTTTGTATTTTATTTTTAAGTCACTCATACATTGGGTAACTGCAAAAGTAGTAAGATTTGATTGCCATTCCTCAATCACTTGTTCAGCTTTTTTATCAAGTGCATCAAGTTCTTTTAAAACTTGAAGAGTTTGTTCTTGGATTTGAGGGCTTTTCTCTTCAAAATATTTTTTTGTCTTTTCATCTAATATATTAAAATCTTTCTCGTTTAGAATAACGCCATTATGAACAGGTGAGAAGTATATTCCGCCTTCAGTGTTTCTTACTTTGAAACCTTGTTCATAAGTAGATTTATCAAATTCTTTCATGATATTTTCTTTTGCTCTAGCATATCTATCCAGAATGTTTTTCTTTTCTTTTTCATACATGTCTCCACTCAAATCTTTAGAAAGTCTAGCAAGTAGAGAAGTAATGAATCGATTCATATCCTGCTTAAATTCAGATCCCATGCCTGCATCTAGGCATATCGCTATTGGTTCATTTGGATTATCAAAATTGTGTATATAGCAATAATCTTTAGGAACGGGTTGTTTTTGGCTAAGTTTGTTTACAACAGATAATGCATAGGCTGTTTTTCCTATACCAACACTACCAGATACGTAAAGATTAAATCCTTTCTGTGGTATTTGCATAGCTGATTTTATTGCTTCTAGGGCTCTTTGTTGACCTATTATTCCATTGAATGGTTCAACTTCAGAAGTATCTTTAAAGTCAAGAGTACTAGAATCAAAATCATTTCTTAAATCGGTATATTTTAACTCTTTAAATTTTTTCATATGTTTGATTCCCTCCATTAAATTTCTTTTGTAAATCTCAACTACATTGTATTATAAAAAAAAAAAATATTCAACTAAATATAACAAAAATATAAAAGAAATATAAATAAAAATAAAGAGAGAAAATAAAGGCCGAATTTAGGAAAAGGAATAAATGAATTATTAGTATAGGAAAAAGAAAAAGGAGAGAATAAGTCAATACATCATATGTTAAAGTTAAACATTACTTGCCATCCCCCTTATACCTGTTCCAAACTCATTTAAATACATCATATGTTAAAGTTAAACTATAACATTAGCAACTATTTACACAGGTGCAAGAATATTTAAATACATCATATGTTAAAGTTAAACCATTGAAATAACAATATTCTTAAAAAGAATCATATCATATAATCACTGATATATCAATATTTTTTATATTTTTTCCAGCAAACTAAACTTATTATAAATTGCATGTTTTCTAGGATTTTTCGATTTTAGCTGGAAAAGGCTAGATACTTTTAAAGTAAAAAAATGTAATTAAATAATTTTTGTAGAAAACATATTTACTTTTTGGTTAAATAACTGTATAATGTATTTGTAAATAAGATTAAGGAGTGATTTTATATGAAAAAAGGAACAAAAATTTTGTTATTCGTTGTTCTTCCTTTGTTATTAATAGCTTGTGTTGGTACAGGGGTATTTTTAGTGGCAAAAGAAATATCTGCTAAAAACACATTTACTAATGAAATCAATAGTTTATCTGAAACTAACATGAATACTGATATTGTTTCATCAGGTAATTATGGTAAAGTAGAAGGATTGTTGAAAAATGATTTTAAACTTTACATGGAAAGCGCTAATAAGCTAGTTGAAAATTATAAAAAGATAGAGGATTTAAAACCTTTAAATATTGAAGTATATAAAGCAGATGGACCAGATTTTGTAGAAACAAAAGCTACCGTTAATGCAATAAAAGAAGAAAATGCAAAAATCAATGCTGAACTAAAAAAATTGATATCTGAGGAAGAAATTGCAAGGAAAATAGAAGAGAATGCTTTAAATACTAAATTTTCAGACCTTTATAAAGAAGTTTTAGGAAATATGCAATTAAAAGAAGGTGTCAATAAGATAGTTGAAGCTGATACAAAGTTTGATGAATTTTTGAATTCTATTTTGAAAGTTTTAGATTATTTAATAGAAAATAAAGATAAATGGTTTATTGAAAATGATATCTTAAAATCAACAGATAAAACATTTATTGATGAGTATAATGAATTAATACAAAATACAAATGTTGAATTTTAGTAGAGAAAAGGATCAAGTAATTTGCTTGATCCTTATATTATTTTTTCGTATATGAATGCATCTTCAAGATTATCAGGATAATATTTTTTTCTAATAGATATATTTTGAAATCCAAGCTTTTCGTAAAGCTTTTGTGCAGGAATATTACTTTTTCTAACTTCTAGCATAACTTTTCTGGCATCCATTTTTTGTAAAATATATTGTAAAAGAAGTGTTGCCACACCTTGTTTTTGATAATTTTTTTTGACTACGATAGATAATATATCAATTGTATCAATTACTTTAGATATAGCTATGTATCCAATTGGTTCCTGACCATTTTTAGCTATCAAATACACATAATTTGGATTACTTAAATCTTCCCTCATTGCATTTTCAGATAATATATTAATATCTTGCTCATTTTCTAATTCCTTTACTTTTGCAATATCATTACTTGTCATTTGGGTGATTGTGATATTATCCATTTTTTTGCATCCTTTCAGCTTGACTAGGTCTTGCATACATGGCATCTAATGAAAATGCGTTAAACAGATAATTTTTTATATTAGATATATTTTCTATAGCATGAATTAAAGTATCAGTATTAGGATAAAAATCATGCATATTAGGAGATACTTTTATTAATTTTTCACGAAACTTTTTAGTTGCATTTCCAGAGATATGTAATAAATTCATATCGATATGATTAGTTGATATAAAAGATATGATATTAGAAATTGCATCATCTATGATATCATTTGATGTTGGAAATACTTCTTCTATAATAATCTTATTTGTTTCATTTTTATAAACTTTTGTTATGTTATAGTATACTCTATCATTTCTTGCGTCAATGAAATTGATACTATAAATAGTTTCTAAATTTTCTAAAATATATGTAGAATATCCGATAAGGGATAGGGAAGATATTGAAAAAATATCTTGCTTATATACTTGAGAAAAAGCTTTTAGTGTGGAAAGTCCAATACGAATTCCTGTAAAAGAACCTGGACCATTAATACATGCAAACATATTGATATCCTTTAGTTTTAGGTTTGCATCATTTAATGTTTTATCGATTAATGGTAATAATTTTTCCGAGTGTGTGATTTCATTATCAATGAAATTATTATAAATTTTGTTTTGATTTAAAATAGAAACTGCAGCAATTTTTGTTGTAGTATCGATTGCAAGTATATTCATTAACATTCCCTCCATATATGAAAATATCTAATATTTTCATCTTTATCATCTTTTGATATGTCAATATATATTGTATTTTTAGGAAGAATATCTTTGATAATATTTCCCCATTCAATAATACATATTCCATTAAAAAAGTAATCAGTGCCTATCCCTTCTAAGAATTCATCACTATCTTGTAGCCTATAAACATCAAAATGGTAGATAGGGCAAGAATTTTTTATATCATATTCATTTACGATTGTAAAAGTAGGGCTTGATACTTGATCTTCTATATGAAAAAAGCTTGCTATTCCTGTTAAAAATACGGTTTTTCCTGCACCAAGTTCACCATTTAGTACAATAATATCACCGATATGTAGCTCTTTTGCTATTTTTTTAGCAAGTTGTTTTGTGTCTTCTGTACTTTTTGATATATAATGAAAATTGAAATTTTTCAGAGTATCAGAAGAGAGAGGCTCTAAGTCTTTTTTTTCTAAATAATTCATTTGTTTCACCAATAATCATTATATCAGAAATAGTATAAAATATCAATATTCTTAAAATTTTGATAAGAGTCTTGATAAAAAAAGAGACATAATGTATACTAAAAGAAGTTTGGGGTGATGATATGGTTGCAGGAATAATAGTTATAATATGTGCACTTTTTTCTTTATTTTTAGCTTTTTCGATAAAATTTGCGATAAAAAAGTATAAAGAAGAATTAAATAGTCCAGATGCAATGTCTGGTGTGGTAGAGGACTACCAACAAGTAGTTTATAAAGGAATTCGATATGATCCAGTAATCAGCATTCCATCTGAAAATAAAAAAATTAGTGTAAAAGGGGCTAAGAGTGTAAAAATCTTTAAAATAGGTGAAGAAATAAAAGTATATAAAGATCCAGAAAGAAGTAAAGATATGGGAGAATATATAACTGAATATGATGTCAAAAGATTAAATTATACCAGGTATTCTTTATACTTGCTTACTTTCATATTATTAGTAGTAGGAATTCTATTAGTATTAGCTAGGTAAACAGCTGTAAAAATTATGAAACAAGGTCTCGATTTCTTTTCGGGACTTTTTCTATTTTTGAAGGGATATCATCATTGAAATACTTGCAAAATATATGAAAAAAATATACAATATACACAAGGTGATAATATGAGAGGGTTAAATCAAAAAAGAGGAGTTACATTGACTGTTCTTGCAATCACAATTGTAATCATGGTAATACTTGCATCAACTGTCATTATTAATATTGGCGATTCAGTAACAGATACTAAAAAAACTACTTATGCTACTGATTTGAAAACAATAGAGGATGCAGTTTCGATGTATTATATCCAAAATAATAAAATGCCATCAGATGAGGAAGCCTTATCTGAACAGGAAATCTTGAATCTTTCTGGTAATGAAAATATGACTTTACTAAGAGAAGAATTGAGCTTAAATGGTGATGATCATGAAAACTTAAATTTAGGTTCTTTTTATAAAGTAGACTTGTCTAAAATTGGAATTGAAGGAGCCAGTAAAGGTTTGGGTACTGGAAATGATATATATGTGGTTTCTTATTCTTCTCTTAAAGTATATTATCTTGCAGGTCTTAATGCGGATGGAACAAAGTATTTCTCTCTTAGTTCTAAACTGACTGGTATGAATCCTTTAGAAAATGTTGAGGAAAACGATCTAGTGGGGGAAACAAAAGTACAAACTGTATCAGGGGTAACGGTAAAAAAACAGGTAAAAACATGGACAAATGAGGCTAAGATTTTAATACAGGCAAACATTGCACCAACTGAAAAGTTGTATTTGTCTATAGCGGGAAAAGAAAAAAGAGGTATTGAGACAACTACTGGAAACAATAATTTATCTTTTGGAAGCTTAGAACAAATAAAAAGTGGTAAGGCGAATATAAAAGTAGATATAACACAGTCAGATATTGAGTATTTTAACAGCTTACCGCAAAGTGAAAAAGTACTTTATATCATCAAGGAAAAAAATGGAGAAATGGTTGCAAATGTGAAAGTAGATATGGCAAATTTTGAAAATCAACCACCTGTCATTTCTAATATAAATGAGTTTGCAAATGAGAATACAAATATTGTAGAGTTTACTGCAACAGATAGTATCAGTGGACTTAAGAGTGTATATTATGAATATTTAGAATACTATAATGGTGATGGAGAAATTAAAAGTTATTATACGGATGTATATGAGTATGATATCGCATATATGAAGACACGTGGAAAGAAAGTCAATATAACTGGAAATGAAACCTATCAAATCAGTATTCCTAAGAATATCACAAAAATACAGATAACTGCTTTGGATAATGCTGGAAATGCTACTACTATAAAAAAAGAATTATCAAAAGAAATCTATGCTACTATATTGAGTCACAGTATTTCTAACAAAACTTTAAATTTTGATATCTTGATATTAACTTTAAAAGATATCAATCATATTACTACATATGTGAGTACAAATGGTATCGATTTTGAGGATGAAAAAAATATAGAAAATGTAATGATAGAGGACGGAAAGATAATACAAAATGTAGTATATGAAAATATTGAGAAAACGACACAAGATATTTATGTAAAAATTGTAGTAGTAACAAACACTGGTGAAGAGTATGTAAGAATGATTAATTTAAATGATATAGAAAATAAAGTGATCAGTTAAAGAGAGGAATTAAAAAAATGGCAAATATGTGGACAAAAGAGCAGCAAATGGCGATTAATAAAAAAAATGCAAATATATTAGTTTCAGCATCCGCTGGTAGTGGAAAGACCGCTGTACTAGTAGAGCGTGTAATAAATAAAGTAATTAATGATTCCATCAATATTGATGAAATTTTAGTTGTTACTTTTACGAATGCCGCTGCAATTGAATTAAAAGAAAGATTACTTGTTGCTATTTATAAAGCACTAGACGAAAACCCGAAAAATCTCTTTTTAAAAAGACAACTTGAACGTATTAACAGAGCAAGTATCACTACAATTCATGCTTTTTGTTTAGAGTTGATTAGAGCTAACTTTCATGTATTAAATATGGATCCTAATTTTGAAATAGGTGATGAAAGTCAGAGTAGTCTTTTAAAAGCTCAGGTAATGGAAGAAATATTGGATGGAGAATATGTTCATTATTCGGATCAGGAAGAGGAATCTTCTAAGCTATACAAGGTTTTAGAACTATTTAATGGAAAAGATGAAAATTTAATACAAAGTTTATTTAAAATTTATTCCTATATTCAAAGTTTTGCTTATCCATTTGATTGGTTAAAAAATGAAGTAGAAAAGTATAATATTGATGTAAAAACGGATCTATATTATACAGAATTTGGAAGAGAAATATATGATTTGAGTATTGCCGAGTTAGAGGTTGTATTAAAAAGGGGAAATTATATTTATAATGAAATATGCGGCAATGAAGATTTTCAAAAACTTGCTATCTATATAGATGAAAAACTGTCACAGATAAAAAGTATCATTGCACAAAGCGACCATTCCTGGGATAAATTATATGAGCTCTTAAGTCATTTAGATCTTGGAAGGGCTCCATCTTATAGAGGGGATAATAAAATTTTAAAGGAAAAAGTAGATTCTTTTAGAAAAGATGTACTAAAAGGTACAATTGAAAACTTAAGAAAGAGTGTCTATGCACCAAGTGAGAAGATACTAGCTGATAACAAAATAGCTTATGAGTACATTATTTATTTATATGAATTTTTAGAAAAATTTGATGTGGAATATAACAATAGAAAAAGACAATCAGGAATGATCGATTTTAATGATATAGAACACTTAGCATTAAAATTATTGGTAAGCAAAAAAGAAGACTCGTCATTTGAGCCTTCTGATATTGCTATACAAACTCAGAAGAAATTCAAAGAAGTATATACAGATGAGTATCAGGACACAAGCTTTGTGCAAGAGGCAATTTTGGAAGCTGTATCAGGTTCTAAAAATAGGTTCATGGTAGGAGATATCAAACAAAGTATATATAGATTTAGACAAGCCATGCCTGATATTTTTAATCATAAATATTACTCATATGAGTTAGTTGATTTAGATCATAATGATGATAGTGAATTTTCTAATACAAAGATTATTCTTGCTAAGAATTTTAGAAGTAGAAAAAATGTAATTGATAGTATCAATTATATTTTTGAAAAGTTAATGAGTAAGCAAAATGGAGAGTGTGATTATTCAGATATTGAACTTTTAAAATTTGGTGCAGATAAGTATGAAGAAAAAGAAGGGATCAATTATCATACTGAAATTAATGTTGTAAATCTAAAAGCAAATGAGGAAGAAAACGTATACTTAAAAGATAGGGAAGATGAAGAAGATGTAAGTGAAGCAGCAAAATATATTAGTGAACTGAAAAATTTTGAAATTGAAGCCTTTTGTATAGCAAGTAGAATTAAGAAAATTATCCATGAATTTTCTGTATACGATATGAAGGAAAAATGCTTTAGACAAGCAGAATACAGAGATATTGTTATTTTGATAAGAAGTATTAAAGATAAGGGAGAAATTCTTTCTAAAGTTTTAAAAAGTCAAGATATTCCTGTGTTTTCAGATGCTTCTAGTAGTTTGTTTGATGGAGATGAAATAAAACTTGTTTTATCTTTTTTAAGAATACTGGATAATCCATACCAAGATATCTATATGGTAAGTGTTATGTTTAGTATCATTGGTAAATTTTCACTTGATGAGTTAGTCTATTTAAAAAATTATAATAGAAAATCAAATATTTACGAAAACTTAAGACATCTCGTATCAGAGCTATCAGAAAAAGAGAAAAAAGAAGAATTTGAAGAAATTATTTTAGAAAAAATAGAACGTTTTTTACTTCTTTTAAATAAATTTATCAAGTATTCAAAGATATATAGTGTAGATGACTTACTTACTAAAATTTATAAAGATACCAATATCTATTATCAATTTGCATTAGAAGAGCTTTCTCATTCTAAAAAGGCAAATCTTGATATGTTAATTGAACTTGCTAAAAATTATATGTCAAGTGGAAATAAAACACTTAGTTCTTACATAGCATATATAGATAATTTAAAAGATAAATCAGATACTTCTATTTCTTCTGCTAAAATGATTGGTGAAAATGAAAATGTTGTGAGAGTCATGACAATACATAAATCAAAAGGATTAGAATTTCCTGTAGTCATTATTGCAGATACAACAAGGAAGTATAATATGATGGATACATCAAACTCTATTACGATGCATCATAACTTAGGAATTGGAATTAATATTGTAAAAGAAGAATTAGGAATCACTTATCCTTCTGTTATTAAGCAGGCTATTAAAAATGCCATTACAAAGGAAACAAAGTCAGAAGAATTAAGAATGTTATATGTTGCTCTTACACGTGCAAAAGAAAAATTGATCATTTTTGCTACTACAAAAGATTACGAAAAATTGAAAAATAATACATTTGTTATGGAAAAGGAAAATAAGATTGAAGAAGTATTAGTGGCTAAAAATAAATCCTACTTTGAAAATATATTAATGGCTCTTAAGGTATATGAAAATGAAGAAAGAAATGATATATTTGATATCAATGTGTTAAATATTAATCATACGAAAACTCAAGAAGAACTAGTGAATGTGTTTAAATTAAGTGAGGATGTGACGACAAGTCCTCTTACACAAAAATTAGGCGAACTAAGGATGATTGATAAGGAAAAGTATTGTGAAGATATTTCTGAAAAAATGGGAATCATCAAAGAAAATATTGACTCGTTATATGAACATATAGAAGATACTGAAACACCAAGTAGAATTAGTGTAAGTGAACTAAAAAGAAAAGAAAATGAAGAAGAAAATTTTATGAATATTTATCAAAATTATGATAAACTAACTGATAGGGAGCTTTCAGAAGATGAGTGTTCTCTTTCCCAAGAGAGTCATAAGTTTTTAAAGCCTAGTATTCTTTGTGATGATCAGGAAAAATATACTGCTGTTAGAAAAGGGATACTTGTCCATTTTATATTAGAAAATTTAGATATGAATATTTCAAGTAAATCTGAACTTCAGGAATATATAAATCAACTTGTTTTGAATGGAACAATTAACAAAAGGGACAAAAAATACATTAATGTCACAAGAATATATCGTTTTTTAGATTCTAATATAGGAAGAGAATTAAAACAAGCCCAGAAAATATTTCGAGAGTATGAATTTATACTAAAGGATAAAGATATTTCTAGTAGTGTTATTCAAGGTGTTATTGATTTATTTTATATCACAGATGATGATCAAGTAGTTCTTGTTGATTTTAAAACGGATCGATTATTTGAGGAGGAAATATTTATTAAAAGGTATAAAAAACAACTTGATATATATAAAGAGGCTATTGAAAAGCTTTTAAAGTATAAAGTTAAAAAGACACTGATTTATTCTTTTTCAATGAATAAAGCGATAGAGATAAAGGAGTAGTTTATGAAAGATTATACCAATAAGGATGTCATACTGATGAGAAAAAACAATGTATATTATTTACAGTTTAAAATATTACAACAGTATCATGATAAGCTAAGACATGCAATTACTTTGAGGCATGGTGGTGTTAGTTCTTTTCCTACAGGGTCACTAAACTTTAGGGTAAATGGAAAGGATGCAAAGGAAAATGTACTGAAAAATATTGAAATCATTTGTAAAGAGGCAGAATTTGATCAAAACAATATTTACAAAGCACGTCAAAATCACACAGATAAGATACTTATTTTAGATAATGTAAATAAGGAAAAATATCATTTTGAAGATATATCAAAGGAAGAGTATGATGGATATATTACCAAAGATAAAAATATTGCAACACTTGTTACTACGGCAGACTGTAATCCAATCATTATTTATGATGCTAAGAAAAATATTGTTGCTAATGTTCACAGCGGTTGGAAAGGTACAATAAAAAGAATATATATGAAGGCGATTGACATTTTAATAAATGATTTTTCGTCTAATATAGAAGATCTTATTGTATGTATTGGTCCATCCATTAGAAAATGTTGCTTTAGTAGTGAAGATGAAGAGTTTAAATCTAAGTTTACTTATGTTTGGCAAAACGAAAATGAATATATTTACTATGAAGATGGTGGGAAAAGATTTCATATAGATTTGGCTTATGTGATAAAAAAAGACTTACTTTCTATTGGAATCAAAGAAGAAAATATAGCAGATGCTAATATTTGTACCATGTGTCATTCTGATGACTTCTTTTCTTATAGGTTTGCAACAAAGGAAAAATACGACGACTATGGTCTTATGGCTACTATTGTTGAACTGTTATAGTGATTGTGTGCGTTTAGTGAAAACTAAAATAATATTTTCCAAAATATTGACTATGAAATTTAGGTTTGATATAATCTAGAGAAAAAGGGAGGAATTTAAATGTGGAAAAAAATGAATTTACCAAATAAATTAACTATGTTAAGAATTTTATTAATACCATTATTTGTAATAGCTATGTGTTTGCCTACTGAGTGGGTATGGCCTATATATACTGCACTTGGAATATATATAGTAGCAGCACTTACAGATTTTTTGGATGGTCATATCTCTAGAAGTAAAGGACTTGTAACAAAGTTTGGAAAAATAATGGATCCACTTGCTGATAAATTACTTGTTTCTACAGGTTTTATAATGCTTACAGGAGCTGGTATTATACCTTCTTGGATTACTGTTATCATTGTATTTAGAGATTTCTTTATTAATGCTTTAAGAATGTTTGGAACTGATAATAATAAAGACTTGGCAGCATCTTTAAGTGGCAAAATAAAAACATTATTTCAACTTGTTGGAATTCCATTAGGTATCTTAAATGTTGCGTTACTACCGGAATATGGCTTTGGCGCTTTCATAGAAAATGCAGCAAAAATGGATATGTTAAGTCTTATGGTAAATATATTTATGACAGTTTCAATTAGTGCAGCAGTGATTGCTACATTATGGTCTTTTGTTGCATATTGTATAAGATTTAAAAGCGATATAGATTATGAAAATTAATCATTTTAAATAGAAAAGAGTGAATTTTAATTCACTCTTTTGCATTATATTTTATCGCGATTCTGTCACTTCTTCTAAATAGTCTTCCAAGAAAACATCAGGAAACATTTTATCAATATCTGTCTTGTCGCCAGCCTCTATTTTATCACAGATTCTTACATATTCTTCTAAGAAAAGATAAGCTTGAGTAGGACTTACATCATGACGTTTGATAAACTCGTCAAATGAGTAGTACAAATCAGGAAAATCAGAGTCTTTATTCAGTCCATAGAAGATATAGAGGGCCTCATCTGGTGTGGCAACGGATATTACCTTGATAATGCTTTCAAGAGAAAGAGACGGATGAAAATATCCGATTTTTTTATTTACACTTGCCATAATTGGTAGATTGATTTCGGGCATTTGGTCTTTTTCTAAGACATAGTCGAAAAATTCTTTGCCATCTAAATCTTTTGGATCTAAAAATTGACTTCTTAAAATCATAATAGAAGAAACATATTTTTGTGGAATTCCAAGTTTCATTAGTAGTTCAAGTTCTTCAAGGTAAGGAGAAAAATGCATATCTTTTTTGATGAGGATTTTTGCATCTTTAAAAGAGATGTACTTAGAAAGCTCTTTGTGCTCTCTTAAATAATCGATAAAAGCACTGATGTAGTCATCCATTCCGTAAAATTCCCGTGTCAGTTTTTCAAAGCTTTTTTGTTTCATAATTTTTACCTCCTAAATTAGAAATAATAGGATTGACATAAATTTGATGTCAATATTTAGTGACTAATAGTTGCATTATATCATTTATTATATTACATGTAAATATATTTTATGATAAAAAGTCCCATGAAAATTTCATGGGACCTTCTTTTAGTGATGAATATAATAATGAATATATTTTTCTGGAACCAATAACTCGGGATCTGAAGAATTATAACAGTCTTCTATATAACTTTCAAGCAAGTGAGTAGCTGTTGCAGCAGATACTGAAGACTTTTCTATATAGGTGTTAAATGTCTTATAGAAGCTGTTGCCCCTTGTGTATTTATTTAATCCAAGAATAATTAAGTTCAGTTCACTTGCAGGGCATATACTTCCTATTTTTACAAGAGAGTAAAGTGAAATTTCATTTGGAAAACTTTTAATCCCTTTAAATGCCTTAGTCATGTTTAAAATAGCACGTTTGGCATCTTCCAAAGAATCATAAAATTCCAAGAATTCATCAAAAAACATAGCATTTTCTAAGAACTTCGCACGAAAAGTAAAAACATCAGTTACTATTTCTTTTGGAAAGTCCAATTGTTCAATATAGTTTAACTCATAGAGTCTTGGTGAAAGGTGTAAATTACATGAAATTAGTTTCTGAATATTACTAAAAGATAATTTTTCAAGTAATTTTGGATGACCATCTAAAAAGTAGATTAATTCATCGACTTTCCCAGTTTCATAGCGTACTGCTATTTCTTTTAGTTTCTTTTCGTTTGTAAATTTTGCCATAAATTCATCCTCCTAATTTATCAGCTAAAGATAAAATGTATCATAGTTTTATACATTTATATGGCTTGAATTATCTTTGCCGATTTCCTTTAATTGACCAAGCTATTATATCATATTTTACATAAAAAGTAAAGCATGTGATAAAAGCAGTATCAATAGTTAAAAAAACTTTATTATAATGCTTGAAATAATTGTCAAAAAATGTTAGCATATAGATGTAATCAAATATTGGTTACAGAAAAGAGGAAAATGATTATGGTAACTAAAGTGTACAAAAGTATGAATGAACTACACACACACACACACACACA
>JAUNGP010000010.1 GCA_030524345.1 Clostridia bacterium | reverse complement strand
CCTGTAGCCCCTGTAGGTCCAGTAGCACCAGTAGCGCCTTGTTCCCCCTGTAATCCTTGAAGACCTTGGATACCTTGAGGTCCAGTAGCACCAGTGGCTCCAGTCACTCCAGTAGGTCCAGTAGGTCCTTGAATTCCCTGTAATCCCTGAGGTCCTTGAGGTCCTGTAGGCCCAATAGGTCCAGTGGCACCTGTAGCGCCAGTAGGTCCTTTGTGGCATATAATAGGGCAGCAACAATTATTTCTTTCTTTATCTTTATTACAATCGTAATTATTCATTTTTATTCCTCCTTTGAGTAATTACAGAGCTTTTAGCTCTACCATATTATATTAATACCGGACAAGAATTGTTACTTTAAAATGATAAATGAAACACCACCAAATTTAGCTATAGGAATAGTAAATATGGTGGTAAAAAAATGATTAAGCTATTTTAGTTATTGTAATGGAACTGTTAGAATAAGCTACATCAGCATTTTCGTTTACTAGTGTTAATACTTGATTAGCTGTTGCATTGATGATTGAACTACTAGATAGTGGTATACGATTATCAGCAGTTGCCAAGTTAGTAGATGAAGTTGATCCCGGAATAGGAGTACCATCTAAATTAAGCGTGGTAGAAGCTGTTACAGGGAAAGTAGCACCAGCTGCTCCAGTAGTATCTGTACTATAATTAACAAGATATGTTCCAGCGTCTGTTAGTGTAAATGTTCCAGAACCTGGAGTATGCGTTATTGCTGTACCTATTATAGTTGGGTTAGTATCAAATGTTAATGCGGTATTAGCACCAGGTGTTTGGTCAGCTATGTTAGTAGCAAATAATGCATCTGTTACTGATGTTGTTCCCGTAGGCCCAGTGTCACCTGTAGGGCCAGCGATTCCTTGAATGCCTTGAGGTCCTGTGGGTCCCTCTGGGATTATAAAGTTTAGTATAGCGTTTTGGCTAGTACCGGAATTTGTAACTGAAGCAGGGGTACCAGCAGCACCAGTAGTAGTAGTACCTACAGTAATGGTAGCAGCAGGGCCAGTAGGACCAGTTTCACCAGTGGCGCCCGTAGGTCCAGTATTACCAGTAGGACCAGTTTCCCCTTGAATACCAGTAGGGCCAGTAGCTCCTACAGGAATGACAAAATCAAATATAGCATTTTGATTTGTACCAGAATTTGTAACCGAAGCAGGAGTATCAGCAGCACCAGAAATAGTAGTACCTATAGTAATAGTAGCAGCAGCACCAGTAGGGCCAGTAACTCCAGTAGCTCCAGTAGGACCAATTTCACCAGTAGGGCCAGTAACTCCAGTGGCTCCAGTAGGTCCAGTTATACTAAGGCCAGCGATTCCTTGGGGCCCAGTAGCACCAGTAGGCCCAGTAGGACCGGTAGAGCCGGTTACACCAGTCGGACCTGGTATTCCAGGCATCCCTTGAAGTCCTTGGATTCCTTGTGGACCTGTAGGTCCAGTAGCACCAGTAGCTCCTGGACAACCACTAGGTCCTTGGATTCCTTGTAACCCTTGAGGACCTTGAGGTCCTGTAGGTCCTATTTGTCCACAATTGCATGAATGTTGTGAACAATATGTAGGTCTTCTCTCATTCATTCTATTACAATCGCAATCGTAATTATTCATATTATTTCCTCCTTTTATGAGCTCCGCTCAATATAATATATTAAAATATCTTTCATATGTGAGTATATTAAGTGAAGTTTTCAAAAAACTCTTTATTTTTCAGATATAAAGTGTTATTTGGCTTTATTTTACCTGCTAATTCATTATACTCGATAGATTTTTGTATATTTCCTAATTTATAGTAACAGACACATAATTGGATATATGGAATAAAATGATAATAATCCATTTCAAAAAAGCCACCACTTTTTAAGTCCGGTTTTATAGTAAGTGCTAATTCATACCAATAAATTGCTAAATCTATCTTATTTTCTTTTAGAAAAAAATTTCCTATATAGCAACAGGTTTGACTACGCGGAGTAGAGAATTCGAAACTTTTAAATAAAGTTTGAATTTCATGTTCTTTGTCTCCTATATTATGGTAGCAAGTACTTAAATCTAGTAGGGCACTTATAGTGTTTTCTACCCATTTATCATCAGAATTTAGGAAATCATTAAATTTTTCTATTGCTTTTGGATAGTCTCCAGAATAATATACTTCTCTTGCATAATAGAATTTTTGTCTGGTATCGAAAGGAGTATTGTCTTTTATCATTTTTTCAAATATTCTCAGGTTTCTATTTGGATCATTCCTATGTATTTTTTTATGTGTGATAGATACATCAGAATAGATAACATTTCCTGTTGGAGGAATTACTTCATGAATTCTTCCTATCCATGTATAATTTTTAAAATTTTTGATAAGTCTTTCTCTATAATATGAAAGAGTAGGATTCCCTTCAGAATCAAATCCACAATTATATTTCATCATAACAATATCTATATTTTTATCTAAAGTTTTCTTAAATTCCTTAAATTTTTCTTTGTCCTTAGGTAGTATAACATCATCTGCGTCTAACCATAAAATGTAGTCTTTTGTTGCTTTTGAAAAAGAATAATTTCTTGCCTTTGCAAAATCATCTACCCAACTGAAATGATAAATTTTATTGGTAAATTCTTTTGCTATTTTCTTTGTATTATCTGTTGAACCAGTATCAACAATTATGATTTCATCTGTAATATCTTGTACAGATTCAAGACATCTTTTTAAAACATCTTCTTCATTTTTTACTATCATACATAAACTAATTGTAGTCATAATATCCCTCCGTTATATCTAGTATATGAAATTAGTAAGTGTATGTTGCTACAAAATTAGAGCATTTTTTTACTTTAGAAATCATTTACTTTTCGTAATAGGATGATAAAATGTGTATTATGGAGAGATTAATAAATATTGTTTATGATTTTTATAAAAAGGAAAGAAAATTTTGTATTACCATTTTACTATTGATTTTATGCATAAGAATCGGATATACTATCTATTTATATGAGTTAAAATATACAACAGACGATACCAATAGAAAAATGTATGTAACTATCATTGAGAAGCAAAAAGAAACAGAAGAGAAAATTTCCTATCTTGTAGAGTTTGAAAAACATAAATTTGTGATGAATATTTACACAAACAAAGATGAAATAGTAAAATATTATAGTCCTTGTGATATACTTAAAATAAGAGGAAAAGTAATAATTCCTATTACTTTAAATAATCCATATGAGTTTTGTTATAAAAGATATTTGAATTCACAAAATATCATTGGAACAATTTCTGCTTATAGTGCTGAAAAATTAGGCGTAAAAAGGGGGATGGATTTTAATTTCTTTAAAGTATTTAGAGAAAAATTGTTAGAAAAAACAGAAGAAATGTTAAATCCCGAGGAAAAGAGTTTGTTTGATTCTATAATTTGTGGTGTAAGAGACTATAGTGATAATGAAGTGCAAAATGATTTTAGGGAGAGTGGAAGTAGTCACTTTTTATCCATTTCTGGAACGCATATTCTATATTTTTTATATGTCATAGATATGTTGATTCAACATTGTGATAAAAAGATAAAGAAGTATATCAAAATATTATTCATTTTATTATTTAATTTTATGGTAGGATTTCAAATATCGTTAGTCAGAGCAACCATTATGTATATGATTAATCACATTGAAATAGAAAAAATAAGAATGAACCAATTTTTGAAACTTTTCATTTCAGCTATGGTAATTATTATATATCATCCATATTCTATTTTTAATAGTTCATTTATTTTCTCTTTTTTATCAATTATTGGAATAGAGATATTAGAACCTTTCATTAATAGTTATTTTAATATATTGCTATTAAAATTATTTGGCTTAAAATATATGAATGAAGAATTTTATCATTTTTCTAAGTTTAAGAAAGCACTATATTTTAGTACTAGATATATGATAAGTAGCATATCATTTGCACTTTCTGTACAGATCATGACGATACCTTTTCAAATGTATTTTTTTTGTGAGATCAATATGGTCTCTATTTTATCTAATCTTTTCTTATCACCAATTATGGCTTTTGTATTGATCGTAGGTTTTTTATCATTTTTTCTTGTGAATATACCATTTATTTCAGATATACTACTCTTGGCTAACATACCAGTTTTATCTTTTATTATTACTATGATTAAAATACTATCTAAGATGGAATTTTTAAGATTTTCTACTATAAAGCCAGATTTTTTATCTATGATTTTTTATTATGTTATTTTCACTGTATGTTTCTTTTCAAAATATTTATATAAATGTTTACATATGAGAAAGAAAAAGAAGATCTTAAGAGGAGTAACAATATTTTTGATTTTGTATATTATATCAATATATATTAAAGTTTTGTTCTTCGAAGAATATGTATATTTCTTTAATGTAGGACAGGGAAATATGGCACTTTTGCATAAATCAACTACCAATATAGTTGTAGATTTAGGATCTACTAGTAAGGGTGTTGCAAGTAATGTATTACTTAGTTTTTTAAAGGCAAAAGGAATATCTAAGATTGATATGGTTATAATTACACATTTGCATGATGATCATATGAATGGAGTAGAAGAGGTGATAGAAAATGTGGAAGTCTCTAAAATTTTATTTTCTAATTTTGAAAATAAAGGTGAAACTAAAAATGATGAATTTGAAAACATGGTTAAAGAAGGGAAAAGTGCAGTAGTTCATATATCAAAAGATGATAACATTTTATTAAAAGATTTTAAGATAGAAGTATTATCGCCACCAAATGATAAGATCATCAAATCAAACGACATTTTAAATTCTAATAGTGCAGTTCTCCTTATTTCTAAGGGAGAGTATCATTATCTCTTTTTAGGAGACGCGACTATTGAAACAGAGAAGTATATGTTTCAAGAAAAAATGTATAAAGAAGAGGTATATCATAAATTAAGAACACTTAGTGCAATTCAAATAGGACATCATGGCTCTAAGACTTCTACTTCTAATTGGTTACTAGAAAATGTAAATCCATGTATAGCGATTATTTCATCTAGTAAAAAAAAGTTTGGACATCCAAGTCAAGAAACAATAGAAGTATTAAATCAATATCGTTTTGAAATAAAAATAACTGAATATGATGGCGCAATCAAGATAAAATAAATTTATGTATAAAATCAATAAATATGTATAATAAATTTATTTATGTTAAAAATATTAGTAACAGGTGATTTATATGGGAATTGATATGAAATATAAGATTTTATTTGGAATTTTAATAGTTGGATTATTTTTAGGTGGAATCTTTTTAGGAATTAAAATAAGTGGAACAGAAGATGATAATGAGGCTTTTGAAACATTAAATAAAGAAGATGAAAACTTAATATATGAAGAAGATGCTACATCAGTTCAAACAATATCTAAGAAGTATGATATTGAGCTTGTATACGAGGATAATTATACACTTTGTGGGGAGACTGTTACAAAAAAAGAAACAATATATGATACTACTTTAGAAGAATTAAAAAGTAATGAAGAGAAGAAACAAGAGCAAGAAGGAAAAGTTTATAAGATAAAAGAAGAAAGTAATGAAAAGCTTGTTTTCTCTAGAAATATATCTGAAAATTGTCCAAATCATTTTATTATTATTTTGGAAGAAAATACGATTAATATATATAAAGATATTGATGGTGAAACGAAAAACTTATACAGAAAAATTGATACTCAAGATAAATTGTTGAGGGAAGATTTAAAAGAAGAATTAGAAAAAGGAATCAAAATTGGTTCCTATGAAGAACTCAATCTTTTAATTGAAGACTTAGAAAGTTAATATAAATATACTTAAAATGTTAAGTGAAGCGATTTAACATTTTAAGTTTTTTTGTTGAAAAAGTATATAGTATGTGTTAATATAAAGATATAGGTGTATGAGAGGGAAGTATGAAAAAGAAGGGAAAATGGATAATTTCTACTATATTATTGATAATATTTTTTGTATGTTTAGGTGTTCTTTACTGTTGTACGAATAATCAGTTTGAAAGAATGGAAAATGGCTTTGAGACTAAGAAAGAAAATGAGATATTTGAGGAATATTATCCGGCTGCAGAAGAAATAATAAAAAGTATGACTCTTGAAGAAAAGGCTGGACAAGTTTTGCTTGCAAGATGTCCTCTGATAGGTGCAAATACAGATATTAATAGTTATAATCCGGGAGGATACGCTATCTATTCAATTAACTTGAAAGGTAAGAGCAAGTTAGACGTTATGAAAGAAATCAATGGATATCAAAAAGTAAGTAGTATACCAATGGTTATTGCAGTTGATGAAGAGGGTGGAACTGTTAGTAGAGTAAGCAGAGTTTTTAGAAATGAGATATTTTCCTCTCCAAGAAGTTTATATCAGCAGGGGGGATTTGAAGCTATCTTAAAAGAGGAAACGGAAAAGATTAGTTTACTATCTAGTTTAGGAATTAATTTAAATCTAGCACCAAATGTTGATATATCTACTGATGAAAATGATTACATGTATTATCGAAGTATAGGAGAAAATGCAGATATAACGGCATTATTTGCGGAGAAGATGACACTTTTATATAATAAGAGAAAGATGGGGATGACTTTGAAACATTTTCCAGGTTATGGAAATTCAAAGGATACACATGATAGTATTGTAATTGATGATAGATCAGAAGAAGAATTTAGGCAAAATGATTTTCTACCATTTATAGCTGGAATTAATAATGGCGCACAAAGTATTATGGTATCACATAATATTCTAGTTTGGAAAGATCCAGATGTACCATCATCTTTATCAAAACCAGTACATGATATTTTAAGAGATGAGCTTGGATTTACTGGTGTGATCATCACAGATGATATATCGATGTCTGGAATCAAAAAATATTTAGAAAAGGATGAAGAGGCAGTAGTACTTGCTATTAATGCAGGAAATGATTTGATATCAACATCTAATTTTATTGAAGATCGAGAAAAGATTATTAGAGCAGTGAAGAATGGACAAATAAAGGAGTCTGTATTAAATAGTGCTGTAAGACGAGTCGTGGCATGGAAGTATTATCTTGGAATATTAAAATAGAATCATTATATAGGAAAGAATCAATAAAAAAGTACTTAGCAATAAACTAAGCACTTTTTTTGTTATAGATTAATTGAAATTTTATCTTCAACTACATCAATTGTATATTTTTTTCCTTCCTTTAAATTATTTTTTATAAATTCTACAGCAATAACATCTTCAATATAATTTTGTATAGCTCTTTTTAATGGTCTTGCACCAAACTTTTCACTATATCCTTTTTCTACAATAAACTTGACTACTTCTGGAGTATATGTAAATAAAATATTCCTTTCTTTCGTGTCTTTTTGAAGTTCTTTTAGTTGTAAATCAGCAATTTTTTCTAGGTTTTTAGTAGTTAGTTTATTAAATGTAATGATATCATCAATTCTATTTAAAAATTCAGGACTAAAGAATTCTTTTAATGCATCACTCGTTTTGTTTTCTAGCATATTTTTATTAATTTGATTATTCGTAAATCCATATCCGTCATTTTTAAAGTTAGTTCCAAGATTAGATGTAAGAACAATTATTGTATGCTTAAATGAGACAGATTTGCCTTGTGAATCAGTAAGAATTCCTTCATCTAATATTTGTAGTAAAATATTGTATACACTAGGATGAGCTTTTTCAATTTCATCGAATAGTACAATACTGTATGGATTTCTTCTTACTTTTTCTGTTAATTGTCCCGCTTCGTCGTATCCTACATATCCGGGAGGGGATCCTATTAGTTTGGAAGTACTATGTGATTCCATATATTCTGACATGTCAAGTTTTATGACGGCTTCTTCATTATCAAATAATTCATAAGCAAGAGCTTTTACAAGAGCTGTTTTACCAACACCAGTAGGACCAACGAATATGAAAGATGGAGGTCTGACTGTATTTCTTATGTTTGCTCTTTTTCTAAGAATTGCGTTAGATATAGCATCTATTGCATGCTCTTGACCAATGATTTTTTTCTTTAAATTTGTCTTTAAATTAAGCAATTTATCTGTTTCAGAGGTTTTAATTCTCATAACAGGAATTTTTGTCCAAAGTTCTACTACTTGCGCCAAATTGTCAAAAGTGACTTCTCGTGGTTTGTAGTTTTTCATAATTTCATCTAATGCTTGCTTTAATTTACATTTTGTCTCTTTTATTTTTGCTGCCTTTTCAAATGCAGATACTCCGTCCTCATCAACAGAAGTAGCCTCTTCAGATTTTGCTAGTTCTAATTGGATTTCATTTTCTTGCTCTATTGCTTCATCTAGCTCTTTTTGAAGCTTTTCAATTTTTGCTATATTCATATCTTCAAGATTTACTCTTGCACAAGCTTCATCTAAAAGGTCAATTGCTTTATCTGGCAAAAATCTATCATGAATATATTTTTGAGATAATGATACAGCTTGTTTTAAAGCCTCATCAGGAATTTTTACTTTATGATAATCCTCATAATATGATTTGATTCCCTTTAAGATTTTATAACAATCTTCTGAGGTAGGTTCATCAACCATGACAGGTTGAAATCTTCTTTCTAATGCACTGTCCTTTTCGATATATTTTCGATATTCTTTTAAAGTAGTTGCACCAATGAGTTGTACAGAACCATTTGCAAGAGCCGGTTTTAACATATTTGCAGCATTCATTGAATTATCATGTTCAAGTCCTCCTACAATGTTATGAACTTCGTCGATTGCAAGGATAATATTACCAAGGGATTTACATTCATCAATAATACCCTTTACACGAGATTCAAATTGCCCTCTAAATTGTGTACCAGCAACAAGAGAAGTCATATCGATTAGATATACTTCTTTATTAATTAGTTTTCCTGGAACATTACCACTTGCAATGGCAATAGCTAGCGCATTAACAATTGCAGTTTTACCAACACCAGGCTCACCAATTAAAGCAGGATTATTTTTTGTTCTTCTATTTAATATTTGAATCATTCTTTGAAGTTCAATATCTCTACCAATTACTTTATCAAGTTTGTTTTGCCTAGCTTTTTCTGTTAAATTTTCACCAAAAGTATCTAGGTATTTGTTTTTCTTCTTTTTCTTTTTGCTTGGTTCTTTGTTTTCTACGTTTTCACTTTCTTTTTTATTCTTTCCAAAAGACATCATATTACTAAAGAAATTTGACATGCTATTTTTTTCTTCACCATCACTAGTGTCATTTTCCTCTACATCATCTAGTTCAGACATTCCGCCAAACATACCATCAAATTGTGAAGACATACTTTCTAGTTCCTCTTCACTCATATTTGACATTTCTTTCATAATGTTGGCTAGAGGATCAATTCCTTGTTTTTTTGCACATTGTATACAAAGACCAGTAGTTTCATTTGTAGGTTTACCATCCTTATCTAATTTATTAATAAATACAACTGCCATATTTTTTTTACATACAGAACATAGCATATTTTTTATCATCTCCTAATTAATATCTAAAGTACTTATATATGTATTATTTGTACAATAATCAATTTATTATAACATATTTAAATTACATTTACAAGAAATTAAAACAAAAGAGCATTTTAAAAATGAATAAAACAAAAAATATGATAAAAAGTCCGGCATACCTAGAGCTATCTGTTCTCTGAGGTTGACATAAACTGCAAAAATGTGATATAATATAAGGAGTAAGATAATGATAGGAATAGGCGAAATTTTGCCTACGGTTGTGTTTCTATTGTTTTAGAAAGGAGGAAAGTAAAAAAAGCAACTGAATAATTTTTAAAGGAGGCCATTGAAGAAATGGTAAGCTATTTTGAACGAAAAACTGTAAAAAAATTGTTAATGACTATTATGATGTTGGCATTGATCTTGTTTTTGGGAAGCGATACATTTTCCATGGAGGCATATGCTGCAGATGTAAGTGAAATCGGTACACCGATTTTTGCAACTGCTGGCTTTGAATTAACAGGAAGTGTGAAGTTTCTCGCAACTGATGGCGATAGCATTATTAGTAATGTTCAGGTTGAAATACTTAATTCCAATAAAGAAGTGATTGACACCCTAACAAGTGGCAATGATGGCAAGATGGAAAAATTAAGGATGACAATCGGAACGTACTATTATCGTATAGTCAGTGTACCCGATGATTATGTGTTGGACAACTCTGAAAAGAGGTTTGACGTTAATCAGGCTACCTGGCTTGTTAAGAAGGTAATCCTTCTTGAGCCGAAAGTTGTAAAAAATTACTCTTTGACAACAGATAGTGATTTGCGTGAGCTAAGCTATTTATCGGAAGAAGAGTATGAAGCAATGCTTGAGGGAACTCAGCTTGCTGGTATCGGTGATGCGTTAGTTCAAGCTGAGCAAGAATATGGCGTTAATGGACTGTATATGATGGGACTTGCTTGTCAAGAAAGCGGGTATGGAAAGTCCTATTATGCACAGAACCGCAATAATCTTGTTGGCTGGTGCGCATACGACAGCAATCCTGATGCAGCAGCATACTTTGAAAGTAAAAGTGAATGCATTTTGCATGTGGCAGAAAAACTGAAAGAAAACTACCTTACTGAAGGTGGAGCTTACTTTGAGGGATATAGTCCTCGTGCAATTGATGTTCACTACTGTACTGACAAATCACATGCTGATAAGATTGTAAGCATTGTAAGGGATTTAGTGTCGGATCTATAGTTGAGGAAGGGACCTGAGAATTCGGGTCCTTTTCTATACCATTTTTTCTATTTTTCTTTCCTTTTTCTTTCTTTTTTGATATAATGAGAAAGACTAAGGAGAATGATTAATATGGAAGATTTAGAAAATGTAGTAGAAGCTGTGTTATTTGCGCTTGGAAGAGAAATCCCGGTTGATGAACTAGCAAAGACACTAGAAATAGAAGAAAAATATATAATTCAAGCATTAGATCATATTAAGGAAAAATACAATGAATCTAATGGAGTGGAACTAGTTGAAGTAAGAGGGATGTATCAATTAGTAACAAATCATAAATATTATAAAGAAGTAAATAAATTTGTAGAAAATACCAAAAGGCAAAACCTTTCAACATCAGCTCTGGAGACTTTAAGCATTATTGCATATAATCCTAAAATTACAAAGACTGAAATTGAAAATATTAGGGGGGTAAATAGCGACTTTGCCGTAGGTAGATTACTTGAATGTGGATTGATAGAGGAGGTCGCAAGACTTAATTTACCAGGTAGACCTGCTGCTTATTCTGTGACAAGTGAGTTCTTTAAATGTTGTGGCATTAAAGATTTAGATGAGTTACCTAATTTTGAAAATATTAGGATTAAAGATGAACAATTACTTGTCAGTGATTTTGAAAATGATAAAAAAGAGGAATAATGTATGAATATAATTTTAGGGAAATCTAAGACTGGAAAAAGTACACATATATTTCGCTCTATAGAAGATGATATCAAAGAAGATAGGGAAGTAATCCTATTTGTTCCATCTCAGTCGCGTGCAAAGACGGAAAATGAATATATGAGGTATCTAAAAAAAGATGGTATTATTGGAGTGAACATAACTACTATTTCCGAATATATATCTGAAAATTTGAAATCAGATAATCTACATTTTGACGATAATTATATATCTAAACTAGATAGAAAAATTTTATTAAGTCAAGTAATTAATGAAAATGAAGAGATGTTTAATATCTTTCGTAAAGTAAGAATGTATCCTGGATTTTTAGACATGTTAAATATATATATGGATATTCTAAGAAAAGAGTGTATTGATATTTCTGAATTTAAAAAGATCAAAATAGAAGATAAATTACTTGATTATAAACTAAAAGAAATTATTGTAATTTATGAAAAATATATTGAAAAGCTAGGAGAAAAATATATAGATAACATTGATGAAATGGATATATTTTTAGAGAAAATATTACCAAATAAATTTTCCAATTCTACAAAAATTTATTTTGATGGATATAACAACTTTACAATCAATGAGTATAGGTTTATAAAAGCTCTTGTAAGGAAAAATGTAGATATTACTTTTTCTCTTGTTACTGATATTACTAGAAAAGAAGATATTGGTACAATATCGAATCATATATTTGATGTATCAAATTCTACGTATAGTAAGTTATTAAAAATTGCAAATGATGAAAAAAGTTTTGTGAACAATATTATTAAATATGAAAACTATTCAGAAGCAAAAGAGGATTTAAAATACTTAGCTGACAAAATATTTGAAAATAGTAGAGAAAGTATTGATTCTGAAAACATTCATATTAACATTTATACGAATCATTTTAAGGAAGTACAACAAATTGCAAAAAGAATTTCATATTTGGTAAAAAACGGTTATAGATATAAGGATATCTGTATTTATACAACAAATATTGATAGTTATAAAAAATTGATAGAAAGAATTTTTTATGAATATCATATAAAATTATATGTAAATACTAGTAAGACAATTGAGGAATCACTTCTATTGAAGTACATATTAGGTCTTTTGGATTTAATGAATTTTGGAATGAATACAGAAGAAGTTTTTGAGATACTAAAGCTTGGGTTAAATGATATCAATGAGGAAGAGATATATGTACTTCAAAATTATATTTTAGAATTTAATATTAGTAAATATAGTTTATTTAAAGAGTTTAAAGTAAATAATGTAGGTGGAAATGGAACGGTTTATGATTTAGAAGAAATCAATTCCATTAGAAAGAAAATGATTGATATATTTAAAAATATAGCAAATATAGATAAAAGTACTAGTGTAAAAAATATAATTTATGTGATTTATGAGCATTTAGAAGAAAATAATATTTTTTACAATTATGAGAAATTTTTAAATGATGAAGAACTTCATTTAGAACTCAAAAATTATGAATTACAAATTTGGGATAAAATTTGTGAAATATTTGATTCTATAGGAAAAATGTATCATGATGAGAATATAAACATTAGTGAATTTACTCAAATATTTAAAATGGCTATCAAAGATACAAATGTAAAAATGATTCCTCCAACACTTGATCAAGTTGAGCTTGCAGATATCAATGTATCAAAAATTGGAATGAAAAAAATTGTATTTTTTATTGGTGTTAATGAAAATTCCTTTCCTAAGAAAATTGACCAAGACATTTTTTTTGGAGACTTTGAGTTAGAAAAACTAGAAGATGTAGGAATTGAATTAAAAGAGACAAGTCTATCAAAACTGAATATGGGACTTTATAACATTTATGAGGCTTTAAATAATGTATCAGAAAAGTTATATATATCAATACCTGCCTCGGATTTTTCAGGGAAAGCTACAAGAATGTCTAGTTTGATAGTACTGATTAGAAATATTATTAATGTAAAAATTATTGGAGATGTTACAAATGATGAAGAAGTGAATTTAGAAATTTCTAATATTTTTTCAAAAGAAGAACTTTTTGATAAGTTTATTCAGAGGATAAAATTAATTTCTGACTTTGAAATGATATCAGATGAAGAAAAAGCAAATCTGATAGCTTTATATGAGTATTTTATTTCCGATAAGGTATATCATGATATATTAAATTTTAGAAAAGAAGATCGTAATTTGAGTGAAAAGACTTTAGAAAGAATGTATGGAAATGAATTGAAGACAAGTGTGTCTCGTTTAGAACAGTTTAAAAAATGTCCATTTTCATATTATATGCAGTATACTTTAAATATAAAACCAAAAAAGCAGGAACAAATTAATGTAATGGATATTGGTAGTTTTATGCATGCAGTATTAGAAAGATTTTCGATTTATCTTTTCAATCATCATATAGCCTTTCACATGATACTAAATGAAGGTGAAACCTTAGAAAAAAAATATGAGGATATATTATATAAAATTATAATGGAAGAACTTGAGGAAGTACTTTATAAGCAAAAAGAGAGTGTTAAATTTTCTGTACTGAAACAAAAATTGATAAATACTATGAAAAAGGTTATGATTATCATCGCAAAAAGCTTTAATCAAAGTGAATTTGTTCCATTTGGATGCGAGATGGAGTTTAAGGAAAATGCAGTTTTTTCTCCTATTGAGATAGATATATCTAATCATAAGAAAATTGTTCTTAATGGTAAAATAGATAGAATTGACATTTTAGAAAAAGACAATGAGATTTATGCAAGAGTTGTAGATTATAAATCAAGTGATAGAAAACTAGATATTAATGATATAAAAGAAGGATTATCCTTACAATTGATAAGTTATCTGAATGTGTTTATGGAAAATGAAGGAAAAAAATCTAGTAAAATAGTGATTCCTGCAGGTATGTTATATTTTAATTTATCTGATAAATTAATTGGACTTACAGAATATACAGATAATAATGAGGAAATTGAGAAGAAAGTAGTAGAAGCTCTTAGAATGAAAGGTATCTTTTTAAAGGATGTCACAATACTTGAAAAAATGGATCATAAATTTAGTGATTCTACAAAAAGGTTGATAGATATTTCAGCAAGAAGCTTAAATGGTAAGAGTAATAAAGCTCTGGAAAGAGAAGAATTTGAAAAATTGTGTAAAGAGGCAAGAGAAATTTTAAAAAATATCGGAACTGAAATGATGTCAGGTGTAGTAAAAATTTCACCAAACAAAAAGGCAGAATATTGTAAATTTTGCAATTATTCTAGTGTATGTAGAAAAGACATTTGTTTATAAATATGATATGAGACAGATAAAAAAGAGAATGGTTACATGAGAAAATTGTGTAGCCATTTTTTTGTATCTAATATTACATATTTATTAAATTTTATTGTAACAATTTTGTAAAATTTCTTTTTAAGGGCTTGCAATTATATAAAAACAAGGTATAATATAAGTGTATATTTATATAAATTTGTAAATATTGTATATGAAAAAAAATCAAAGAATTGTTGATATATAAATTAAGAGGAGAGGATTGAAATATATGGCAGATATAGTTGTAAGTTCTAAAAAAAAGATTAATCTTTTTGATAGGGTTATACAAAGTGTAGTGATAATGGTTAATATGAATAAAATGAATAAAGCAATAGATGAGCATTTATCTGTTATTCGTAAAACTGAGGGTGATGATAAAAAGGTAGAACAAGAGAATATTTTAAGAGAAATTGTCTTTGTAAAGTATCAATATGATATTATGCAAAGAGAAATGTATGAATTAAAAATTTCTTATCCAGAAGAAATTACAAATAAAATCAACTCTACTGATAAAACAGAGCGTTTTGAACTACAGAAAGCTTTTTTAGAAATGGAGTATGATAGAATTACAAGAGCAAAATTTAAATCAAAAGAAGATATTAAATTTAATTTGCTTTCTATATCATCTGCAATTGAGGCAGTAAAACAAGATATTAAAGATGAAGGAAAAGCGCAAAGATATAACAAAGTAATAAAAACTGCTGAAGATATAGATATCAAGATACAAACCGAAGAGTATACAGAAGAATGTTATAAGGAATTATTTGAAGCAATAGATGAGTATGTTGGATATATCAATGATAATTATGATATTTCAAAATTACCATCTGATGAAAGAGAACTGATAGAATACGTTATTGAAACAATGATAAAAGGCATTGAATCAGATATAGATAAGCATATGTATGAATATAATCTAATTATTAATATATCTAAAAATGCATACAGATATTTTAAAATTATAGATAAAATATTTGAAAAATTACAAAAAATCTATGATGAGAGCTTAGATAAAGGTATTATGAATTTAAAGGACTATATGAAATTGTATGGTGAAATTTATGAAATGATGATCAAAACAAAAGTCAATGATGTTCATAGAACCATTAAAACTGAAGATGAATATTTAGAATATTCTAAATTACTTGCTAATTCTGAAGAAGAAAAAGTAGAAATATTTCTATATGAGAGAGCACTTGAATCAACATCTGTTGAAGGAGTTAAAAAAATATTAAATATTGCCCTTGGAAATGAAGTAAATGAAGAAGAGGAACCTGAAGAAACAATCAATGTTGAAGCTATCAAAATTGAAGAAGTAAAAGTTGAAAAAGTAAAGGAAACAAAAGAGGAGAAAAAGGCTAGAAAAGCAAAAGAAAAGGAAGAGAAAAAGGCGAAAAGAAAAGTTGGTAGACCTAGAAAAGAAGAAAAAGTAGAAGAAGTAAAAGTAAAAAGAAGAGTTGGTAGACCTAGGAAGGATGAAAAAGTTTAAAATTTTAAGTGTACACTAAAGCAGGGCTTACTGCTTTAGTGTATATTTATTTGATGAAATCTTGTCGAAAGGCGCGATGAAAAGTTGAAAAAACATGGTAAAAACTATTTACAAGAAGCATTCTAAAATGATATAATCTTGCTCAAGAAGGTGAAAATATATTTAACATTAAGGATTTATTATAATCATTTTAGAGATATATGAAAATATAGAGTGAATTTTAGCTCAGTAGTAGGATATATAGTAATAGAAGAGGTGTATATATATGATTTACAATAAGTATTTAGATGAAGAAACAAATGATAAAGTATCATCAATAACAACTAACATAAAAAGAATCGTAAATTTTAAAAGTATAATATTTATACTGATTTCCCTTGCTCTTTCATCACAAAATTTTATAAGTGAATTTTTTCCATTTAGTTTTGTAATGTTAGCAGTTGCAAGTGTATTTAATGTACCGCTTATTCTTGTCTTAATTTCATCAGTTGTAGGAATAAGTATTGGCCATATTGGCTCGTCTACATTGTTTATGCTACTTGGTTTTTTTGTAATTTTTTCCCTTATCACAGCTTTATTAAATATTGAAGGAATTAGCAAAAGATATAGTGTATTTATAAAGTTTATAACATCCATGGCAATTATTTTTGTAATATATAATTTTGTAACTGGAACTTTATTTACTACATTACTTTCTACATTATCTAATTTAGTAATCATGGCAATACTTTATTTTACTTTTGTGTCCGGACTTTATCTTTTAACAAATATAGGAAAAAGATATGTGTATTCTACAGAAGAGAATATAGCTATGATCGTCGTTGTAGCATTATCACTTACTGTGTTTAAAAGTATAAGTATATTAGGCTTTTCCATGTTTAATATTTTAATTATGATTTTAATATTAATTTATGGCTGGAAAAATGGTGCAGTAATTGGAGGGACAGCTGGATTTATTGTGGGACTTTGTATGACTGGTATCACAACAGTTTCTATGAGTTTTATCGTGGCATTAGCTTTTAGTGGATTCATTGCAGGAATATTAAGTAAATTTGGGAAGGTTAGTGTTATTATAGGATTTATTATAGGCAATATCTATATATCTTATTATGCAAATGGCTTTTCAGAACTTACTGTTATTATCAGTGAACTACTAATTGCTTCCGTAAGTTTACTATTTATGCCAAAGGCTTTAGAAGTGAAACTAGATAAATTATTTAATCAAAATAAAACTTTAGACATACCATATAATAATATATTGGACGCTACTGCAGATGTAAAAGAAAAAATAGGTGCAGTGTCTGAAGTATTTGAGAATTTAGCTGATATTACTATTGAAAACACGCCAGAAGATGCAAAAGAGACACGAGAAGTTTTAAAGAAGTATATTTTAGATTATGTGGATAATAAATGTATAGGATGTCCAAATAAAAAAGATTGTATAGAAGATGAAAACTTAGATTTAACAATAGATTATTTGTCCACAAAATTAGAGTATAATGAAGATATTGAAAAAAGAATGTTAAAATTTGATTGTGAACATTCTGATGAAATCATAGATAACATTTATGATGTATACAATAGTATGAAACTTATGAGAATTATGAAACAAAAGGAAAATGAAAACTCTCAAAAGTTGTCTAAACAGTATAAGGAAGTATCTAAGATTCTTTCTAATATTGCTAAAAATATAAAATCAAATTCTATGATTCAAGATAAGCTTCAAGAAAAATTAAGAGAAGAATTAAAATTTTATGGTTTTACAATATATGAGGATGATTTTAAAAGAGAAGGTAAAAATATTGAATATATTTTTATCACTGATATATTGACAGACATAGATGCTCAGAAGAAACAAATTATTCAAATTTCATCAGATATTTTAGAGCAAAATATGACAATCAAATTAATCCTAAATAGCAGTAAAAATGAAAAATCA
This sequence comes from Clostridia bacterium, assembly GCA_030524345.1. Taxonomy (GTDB): domain Bacteria; phylum Bacillota; class Clostridia; order TANB77; family CAG-465; genus CAG-465. Next base: position 46,001 of record JAUNGP010000010.1, on the reverse strand, counting down.
AAAATCAAACTTGTGTCTATTCCCGCATTTGATGTAAAAGTTGGAATTGCAGCTAGTACAAAAACAGGTGAAAACATATCTGGAGATTCATATCTTTCTATGGAGTTACAAGACTTAAAACAGATGACGATTATCAGTGATGGAGCTGGATCTGGTGAAATGGCTGCTAAAGGCTCTAGTACAGTTATCAATATGTTAGAAAAACTTCTTAGTGGTGGTTTTACTGAGGAAAAGGCAATAGAAATTATTAATAGTGTTGTTAAGCTAAAAGGAAATGATGATATTTTCTCAACACTTGACGCTATTATTATCAATTTGAAAACTGCTGAGGCTGAATTTATAAAAGTTGGAGCTGCTCCAACATACATACTAGAGGATGGAAAGGTTATTACCATTAATAAGATAAATGTTCCAATAGGAGTATTAAAGGATACAGATTATGTTCCTTTATGTAAGAATTTAAAAGATAAAGATATTGTGATACAAATATCTGATGGTGTTGTATCAGATACAATGGATATTAATAATAATTATATTACAGAATATTTACAAACACTTGATATAACAAAATCTGCTAAAAATATTGCAGATGAGATAAATAAACTTGTCATAAGAGAGAACAAGAATCATTTGAAAGATGATGTTACAATTCTTGTATCTAAGATAGATATGACAAACAGAAAATAGAGAAGGAGATAAAAATCCTTCTTTTTTTGCATATCATGCCATTATATTTTCATATATTTTTATTAATGGTGAGAATTTTGGAAAATATATTATATCATATTGAAAAAATCGTTTGGAGTGCTCCTCTGACAGCAATCTTAATGTTTACACATATCTATTTTACGATAAGATTAAAAGTACCACAAAAAAATGTATTTAAAGGTTTAAGATTGATGTTTCAAAATGATCATATGCCACGGTGTTAGTTCCTTTAAATCTTTGATGACAATTCTTGCAGGAACACTAGGAGTTGGAAATATTGTTGGAGTAGCAACTGCAATTACACTTGGAGGAATTGGGAGTATATTTTGGATATTTATATCAGGAGTCTTTGCAATGGCTACCAAATATGCCGAAACTTATATTCCATTAAAATATAGGGAAGTTAAAAAGAATAAGTATATTGGTGGAGCAATGTATGTGCTAAAAAACAGATTGGACTTAAAAATACTTGCAACCTTATTTAGCCTTTTTGTTATTTGTTCCTCATTTGGTGGAGCTATGATACAATCCAATGCTATGACTGAAACAATTAGCTTAGATACTAATATATCTAAGACAATCATTGCTGTAATTGTTACGATGTTTTCTTGTTATGTTATCTTTGGAAATGAAGAGAGAATATCGACTGTAAGTAGCATTATAGTACCAATAGCTATAGTAATATATGTACATATGTGCATATATTTAATGATTTCCTTTAAAGATAATATCATAAATAGTATTTTTTTGATAGTAAAGGAAGCTTTTCAATTTCAATCGGTATGTGGAGGTTTTTTGGCAAGTGCAGCGATAAATGCAATGAATGTAGGAATGTCAAAAGGACTTTACTCTAATGAGGCCGGTATGGGAAGTTCACCACTTTTTAATGTGAGTGTCAATACTAAAAAGAGTATCAAAGAGGAATCCATAATTGCATCTACAAGTGTATTTATTGATACTGTACTTCTTTGTACAATTACTGGTATCTTAATTGTTGCAAGTGGTATGTATCAAGAGGTAACCAATCCAATTGATATTGTAAATAATGTTTTCTCCATGGTACCTTATGGGAAATTTTTGCTAATGGTATCCATTTCTATTTTTGCCATATCTACTTTGCCATGTACTGGATACTATGGAGTTGTAGGAATAAATTATATCTTTCAGAATAAAAAATTTTATGAAATCGTTTATAAAATGATATATACGATTTGTATATATATAGGATGCTTATCGACTGTCAAAGTTGTTTGGAGTATTTCTTCTATATTTAATGCATTTATGATTTTTCCAAATTTGATTTTAATCTACAAATTGAGAAAAGAAATAAGGGCCTAAAGTGGCCCCATTTCTTATTCTTCAGGAAGTATGAAGGACAGCAAAAGGTAGATTAAGACTACCGGGATGCCTGTTGTTACCAGAGCGACAACTACTGTAAGAATTCTCACAATAGATGGATCGATACCAAGGCTTTCTGCGATTCCACCGCATACTCCAAATACCATTCTGTTACGTTTTGAGCTATGAAGACGATTTTGCATAATATTACCTCCATTATTAAATTTGGTATTAAAAAGTGAATGTATATATTATATACCTATTTTTATAATAAGTCAAGAAAAGCACCCATTTATTTGGGTGCCTTTCCATTAGCGAATTTCGAAATTAGAGACACAGTATTCACTGGTGTCAAGTCCTTCGTTGTCGCCTCTTAAAGCGGCAAAGCAAATCTCACGAATTGCCGAAAATGTTTCCGGAATGTCGATGATGTGCTCGGATTCGCCGGTGCTAAGAAGCAGATTTTGACTGGTATCTGCACATCCGCCGGATGCCTCTGTCTTAAACTCAACTTTTAGCGTGATGTCAGTGGTAGTGTTGATGCTCACATAAAGCTTTTTTTCACCGCAGTATAAAAAGTCTACGTTGTTTCTAAAGCAGATTCCATGTCCTTCATGTTTCCGGAAGTCTACCTCGATCATCTCTGTGTTGCTTTTTACATCACTAAATCCGTTTGGATAAGCGAAGTAGAATGCTTTGTTTGCTTTCATAGTAATCCTCCTATAATTTTTTTTGGCAACTATTCTCGATATTTACGAGGAACTTTATAAATAATGCCTAACTATATTATATCACTTGTTAAAAATTATGTCAACAATTGCACATAAATATTACATTGTGTAAATAAATTTGAAATTTATCATGAATAGTGTTATAATTATTTAGCAAATTGAAAGGAGGAAAAAATATGTTAAATAACATATTAAATGAAATGAAAAAAGCAAATGCTATCGTCATTTTGACACATCAGTTTCCAGATGGAGATGCAATCTCTAGCTCTATTGCATTGAAAATGTTATTAGGGGATAAAGCAGATATTGTAATTCCTTCATTTCCCGAGAGCTTTACATTTCTACCTGGCTCAGATGTTATTAAAAAAGCAAGTGACAAAAAGTATGATCTTGCAATAGCTCTTGATTGCGCTAATTTAATAAGATTAATGGGACATGAAGAGTACTTTAAGAAAGCTAAGAGGACAATTGCAATTGATCATCATGTAACAAATGAAAATTTCGCTAAATATAACTTTGTTGATGCATCCTCTCCATCTTGCACTCAAATTTTAGCAGAAATTTTTAGGGATAGAGAACCGATATCTAAAGATGTGGCTACTTGTTTATTGGCAGGCATTGTGTCCGACACATCTGCTTTTATAGAAAGAAATGTAACTGCTAAGACTTTTGAAATTGTATCATTTTTAACAAGTAGGGGTGCAGACTATCAATATGTATATGAAAATTTGATGCAACATTGTACGAAAGATCAGTTTAGATTAAAGCAACTTATTGTTAGTAGAGTAGTGATTAATAAGAAAGTTGCTATGTCTTATTTAACAAAAGAGGATGTCTTTAGCGGTACTGCGATTGATCATAAGTATCTTTTGAGTGAATATCAATATATTGATGGAGTCGAAGTAGTGGTTCTTTTTATTGAATATGAAAATGCCGTTAAAGTATCTCTTCGTTCTAGAAACACTGACATTTTAAACATTTGTAAGAAATTTGATGGTGGCGGTCATAAAACTTCTGCTGGTTGTGTTATTCCAGGTACGCTAGAGAATGCAAAAGCTAAAATATTAAAAGAGCTTGGATAATCTTTAATCTTCTATGGTGAATTTGCCATAGAAGATTTTTTTCGACATAACAAGACCATATTTTTTATGCATATTAATTGACATAAACTGAATATAATGGTATAATAATAGTTACCGCAAATACAAAAGCTACTTATTTAATAATAAGTTAAAAATATTTTCACAAATGGAGGAAGAAAAAATGAAAATTTTAAAGGAAGCAAAAGGATACATTGAAAGGGAATATGCTACGTACAGCAAAAATGCAGTTGGATCGTATCTTGGTGATGGAAAAAGTCATTTGTATTTAAATTTTGCACTGGAAGATGAAATGATAAAAAAGATTTTATCAGAATATGCAATTGCAAATTCACAGCGGAGAACAGAACTGATTTATCTTTATCATGAAAGAGTGAATCAACTGATTCAAAATAATGAATTTGATGTAAAGAATTTACATAAGCAAACAGGAATTCCAAGTGTTGAAATAGATGATAAAAGCCCATCCGGATATCTTATAGGAACTTTTTGTAATGAAATTCAAAAGTTTATTGACATGGGATCTATTGTATATATTCCTAACAAGTATTATTCTTTTATTAAAGTAATTCAGCATGTTGAAATTGGATATGGCGATCAAAAACGGATTGCAGGTTTCTTTTATATTCCATATGAGCTTGATGGTTTTAAATTTTACATTGTAACTCGAAAAAAAGACTCAGACGGAAATTATTATGTAGAAGAAGTATCGATTGATTATTCTAATAGTTGCTGTAAGTTTAGTAAGATGCTTCTAAACGATCAAGAATTTCAAGAAATGAAGTCTGATTTAACAAAATTTTAAGATGGAGGGAAACTCCATCTTTTTTGTTTGTTTTTCTGGATTTTTAGTAGTAACTTTGATATAATAAGTTTAGGTGATAACATTGGGATTTGTTCATTTACATATGCATACAGAGTATAGTTTACTTGATGGTGCAATTAGGATAGATAAATTAGTTGAAAAGGTAAAAAAATGTGGTATGAATGCAGTTGCAATAACAGATCATGGAAATATGTTTGGAACGGTTGAATTATATAAAAAATGTATGTCAGAAGGAATTAAGCCAATTATTGGATGTGAAGTATATGTAGCACCAAGAAGTAGGTTTGATAAACAGGGGAAAATAGATACTGAGCCTAATCACCTCATTTTACTTGCAATGAATAATACAGGTTATAAAAATCTTGTAAAACTTTGTTCTATGGGATATACAGAAGGTTTTTATTATAAACCTCGTATTGATATGGAAATATTGAAAGAATATAATGATGGTCTAATTTGCCTTTCTGCATGTCTTGCAGGAGAAGTTGCAAGAAAAATAGTAAATGGAAATGTAGAGGGTGCAAAAGAGACAATACAAAAATTTGTCGATATTTTTGGAAAAGATCGATATTTTTTAGAAGTTCAGGATAATAAATTGAGAGAACAAATTTTAGTAAATCAAAATTTAGTTAATCTATCTAAAGAGTTTGGTATTGGAATTGTTGCAACAAATGATTGTCATTATTTGGAAAAAGAAGATTATGATTTTCATGAAGTATTACTTTGTATTCAAACAAGAACAACCATGAGTGATGAAAACAGAATGTCATTTTCTGTGAATGAATTTTATGTTAAAACAGAAGAAGAGATGAAAGAAGGATTTAAAAATATTCCAGAAGCAATAGAAAACACACAAAAGATAGCAGATATGTGTAATGTTACATTAGATTTTGGAACAACGATATTGCCGGAGTTTAAAATAGAGGAAAATATCTCTCATTTAGAGTATTTTAGAAGACTTTGTTATGAGGGAATTGATAAAAGATATGATCCTTCCAAAAGAGAAGAAGTGATCAAAAGACTAGAGTATGAAATTAGTGTGATAGATAAAATGGGATATATTGATTATTTCTTGATTGTAGCCGATTTTATTAACTATGCTAAATCTCAAAATATTCCAGTAGGACCAGGACGTGGTAGTGGTGCGGGCTCTATTGCAGCTTATTTGATAGGAATTACAGATATTGATCCTTTAAAATTTAATTTGATATTTGAAAGATTTTTAAATCCTGAAAGAGTTAGCATGCCAGATTTTGATGTAGATTTTTGCTATGAGAGACGTGGTGAAGTGATTGAATATGTTTCAAGAAAATATGGTAAAGATCATGTGGCACAAATTATCACATTTGGAACAATGGCTGCTCGTGCTGCAATAAGGGATGTTGCAAGATCCCTTGATGTTCCATATCAAAAAGCAGATACCATTGCTAAAATGGTTCCAAGAAATCTGAATATCACAATTGAGGAGGCATTAGAACAGAATAAAGAATTAAGAGATTTATATTATGAAGATAGTCTAGTAAGAAGAGTCATCGATATTTCTAAAAAATTGGAGGGAATGGCAAGACATGCTTCAACTCATGCTGCAGGTGTAGTGATTACCAAAGAGCCTGTTGTAAATTATGTTCCATTATATGAGAATGCTGATATCATTTCAACACAATATACTATGACAACTCTTGAGGAATTAGGACTTTTAAAAATGGACTTTTTAGGTCTTAGAACTCTTACAGTGATATCCGATACGTTAAAGCTTGTAAAAAAGATACATGGTATTGATATTGATTTTGGCGATATGAATGACGAAGAAACCTTTAAAATGTTAACTTCTGGAAGAACTCTTGGAGTATTTCAAATGGAAAGTCCTGGATTTAGGCAAATGATGATGAAATTAAAGCCAGATTCATTAGAAGATATTATTGTTATGATTTCCCTTTATAGACCTGGGCCAATGGATCAAATTCCAAGATATATTCATAATAAAAATCATCCAGAAAACATTATATATACCCATGATTCATTAATACCTATTTTGAAGAGTACTTACGGTTGTATGGTATATCAAGAACAAGTTATGCAAATATTTCGAGATTTAGCAGGTTATAGCTTAGGGAGAGCAGATCTTGTAAGACGTGCTATGGGTAAGAAAAAAATTGATGTTATGAATCAAGAAAGGGAAATATTTGTAAAAGGCGCTAATCAAAATGGGATTGATGAGGCTAGTGCAAATAAAATCTTTGATGAAATGGCTGAATTTGCAAAATATGCCTTTAATAAATCCCATGCAGCAGCTTATGCAGTAGTTGCATATCAGACAGCATTTTTAAAGTGTCATTACAGTAAAGAATTCATGGCTGCTACTATGAATAGTATGATTGGAAATTTAAATAAGATACCTGTTTATATAGAGGAATGTAAAGATTTAAGAGTTGAAGTACTGAAGCCTGATATTAACGAAAGTTATCTTAAATTTTCTGTTATAAATGGAAAAATTAGATTTGCTCTTTGTTCTATTAAAAATGTTGGTGAAAATGCCATTACAGAGATTATAAAAGATAGAAAAGAAAATGGAAAATTTAAAAGTTTCGTTGATTTTTGTGAGAGAGTATCTAGTGATAGTGTAAATAAAAAATGTATTGAGAGTCTCATTAAAGCAGGATGCTTTGATGAATTAGAAAGAGAATATACAAGATTTGACTTACTTGACAATTTTGAATCAATTGTAGAGGGAGTAAATCAGACAAGAAGAACAAATTATAAAAATCAGATGAACTTTTTTGATGTTGGAGAAAATGTACAAAAATCGAGTATTACAATTACTAAAAGTATCAAAAAGCCTACTAAGAAAGAATTGTTAGATATGGAAAAGGAAATGCTTGGATTATATGTATCAGGTCATCCACTTGATGAGTATGCTGAATATATTAAGAAAAATTCAACAGTCACTAGCCAGGAATTAAATGATGAAGATGAATATGAAGAGAATGTGGAAGAAGGTAAGAATGATTATGATGGTAAAACTGTATCTTTTTGTGGAATTTTATCTCATTTGAAAGTTTTTACAACAAAAAATAATTCACAAATGCTATTTGCGCAGATGGAAGATATGTATGGAAGTATTGAAACTGTATTTTTTCCAGCTATATTTCAAAAATTTTCTAAAATACTAAATAATGATTCTGTTGTGAAAGTGAGTGGAAAAGTTAGTATGAAAGAAAATGAAAAGGCTAAAATCCTTGTCAATGATGTAGAACAAATAACAAAACAAAGTAAGATATATATTAGGATACCACAAGATAAATTGGAATTTGAATCTCGCGTCATTGAGTATATTAAGAATTTAGATGAAAATGATTTTGGAGCAAATCCAGTATATATTTTTTTAGAGGGGACTAATAAAGTGAAATTGCTAAATAAAAGTATATGGCTCTCATGTGATGAGACTACAATTAACAAATTAGAAATAGCATTTGGAAAAGAAAATGTCAAAATTAAGTAACTATTTTTGAGTAGTTACTTTTATTTTCACCTTTTGTGTGCTATAATGCTTGTGCAAATGAAACTTTTTATTTATTGTAATTATCAATAAGGAATGAAAGGAGCAAATTATGGCAAAAAACATTTTTGAAAATGAACTGGAAAGTGCAAATCAGGTTTCGATTTATGTCTTAACAGGAGGACCTGTCGCAGGTAAATCGAGTCTTGAATTACCTTTGTTAGAAACGTTGCTTTGTCGTAACTATGATGTCGTATGGATCAAAGAAAGTGCAACAGAAATTATTACTTCTGGTGTCAAGCCATTTAATGGTATTACCACTCCTCTTAATTTTCAAAAGATTCTTTTCAAAATGCAATATTTTAAAGAAGAGCTGTATAGAACTATGGAGCGCGTAAGTGATAGAAAATTAATCATTATATGCGATAGGGGACTTTGCGATGCAAAAGCCTACATGACAGATGAAGAATGGAAAACTATTTTGAAAGAAGAAGGAATAACGGATCTTGAAATTCTTGCAAGGTATCGAGCCATCATTCATATGGTTACAGCTGCAAATGGAGCAGAAGAAGCTTTTGAAAAGAAGCGAGCTGAAAATCCCGCACGATCCAAAGATGAAACACGCGATGTAGCTATTGCACTTGACGAGAAAATCAAAGAAGCATATCTTGGACATGGGGAAATTTACTATGTTGGGAATGAAACCGATTTTGAAGGAAAAAAGCAAAAAGCATTGAGAGTATTTTTATCTTGTTTGGGAGAACCAGTTCCATCTCAACATCAGGAAAAGATTGTTGTGAAGAAGCCAAGTGAAGAATATCTTCTCCAAAAGAAAGCGCAAAAGCGAAGCATTGTTCAGATTTATCTGAAATCTAATGGTAAAGAGGAAAGAAGAATCAGAATGATGGGAGATGGAAACAGTTTTGTCTATTATTTGACAAGAAAGGGAGTCGGTAATTATAGCGATTATCAGGAGAAGAGTATTAGTAAAGATGTATATGATGCACTTATGCTTGAAATGGATACCGAAAGAAAGCCTATTGTCAAAACAAGATGGTATTTCTCAGAAAACGATACTTATTATAATATGGATGTATATCCTAATTGGAAAAATTATGCAGTTATTGAAATTAGGGGAAGCAAGGAAAATGTTAATATTGAACTTCCAAGTGGAATTGAAGAAGTAAGAAATGTTACAGATGATATCAGATTTAGTAACTATGCTTTTTCAAAATATTTTCTTTCTGAAGAAGAAGTAAATAAACTGGTATGAGGAGGAACCATATGGTAAATGAAAAATACTTATTTGCAGCTCAAAATTTGGTGGATAGAAATAAAAATCGATTAGATACAAAACAAAATCCGAAAGAAAAAGAAGTTGATGAGCTGTTTTATTGGGTTTTGAGTAGATTGGAATGGTCTATGCAGAATTGCTTTCCAGCACGAGAGTCACATAGCATAACAATTAAGGCTGGAATTCACTATGATGATGGTCGTATATTATTAGAACATGGAAGAGTAGCAGAGTATCTTTCACAATATGTGAAAGGAGAAGCGTTCTATGAAGTAGTGCAAGAAGTTTGTAATGCCTTCAATGAGATTGGCAAGTCTGGTAAGAATAGATATTATTTTGAAGCTACATGTATGATTCCTAAATGTAACGATAAAGATGTAGAATTTAAGGTTTATATGTTTACAAAGAAATAAAAGAAAATATATATAGTGACTGATGAAAAAAGTCTAGATATAAAAAGTTATATCTAGACTTTTTCGTATATTTCTTCTTATTTTAAATGAAAAATGAAGTCTAATATTAGCAAATATTTGACAAATATTTCCAAAAAATTCTAATTTTTTCTAAAATTTTCTAATTTGGTTGATATGGATATACTTACCTGATACTATATAAATTATAGAAGCATAAATATAGTAAAATTAGTATTTTGTAATTTCATAGAAAGGATAATTCTGAGTATGAAAAAAATAAGAGCACCTTAACAAAAAGAGATTGCAGGACGTAGAACGATTAATTATTGAATTTTAATAAAGGAGATAAAATGATGAGTATGAAGAGAGCTTTTAGTATCGTTTTAATATTGGCATTATGTTTAACTTTCAATTCCTCAACGGTATTTGCAGCGGAGGCTGATTGTGATTTAAATACTATTAATATTACTTCTGTTGACAGCGAAAATTTTGTATATCTTTCAGGTTTTGAAAATGCTTTATATTATAATGCTACCATGTTTACGCAATCACAAGGAGGAAATAATTGTGGTCCTACAGCGGCAGCAAATGTATTATCATATTATAAAGGAGCCAAAGGATTAAATTTATATTCTGGTAATATTACTCAAAGTTTATATGATCAAATATGTAGTGATTGCGGATATTCATCTTCTGGTGCAGGTTCCTCATATACTTCAGTTGCCAATGGAATAAAAAGCTTTGCTAATAGGGCCGGCTATTCATGTAATGTTGATAAATATCTATTAAATCTTTTTAGTGATATAAAAAGAGATATTAATAGAGGATACCCTATTATTATGATAAATAATGATCATATGTACGTTATTTTAGGTTACTCTGAAGGAGGAAGTAATGGAAATTGTATCTATGTATGTACTGGATGGGAAAGCAATATGTTTCAATGGATTAAATATGATCCAACTACTCCTTATTCAGTAACATTAGGTGCTGTAAATATTTATTAATTAGAGCAATGGGATATATATGTACATATATATCCCAAAATGAAGATAATTATGAGAAATCATTTAAAATATAGTTTTAATAGAAAATATAAAAGGGGGGGAGCTAATGAATTTATATGCAATGAGTACAACTAGACCAACAGGTATGCCAACTGGATCAATTCCATCTATTGTGTCTTCGGATAGAGCAAATGCCTATACAATGATTAACATAGTAGCATTTTTGATTATTTTTATAGTAGGAATGTTTTGGGTATTAAAACGTCTTGGAAAAGAGAATCATTCAAATGCAACATTAAGAGGGATCTCATATGTACTACCAATAATTGGAATTATATTATTTTTTTGGAATCTAAAAAAGGACAAACAAATGGCATTTGATTATTTAAAATCTGGACTGATTGGAATGATAGCATATGCTCTTATGGTATTGATAGTTTTTATATTATCTGAAATAAATGCAAATGCAATTTTTGCTTGATTGAATAGATATAAAAATAAAAACTACTGATATATGATTACCAGTAGTTTTATTTTCATTTTTATTATTTGTCACCTTTTAAAAGTTCTGTTGCAGCACCTAAAGAACCCATAGCCTTAGTCGTATCAAATGGAATAAATACTTTGTTTGCACTTCCTTGAGATATTTTCTCTAGGGCTTCTAGAGATTTAAGAGCTACTAGATTTTGATCAGGTTTTGTATCCATAATAGCAGAATATACAAGTTTAATTTCTTCTGCCTTTGCATCAGCAACCTTTTTAATAGCTTCTGCATTACCTTCAGCTTCTAATATTTTTGCTTCCCTTACACCTTGTGCACGTCTAATATTAGATTCACGTTCGGCCTCTGCATTTAAAATAGTAGCTTGTTTATTACCTTCTGCAAGGGTAATATCAGCTTGACGTTTACCTTCTGCCTCTAAGATAATAGCTCTTTTATTTCTTTCTGCATTCATTTGTTTTTCCATTGCATCACGAATATCTGCTGGTGGTTTAATGTCTTTAATTTCTACACGATCAACTTTACATCCCCACTTATCTGTAGCTTCATCTAGTACATCTCTTAATTGCGTATTGATAGCATCTCTGGAACTAAATGTAGCATCTAAATCCATTTTACCAACAATATCACGAATTGTAGTAATTGCAATGTATGCAATACCTTTTTGTAAACTTTCAATTTCATAGACAGCTTTTACTGGATCCATGATTTGATAGAATACAACTGTATCAATGGTTATTGTTACGTTATCTTTTGTAATAACACTTTGTGGTGTTACATCCATTGTTTGCTGCTTTAGGCTTACTACAGCTCTTACTTTATCTGCAAATGGTAGAATAAAATTAAGACCTGCTTCAGCTGTATAGTTATATTTACCAAAACGTTCAATAATTCTAACTTCTGATTGTCTAACTACCTTAATTGAAGCTGCTGCAATAATGAGTCCTAGTACGATAATAATAATAAAAAAATATATCATGCTTTTTCCTCCTTCATATACTGATTGATTTAGGCTTTTTTCACTTGTAATTTTACACCATCAATTTTTTCGACTACTATTGAGTCACCTTCTTTTAATGGTTTTTCATCATCTGATATAATAGCAGACCAAAGTTCTCCATCCACTTTTACTTGGCCTTTTGTCTGGCTATTTTTGATTGGCTTTATTACAGTGCCTTTCTTTCCTATAATAGCATTGTTATTCATTGATGAATCTTTTGTTTTAAAAAACTTTTTTGTTAATGGTTTAGTAAATACAATTAAAATAATTGTAGAAATTGTAAATACTCCAATTTGAATACCAATATTAGGTGTGATAAGGCTAGTGATAAAAGCAAAAATTGCTCCTATTCCTGGCCAAAACATTAAAAAGGATACTGTAAATATTTCAAGTAGTAAAAATACTCCACTGATAATTAGCCAGATTGCCCAAACGGGTATCATATATATTCCTCCTTTCATGAGATAAAATATATATTTATATACAATATAATTATACTATAATTTACACAAAAGTACAATAGGGGACATAATATAATATATTAAAAATTAGACAAAAAATTTAAAAAGTGGTATAAAAGTATTGATAAAAAATATATTTTATAGTATGGTATAGTTAATAAGGTTGTAAATATTTAAATGTTAAGCAAAAGTGACTAAGTGTAAAAAAAGTGAAATTTTCTTGACATATTTTAAATGGTATGATAGAATAAGCCTGCTTTTATAGTAGTCAAATATTACATGAGAATAGTAATTATTTGACAAATTGAATATAAAATGCTATAATATAATTGTATGACCTAAAAAGGAAGGTGCAAATTTTAATTATGGGAAAGAAAAGTGTGCTCAGTACGCTAAGATTTTTGTTCTTTACAATAGTAACACTCGCTTTAATATTCTGTGCTGTTGTAATAACAATATTAAATACATATAAACCAGCTGTGAAAACATATATTAATGGTAGGTTTATAGGTTATTTTTCTAACGAGCAACAATTCGATGAAGTATATAATGACTTAGTAACTGAGAAACAAAACATTGATCCGAATGTTAAGGTATACTTAGAAAGTGAGCCTAGTTTTGAAACAAGTTATATAAGGGACTCATTACTTTCAGAACAAAATATATATACTAATTTAAGAGCTGAGATAAAAACTGAATATACGATTTATAATGTTGCAGTTGATGGCGAAAATAAAATGACTTTCTCAACAGAGGACGAAGCTAACAAATATGCTGAAAGCTTAAAGGCCGAAGTAGAAAGTCTAGATACTGAAGTTAACATGGAAAAAGTTTCTGAATTAGGAGAAACAACAACAATTGAAAGAGCAGATGCTATATTAAAAGATATAGTAGATAGAAATAAACCAATAGAAATTCCAGTAGTGGAAGAGACACCAGCTTATACTCCTGTTACCACTACTTATAGTGGAGATATTAATGTAATTGCTACAGGAGATGGTGTATGGCCTACAGTCAATAGAAGAATTAACTGTGGATATGGCGAATATTATGGACATAAAGGTATTGATTTAGGTGGACCAGCAGGTAACCCAATTTATGCTTATAGAACAGGTACCGTAATATTTGCAGGATGGGATGCTACAGGTTATGGTAATTGTATTAAGATAAACCATGGCGATGGTATGATAACGTTATATGCCCATTGTAGTGCATTATATGTTACAGCAGGTCAGGTCGTTTCAGAAGGTGAAACAATTGCAGCTGTTGGAGAAACAGGTTGGGCTACAGGACCTCACTTACATTTTGAGGTAAAATTAAATGGTATATCTGTTAACCCATATCCATATATCGCGGGTAAATAATAATGATAATTTTGAAATAAACATGCTATTTGCAGTTTATATAACACCTATGGCTCAGAAAATACATGACCTCGTGTTTTATCTTAGCTTTAGGCAAGTAAATAAAAAAGGAGGGAATTTCAAGTGACTAAAGAAAGAAAAGCAGAAATTTTATCAACTTATGCAAGAGAAGCTAACGATACTGGTTCTGCAGAAGTACAAATTGCACTTCTAACTGAAAGAATCAATGAGTTAACTGAGCATTTAAAAGTACATAAAAAAGATGAACATTCTAGACGTGGACTTTTAATCATGGTTGGTAAAAGAAAAAGATTACTTAGATACTTAGAAGGAAAAGATGTTGAAAGATATAGAGATATCATAGCAAAACTTGGACTTAGAAAGTAATATAGATGGAAGGTATATACCTTCCATTTTTTCTATTTGGAGGGATTAAAATATGAAAGTAATTAGTCTGACAGAACCATTTGCAACTTTGATAAAGGAAGGGAAAAAAAGAGTTGAAACAAGAAGTTGGAAAACAAATTATAGAGGAGAACTGTATATACATGCAAGCACTACAAAAATACCTAAGATGTGGAGAGAAAATCAAGAAATTATGGGACTTGTAAGTGATAAGAATATGAATTATGGTAAAATAATTTGTTCATGTGAACTTGTTGATTGCATCTATATGGATAAGAATTTTGTAGAGAATATGAAAAATAATCATCAAGAATACATATGTGGTATTTATGAAGAGGGGAGGTATGCTTGGATTTTAGAAAATATAAAGATAGTGAATCGTTCTGAAATAGTAAAAGGCCATTTAGGAATTTGGAATTATCATGAATAAAAGGAGTGTTTTGTAGATGGAAAATTTAGATTTGACGGTAAATGTAGGAGATTATAAATTAAATGTTAGGGCTGCAGGAATTGTGATTCATAATCATAGGGTGTTATTTCATAAAAGTCCTAAAAATGATTATTATGCTTTGATCGGTGGAAGAGTAAAAATAGGAGAAGATTCGGTAAACACAATTAAAAGAGAAATTATGGAAGAGATGGGAAAAGAAATAGAAATTGTCAAAGAGTTTGCATATATTGAGAATTTCTTTGCTATGAAAGGAAATAAATATCATGAACTTATGACTGTTTACCAAGTAGAATTTGTAAATGAGAATGATAAAAAGATAGAAGATACGTTAAAATGTGTAGAACCTAATAAAGAACTAAGTTTTGAATGGATCGATATCGACAAATTAAATGAATTTGATATAAGACCAAGACTAATTAAAGAGGCTTTTGGAAAGAATCTTCCTGTGCATATAGTAAATAAAGAGATATCATGATAGAATAGTCTGAGGAGGAGTTATGGAAAAGGAAAATGTAAAAAAGGGGATTATGATAATCGTTTGTGTTATTTTAATGATTCTTTCTATTTGGAGTGGTTTCAAACTAAAAAAGCAGTATGATTATAAAATAGCACTTGCAAAGATTAATTTAGATGATAAAGAAATTGAAAGAAAATGGTTGATTGATGCAGATGAAATCAATATGAATTTTAATAATGCAGAAAAATATGTGATTGAACAGACCTATATATCTTTTTCTCCTGAAATTAGAGTGAGGAAAATTAATGATGGACAAATGTATACTTGTACTATGAAATCGAATATGTCTTCTGATGGACTTATAAGAAATGAACTTGAGACAGAAATTACCAAAGAAGAATATGAATATTTATATAGTAAAAGAGCTGATAATGCTATTACGATACATAAGACTAGATATCAATATGTAAATGATGATGGCGTTATCACTGCAATTGATATATTTGCAGATGAACTACAAAGCCTTGCATATATGGAAATAGAATTTGCAAGTGAAGAAGAAGCTAAAAAATATATAGAACCAAGCTTTGTTATTAAAGATGTAACTGGCGATGAAAGGTATAAAAACGGAAGTTTAGCTAGATTTGGTATACCTAAGGAGTAAATATGGACTATAAAACAAATGTAATGAGAATTTTAGATAAAATGAATATTGGGTATCAAAGTTATAGTTATAAAAATTCGGGTGCTATTAGTGGAGTGGACGTAGCAGAGGTGTTAAACCAAAATGAGAATCAGGTTTTTAAAACTTTGGTGACTGTAAGCAAATCTAAAACATATTATGTGTTTATGGTACCTGTAAGTGGTGAACTTGATCTAAAAAAAGCAGCTACAAGTGTTGGAGAAAAGTCTATAGAAATGGTAAAGTTAAAAGAACTACTTCCTATTACTGGATATGTTCATGGAGGATGTTCTCCAATTGGAATGAAGAAAAAATATATTACAGTAGTTGATATATCTGCAGAAAATTTTGATACAATTATTTTTAGTGCTGGAAAAATTGGATATCAAGTTGAAGTAAAAGTTCAAGAATTACTGGATGTAATTGACGGAAAGCTATATGATATTATCAAATAACAAGTTTCCCTAAATATTGACAATGGAATGTAAAGTATTATATAATAGCAATGTGTTATATCACTTGCAATTATATATCAGTTATATGAAATTGCAATATTTATGGGAGTTTTTTTATGGGAAAATTAAATATTACATTTTGTAGTTTCCCTGATTTTTCAAGTAATGCGAAGCCATTATATGAATATATGAAGAAAAGATATGGCGATCAAATGAATTTTGCATGGGCTGTAAAATCAGATGAAATGTTAAAAAAATTAAATGATGCCAATATTGAGGCATATAAAATTGGAACAGAAGAATATTTTGAATATACTAAAACAACAGATGTATTTTTTTCTACACATTGTAATATCACTGGAGAAAGAAATGATAAGTCTATATATGTTGAGCTATGGCATGGTATTAGTTCTAAACATATTGGAAACTTATCAGATCATATGAATGAGTCAGATCGAAATTGGTACGATGACTTAAGAAAAAGAATTGATTATATAGTCGTTCCTTCTGATTTTTGGCGTGTGATTTTTGCTACTAGATTCAATATCAATTATAATAGAACAGTCAGTTTAGGATATCCCAAACTGGATTATTTTGTTTATTCTCACGCAAAACAAAATTTAGATAAAGTTCTAAATTTAGATGTTAGTAAATATAGTAAAGTAATTTATTATATGCCTACTTTCCGAAAAGGATGTGGAAGAGAGCAAGAAACAGATGTTAACAAAGAGAATCTATTTAATTTAAAAACATATGATGAAGAAAAATTATTTAAATACCTTAGGAAAAATAATTATTTACTTTGTATAAAAAAACATCCTAGTGAAGAGTTAAATATGAATTATTTAGAAAATGATAATGTTAAAATCATAAAGGATAGTATATTAACAGAAAAAAATATTACTTTAAATGAAATTATGAATGCTGCAGATCTTATGATAACTGATTATTCTTCACTTGGTATTGAATTTGTATTTTTAAATAAACCAGTTATTTATCTTGTAAATGATATTGAAGATTATAAAAAGAATAGGGGAATTACATTTAATAATTCTGATTTTTGGATGCCAGGATATAGAGTATGTGATATAGATAGATTGCTTCTATCTATTGAAGAAAGTTTTCAAGCAAATAATGAATTTGAAAATGAAAGAAAAGAAAAAAGAAACTTATGGTTTGGAGAGTTACAAGATGGTGGGTGTAAAGAAATATGTAATTTCTTATTTGATGGTAATCAGCTAAAAAAGAATTTAGTACATTATACGGACAATGAAATATTATTAGAAAAAGAAGTAAAAGAACTTACTAGTGAGCTAAATGAAAGAAAAAGAGAGATAAGAGATAAGGATGCAACAATTAATGGTCTAAATGATACTTTAGAAAAAGTGTTTAATTCTAAAGGATGGAGATTTTTAGAGAAAGTTAGAAAGATAAATAAAGTGTTTAAAAAGTAGGTGAAAGTATGGTAATTGCATTAATAACAATTGGTGGGATTGGAACGAGATTTAAAAGTAATGTACCAAAACAATTTATACAAGTAGATAACAAACCAATTAGCATTTATACGTTAGAAAAATTTCAAAATAACGAAAATATAGATAAAATTATTGTAGCTTGTCTTAAGGGATATGAAGAACAAGTTTTAGCATATAAAGAAGAATATCATATTACAAAATTAGAATACATTGTACAGGGAGGAAGAACACAGCCAGAGTCTATTAGTAACTGTATTGATAAACTGAATGGTATCGTTTCAGATAATGATATGATAGTAGTGCATGCTGGAAATAGACCACTTGTAAATAATCAAGTGATTGATACAGGAATTGAACTGTGTGGAGAAAAAGGAAATGCAGTCAGCTATATAGAATGTCCAGAGGTTGTGGTAACAAAAGATGAAAATAGGATTATTGAAAGAACGAATTTAATGAGATTACAAACGCCTCAAATATTTCATTATGGAGATATCAAAAAGGCATATGAATATGCTAAGAGTATTGATTTTGAAGGATTGTCTACAACGGCAGACTTAATGATTAAGATGGGAAAAAAGTTGAACTTTTTTAAGGGCTCAGAGTATAATATTAAAATAACGTATAGGGAAGATTTAGAACTTTTTAAAAATTTGATCAATAGAGAGTGAGAAATTATTTTATCTCACTCTTTTGTTTGAATTTTTTTTGTATGATATCATATAAAAGATATAAGGCCAAAGTTAGTATAATAGCAAATATATAGTGATTTTCTATATGAAAAGGATAGAATTTAAATAATAACCTTTGTGTGCTAAACATGATCATTGAAAGATGAGCATAGATACTTAATAGTTTACTGTTTTTTAATACAATAGAACATTGTATACAAATGTATATTCCAATTATTGCATTGATAAAAAATAGTAAATAATTGTTGTATATGTTTGTAGACATATTAACTCTTGTATTATATAGCGAAGATACAATACCTAGAATACATAGTGGTATTGTAATTAATACTGTTTTTAAATTGAATTGCATTTTCTCCAAAAGCTTCAATTCTTTTGATAAATATCCTATATAAAAGAAAGTAATGGAAAAAGGAATAATAGATATTCCAAAGTGTAAGTTTATATGAAAAATATTTAAGACAATTCCCAAGGTCAACGTTACAATGACTAAAACAAATAACTTTTTAACTGAGGTTTTACATAATTTACTAAAGATATAAAAAAGTAATTTTGTCATAAATAACACTATAAAAAACCAAAGAGATGAATTCCATGCCACTTTGCTATTATAAAAAAATATATTATCAAGAATTTGCAAAATGCTGAAGTGATTTTGAAATATAAGGTCTAAATTCAATACAAGTGAAATGATGTTAAATATAAAATATGGTAATATAAGTGATTTTAAGTTACTTTTTAAATAAGTCTTAAAGTCCTTTTTTGTGTTAAATAAAAATCCTGATAAAAAGAAAAATAATGGCATGTGAAATGCATATAAGCATATTTTTATGTTTCCACTTGCCGGCACTAAATGGCCAATAACAACTAAAATTGCTCCCATTCCTTTCAATATATCAATTTGTTTATTTTTCATGTTATCCTCCACTTTTTGGAGTATTATATCACTTTTTGTAGAGGAAGAAAATAGAATGTTGAAAATATTTGATGCATTCATTGTTATTTATTTTACTTTTTGATATAATGATAATCAAATAGGAGTTGATAATTTGAATACAGTAATTAGTATGTATATTAGTCTTATGCCGGTGATTTTTGCGGGTAGTCTTAATATGGCTTTTGTAAAAACAAAAATTTGGAATAGACTATATATTCCAATCGATAAAGGGTTATGCTTAAATGATTCAAAGAGACTGTTTGGTGATAATAAAACTTGGAAAGGCTTTATCGGAATGATTGTATGTAGTATATTTACAACCATACTTTGGGGATTTCTTTGCCATGCAGTGCCCTATTTGGAAAATCATAACTTTCTGTATATGAGTCATGAAAATCAAATAGCTTTTAATATATGGCTTGGTGCATTATTTGGTTTGGCATATGTGATTTGTGAACTGCCAAATAGTTTTTTAAAAAGAAGATTTGATATTGTTCCTGGAAAAACTGGAAGGGGTCTTATTGGAAAATTTTTTATTGTATTAGATCAAATAGATTCGTTAATAGGATGTGTTTTTGTAGTGAGTCTATTTTATCATATGAACTTTGTATTCTTTATATTTTATGTAATACTTGGAGGAGTTACCCATTATTTTATCAATATTTTATTGTATAAAATGGGACTAAGAAAAAATAGAAATTAGGAGTAAGTTATGATTTTTAAACTGGGCGAAAGAGAAGAAGACGATATTGGAAATAAAGCAAAATATTTATCTATTATAAAAAATCATGGATTTAATGTTCCAAATGGAATTGTAATTGATAAAGACGAGTTGGTAAAAATCTTAAAAGAGAATCATCAATTTTCTGAATATAAAAGAATCATAGAAGATTTGAATGACTCTAAAAATGTAGATGATAATATAGTAAAAATAGAAAAAATGATGAATGCATTAGAAATTTCAGAAGATACTATGAGCCAAATTATGTCTAATTTAGATATATCTAAAAAATATGCTGTTAGAAGTAGCGCCTCAAAGGAAGATTTAAATGATGTTTCATTTGCTGGTCAGTATGTGACTACTTTAAATGTATGTGCTCAGGATATTGAACTTGCAGATGCAATCAAAAAGTGCTATATATCATGTTTTGGTGAGAAAGTAGTTAAATATTGTGTAGACCATAAAATCAACATAGCAACACTTGAAATGAATATTATCATTCAAGAGATGGTGGATTCTGAATATAGTGGGGTCCTTTTTGGAGTCAATCCAATTACCGGAAATGACAAAGAATTGGTAATCGAAATAGCAAGAGGCTTAGGAGAAAATGTTGTAAGTGGAAAGGTGATACCTAAGAAGTATATCTTTCATTTTGACATGGAAAGGTTTGTAGAGAAACCTAAAGTATTAACAATAGATGATGTATTATTGGAAAAGCTGATTCAGGAAGCTTTGAAAATGCAAAAATTATTAGGATTTCCAATTGATATGGAATTTGGAATATATAAAAATGATATTTATTTTTTACAAGTAAGATGTATCACAAAAATTGGTTATCATTTGGATAACATTGTTTGGACAAATGCAAATTTCAAAGATGGTGGTGTGTCCTCTGGTGTCTGTACGCCATATATGTGGTCATTATATCAGTATATTTGGGAAAATTCTTTAAGAGAATTTTTGATTCGTCTGAAAATTTTAAAGGAAAATGAAATTGATGCAAATTTAGGAAAAATGTTTTTTTCAAGACCATATTGGAATGTTAGTGTGGTGAAACGTGCTATGGAGAAAATCCCTGGGTATATTGAAAGGGATTTTGATGATGAACTTGGAATAACACCACTATATGGTGGAAATGGAAAATCTTGTAAACTAACATTAAGTGGAATTGTTAGAGTGATCAACATATATCGTTCACTTGGTCAAATGATAAAGAATATGAAAAACAATTCAAGACAGTATATTAAGACACAAAAAGAATTGTATAAGAGCTATATAGATACAGAATATGAACATTTAAGCAATGAGGAATTCTTTCAGCTATTTGAAAAATTAGTACAAGACGATTTTTTGAAAAATGACTCTTTGTATTTTACACAGATATTTATTAATACAGTAAAACAAACAATATTTAAAAGGAAAATTAAGAAATATCTAGATCAAGAAGAATACTTAAATTTGTTATCTGGAATTGATAACGTTTCACATCTATTACCATTTTATGATTTATGGAAAATATCTGAAAAAATAAAACAAGACAAATCTATATATGATTATTTTGTTCATACTGATATAGACAGGATATATGAGAGGTATTTAAATCATAGAAAAGATTTAGAAATTTTTGATGACATATCAGTATTTATTAAAAAGTATGAATATCATTCATTTAAAGAACTAGATATTACATTTCCAAGTTATAGTGAAGATGTTTTTAGTGTTTTAAAGATGTTTCAGGCAACAGTAAAATTGAGTAAAAAATATTCTCCTATGGTAGATAAAAAGAAAGGGCGCGAAAAATTTAAATCTTCTCTTAAAATATTAGAAGATAAAACGAATAAAATAAAATTTAACAAATTAAAGAAAGAAATCTATGAAATGAGAGATTTATTGTGGTTAAGGGAAGAATTAAAAGATCTTTCAACAAGATTTTATTATGTGATTAGGATTTATACTTTAGAGTTTAGTAGGAGATTAAAAGAAGACAAATTAATAGAAGAAGTAAATGATATTTTTTACCTATCTAAAGATGATATATGGGAGTATATTCATAATAAAAAGGGAATCGATTATTTAAATAAAATGATTGAGAAAAACAAGATTTATTTTAATTCATTTAAAAATTACATACCAAAAGATGAGATCTTTGATACTAGTGATACCACAAAAATAAAAGAAAACAGTAATAATGTGATAGGGGTTGGTTGTAGTAGTGGAATCGTAACTGCAAAGGCAAGGCTCATAGAAGATTTTTCTAAAATAGATGAAATCCTTCCAGGAGAAATTCTTGTTACAAGATTTACAGATACTGGTTGGACTTCTAAATTTGCAATACTTGGTGGAATGATAACGGAAAATGGTGGAATGCTTTGTCATTTGGCAATTACTGCAAGAGAGTATAATTTACCTTGTATTGTTAGTGTCAAAAATGTAATGAATATTATAAAAGATGGTGATATAGTAACGATGAATGGTGCTAGTGGTGATATCATCATAGAAGATAAAGATATATTAAGGAGGAAATGATGTTTATAGGAGTATATAATAGATCAGTTATTTTAACTTATCTAGGACTAGCTTTTTCAGTGATAGGAATGTATTTTGCTTTTGCAAAAAATATGGATTTTAGTATTATATGTTTGATTTTGGCAGGAGTATGTGATCTATTTGATGGAGTTGTTGCAAGAAGATGTAAAAGAACTGATATGGAAAAAGAATTTGGAGTCCAAATAGATTCGTTAGTGGATGTGATATCTTTTGGTGTATTTCCAATTATCATATTCATTAACTTAGAATTGACATCTATCTATAGTATATTCGTATTGATACTTTATGTGATTTGTGCAGTATCAAGGCTTGCATATTTTAATACGCATGCAAATAAAGAGGCACCTGTAAAATTTTATACTGGTCTTCCCGTAACAACTGCAGCTTTGATTTTTCCATTATTTTATTTGTTGCATGATCTGATTCCAAATTTACTGTTTGGAAGAATTTATACGACTTTGATGCTTTTCGTAGCATTGCTTTTTATACTGAATATCAAGTTACCCAAAGCATCATTTAAAATATGTATATGTTTTGCTTTTCTTGCAATAGTAGTAATAGGTGTTATCATTATGTTTTAGGTGAGATGTATGAGTATAAAGATATGGAATAGAAGAGAAAATAAATATATATACGTAGAGCAATATCATCAGAAAAGCTTGGATTTTTTGTATCATACAAAAATTGGTAGAGTTCTTTTAAAAACGATAGTAACAAGAAAAGCAATATCTAAAATATATGGAAGGTATCAATCATCTAAATTATCGAAAAGAAAAATAGAAAAATTTATAGCAACTTATCATATTGATATGAATGATTATGAAAAAGTAGATTATCAGAATTTTAATGAATTTTTTTCTAGAAAAATAAAAAACGAAAAAAGGAAAGTAATATATGATGATGATATTCTCATTTCATGTTGTGATGCAAAACTTACTAGATATAAAATAGATGAGAATTTAAAAATAAAGGTAAAAAATAGTATATATACTATTGGAGATCTGATACAAGATGAAAAAGAGGCATTCAATTATCAAAATGGAGAATGTTTAGTGTTTAGACTAACGATAGATGATTATCATCGATATATCTTTTTTGATGATGGAGGATTAGAGTATCATAAGAAGATTAATGGGGTATTGCATACCGTATCAAGCATATCTAAAGATTATCCAGTCTTTAGTAGAAATAGTAGAGAGATATCTAAATTAAAAACAAAGAATTTTGGTGAAGTACTATATATCGAGGTAGGCGCATTACTTGTTGGGAAGATCAAAAATTATCATCAAGCCAAATTTAAAAGAGGAGAAGAAAAAGGATTTTTTGAGTTTGGAGGCTCCACCATTATTTTATTATTTCAAGAAAATAAATTAAAGATTGATGATGATATTATTCAAAATTCAAGTAATCATATAGAGTCTAAGGTATTACTTGGAGAAAAAATAGGAGGTAAAGTATGATTAAAAGATGGCATATTTATTTAAAAGAAATGTATCCCGTGATTCCAAGATTATTTTTAGGTATTATTCTTTTTGGAGTTATTTATTTTTTTGTATTGGCAAAGGTTTCAGTTGCAAGTTTTAGCTTTGGAATGGAAGAAGTAACAGGCGTTTTAACGATATTTTTCTTTTTACTTTGTCTAAGAATTGCAGATGAATTTAAAGATTTTGAATTGGATTCAAAACTTTTTAAGGAAAGACCACTTCCATCTGGTAGAGTTACAAAAAATGATTTAAAGATACTTGCCGGTATCAGTATTGCAATTATGATAATCCTCAATGTTATATTTACTAGAAATTTAATTCCTTTTATCGTGCTAGCAATTTATGGTATTTTAATGAGCGTTTGGTTTTTTGCAAAAAAGTATATTCAACCAAATTTATTACTAGCATTAATTACACATAATCCAGTTCAAGTGATACTTAATTTTTATATTATTAGTATTGTATGTAATAAATATCAATTAGAATTATTTACATTATCTAATGTTCTAATTGCCTGTATCCTTTATTTGCCTGCTCTTGGATGGGAAATGGGAAGAAAAATTAAAGCTCCCCAAAATGAAAATGAGTATGTTACTTATTCCAAAATATTTGGTTATAAAAGAGCTACTATAATAGTGTTTTGTGTATTTTTGCTTCAGGCAATACTCATTGCAATTGCTATATATGATATTACTTCCATCTATACAATTATTGGATTTGCATTGGCGTTATTCATTTATCTATTTGTAACGATAAAGTTTATTCAAAATCCAACAAATGATAAGATAAATCCAAAAAAAGTTGTACCGATATACATTTATGTAGTTCAAATTATGCTCATAGGAGTAATTCTTGCAAATTATATATGGTGATAATATGAATAAGAATGTAGATAAAAATATGATTGGTTCTAAAGCATATAATCTTTGTTTTTTAAAAGAAAATCAAATCAATGTACCAGAATTTTATATAATAGATACCAATATTTTTAAAGAATATATGAAGGAAATCTCTTTTAACATAGAAGAGTTATTAAAAAGTGTAGATTATGATAATAGCAATAGTATCGAAAAATGTAGTGGAAAAATTTTTAAATTAATTGATTCAATAGAAAATATTAGTCTAAAGAATAGAGTTTGTCATGAGGTAGAACAAATATTGGGTACAAAAGACTTTTTTTCAGTAAGATCCTCCGGTGTTAATGAAGATCTTGAATATGCATCTTTTGCAGGTCAGTTTAAAACTTATTTAAATGTAAAATACGAGGATATATTTGAATATGTAAAGAAATGCTATAAATCGCTATATCTTCCAAATGCATTAAAATATTATTATCAAAATGGTATAGAGTTTGGAAAACTTCAAATGGCAGTAATTGTTCAAAAAATGATAGATTCTGATATTTCAGGAGTAACGTTTACTGAAAATCCAAAAGGTCTTTTAAATGAGATGGTAACCATAGTAGGTATTGGAGTAGGAGAAAATGTAGTATCAGATAAAGTCGCTACAACAACGTATTACTACAATAAAACCGATAAAATATCTTATTATGAAACACAGGAAAACTCTCCTGTATTAAGTAATAAAGAATTTGAGAGTTTAATAGGGATTTTTTCTAGATTAGAGAAGTTATATTCTTATGGAATTGATATAGAGTGGGCTATGAAAAAGAATGAAATCTATATCCTTCAAGTAAGACCAATTACGACGATTCCAAAAAATGAAGAATTCATAATTCTTGATAATAGTAATATAGTAGAAAGTTATCCTGGCATTACTTTACCGCTAACATGTTCTTTTATCAAGGAAGCATATGGTGGGGTATTTGAGGGCGTTGTAAGGAGAGTAACTCAAAACAGTAATTTAGTAAATCAATATAAATCGATCTATAAAGATATGATTGATTTTGTTAATGGAAGAGTATATTACAAAATTAGCAATTGGTATACCATTATTCATTTTTTGCCAATGAGCTCTAAAATAATACCAATATGGCAGGAGATGCTTGGCGTAAGTAACAAAGAGTATACGATCAGAAAAGAATTTACAAAACTAAAATTTTCACATAAGCTTAAGATTTATAGGAACGCATATAAATTGCTAAAAAATAATAATAAGGCAATGGAGGCATTAAATCAAAGATTCCTAAAAATATTGGAACTCTATCATACATCTTTTAAAGAAGGGATGGATAATAGGTCCTTGGTTAAACTATATATGTTGATAGAAAAAGGAATTCTTACAGATTGGGATTTAACCTTAATTAATGACATGTATGCATTTATATATACAGGACTTTTAAAGAAAAAAATAGAAAAAATAGATAAAGACCATGCTGATAAAATTGTAAATCAATATATATCATGTATATCTAATATAGAAAGTATGCTTCCTGTAAAGGAATTGATATCTATTTCATCTTATGTTTTAAGTAATCATAGAAGAGAAGAATTATTAAATTTGAAAACCATAGAGGATATTCAAAAGTATTTAGATAAAGAGGATTTTTTATCATCAAGATTAAGAAAGTATATTGAACTTTATGGTGATAGAACACTAGAGGAATTAAAGCTTGAAAGTAAAAGCTTTAGACAAAACCCAAAACTTTTAATTGATAAAATTTTGGAATATACAGAAGATAAAGAAAAATTTGAGAAATTAAAGAATACTATAAGCAGAGAGTATGATACTTCTTTTGATGAGATGATTTTAAAAAATACAAATTTTATCAATAAAAAACAAATAAAAAAATATAGTAAAAATGCGGTGATTGGAATTAAAAATAGGGAAATTTCTAGACTGAATAGAAGTAGAATTTATGGAATTGTTAGAGAAATTTTCTTAAGCATTGGTAAAAATTTATATCATGAAAAATTAATTAAAGAAGTGGATGATATATTTTATCTTACAAAGGATGAGATTTTTGGTTTTATCATAGATCAAAAACATATTCATTTTGAAGAAATAATAAAAGCTAGAAAAAACAGTTATAAAATATATGAAAAAATTCCTTCTTATTCAAGGTTAATATTTGTTAAAAATGTATTTAATAAGACACATAAAAATATTAATTCTTTAGAAATAGAGCTAGATGATAATAAAATAGTAGGGATTCCATGCTCTAATGGGATAGTAACAGGAGAAGTATTTGTCGTTAATAATCCTAAGGAAGTAGAAAATGTAAAAAACAAAATTTTGGTTACTAAAATGACAGATCCAGGATGGGTATTTTTACTGACTGTTGCCAAAGGAATTATTGCTGAGAAAGGATCATTACTCTCTCATACAGCCATTATATCAAGAGAGCTTGGCATTCCATCTATTGTAGGAGTTAAAAATATAACAAGTATATTAAGAACAGGGGATATGATAAAGATGGATGGAAGTTCAGGAGAAATAATCATATTAGAAAGGAAATAGTATGTTTGAAGTCAAAGAGTTTGAAGATGATAAAAAATATATCCATGATTTTTTAAGTTTACCAAAGAAGTTATATTCAAAAGATGAGATGATGCAAAATATAGAAGAGGAACGAAAAATTCTTGAAAATCGACATATACTCAGTAAGTATTTTAGAATCAAAAAGTTTTTGGTATATCAAGGAAAAGAAGTAGTAGCAAGATGTATTGTTACTTTTTATGATCAGGATGATATTTCATATATAGGCTTTTTTGAATGTATAGATGATTTAAAATGTGCAAAAAGTTTATTTGATTATGTATTTGAATTTGTAAAGAAACAGGGATATAAAACATTAATTGGACCAGTTGATGCAAGTTTTTGGATAAAATATAGGTTAAAAGTAAATCTTTTTGATAAAAAGCCATATACGGGTGAACCATATAACAAGGATTATTATTTAAAACTATTTCAAGAAAATGGATTTGATGAAAAAATAAAATATGTGTCCAATATATTTGATGTTATTCCAAAAGATTATGTGGATGAAACAATGAAGAAGCGATATCAAATGTTTGTTGAAAGAGACTATAAGATTATAAGCCCAAGTAAAAAAGATTTTTTGAAATGTGTAAATGAAATATATGACCTCATTATAGAGCTTTATAAAGATTTTCCAGTATTTAAGTATATAGAAAGAGAAGATTTTGTGGAACTTTTTAGTTATTATAAAGCGATACTGAATTTTGATATGGTAAAGCTTGCATATTATGATAACAAAGCTGTTGGATTCTTTTTAAGTGTACCAAATTATCATAATAGACTATATGGAAAATTAAATATACTAGATAAGCTGAAGATACTAAAAGATAAGAAAACTTTAAAAAGCTATGTTTTACTTTACATGGGAGTGAAAAGAGAACATGTAGGGCTTGGAAAAGCAATAGCTTATACAATACTTGAAAATGCTAAAAAAAATGAGTATTGTACAATTGGAGCACTTATCAAATCAGGTAAGACAAACGAAATGTATTTAAAAGATAAAATTGAGAATAAATATGAGTATATATTACTTGAGAAAAAGTTATAAATTAAAATATATAAGGGGGAATTATGTTGAAGTGTAAAAATTGTGGTAAAGATGTTGGAGCAGAAGATTCTTTTTGTACATATTGTGGAACATCTTTAAAAAGTGTTGAAAAAGGAAATGCTTATGTAGAAGTAAAAAAAGAAGAAAGAGCAGATGCTTTAAAGAAAGATAAGGAAACTAAAAAGAAATCTTCTAAAGCATGGATTATTGCTTTAATAACTGTTTTAGTAGTCTTAGTTGCATCTATTATTACAATTCTTTGTTTTACTGTTTTTAATAAAGGTAGGAAGTATAGCAAGAAAATAGAAGCATTTGAAGAGCAACTTACTAGTCTAACGCTTACAGGAGATATAGATTCTGTAAATAAAGAAATTGAGATATGTAAAAGATATATTGAATCAAAAGATTATGAAAATGCAGATAGTAGTATAGCTAAAATACAGGATATGGTGGACAACCTCGATAAAGAAAATAGTAATTTTGTAAAAAATAAGATTGCAGACGTTGAATCGATTGATCAAAGCTATTTAGAGGAGAATGATAAAAAACAAATTAGTGAAAAAATGGAGGAAATTAAAAAACTAATTAGCAAAAAATTGTATGTAATTGCAAATAGTCATATTGAAGAATTAAGTGCTTTGGTATATAAGCTAACTGAGCCTGAAAATAAAATTGGTGTAGTAGTAAAGCAAGTTGATGTGTCTGAGTATCCAAGGATTAGGTTATATGTTGAGTTGGCAGATGATGAAGGAAATATTCCAGATGATTTAGAACAAGTATTTTTTCATTTATCTGAAAAAAATGCAAATGGAGAATATGTGAAAAAAACAGTATCTAAAGTGTCTCAATTAAATGAGGCAGAAAAGTTAAATATTAATATGGTTATGGACGTTAGTGGAAGTATGCTTGGAAGTCCGCTTTTACAAGTAAAAAGCATTATGAATTCTTTTGTTGATAGTGTACAATTTGAATCAGGTGATTTAGTTGAATTAACTACTTTTAATTCTGGAGTTAATATCAACTGTGAATTTACACAAGATGAAGCAGTTTTAAAACAAAGAATCAATGCCCTTTCTGCTAGCGGAATGACAAGTCTATATGATGCCCTTTATTTGGCAGTAAACCGAGTAGCTACTAGACCAGGTGCAAAATGTGTAATTGCATTTACAGATGGTCTTGATAATAATAGTAGGGCAAACGTAGAAGACGTTATTACACAAGCTAAAAAATATAATATACCAATATTTTTAATTGGTTCTGATATTAATAATAATGGTGACCTAGAAAAAATAGCCACATCAACAGGAGGTTTTTATAAAAATATTTCAAGCATTACATCTTTAAAAGATGTGTATAGTAGCATTTATAGACAACAAAAGGAACTATACTTGGTAGAATATGAAGATGAAAATGAAAATCTTCATGAAGTAAGAAATATAAAGTTAAGTTATAGATCAAAAGAATATGGTGGCGAAGAGGAATATAGCTTTGTACCTAATATTTTAAGAACGATTGATGAGGATTATAACTTAGGAAATGGACCTGAAGATGTCGTTATCAATTATTTACAAAATTTTGTGATTGCTATTACCAACAAAGATTTTTCAATGATATCGGACTATTTATTACCTGGAAGTAATATATACGACACGCAAAAGGAATATATTAACAAAGATATTGAAGAAAAGTTACTATCCTATGAGATTTTAAGTGTAGATATGCAAGATGAAAATCATGCAATTGTATCTACAAGGGAGACATATTGGATAACAAGCCAAGGAAAACTTATTCAAATGTTAACACAAGAATGCAAATATAAAGTAGAAACATCAAATGGAAATTGGCAGTTAACAGATTTTGCTGATCAAATAAATGTTGTAAATAATATCAAATACTAAAGTAGTAGAAGGAGGTTGGAGGGAAACATTTATGAAACATAAAAAAATAATTGGATTTATAATTTTCATTATGATGATAGTTGGAATTTCATTTTTGAAAATACCAAATTTTTCGATAGCAGATTCTGGCTTTGATGTAGACTATGATTCGGGTGGAGGATTTGACTACGATTTTGGATCAGATTATGACTTTGATAGTGGAAGTAGTGGAGGAAGCTCTAGTTTAGGAAGTTTTTGTTGTTCTTCTATTATTTTCATAACCATTCTAGCAATTATAATATCTAGTAATCATACAAATAATCATAAAATGAATCATGTCGTTAAGACTAGAAAAACTTCTATTCCTGAAGAAGAGATTAAGAAATATTTACCTGAATTTGAGAAAAATGAGTTCTTTAATGAGGCTTTTGCAATATACAAAGATACACAAAATGCATGGATGAATTTTGAACTTGAGAAAGTAAGGAGTGTTTTAACAGATGAATTATATAACATGTATAGTACACAGCTTGATACTTTAAAGGTAAAAGGTCAACAAAATATTATGAAAGACTTTAAACTTACTAATGCAAGAGTAATTGGATTTAATGTTGTCAATAATACAGCTGAAATTGTAACTTCTATGACAATTGAATTTTATGATTATATTATTGATTCAGCAAGTCATAATGTATTGAGGGGAAATAAGAATTCAAAAGTATGTGTTGAATATGAAATGACATTTATCAAGTCAATGACTAGAAAAGAAAGTATGATAGAGTGTCCAAATTGTGGGGCAAAGGTAGATGTTAACTCTTCTAATGTATGTAGTTATTGTAATTCAGCAATTGTAGAAGATAGTGCTAAATGGGTATTAGCTAAGAAAAGAAATATTGCACAAAGATAGGTGAGATGATGGACGAATTAATGAGATTAGATAGTGATTTTTCAGAAGCGAAATTTAAGACGAATGTAGATAATATTTTTGTAAAACTACATATGGCTGTTATGTTAAAAGACTTAGAGAGAGTAAGACATTTTATATCGGATGAGTTATATCAAAAATATTTTAATGTGATACAAGAGCTAGAAGAAAAAAATTTAATTCATATGTATGATGAATTTAATGTTGCTTCTACAGAAATAATGAATGTAGAAATAACAGAAGAATATTTTTTAATATATGTTATGATTCGATCAAAATGTATGGACTACTATATTGATAAAGATACGAAAAAGTATGTTTCTGGTAATAATGTAAGAAGAGAAGAAAGAAATCATATACTAACTTTTATGAAAAAAAGAAATCATAATATACAAGGTAATGCAAGGCGTTGCCCTTCATGTGGGGCCAATATAGATGTCAATCATGATGGTAAGTGTAGCTATTGTGGAACAATATATAATCTGAAGGACTATGAATATGTTTTAACAGATATAAAATAATGATAGAAATGGGAGTATTGAGACAAAAATCAATGCTCTCTTTTTGAATGGTTAAAAGTTTACTTAAATTGATTAATATTTCAATATTTATTGCATATTTCAAGCCTTTGTGGTATAATTTTCCTGGTGATGTTACTATGAAAATTACAAAACAAAAAGGAACAAGAGATATTATATTGGAAGATGCCAAAATCTGGCAATATGTTGAAAATGAAGTGCGAAAAATATGTAGAGAATATAATATAGGCGAGATTAGAACTCCAATATTTGAGGCAACTGAATTATTTGCACGTGGTGTTGGAGATGAGACAGATATAGTAAATAAGGAAATGTACACTTTTTTAGATAAGGGAGGAAGAAGTGTAACATTAAGACCAGAGCTTACAGCCGGTGTTGTTAGGGCGTATATTGAAAATGGGCTTTCTACACAAATGAGCCCATTGAAGCTTTGGTATATAGGAAATATGTATCGATATGAAAAAATGCAAAAAGGAAGATATAGAGAATTTACACAATTTGGTATGGAGCTTTTTGGAAGTAATTCTTATCTTGCAGACATTGAAACGATATGTGTTTCATATGAGCTTTTTAGAAGACTTGGACTTGCCGATAAAATAGAACTTACTATTAACTCTATTGGATGTAGTGAGTGTAGAGCAAAGTATATTACAGCATTAAAGGAATATGTAAAACCAAGACTTGAAAATATGTGTGATAATTGTAAAAGAAGATATGAAAAAAATCCTATGAGAATCATAGATTGTAAAGAAGAAAAATGTAAGAAGGAATTAGAGAATGTACCTATGATCACAGATTATCTTTGTGAGGAATGTAAGAGTGATTTTGAAAATGTATGCAATACTTTAAATGAGATTGGTATTCCATATGTTGTAGATAAAAAAATAGTGAGAGGACTTGACTATTATAATAAAACTGTATATGAATATACAGCAAAAGATCTAGGCCTTGCAGCTGGAGGTGGAGGTAGATATGATAAATTAGTAGAAGTACTAGGTGGAAATGCTACTCCAGCAGTTGGATTTGGACTTGGACTGGATAGGATTATACTTCTTTTAAAAGAATATCATTTGTGTGATAATATTAGTGAAAATATAGATGTATATTTTGCAATTATAGATAAAAAGGCTTATTCAAATGGAATCAATCTTGTAAATGATTTAAGAAGAAAAGGTTATATTGCAGATATTGACATTTGTAGGAGAAGTTTTAAATCACAGTTAAAATATGCAGATAAACTAGGAGCAAAATATGTTTGTATCATTGGTGAGGATGAACTAAGTCATAATAAATGTATTATGAGAAATATGAAAGATGGCTCTCAGGTAGAGTGTTCTTTAGATACTGATGAAATAGTGAAGTGTATAGGAAAATAGGAGATATGAACTATGATAAATATAAAAGATAGAATAAGAATAGATAAAATATATAAAAATTTAGAGGAATTTGACTCTAAAGAAGTAATACTTTGTGGATGGATTAGAAATATTCGTAATTCTAAAGTGATCGGCTTTATTGAATTAAATGATGGTAGCTTTTTTAAACCAGTGCAGATTGTACTTGAGGAGAAATTAGAAAACTATCCAGAGATTATATCACTTAATTTAGGTTCAAGTATTATTGTAAAAGGAATCATAAAGGTTACACCAGAGGCAAAGCAGCCTTTTGAAGTGGTAGCAAATGAAATAGAAATATCAGGAAAATCTACACCGGATTATCCTTTACAAAATAAAAGGCATTCGATGGAATTTTTAAGAGATATAGCACATCTTAGACCAAGAACCAATACTTTTTCAGCGGTGTTTAGAGTAAGAAGTGTTATAGCACATGCAATTCATGAATTTTTTTATCAAAATGGATTTATATATGTACATACACCTATCATCACTTCATCAGATTGTGAGGGGGCTGGTGAAATGTTTAGAGTTACTACACTTGATGACTTGAATGTTCCAGAGAATGAAGATTTTTTTGGAAAGAAAACAGGACTTACAGTGTCAGGACAGTTGTCAGCAGAATGTTTTGCTACTGCTTTTTCAAATGTATATACATTTGGTCCGACTTTTAGAGCAGAAAACTCTCACACTGCAAGACATGCAGCAGAATTTTGGATGGTAGAACCCGAAATGGCATTTTGTGATTTAGAAGGAGATATGGATGTTGCTGAAGGTCTAATGAAACATGTTATTCATGCAGTGTTAACAGAATGTCCAGAAGAAATTGAATTTTTTAATAAGTTTATGGATAAGGAACTAAAGGCAAGACTAAATCATATCTATCATTCTGACTTTGAAAGAGTGACTTATACAAAAGCCGTTGAATTATTAGAAAAGCATAATTCTGAGTTTGAATATGAAGTTCACTTTGGTACAGATTTACAAACAGAACATGAAAGATATTTAACTGAAAAAATCTTTAAAAAACCTGTTTTTGTAACAGATTATCCAAAGGAAATTAAAGCCTTTTATATGAAATTAAATGACGATAATAAAACTGTAAGAGCTGTAGATATGCTAGTACCTGGAATTGGAGAAATTATAGGTGGATCTCAAAGAGAAGAAAATTTAGAGAAACTAGAAAAAAGAATGGAAGAGCTAGGACTTAACAAAGAAGAATACGCTTGGTATCTTGATACAAGAAGATATGGAAGTTGTATACATTCTGGATTTGGACTTGGATTTGAAAGACTTGTTATGTATATGACTGGAATGTCAAATATAAGAGATGTAATACCATTTCCAAGGACACCAGGAAATTGTTTATATTAGAGGGGAGAAGGTAGAAAATGAGTGAATACAGAACACATACATGCGGAGAACTAACCGAAAAAGACGCTGGAAAAGAAGTAAAACTTTCTGGTTTTGTAAAAACAATAAGAGATTTAGGAGGTTGTGTATTTATTGATCTAAGAGACCATTATGGAATCACACAGCTTACCACAGAAGATGAAAAACTTTTGGAACAAATAAAGAAAATTAATGTTGAATCAACTGTCACTGCAATAGGAGTAGTTGAGAAAAGACCAGAAGAAAACATTAATGACAAAATAGAGACTGGAAAAATAGAAGTAAATCTAAAGAGTATAGATATATTAAATGATGTTACAATGCCTCTTCCTTTTGAAGTTGAAAAAAGTCATGAAGTAAAAGAGGACTTAAGACTTGAATATAGATTTTTAGATTTAAGAAATGAATCAATTCATAGAAAAATTGTTTTTAGGAGTGAAGTATTAAAACTTTTAAGAAATAAAATGGACAAAATGGGATTTATTGAAGTACAAACACCAATACTTACTTCTTCTTCACCAGAAGGTGCAAGAGACTTTCTTATTCCATCAAGAATACATCCAGGTGAATTCTATGCCTTACCTCAAGCGCCTCAACAATTTAAGCAACTTTTAATGATATCTGGATTTGATAAATATTATCAAATAGCACCATGTTTTAGAGATGAAGATCCAAGAGCAGATAGAAGTCCAGGTGAATTCTATCAATTGGATTTTGAAATGGCTTTTGCAACTCAAGAAGAAGTTCTTGAAGTGTTAAAAGAGATAGCAACTGAGGTGTTCTCAAAATTAGGACATGCAACAATATCAGAAGACTCTTTCGTGAAGATACCATATAGGACTTCAATCGAAAAATATGGTACAGATAAGCCGGATTTAAGAAATCCATTAGTGCTTACTGATGTTACAGATTGTTTTGAGGGATCAGGATTTAATGCATTTAAAAATAAGGTAGTAAAATGTATCGCAATCGATTCGACTTCTGTTACAAGAAGATTTTTTGATGAAATGACTGCATATGCTAAAGATGAATTAAAAATGGCAGGACTTGCATGGATTAGGAAAAATGAAGATGGGATAGTGGTAGGTCCAATTGCTAAGTATTTATCTGATATGATACTTGACGAAATGTTTCAAAAAACTGGTGCGAAAGAGGGATATGGTTTATTTTTTGTTGCAGATGAGTATGAGAAAGCTTGTAAAGATGCCGGCTTAATTCGTGATGAACTTGGAAGAAGACTAGGCCTTATTGATGAAGATGTGTATAAATTATGTTTTATCGTTGATTTCCCATTTTATGAAAAAACAGATGAGGGAACGATTGATTTTGGACATAATCCATTCTCAATGCCTAAAGGAGGACTTTCAGCTTTGGAAAATATGGATCCCCTTGAAATTCTTGCATATCAGTATGATATGGTATGTAATGGGTATGAAATAGCATCGGGTGCTGTAAGAAATCATGATACTAAAGTGATGACAAAAGCGTTTGAAATTGCTGGGTATTCAGAAGAAACCGTTAAAACAAAATTTGGAGCATTATATAATGCATTTAAGTTTGGTGCACCACCACATGCTGGTGCGGCTCCAGGAATTGATAGAATTATTATGCTTCTTTTAGGAGAAACAAATATACGTGAAGTAATTGCGTTCCCTAAAAATAGTAAGGCAAGAGATTTATTAATGGGTGCTCCTGCAACAGTTACTGAAAAACAACTTGCAGATGTACATATTAAAGTAGTTGAAGATAATAAAAATAAGTAAAGGGGTAGTGGAAATATATGAAAATAACAATACTAGGTGTAGGAGCATATGGTCTTGCTCTTGCTAAGGTTTTTCATGGTAATGGTTCAAAAGTTACTTTATGGACAAAATTTAAAGAAGAATATGATATTATTACTTTGAAAAGAGAAAATCCTGGAATTTTACCAGGTGTAAAAATACCAAATGATATAGAAATTACAACTGATTTGAAGAATGCGGTATCAGATGCTAAAATAGTGATACTTGCAGTTCCAATGAAAGCTGTAAGAATGGTTGCAAGAGAATTAAAGAATATGATATTTGAAGAGCAAATCTTATGTATTGTCTCAAAAGGAATTGAACAAATAACTAATAAGTTTATGAGTGAAGTCGTGTTAGAGGAAACAGAACATGAAAATCTATGTATGATCTCTGGACCTTCGTTTGCAAAAGAGATAGCGCATGGTGGAAGTACCGGATTTGTTGTAGCATCTTTTAATGACCTATCTAATGCAACAGTAAAATCTTGTCTTGAAAATGATAATATTATTGTTAGTACTTCAAAAGACTTGATTGGCGTACAAGTAGCAGCTTCTTCTAAGAACGTATTTGCTATTCTTATGGGATATGTTGATAGTTTAGATCTAAATGATTCTACAAGAGCAAGTGTACTTACATGTCTTGTCAATGATCAAAGATTAATTATAGAGGTTCTTGGTGGAAAATCTCAAACTGTCTTTACCTATGCAGGTATTGGAGATATGTTACTTACATGTATGAGCTCTAAAAGTAGAAACTATACTTTTGGAAATTATCTTGGGCAAGGTTTGACGAAGGAAGCAGCAATGGAAAAAATGGAAACTACAACGGTTGAGGGGCTTTACACTTTAGAGTCATTAAGAGATTTATTGCATGAGAAAGAAGTTGAAGTAAGATCTGTTGATTTACTTTATGATATCATATATAACAATGAGAAAATAGATAATATATTAAAAAGTATAAAAAATAACTAGAGTAGGAGAAGAAAAATGTTTAATGAAGAGTTATTAGGCAATATAAAAGAAGAAGCACTAAAAAATCACGTTCCAATTCTTCAAGACGAATCTTTAGATTTAATACTGATGATTTTAAATATTAAAAAGCCAAATAAAATATTAGAAATTGGAACAGCAGTGGGATATTCTGCAATTCATTTTTCAAAATATTTGGATGGTGAAAATGCAAAAATAAAAACAATAGAAATCAATGAAAACAGTTCTAAGATTGCAATTGAGAACATAAAGGCTATGGGACTAGAAGAAAAAATTGAAGTAGTAAATGCTGATGCTACTACATATCTTGAAACTTTAGAAGAAAATACTTATGATGTGGTTTTTATAGATGCAGCTAAAGGTCAATACTTGATTTTTTTGAAAGAGGCAATTAGACTTATCAAAAGCGGTGGAATTATCATAGCAGATAATGTTTTATTTAAAGGTAGAGTACTTTCAGATTATAATGAGCATAAGCATAGAACGGCTACAAATAGACTTAGAACTTATTTAAAATTGATTCAGGAAGATGAAAGACTTAATTCTACTCTTGTAAAAATAGGAGATGGAGTAGCAATCAGTATTGTAAATAAATAATGATTATACAAAGGAGAAAATGATGAAGAAGTATATGAATGGAATTATGAATTTGATCATATATATTATGAATATGGTGATATCATATGGCATTGCACATAATATGTGGATTGACCAAATGCCACCAGTTGAACAATCGATATATGAAAAAATTTTGAGTATTTGGCTCATTCCAAGCATGCTAATGGCTTTTATTTCAGCATTGTTATTATTTTTGTTAAATAAGTTTGCGTTTCAAAAAGAACAAAGAATATATTATTATATGATTATTATGTTTATAATCGCTATAATCAATATAACTATGTTTAGAGTGGGTATTAATATTACTTATTAAGTCAGAGATAGTAAATAGAACCGCGATAAGTGTCGTAAAAAAATAATTAATTTAAAAAATATATTGTTTTATTTTAATATAAATGCTATAATTAAGATATATTTTATTAAGGAGGAATTAATATGTATTGTAAAAATTGTGGAAAAGAGATCGAAGATGGAAAGGAATATTGTGCAGATTGCGAGCCAAAAACTGAAACTGTTGTAGAAGAAACTCCAGCACCAGAAGTTGAAGTAAATACAGAATCAACAACTCAAAATACAACAACTAATACAAATACTACAACAAACACAAGTGCTGAGTTAAAATCAAAAATGGCAGCAGGACTTCTTGGAATATTTTTAGGACAATTTGGAGTTCATAATTTCTATCTAGGATACACTAAAAAAGCTGTTATTCAAGTATCTGTAAGTGCAGCTGGTTATTTACTTTCTTTCTGTACTTTTGGTATTAGCTGTTTGGCTCCTGTTGGTATAAGTATATGGGGATTAATCGAAGGTATTATGATTCTAACTGGCTCAATTGATAAGGATGGAAATGGTAACCCATTAAAAGAGTAATGATGAAAAGTAATGAATATTCAGAAGAAAAAATTTTGTATATTATAGGATTAATAGGAATATCATGTATGGCGATATTCCTATTAATATTAAGTGTACTAAATATCAATATATCTGATATTAACATTCCATGTGCCATATTGGAAAAAACAGGATATTATTGCCCAGGATGCGGAGGAACTAGAGCAGTGAAAGCTTTGCTCCATGGTGACATATTAAGTAGTCTGAAATATCATCCACTTGTTTTATATATCGTTATCGTTTTTGGAGCTTTTATGATACTCAATACGATTTCCCTTATATTTAAAAGGGATTTTTCTGGTATGAGAGTTAAAACTTCTCTTTTGCTTTCCATGCCAGTTATTATAGTAATTCAATTTATGATAAAAAATCTATTGCTTATTATATGGAATATAAGAATTATATAGAGTAAAACAATCATTAAAATAATCAGATGGTGAATAAAATTATATAATGGGTATTGAAAATTGTTTACATAAATGATATAATTAAATTATACTGTTAGGAGGAATTAATATGTATTGTAAAGAATGTGGAAAAGAAATTGAAAATGGAAAGGAATATTGTGCTGAATGTGAGGCTGCAAGAAATACAACAACTGCAACTGGTACTGAAAATGTAGTTAATCAAAATACGAATGCAACTCAAACGCAAAAATCAAAAATGGCAGCAGGACTTCTTGGAATATTCTTAGGAGCTTTTGGAGTTCACAATTTTTATTTAGGATATACTGGAAAAGCAGTAGCACAATTACTTATCACATTACTATCTTGTTTTACTTTATCAATTGTTTCTGAAATATGGGGATTAATTGAGGGAATAATGCTTTTATCAGGAAGTATTACTACAGATGCTAGTGGAAATCCATTAAAAGAATAATTAAAATTAAAAAAGACTGGGAGAGACCAGTCTTTTTTATGTGAATATGGATAATATAAAGGAGAACATTCTTTTTGGTATGGACATGTTCTTTTTATATGCAATAGGTAAATTGTTATAACTAGATTCTTGATTGAAAATAGAATAACTCTCAGATAGTTTTACCATTTTATATTTATCATTACCGTTATTTTCCGTAAATTTAATGATTTTGAAATCATTATCTTGTGTAACGACAATAAGGTTAAAGTTTAAATCAAAGTCAGTCATATAAACGTTTTCTATACTAATATTTGAAAGCTCACTAAATTCAGATTTCATATTAGTATATATTTTTTCAATTTTATCAGTATCATGTTTTGAACTAAGGTTATTTAGTAAATAACCAAAGCTATCTAAATGAATCAGTGTTGTGTTGTCTGTTAAAGACTTTGCTTGTTTATTTAGTGAAGATATTTCAACTAATTGCATGAACGAGTCATCAACCGAGATAGCTGCAATGGAAGTATTTTCTTTGTATGATAGATTAAATAATCTTTTAAATTTCATATTTTTGTATATTTTGATATATTTATCTGAAGATAAGACCTCATTTGCAATACTATATTTCATTTTTTCAATTAAATTGGAAGCAGTATTTTCAAAAGTATTTAAAACCCTATATGTTATAACATTGTATATTTGTTGCTTTAATGCGGCATTTTCAACTAATAATATTTTTTCTAATGTTTTTAATTTTATCGTATAAGGGATTGTAGCATAACTCATTTCATTTTCAATTAAGGAATTGACTAATATATTTTGCATTGTGGTAATATTTTTTAATATAACTTCTTCTAAAGAAGATATTTCTCCAGATAGACTTAATTCAATGTTACTGTCAAAATGGTTGTCTTTTTTTATTTTCTTTGAAGTTAATTTTTCTAGAGTTGAATGAATGGATAGTTGAATTCTTTTCTTTTCTTTTTGAAGAGCTTTCGTATCATTATTTAAAGCATTTTTTCTTATTTCAATATAGTTCAGATTCAGAAGTTTATTAAGATATACCAGTTTGTTATAATTAGAATATTTTCTACTAATGGTATCAAATATTTCCAAAATATTTTCTGGATTTTCAAGTTTTGTCTTTGCAAGAAATTTATTCAAATATTTTTTAGGATTTGTAAATAAATGATAATAGAACTCTTCTTCATCAATATCAAATGCAAAACAAATTTGGCTGAGTAATTTTCCTTCTAAGAAATAGATATCATTATCACTAGATATTTTATTACCTAAAAAATCATTTTCATAAGTTCTATATGTTGGAATAATACTTAAAGTTGTAGGAACCGTATATAACAGTCTACATACAAGATTAGATACAACAGCTCTATTAATTCCAAAGTTTTTATGTATAATTTTATAACTAGTATTAGATAAACAAGCAGTAGAGTATCCAACATAGAAGGCATCTTTAGAAATCTCTGTTGTAGTCATTGCATACATTAGTCTTAAATAAATGGATTCAATATTACTGATATCTTTAATATATAATTCCTTTTTTACAGCATCATAGTATCCAGTTTTATAATCATGTGTACTATCAGCATCAAAAAGTACGACATCAATATTTTCATAAAGCCTTCTTTCAAGTACTCTTGAAGTCCTTGATGTGATATAACCAAATTCCATTAGTTTATTAAAAATACTATGAACGACATTCATAAAATCATTATTTAAATCACATTTTTCCTTTAGTTTATCTAAATAGTTCATTCTTTTATCCTCCGTAAACGTATAATTTCCTAGTTAAATTGTATAATAAAGAGAAAAATTATACAAGTAGTTTGCTAAAAAAACTTAAAAATGTATATAATATATAAATTATGAAAACAGAAGGAGATTTCAATTTTCTCCTTCTGTTTTATTATTTTAATTCAATCACTTCATTATCTTCTATTCTTGTTTGCTGAACTGGGAAGATACGTTTTTCTGATGGTACAAATCCTCTTACTTGAACATTTGGTAGGATCCATGTATATTTTCCAATAAATGAGCCTGGTAGAGTAGTAGAGTTAGCACCAAGTCTTGTATTATCTCCAATAATTGCTCCAAAGAAATCAGTACCAACATCGAATTTTTCCCCATTCATTTTGATCGTGATATTTCCTTGGTCAAATCTTCTGTTGGCAAGGATAGTTCCACTTCCAACTCTTGTTGATTTACCAATAATTGAGTCTCCTATAAAAGTGAAACTTTGTACTTTAGCTTTATTTTGAACAATACTGTGTTTTACTTCACAAGAATGTCCAACAACACAATTATCGCCAATGATACATCCAGGTCTAATTAATGCACCAGATTGAATTGTGCAATTTTTTCCAATGATAACTGGTCCTTCAATGGATACGTTACTGTGAATTTTAGTACCTTCACCAATTATATAATTTCCTTCAATAGATACAAATTCGCCAGTCTCTCCATAGTTTTCTTTTTTATTTGGTTTTACTACTAATTCATCAAGAAATGAATTGATATTGTTTAAAGCTTCCCATGGATATGTTGCATTGTTAAAAACTTCCTTAAATGCAAAAGAATTCATATTTTCAAAATAGTAATCTAATCTAAAATTTTCCATAAAATTAACCTCCCATTATTCTTTAATTTCAGTGAAACTTGAAACTGTTACATTATCTTTTATATAAGTATTGGCACCTATAATAGAAAATGGTCCAATTTTGCAGTTGCTTCCTACAGAAGTTCTATCAAGTTTACTAGTCTCCACAATTGTATTATCTCCAATCGTAGATGAAATGATATGTGAATTAGGTCCAATAATACAATTTTCTCCGATCATAGTTTCACCTTGGATATTGGTTCCAGGGTAAATAATAGTATCTTTTCCTATGGATACTCCTAGGCTGATATAAGTATTATCTGGATCGATTAAAGTTACTCCATTATCCATATGTTGTTCACGTGTATTATGTAGTAGTGTTTTTGTAACAATAGATAGATCTGATCTAGAGTTAATTCCCTGTGTTTCATCAGAGTTTTGTATCATATATACACCAATTCTACCACCACTAGCTATGATGTGATATGGAATATCAGTAATATAATATTCCTTCTGTGCATTGTTATTATCTAATTTATCAAAAGATTCTTTTAAGTGTTTTCCTTTAAAACAATAAAGTCCAATATTTACTTCCTCAATTGCAAGTTCTTCTTCATTACAATCTTTTTGTTCAACAATCTTAGAAAGATTACCATGTGAATCTCTGATAATTCTTCCATATGCAGGTGTTTTATCAAATACTGCAGACACTAATGCACCATCAAAATTACCAAGCTCAATAAATGAGATAAAAGACTTTATTGTATAAGGTGAAATAAGTGGCATAT
Organism: Clostridia bacterium; assembly: GCA_030524345.1. Lineage (GTDB taxonomy): Bacteria > Bacillota > Clostridia > TANB77 > CAG-465 > CAG-465. Next base: position 2,291 of record JAUNGP010000010.1, on the reverse strand, counting down.
CACCATTAACGATTAAAATCAAATCATCATCTTCAATATAATCTCTTGCCTGAAGAGCTGCATGACCTGTTCCTAATTGTTCTTTTTGTAAAATACATTTTACATTATCCCTTCCATGTAAATTATTTTCTACTAATTCGTGTTTATGACCAACTATTACGTAAATATCATTTATACCAGCATTTTCACATGCATCGCATACATAATCAATTATACATCTATCATAAACCTTATGTAGTACTTTAGGCAGATTGGATTTCATTCTTGTTCCTTTTCCACCAGCCATTACTATTGCTTTTATTTTAGACATTAAAATCAACTCCTTAAATATTTTAATTTATATTATATAATATGTCATTTTCAAACTCCATGCTCATTTTACCACAATATTTATGAATTGTAAAGTAAAGATAATTTGCTATCAATAAGTAGATAAATAAGCTATATAAAAAGTCATGAATTATTTTATCATAATACTTGAAAAACTTGTCGAGAAATGGTAGGATATAAGTGTAATCAGAATGGATTACAGAAAAGAGGAAAGATTATGGTAACTAAAGCACACAAAGTAATGAATGAACTACACACACACACACACACACACAACGTAGTTTTATAAACAATGTAAAAGTAAGCAATAGGGACGAATCTGTCCGTTATAATATAAGCTGATATTGGAATAAAAACCAATACCAGCTCTTTTTGCGTGTAAATTGCCATAATCTAAAAGACAAAATGTACTTATCATTTATAATAAGCCGTTAAAAATAATTTTGAAATGGTATATATTTTAAACAATATGGTCTAAAATTACAAAGATTAATAAAAAAATAAGGAGGTTAAAATGAAACAAGGAGAAGATGAAAAGCCTAAAACAAGAAAAAGGCAAATATCAATTATCACAGTATTTTTGTGGATATTTCTAATTGTAACGATGGTAGCAATAACCGCGACAGGTATGAAGAATCAAAATGCATTAGAAGGTGATGATACTACAAGTGTAGAGATAATAAAGAATTGGATGGGAATGGAACCATCAAGCTATGAAGTACCAAGTATCACATTACAAGTAAAGGATGGAAAAAAAGTAGTAGCAGAACATGATGTAACAAGCGCAGATAATTGGAGATATACATTTACAAATTTACCCAAATATAGAGAAGATGGAACAGAAATTCATTATACAGTAGGTGAAGCAGAAGAATTTATTGAGTTAGCAGATGGATATTATTCTCTAGATAGAATTGAAGGAAATACTATATATAATGGATTTACTTTTAAGGTATCTGGTGGAACAAAAGATGATTATATTACAATAACTAAAAAATGGAATGATAATAATAATGAGTTAGGATTAAGACCAGAAAGTGTCGTTGTAAGATTAACAGGAATAGCTGCATTTTCGGGTACAGTAGAATTAAATGAAAGAATAGAATTAAGTGAAAAAAATGATTGGTCTTATACTTTTTGTAATAGAGGAGTATTGAGGGATATTCCCGTAAACTATACAGTAGAAGAAGAAAGTACAAATACATCATATGAGTGTAATGTATCTGGAGGACAGACAGGATATAATGATATATGGAGTTTTGAAATTACAAATACATTGAATGTTCCAAAAATAGAAACAACAAGCGTAGAAGTAATAAAGGATTGGATGGGACGTAAACCATCAATTGATGACGTACCAAGTATCACATTACAAGTAAAAGATGGAGAAACTGTAGTAGCAGAACACAAGGTAACAAGTGCAGATAATTGGAGGTATACATTTACTGATTTACCTAAATATAGGGCAGATGGAACGGAAATAAATTATACAGTAGGTGAAGTAGAAACATTGATTTATGCAAAAAACGGATTTTTTTATTTGGATAGAATAGAGGGAAATATTATATACAACGCTTTTAGGGTAGAAGGTGGTCCTGCTCCCGAAAATCATTATATTTATATAAAGAAGATATGGAACGATAATAATAATGAGTTGGGATTAAGACCAGAAAACGTAAAGATAAAGGTAAAATCCTCAGCAGGATTTCAAAGTGAAGAATTAGAACTAAATGAGGAAAATAATTGGTATGCTTATATTGTTAATCGTGGTGTGTATAGTTATCAAAAGCATAAGTATACAGTCGATGAGGAATATGAGAGTGAATTGTATCAATCTGATATACAAGTAGAACAAAATGACTATAGTAATGTAATCAATATAACAATAACTAATACATTAATGGTGCCAGATGAGAAAGTACAAATAGAAGTCATGAAAACATGGGATGATAACGATAATG
>JAUNGP010000009.1 GCA_030524345.1 Clostridia bacterium | reverse complement strand
TCAATACATGTACATATGAACCACCAGTAGATACAGGTGATATGAATATTTGGATATATCTAGTAATTTTCCTTGTAGCAATTGTTGGAGTAGTTGTTGGAATATTTGTAGCTAGAAATAATAAAAAGAACTTAAAGAAATAACTAAAAATAGGTGAAAACTTTTAGTTTTCACCTTCTTTATTTTGTTTTATAGTAATTTTAATATAAATATGCTAAAATAACAAAGATAATAAAATGAAATGAAAAAATGATGATTGGAAAAAGATCGTAGTAGATGTAGGGAGTTGATAACAAAAAGCAATTGATTGATTCAATATGAAACCCAATTTGTGTATTCGGTATTTGCATTTCTAGAGAATAAAAACAAGAGAAGAAATAAACTAGTAGTAAAAATTACATAAAAATATTGATTTTTTGATGAGATTATAGTATAATATTAGTGATGTTGATGGGACGAGTAGAAATATAGCACTGCTTCAAGAGAGAGTTAGTCGTGGGCTGAAAGCTAACTTAAGTAAGAGTATTTTGAAGACTACCCCGGAGTCTGTAGGAAACTACCGTTGATTACGTAAAATCTTAATGAAGTTAAAATATAGGGTGGAACCGTGCAAATAATAGTTTGTACCCCTATAGGCAAAAAATGTATTTGTCTATAGAGGTACATTTTTTGTAACTAATTTTATTAAAGGAGATGGTTTTATGCCAAAATTTATCAATAATAATAATGAAGTTTTTGAAGGAGAGTTTGACTTGCATGTGCTAAGACATACTGCATCTCATATTATGGCACAAGCAATTAAAAGGTTATGGCCTGATGCAAAACTTGCTATTGGCCCTGCAATTGATAATGGTTTTTATTATGACATTGACTTAGACTATAGACTATCAGACAATGATCTTGTAAAAATTGAAGATGAAATGAGAAAAATTATCAAAGAGAATTTAAAAATTGAGAGTTTCAAATTACCAAGGAATGAAGCAATTGCTTTTATGAAATCTAAAAATGAAGATTATAAGGTAGAACTTATTGAAGATTTGCCAGAAGACGAGGAAATATCTTTCTTTCAACAAGGCGAATTTACAGATTTATGTGTTGGACCTCATATGACATATACAAAAGCGCTAAAGGTATTTAAATTATTTAATGTAACAGGTGCTTATTGGAGAGGCGATGAGCATAATAAAATGTTACAAAGAATTTATGGTACTGCATTTGCTACAAAGGAAGATTTAGAAGAGTATTTAAAGGTATTAGAAGAGGCAAAGCAAAGAGATCATAGAAAATTAGGAAAAGAATTAGATATCTTTATGACTCATGAGCTTGTTGGATCTGGACTTCCAATGTATTTACCAAATGGAGCAACTGTAAGGAGAATTCTAGAAAGATATATTGTGGATAAAGAGATTGCTTTAGGATATAAACATGTCTATACACCTTCTCTTGCCAATGTTGATCTTTATAAAACAAGTGGGCATTGGGACCATTATAAAGATGATATGTTTCCAGTTATGGAAATGGGAAATGAAAAAATTGTCTTAAGACCAATGAATTGTCCTCATCATATGTTAATCTATAAAAATAAATTACGTTCTTATAGAGATTTGCCAATTCGTATTGGTGAACTTGCCCATGATTTTAGGTATGAAGATAGTGGAGCTGTGTGTGGACTTGAAAGGGTAAGAGAAATGTGTCAAAATGATGCTCACCTATTTGTAAGACCTGATCAAATTAAAGAGGAATTTAAAAAAGTGGTTGAACTAATCCTTTCTGTATATCAGGATTTTGGGTTTAATGATTATCAGTTTAGATTATCACTAAGAGATAAAAATAATAAGGAAAAATATTTTGATGATGATGAGATGTGGGAAAAGGCAGAATCTCAATTAAGAGATATTTTAGTAGAATTTGGTGTAGACTTCTATGAAGCAGAAGGAGAAGCTGCATTTTATGGTCCAAAATTAGATGTTCAATTAAAATCTGCTATTGGCCACGATGTAACAGTTTCTACTTGCCAACTTGATTTTCTATTACCAGAAAGATTTGAACTTGAATATATTGGTGAAGATGGAAAGCCCCACAGACCAGTCGTAATACATAGAGCAATTCTTGGAACAATGGATCGATTTATGTGCTTTTTAATTGAAGAGACAAAAGGAGCTTTTCCATTATGGCTTTCTCCAGTTCAAGTAAAAATTCTTCCTATTTCTGAAAATGAAATAGAATATGCAAATAGAATAGAGGAAGAATTAAATCAAAAAGGATATCGAGTAGAGGTAGATCGTGGTAATGAAAAAATAGGATATAAAATCCGTGAAGCTCAACTTCAAAAGGTACCATATATGTTAATACTCGGAGCAAAAGAAAAAGAAGAAAATAAAGTATCTGTTCGTATGAGAAATGGTGAAAAGAAAGATAATTTAACTATTGATGAATTAATTGAAGAACTGGAATCAAGTTCTAAACTAATTAAATAAAAAAGATGCACTTCATTTGGAAGTGCATCTTTTACTTTGCTATATCTATAGAGTTATTACATCAGATCTTCAGAGGAAGGCTCTGGTGGATAATCAGAATGAATTGCCTGAGTTAATATATTGACTAAATCAGGAGTAATTCTGATTCTTTGACTTCTGACCTTAAAGGAATCTTTCTTGCAACAAATGACTTCAAATTCATAAACTAAAACTTCATTACTGGTAATAATTATCATTATAGGATAATTAAAATTGAAACCATAGTTTGTCATACTAAACTCAGTAATCTCATCTATGTTGTTTGCTTTCCAAGATTCATCTTCACAATGTTTTCTAGAGCTTTTATCAAAATAATTAACAATTCTAATTGGCTCTTTTGCAAGGTTATGAAGTTTAGTGACATCTTCATCAGATAAGCTGAGAAATTTCTTTTGAATAGAGATAGACTCTTCAGAAGATTTTGCATATCTAATACCATAAAACCATTCAAGGATGTATTTTCCCTTTATTTCACTGGAGACGCCATATAAAAAATCTTCGAGTTCCTTTTTGCTAAATATTCTAATAGTTTCTTCTTCCTTTGTGAAATCATCTAAAAATAATTCTGCACAAATTGCTTCTCCTTTTCCAATTTTATAAAAATATAAGAAGGAAAGAGTGTATGAATCTGCATCAAGCCGTATAGAATCATTCATAGCTCTAGAACGGGTAAATTTGACGTAGAGTTGGTCATACTTAAATAAATGGGTTGCATGTCTTTTTGAAGACGGTCTGCTGTGATATGGCATATCTTTTCTTTGCAGGTCGGTGAGATATTTATGAATTGTGATATTTCCATCACGTAAATATAAATATCCATCTTTTGAACAAATGATTTGACTTTTTGCATTTGAAAGCATGATCTGTACTTTATCTTCTGTACAGTACTTTTTTCTGATTCTGCTAATTTCCATTATATTACTCCTTGTGTCATCATATTTAGGTTTTTAATAAAGGTTTACCTATAAACCATTTGTTTTTAAAACATATAATCTAATTTTTCAAAACCTTTTTTGCTTAATGCCTGAACTAACTTTTTCTTTGTGTCCATAGGAATATTTAACTTCATAATCTTTTTTCTGAGTTTTCTTCTCTTAAGATAAGTTAAATGATATTTTCCATATATAAAGTTTAAATCGCCAGTTAGTGCAAGAATTGTAATGAGCCTTAAAGTAAATAGATTAGACTGTTTTGAAACTTTGCTTGAGTAAGGACAAGGATATTTTACAGCAATATATTTTGGAATGGTTCGCATACCAATATAACAGCTATCATTGTCAATTAAGTATACAATATTTCCTTTTACTTTTATGTTGTCCTCAGTTAAGTCTTGTAGATAGATATTATAGGAATGAAGAATTTTCATTAAACTTTCAATCTTTTCAGATAAATATAAAATTCTTTCATAAGATGCGTTTTTCGCTTCCTCCTTGAATGAAATTCCTGAAACATATGCCATAATATAGCCTTTTAATTCATTCTCTAAAAAGAGTAGTTCGTCAGCAACGATAATTTCTGGAAACTTTTTACAAAAATGATGTTCATCAAAAAATTCCAACATTTTTAGTTTTTCATTTGCGATATTTTGATGTAAAAAATTCCGAAAAAGTTTTAAAGCACCAAAGGTAGTAATGAAAACTTCACTTTCACTTCCACCACCAATGGGATTTAGAAGATAGCTTGAGTAATCCAAAACGTTATTTCTTCTTAACATGTCTTTTCTCCTTTATCATGTTTTATACATAAATTAAGAACCTTTTATAAAATACATTATTAGAATTTTATATGGCAGTTGTCATATAATCATAAATGTCACATAGTCATTATACCATATTTGTCAAAAGAAACAAAAAAAGAGCTATTAAGCTCTATCTTTATCGTAAAAAATAACATTTTTTATATAAGATCTTTTTAACTCCCAAAAGGTCGCTTGAAGATAAGTATGTTCTCTTAAGTAGTTTTCATCAAAATAGAAAAAGATTTTTTCCCAACTTCTTTTTATTAGATAATTTCTCAAATTGAAATTTTGCATATCAATCCAGTCCATTTCCTGTTCCCATTCATCATCATCTTCTATAGCAGAGTAATATAGATGATTTAAAACATTATGCCATGCATTAAAATCGGTTAATACTACTTGATTTAAAGATATTTCTAGTTCTAAACATACTACTTTTGGATCACTTTGTGGATCGTAAAAAAGAAAGTGGTTGGCTGTAGGCATGGTGTTTTCAGAGTCTACTAAATACCAAGCCCATATTGGATATTGAATATGGGGATTTGGATTTCCAATCAATTTTTTCATCTTTTTTACTAGCCAATCATAAGCGAGTTTGAAGTTTGTCTTCTGTAAATAAGTAGATTTGTTTTGATTACATGTAAAACTTCCAAGTTTCTGTGTGATTTGATATACTTCTATTGGCTGAAAAGACCAAACTCTTATATAGATTTCATTATTTTTTATGAAATAAAGGTCAGTATTTTCCTTAAGTGTCATATATATTCCTCCTCTTGTGACAATTGTCTTAAGATAATAAACCTTATATTAATATTATATCATGTAAGTCAAATGCTTTACATAAAACTAATGAATAAAATTATGTATCAGCATGAAATTATTGTCATATATAGTGTTTTTTTCATAAAAATAGAAAACTACTTGATTTTTTATTTTAAATTATATATAATCTAGTTGTAATATGATTATATATCATCATATTTTACAAATGATAAAAAAAGAATCAATAGGAGGTAGAAAATGGATATATTAAAAATTTCAGCAAAATCAAGCCCAAATTCTGTTGCTGGCGCTATAGCAGGACTTGTTAAGGAAAATGGAAAGGCAGAAATGCAGGCAATAGGTGCGGGGGCAATAAATCAAGCAATAAAGGCAGTAGCAATTGCAAGAGGATTCGTAGCACCAACAGGTGTTGAGTTGGTATGTTCACCAGCATTTACAGAGGTTACAATTGATAACGAGGAGAAAACAGGTATCAAATTTGTTGTTGAACCTAAAGCTTAATTTTAATAAAAAATAATTTAAACTCAAAAAGATAAAAAAGCTATCTTTTTGGGTTTTTCTGTGATATAATTTGGCACAAGAGTTATACTAATAAAAAAGTAGGTGATATGTTGAGTGCTAAGATTATAAATTCACATAGATATAAAAAAACAACCAGAAAGAAAGCAGAATATAAAAAAGAACAAAAATATAAGTACTTTAATAGTAAGAAAAAAAATGAAGTAAAATACTTAAAAGAAAAACAAAAAAAAGCTAAAAAAGAAAAGCAAACAAATAGAATTCAGAACGCGGAAAATGAAGTAAATCATTTACTGGAACTAGATAAAAAAGTAAAAGAAAAAAATATTTATATTCCTAAGTCACTGAAAGTTGTAGGGATTCTATTTTGTATTGTTATGGTAGCTTTTTTATCTCAAATCATAAATATAGAGGAATCACCTATCGTAAAAGTTTTTTCCAGTAAAGATGAAAATATAGACCTAGTCAAAGATTATGAATTAAAGGTTGGAATTTCAAACCTAGATACGACTAATATGCAGGAAAGTAAAAATATTATTTTAAAGGAGTTGGAAAAGCTTTCTTCACCTAGGTTAATTCAAATTAACTCTGATTATACAGTATTGTATTTGGGGGCTAAAACAATTGAGAAAGTTTCTAATAAAGAGTATAATGTTCTTTTAAATGATAAATCTAACATTACAATAGAAGATATAGAAAATACGATTAATTCGATCAAGGGGATGGGAGACACTAGTATATATTATAAATATTTCAGTAATATAGAAAGTGTTGAGAAAATATCAAATAAACAGTTTAAAATACGACTGATAAATGATAATCCATATTTTTTATATGCCCTGGATTTTCCTATCCGTTCTGATGAGGGAAAAAGTGAATATCAAGCAAATACCATTACAGATAGTAGTGTGATGATTACCAAAAAAGATTCGAGTAGCACAATGAAGAGTATTTCATTGGTAAATTATACAGATTCTGATAAAATGGTAGAAGATTTTAGAAATGATAACATAGATGTGTTTTTTACATCCTCTAATAATGCAATACAATTAATTGGAAAACATGAATACAATGTTAAAAAATACAGGAATGGTGAAACCATTTTTATACTTGGTAATAAAGAATCAAAATTATATAGTATGAAAGAAATAAGACAAGCAATTGTATATTCTTTAAATAGAGAAGAAATTGTAAAGGAAATAAGCAATCATTATGGAGAGGTAATTGATTTACCATTTATCTATTCTGATATCCAATATAAATATGATATATATGGAGCACAAAATATTCTTAGTTCTAATTCATGGATCAAAGATAGCAATGGAATCTGTATTAAAAATGAGGATGGGGAGACAATACGAGCGGAGTTAAGTCTTTTAGTAAATTCTGAGGATACTACTAAGGTTGCAATTGCAGAGAAAATAAAAGAAATGTGTTATAATTCTGGTATTGATATTCATGTAGAGTATTTGTTGCAAGAAGATATTGTAAGTAGGGTTTCTAACAAAGAGTATGATATGGTCTTGGCGGATATATTAATAGATGATTATCCTGATCTGACCTATTTAAAAGATTACTTAGAATTAAACTCAGAAATCTCGAATGCAATTTCGCAAGTAAATGAATCTAGTATAGAAAAACTACCCGAAAATATTGTAAATTTGCAAAATGTGTTATCTAATGAAGTAGCATGTATTGGAATACTGGCTAGAAATATTAATGTTGTTTATCAAAAAGATATTACTGGGTTTGATGATATAAGATATTTTAAAGTATTTGAAAATATAGAAAATATTGGCAAGATAATTGATAAAATAGATAAATAGATGAATTTAAGAGATCAAAGAATATTTTATGATAAATTGTTTAAATTCAGATAATTCATTAAAAGAAATTTGTTAATTACAAATCAAGAAAGGTTTTAACAAATAGTATCATATAGAGGAAAGGAGAAGAAATGATGGAATTTGATGGGATTTTAAAAAAAATCATTGATACTGCAAAAAGTGATCTAAAAACGATTGCAATACCAGAATCTACCGATGTGAGGGTATTGAAGGCGGTTCAAATAGTGACAAGTGAAAAAATTGCAAAAATTGTTTTAATTGGAAATCAGAATAATATATTAAAAATATGTGAAGAGAACCAAATAGTACTTGGTAACGAAAATATAGAATATAGAGATCCATCTAGTGACCTAAATTCGAGGATGTATGCCCAAAAATTATATGAACTTAGAAAAGAGAAAGGAATGACTGAAGAAAAAGCAAATGAACTTGTTATGGATAATGTGTATTTTGCTACTATGCTTGTAAAATTAGGAGAAGTAGATGGAATGGTAAGTGGTGCAATTCATTCCACTTCTGATACTTTAAGACCTGCACTTCAAATTGTGAAAGCGCGTGATGGTGTAAAGACGGTATCTTCCTTTTTCCTAATTGATTCACAAGATAAAACACTTGGAAGCAATGGAACTTTTATATTCTCTGATTGCGGGCTAATTGAGTTTCCAACAGAAGAACAATTGATAGATATTGCCAAAGCTTCTACTGAAAGTTTTCGCTTGATTGTAGGAGACATCCCACGAGTGGCCTTCCTTTCTTATTCAACCAAAGGAAGTGCTAAAAATGAGGCGATTGATAAAATTGTAAGAGTTGTTCATCGATTAAAAGAAGAAAATGTGGACTTTGATTTAGATGGAGAACTTCAATTAGATGCCGCTATTATACCTGAAGTTGCTAAACTAAAAGCACCAGAAAGTAATGTTGCGGGGAAAGCCAATATACTTATATTTCCAAATCTTGAAGCTGGAAATATTGGTTATAAGATGGCTCAAAGGTTTGGAAATGCTTTAGCACTTGGACCTGTAACACAAGGATTAAAAAAACCAATTAATGATTTATCAAGAGGATGTAATGTAGAGGATATTATTGGTACTATAGCAGTTACATGTGTACAAGCTAAAGAGTAAAAAGAAAAGAGGGAAATATGAAAAGATTTGGAATTGTTGAAGTAGGATCCTCAACTACAAAAGGCTATGGATATAGTGAGGATAAAATTGAGGAAAAAGATCCATTGGTATTAAAATTAAAAGAAAATTACAAAATATATGGAAAATTTTTAGAGGAAGATAAAAAAAAGCTATATCAATATGTAAATGACTTAAAAGAGGAATATGGGAATGTCGAAGTGGTAGGGACAAGTTTTTTTAGGAATATAACAGATGAAGACAGAAAATCATTTTCGATAGACTTTTTCTGTAATACTGGTATCGATTTTGAAATTATATCTCAAGAAGAAGAAAACGAGTATATTGTATATGGAGCAGTAGCAAATATTAAACATTCTAATAAGATTGCGGTATTAATTGGAGGAGGAAGTGTTACTGAAATTGTTATTGCAGAAAATGGGAAAATTATAGAAAAGGCAAAGTCTAATTTTGGAACAATGGATATGATTAATAAATATCCTGATTTAAAAGAAGATATTGTTACCACAGATTATGAGTTAATGGTAAATGAGTGTAAAAGTGCATTAAATTTTACAGAAAACAAAGCAGAGATTTTACTACTTGCAGGTGGAAACTATATTATGTTCTATGAGAAATTACATTATCCTTTAAAATCTAATATATTCTATATAGATGAAAATGAACCATATTACCTTGAAAAAAATGCAATGGAAGCATATGATTATCAGTATTTATATAAAACTTCTTTAAATAGTGTCAAAGAAGAAAATGCAAATACAAAGGTTTGGTGGGATGGTACTAGAGGAATGCGACTATGCATCAAAGCGGTTGTAGATAGTGTGGATGCTAAATTTATCATTCCAACAAAAGCTACCATGGTATATGGAATCATAGATAAAATGAAAAAGGAGCGTTAATATGTATAAGGGGATCATAGTTGAGCAGAGTTTAGAAGATATTAGTATTCTAAAAAGTGTTCAAATATTAGATGTAGAAAATAGTACAGATTCAGATTGGGTGTTATACAGAGTCAATGTAAATGAGGATGAAATTAAAAAGTTAGCTGGCTATTTAAAAGAAGAATGGTATATGCATTTTTGGAAAAATAGAGAAGTGATAGTTGTCTTTAGAAATAAAATTTTTCATTTAAACTATGATGATAAATCCACTTGGAAAGATGCGCTAAATTATGGAATCAGTCATGGAATAGCAGAAGAACAATTAGATTTTCCCATTGAATAAAAATTTTTGACTTGTAATAAATATAATTATAATGTAAAATATAGAGGAAAAAGAAGGGAGATAAAAAAATGAAGATTTTAGTGATCAATTGTGGAAGTTCTACAATCAAATTTCAACTAATAGAAATGGAAAAAAATGAAGTAATCGCAAAAGGAAGATGTGATAAGGTAGGATATGAAAGTTCAAATATCATATATAAAAATTTAAGAGATTCAAAAGGTCTAGATGAAGTACCAATCTCAATGCCTAATCATAAAGAGGCTATGAAAGTATTACTTGATACTTTACAAGATAAAGATATAGGTGTCATTCAAGATTTAAGTGAAGTTTATGCAGTGGGTCATAGGGTTGTTCATGGAGGAGAAAAGTTTACAGATGCTACTCTTATAACAAATAAGACATTAAAAGAAATTGAGCAAATATCACCACTTGCACCTCTACATAATCCAGGAGCAGTTATGGGAATGCAAGCAATTATGGAAGTAGCACCAAGTCTTAAAAATGTTGCAGTTTTTGATACCGCCTTTCATCAAACAATGCCTGATTTTAATTATATTTATGCAATAGATTATAAATATTATGAGAAATATAAGATTAGAAGATATGGATTCCATGGAACTTCCTATATGTATATTTTATCAAGGCTGGAAGAACTTTTAAATAAACCAAAGGATAAGATCAATGCAATTGTTTGTCATATGGGAGGTGGAGCAAGCATTTGTGCGATTAAGGATGGAAAATCATATGATACTTCTATGGGATTTACGCCACTTGAAGGTTTGGTGATGGAGACAAGATCTGGAGATTTAGATCCGGCAATTGTTACAAAACTGATGAGAGAAGAAAATTTATCAGTCGATGAAGTAGATGAAGTATTAAATAAAAAGTCTGGAAGACAAGGTCTTTGCGGTATTGGCGATTTTAGAATGATGAAAGAGGCTGCAATTGAGGGAAATGAGAAAGCAATTCTTGCAAGAAATATTCAATGTAATAGAACCAAAAAATATATTGGTGCATATATGGCAGAACTAAATAGAGTGGATGCCATCGTATTTACTGGTGGTGTTGCTGAAAATAATGCTTGTGAGAGAAGAAGATGCGTGGAAGATATGGATAGACTTGGAATTGTAATAGATGATATCAGAAATGAGAAAGCAAATGGAAAAGAGTCATTAATATCAACTGATGATTCTGTTATCAATGTTTATATGATACCTACAAATGAGGAGTTAGAAATTGCTAAGCAGACTGTAGCTGTGGTAGAAAAATGTTAAAAGACTTGCAGAAGTTACTTAAAAAACATCATAAAGAAGTGTGGGTTATGTTAAATAATGATAATTCAGATAAGTTTTTTAAAGAAAACATATCTGAGCATTTATCTTCATATACTATATGTATTGTTACTCAAAATAATACTTATATGGTAATTCATAAATTAGATGAAGAAAATGATACTCACTTAGATATCGATAAAAACAATATATATTTTTTTAATACGAAAGAAGAATTAACCGATATTTTAGAAGAAGTGTTTGATGATATTCATTTTCCAAATAACATATCTCTTTCTTATTCTACAATGGGTGATGCCAATACAGATATCATATCACATGGAAAATATATATTTATCACAAAACTTATCAAAGGTGTATATTCCAAGTATGAAAAGAAAGTAAAATTTGATTCAGCAGAGTACATCATATATGATATACTTGCTAAAAAAAGTGATAAAGAACTAGAGAGATTAAAACTGATTGCTAGTATTACAGATAGAATACTTGAGGAGACTTTTAAACATATAAAAATTGGATATACTGAGCTTGATATTGCAAATCTGACACAGAAGTGTTCAAATGACATTATGAAACTATATGTTGGGTCAAACGATATTGTGTCTTATGATATGGCTTGGGAGAATTGTCCTATTGTACTTACCGGTCAAAATTTAGAAAAGGGTGGCCATTCTTTGCCAAGTGATAAAAAATTACAAAAAGGAGATACCATATATTTTGATTTTGGTATAAAAGTTGATTTTAAAGATAACACTAGTTTATATACAGACATGCAACGAATGGGATATGCCTTAAAGGATCAAACAGTTCCAAAAGAAGTGGAAAAAGTTTTTGATACATTGGTTAGTGCAATAGAAGATGGAATAGACGAAATGAGACCAGATATAAAAGGATATGAGATAGACGAAATTGTAAGGGGAAAAATATTAAAAGAAGGATATCCTGATTATCCTCATGCTACCGGTCATCCAGTGGGTCGCAATGTTCATGATATTGGAGCAATTATTAGTGTGAGGGGAAGTAAGAGATCTAAAATGAAACTTGTTGAAAATGGGGTATATACATTAGAACCTAGAATTAATATACCAAATGGTGGATCTATTGAAGAAATGATACAGGTGACAAAATATGGAGGAATCCCACTTTGCAATACACAAAAGAAATTATATATTGTAAAATAATGAAAGGTAGGTAGATCATATGGAATTAAATTATACTAAAAAAGATGTGTATTCAGGTTTAAGCGAAAAAGAGGTGGAGAAAGCTACTCAATATACAGATGGATATATGAAGTTTATCACTACTGCTAAAACTGAATATTTATGCGTTGAAGAAGCCATAAAAATGCTAGAGGAAAATAGCTTTCAAAAAATAGAAGACGTAAAGACTTTAAAAGCAGGAGATAAAGTATATTTTGTTAATAGAGAAAAATCGGTATTTGCTGCAACGATCGGAAAAGAGAATCTAAGTCTTGGTATGAATATTATTGGTGCTCATATAGATAGTCCAAGACTTGATTTAAAACCTTTCCCATTAACAGAAAGAGATAATATTGCACTTCTTAAGACACAATATTATGGGGGGATTAAGAAATATCATTGGCTTTCAATTCCTCTTGCAATGCATGGAGTAGTATATAATGAAAAAAATGAGAAAGTCGTAATTTCTGTTGGTGAGGATAAAAATGATCCCGTATTTACAATTGCAGATTTATTACCACATCTTGCAAAAGAACAATTAAAAGCGAATGCAGAAAAGTTTATCAATCCAGAAAAGATGTCTGTTATTGTTGGAAATACAAAGGATAAAGAAGTAAAGGAAAATCCTGTAAAGGCCAATATCTTAAAAATATTAAATCAAAAATATGGAATAAAAGAGATAGACTTTGCAAGAAGTGAAATATCTTTAGTACCTGCTTTTGAAGCAAGGTATATTGGCTTTGATAAAGCATTAATTGGTGGATATGGTCAAGATGATAGAGTGTGTTCTTATGCTACATTAAAAGCATTAATTGAGACTTCTAAAAAAGTTCAAAATAAGACAAATATAGCTTTAATTGTTGATAAGGAAGAAATCGGAAGTATAGGAAATACTTCAATGAATTCAAGAGCGTTTGATTTATTTGTTTTAAAACTAATAGAGAAAACAGGATCTAAAAATTTGTCAGAATTAGAGGTATACTATAACTCTAAAATGTTATCTGCAGATGTTACAGCTGGTGTTAATCCTGATTATGAAGAAGTGCAAGATATGCAAAATGCAAGTATCATTGGTTCTGGTGTATCAGTAGAAAAATATGGTGGATCTGGAGGAAAATATAATTCAAGTGATGCCAATGCAAGATATGTAGCAGAAGTAATGAGTATATTTGATAAAAATAAAGTGGGATATCAAGTGGGTACTCTTGGAAAAGTTGAAATGGGCGGTGGAGGCACTATCGCATACATTTTAGCAAATAAAGGTGTTGAAGTAGTAGATTGCGGAACACCAGTTCTTGCAATGCACTCTACTTTTGAAGTCACTTCAAAATTCGATGTGTATATGACATATATGGCATATAAGGCATTCTTTGAAAATTAACGATTGATATTGAAAGTGTTTGAGAAATCAAACACTTTTTCTTTCAGTGATATTTTGATATATTGACATTTTATGTAAAGTGATATATAATGTATAATGTATAATATAGGAAACAAAAAATAATTATTTCAGAGGAGAAAAGAAATGGGAAGAAGTGGTCATCATTCAAGTCGGTGTAGTAATCATCATTATCATAGACATGGTAGAGGTGGTGAATTACCTTTAGGATTTTATATCGTTTTATTGGTAATCTGTTTGGTCATTTTTATATCATCTGAGGTAAGTAAAACCAATCAGATTAAAGGAAAAGAAAAACTGAATACAGATATTACAATAGGGAGCTATTTATATGATGAAGCTAATTATTTTAGTGATTCAAAAGAATCAGAATTAAAGGACGGTTTGAAGTACTTTTATGATGTTACTGGTGTGCAATTGGTTGTCTATACGACAGGTGATTATGTAACAGAGGGATATGCTACAAAGCTATATTATGAATTATTTACGGACGAATCTCATATTATAGTGGCACTTCCCATTAAGTATGGAAAAAATTCCGATCAATACTACTACATTGGTGATGATGCAGAAACAATTATTACTGAAGTTGCCATGGATGAACTTTTTGATAAGATAGATTCTAGCTGGGGTGCAAAAGAGGATGCTTGGAAAAAGTCTCTTTATAATGTGGCAGATTTAATTGTAAGTAAATAATTGATAAGGAGAATATTGCAATTTTGTGATATTCTCTATTTTTTTTGTAAGTAGCATTAAAAATTGACTTTTTATGTAAAACAATATATAATAGATACAGATGTTTTTCATTGTACCAATATTATAATTAATTAAAGGAGAGAAAAAATGAAGAAAAAACTATTATTTGCAGTACTGTTACTATTCACCTTACTTATGACTTACTCTGTTGCATATGCAAAAGAGAATGAATGGGTTTTAGATGAACCACAAGTTCTGACGCAAGAAACAAAAGACTATATAGAAAATCTCAATGAAAATGTTTTTGTTAACTACAAAAATAAACCACAGCTTGGAATTATGGTGATTAATCAATTACCAAGTGGTTATACCATTGATGAATACACATTTGAGAAATTCAATGAATATGGTGTTGGAACAGAAAAGGAAGATTGTGGGCTATTATTTGTTTTTGCAATAGAAGATAGAGAATATGGCTTGGAGATTGGTGATGGCTTTGTGGAAGGCTCATTGCTTTGTGAAGAGCTTGAGAAAGATTTTATTACAAGTGACATGAAAAGTTTATTACGGGAAGAAAAATATGACACGGTTGTATTAGAAGTTGTCAAGCATCTTGAGACTATGATGGCAGATGAAGAAAATGGTGTGTACCTTGAAAGAGAGCAAGCTAAAAAAGAACAAGAACAACTTCAAAGAGAAAGGACAGATAAGTTTTTTAATACATTATTTCACATTATTATGATAATTTGTCCGCCACTTTTGGTTGGATTTATTGCTTATAAACTTGTGAAAAGGTATTTAAAAAGAAAAAAGATTCGCAGATTCTTAGAGCAAAAAGATAAGTTAATTTCATTTTGCAAAATTGATAAAGAAGTGTTATATTCTTATCTTATCGACAAAACAAAATCTTCTGAAGAAAAAGAGCTGGACTCTGAACTATTACAATACTTGTATCAGTATTATAGACAATATGTGTATGGTATATTGTCGCAAAGACAACTTGAAAATAGTATTGAAAAGTACAGAGCATATTTTGATGAAGAAAATTCTGTTGAGAATTTCCATCATTTCATGATAAAAGATGTTGATACTATTATTTATGAGGTCGATCAAAAGATTGCACATGAAAAAGAAGTAGAAAGAAAAAATGAGGTAGCTATAGAAGACTTTGTAAATAAAAATAGTTCAAGAGTGAATCAAAATCTTTCGACATCTACATTAAAAAGCAGAATAAAAAACTACTGTAAACAAGATATATTGATTACAGAAAGTGAGCTTGAAGAAGCCTTTTGTAGAGAGTTGCATAAGCTTAATTTTGAGTATGAGTATAATGCTTTTATCAAAGAAAATGAAGATAGCATTGATACAAGATATTTTGATTCATCTGAATTTTATCATATACTTCAAAATTCTGGAGAATATGCAGACTACAAGAGACATCATGATCATTCCTGGATGCTTCCACTTTTATTCATGCATATGGAAAATAGAAAATCTGAGATCAAAAGAAGAGAAAAAGAGGCGGCTGATCGAAGAGCAAGAATGGCAAGGCAAAGTTCACATAGTTCATCTTTTGGAAGTGGTTTTGGAGGTGGTCATTCTTCTTCCCATAGAGGATTTTCTGGTAAATGGTAAAGTGATGGTAAAAATAGGGGATATAGTTCATAATATATCCCTTATTTTTTTGATACATATTGACAAATACCCGGTAGGGGTATATAATTGATTTGGGTGAAGATTATGGAATGTAAAAAATGTTATCAGAAAATGACATATCGAAGTGAAAAAGAAAAGAAGAAATTAAATAATAGGTTAAATATCATAGAAGGGCAAATTAGAGGAATTCACCAGATGGTCTTAGATGATAGATATTGTGGAGATATATTAATACAAATAGCTGCAGTACGTAATGCTCTGAAAAGTTTAGGTAATAATATATTAGAGAATCATTTCAATACTTGTGTTGTTCGTGATATAAAGGAAAATAACTTGGAAATATTAGATGAAGTTATGAATTTGGTAAAAAAATTACAATAGGAGGTGTGATATGAAAGAAAAGTTTGATATTTTAGGAATGACTTGTAGTAGTTGCTCTTCGCATGTAGAAAGGGCAGTAAGAAAGCTTTCAGGGGTAAAAAATGTTTCTGTTAATCTTTTATCGAATTATATGTTAGTTGAATATGACGAAAAGAGAGTAAATACAAAAGATATTATAAAAAGTGTAGAGGATGCAGGATATGGAGCAAGTGTTCAAAATGATAAGAGGGTGAAAAAAGCTAAGAAGAGCGTAGAGGAAAATATAAAGTCAATGAAGAAGAGACTAATTATTTCTATATGTTTTTTAATACCACTAATGTATCTTGCAATGTATCATATGTTTCATGAATGGTTTGGACTTCCAATTCCACAGTTTATGACTAATTTTTTTCATGGGAGTAAAAATGCTATTACCTTTAGCCTTTCACAGTTTTTATTATTACTTCCTATTTTATATGTGAATAGAAATTATTTCATTTCAGGATTTAAAAAGTTATTTCATGGTAGTCCCAATATGGATTCTTTGATTGCACTAGGAAGTGGCGCTGCTACTATTTATGGAATTTTTGCTATTTATATGATTGGAATAGGTCTTGGAAACCATAATATAGAACTTGTTGAAAAATATAGGATGGATATCTATTTTGAATCTGCTGGAACAATTCTTACTTTGATTACACTTGGAAAGTATTTGGAAGCAAAATCTAAAAGTAAGACAAATAGTGCAATTGAAAAACTCATAAATCTTGCCCCTAAGAATGCTATTTTAATTAGGAATGGAAAAGAAATAGAGGTAGAAGTAAAGGATATTTTAGTAGGAGATATAATACTTATTAAACCCGGTTCTAATATACCCGTAGATGGTGTTTTAACGGAGGGAAGCTCTTCTATAGATGAATCTGCTATTACTGGTGAGAGTATCCCTGTAGATAAAAGTGTTGGCGATAATGTGATTTCTGGTACAATTAATCAAAACGGATATTTTAAAATGAAAGCAGTGAGGGTCGGAGATGATACAACCCTTTCACAAATCATAAAATTGGTAGAAGAAGCTGGAAGTTCCAAAGCTCCTATTTCTAAACTTGCTGACAAAGTAAGTGCTATATTTGTTCCTGCCGTTATTTTGATCGCAATCAGTTCTACGATTATATGGTTATTACTTGGGCAAAGCTTTGAATTTGCACTTACCACTGGCATAGCAGTTTTGGTAATATCATGTCCTTGTGCTTTAGGTCTTGCAACCCCTGTTGCTATTATGGTAGGAACTGGAAAAGCGGCAGAAAATGGAATATTAATAAAATCTGCTGAAAGCCTAGAAATGCTACATCAGGTGGACGCGATTTTGTTGGATAAAACTGGTACAATTACAGAGGGAAAACTAAGAGTAGAGGATATTTTCACTACAATGGATCAAGAAGAATTTTTAAGAATTTCTGGAAGTTTAGAAAAAAATTCTGAGCATCCATTATCTAATGCAATACTGAAAAAAATAAAAGAAGAAAAAATTAGTCTTAGTCAAGTAGACGATTTTGAAGTGATTCCTGGAAGAGGTGTTAAAGGAAAAATTGATGGCATATGTTATTATGGTGGGAATATTAAATGGATGAATGAAAATAATATTACAATAGACGATAGCATAATGAGAAAAAGTAATAGTAATACTTTACTATATTTTTCGAATGAAAAAAGTTTGATAGGTATTATCGCTGTCTCCGATACAATAAAAGATACAAGTAAGTATGCTGTAGAAAAACTAATGGAAATGGGAATCGATGTGTATATGATTACTGGAGATAATAGTGCTGTAGCAAACTCTATTGGAAAAAAAGTTGGCATTAAAAATATCATTTCAGAGGTATTACCACAAAACAAAGAAGAGGAAGTAAGAAAACTTCAAAATAAAGGAAAAAAAGTTGCTTTTGTTGGGGATGGAATCAATGATAGTCCAGCTCTAGTCAGCTCTGATGTTGGAATTGCAATTGGAAATGGAACTGACATAGCAATTGAATCTGCTGATGTTATTCTTGTAAAAAACACATTATTAGATGTGGTAACAGGAATTCATTTAAGTAAAGCTGTTATTAGAAATATAAAAATGAATCTATTCTGGGCTTTTATTTATAATATTATAGGAATTCCAATTGCGGCTGGAGTATTTTATTTTAGTTTTGGTTTAAAATTAAATCCAATGATAGGAGCAGCCGCCATGAGTCTTAGTTCTGTTTGTGTTGTTACCAATGCATTAAGACTGAAAAGATTTAAAACAAATTTTAAGGAGGAGAAGAACGTTATGATGGAAAATCAAAAAGAAATATATATTGATGGAATGCAATGTAATCATTGCAAAATGAGCGTTGAAAAAGCATTAGGCTCACTTGAATTTGTGGAGAGAGTAGAAGTTAGTTTAGAAGATAAAAAAGCAATTATATCGTACAAGAAAGATGTCGATAATGAAAAGATTGTAAAAGCAATTGAAGATGCTGGCTTTGTAGTGAAGGATATCAAGTGAAAAATATTGAAAAAAATAGATAATGAGTGTATAATATATTCCATTAGAAAAGTAGGGTGATATAGATTGTTTAAAAATTTGTTAAAAAATACTGACTATATCGCACTTGCTGCGATGCTTCTATTATTTGTGATAGGAGTTGTAGCTATATTTAGTGCGGGTTATATGACAGATTTAAATAAAGATGAGTATATTAAGCAAATTGTATGGTTTGGATTAGCATTTGTACTAATGGTGATAGTATGGGCCTTTGATTATTCTATATTTGGAGTCGTTGGATATATTATTTATGGAATTAATTTGATTTTACTTGTGGCAGTTTTATTTATGCCGTCTCTTATGGGAGCAAGTAGCTGGTTTAATCTTGGAGGAGTATTGTATCAGCCGTCCGAACTAATGAAAATTGGTTATATACTTTCTATGGCAAAAATGATCAGTAAGTTCTTAGACATAAATCCCATTGAAAAGAAAAAAAGAATTATGTTTTGTATTGGTATGGGTGCACTTTTAATTGTTCCAGTTGTTTTAATTTTATTACAACCAGATTTTGGAACTGCAGTAGTATTTTTGTCAATTAGTGCTTTTATGATATTTAAGATGGGAATCAAGTATCGATATATTCTGGTTGTTTTTGTTATTGCAATTGCGTTACTTCCAGTAATTTACTTTTTTGTATTAAATCCAACTCAACAAGAAAGAATTAAAGTATTTATAGATCCTTCACTGGATCCATTGGGAAGCGGATATAACGCAATACAATCCAAAATTGCTGTAGGCTCTGGTATGTTACTTGGCACTGGATTTTTAAAGGGTACTCAGACACAATATGGATATTTACCAATTAAATCTTCCGACTTTATATTTTCTGTGATATCAGAAGAATTTGGATTTGTGGGATCTGTTGCTGTTATTGTATTATTTACCGTGTTATTATTGAGAATTATTAGAGTATCACGTAATGCAAGGGACCATTTTGCAAGTTATGCTGTGATGGGAATTGCTGGAATGTTTGCATTTCATTTTATTGAAAATATTGGGATGACAATAGGTCTTTTACCTATTACTGGTGTGCCTCTTCCATTTGTTAGTTATGGTGGAAGTAACTTAATTACAAACTGTTTAGCAATGGGAATTGTATTAAATGTTTCTGCTAGAAAGTCAAATAATATGTTTTTAGATTAAGCTGAATAGGCTTGATCTTTTTTCTTGAAAAAATATAAAAAATATAGTAAAATATTGGTATATTTTTGGAGGATAGAATATGAAAAAAGGAATTTCAATGATGATGCTTGTTGTAGCTACTTCAGTAATGATGATTATCATTACCTCTGCTAGTGTGATAGGAATGAATTCTATCAACACAGCTAATTTTGAAGAATATCGATCTGTGTTATCAAGAGTAGAGGATGATGTTAACTACTATTATGTTGAAAATGATAGCTTACCTATTCAATTTGATGAAGAGGGAATTATGGTAGTAGATCCTTCCTCTATTAATTCTGAGCTGTACAATCAGGTAATAGAGATGGGAGACGAGAATAATGATTTGTATGTGATAGATACTGCAAAGTTAAATGATAATACAATTTATTTTTCTAATCAAGATGTCTTTTTGGTTGCTAGTAATTCTCATAATATCTATTCATTAAATGGATTTAAATATAAATCAAAAGTTTATTATAAAATATAGAGGGAAAGAAAGATGTTAAAAGATTATATAAAAGAAATCAGTATAGGAGATGTAAAACTAAATAATAATGTATTTTTGGGGCCAATGGCAGGTGTTACCGATATTCCTTTTAGAAAAATATGTAGAAAATTTTATCCTGGTCTTACTTTTACAGAAATGGCCAGTTCTAAAGCAATGGAATATGATAGTAAAAAAACAGAAAAGTTACTTGAAATTATGCCCGGTGAAAGACCATCTGCAGTGCAAATATTTGGTAGTAATAAAGAAGTTATCAAAAATACAATCTTAAAATTAAATCAGAATGAGGATATTGATATTATCAATATTAATATGGGCTGTCCTGCACCAAAGCTTGTGAAAAATGGTGATGGAGCAGGTCTTTTACTTGATTTAAAAAACGTGGAAGAAATTATAAAAGAAGCAACACAAGTATCCCAAAAACCTATTACTGTAAAAACAAGAAAAGGCTTTGATGATACTAGAATTACCGCTGTTGAAGTAGCTAAAATTTGTGAGTTTTATGGAATAGAGCAAATGATTGTTCATGGGAGGACAAGAGAGGAATATTATAGTGGAAAGGCAGATTTAGATATTATCAAAAAAGTAAAAGAAAATGTGGGAATACAAGTAATAGGAAATGGAGATATTATTGATGTAGAGAGTGCTAATCATATGTTTGAGTATACAGGTTGTGATGGAATTATGATAGCACGTGGCGCTTGCGGAAATCCTTGGATTTTTAAGAGTATACTAGACGGACAAGATTATATACCATCAATGGAAGAAAGATATTGTATAATATTAGAACATATCAATCAATCACTAGATTATGATAAAGAAAATCCAAGACAGGCAATGCTTAAGATGAGAAAACATATTGCTTGGTATTTAAAAGGTCTTTCTGGAAGTACTAAGATAAAAGATTTAGTAAATAGAACAGATGATATTGAGGAAGTAAAAAATATATTAGAGCAGTATTTTAAAAAGATGGAATAGTATAGTAAAGAACTGCGTATATCAAAATGATGCATATGTTATGTTCTCACATTTTTAGTGTTATGATATTATGCTTTTTACTTATGTAAATAAATTAAAAGTTGAACTAAATGATTTTAATTTAGTTCAACTTTTATATCTGCTATATTTTTGAATACAGATTATTTAGCATACAGTTGATAAAACTTTTGGTAGATGGCATCTTATCATTTTGAAAAAATTTATTCTTTATCTCATCTGTTGTAAATCGATTCATTGCCTTTATGGATTTATCAATATTCCATCCTATTTTTAAATAGTTATTATTGTGTATATTGGCAATCTTTTCATAGATTGCCTTTGATTTTGGCATTGCATGGTAGTTATTTTTGATGCATAACTCCAAACAATCAATAATATACAAATATCCAATTGTATTTTTATTAAAATGAAAATTGTTAAGTAAATTAATTATTGAATCCCTTATAGTTGATGAGGAGCTTGTTTCTAACTCATTTAGAATATAAATTAAATGTTTAATATCAAAAGGTTTTATAAAACTTCTATATACTATTAAGTTTTTTTGGATTAATTTAATCATGAATGAACTATCTGCTGTCATTGTTATTATTTTTGATTTTATATCAGAATTTTGTAATTTTTCGATCATTTCTATTCCATTGAAGTTTGGCATATTTAAATCCAATAAAATAACATCTATATTCTCAGTTAGAATATAATCTAGTGCTTTTTTTCCATCAGAGAATATTCCTAAAATTTCAAATTTTTTTAATTTATTAGATGCAATGATATTAAATAATGATTCTATATATTCATAATTATCATCTATTATTACAATTTTTAACATTTTTATCCCTCTTACTATGCAAAATTTTCCAAAGCTTTCCAATTTTTTCCAAAATTTTCTAGTTTTATTGCTATGTAAAATTTTGATTGATACAATATTATCATACATAATCTAATATGTCAAAATAATTATTTGACTATTTCATAGAAAGGAGAATTTGCCTATGAAAGATGAAGTTATGTTTGTTAATGACAAGAGTAATTCTGTTGGTAGAAGTGAGACTGTAGTTTTTTTACATAATATTGAAAATACTGATATTTATCCAGTATTAATGTTTTAACAAGGAGTAAAAAATGGTAATTTTTGTGGTCCAACAGCTGTGGCAAATATATTATTCTCCTATAGGTGGGGGATCAACACTATTGGCTTAATTTGTTTAGTGATGTTAAACGGGATATTAATAAAGGGTATCCGGTTTTGATGTTAGCAAATAGCCATATGTATGTTATTATTGGTTATTCTGAGGGAGGAAGTAATGGAAATCTCTTATATGTTTCTACAGGTTGGACTTCACCTGATGATTTTATGTGGATTACTGTTGGAAATACAATTAATGCAGGCTCCATGGGATCACTAATATCGAGAGGGCATCTAATATTAGATGTCCTTTTATAAGGAAACATATAGGTATGAAATACTTATTTTATATAAATTTTTGGATATCATAATTAATTTAAAAGGAGGGGGATTTAAAAGATCAGATTTCAAGAGAAAAAAACTTAATTAGTTAGATGTATTTTATAAGGGGGAATGATTATGAATAATATAACTTTTACAAGACCGGATTTAAGTACTTCTGTTCCAATATCTTCACTACCAACACCAGTGTCATATTATATTAGAATAGCAATTTATTTGATCATTTTTATAATAGGATTGTTATTTGTATTAAAACGTATAGGAAATAATGCTAGTAAGGCATTAAAAATAATATCTTATATCATACCAATAGTAGGTATCATACTATATTTTATGAATGTAAAAAAGGATAAAACGATAGCTCTTGATTATTTAAAATCAGGAATTGCGGGAGTAATGATATATCTTCTCATCTTTATCGTCTTTTATATATTCTTTTTAGTGAGAGTATATGTAATAACAACACATTAATTGAACTAATAATGTTTTTGATATAATATATGAGGATTTAACTTTTCTGCATTTTTGATTCATGATGCACCGGTTATCATTACATTTATGATACTGATAGTAGGAATGATATTATGCGTGGTAAATCTAAAAAAGAATAAGAAAAAGGCAATGAATTATTTAAAATTAGGAATAGTAGGCATTATAACATATCTATGTATACCAATAGGAATGTATATTATGCTATATATATCAATGTTCATTTTTGACTAAAATTTGATAAATTTTAAAAAAATGACTTACATTTTTGAAAAAAAAGTGGTATAATTATATTCGGTTTATAAATAGAATTAATATGATGAATAATCAATGTGTAACAAAAATGTGTAAATCCAATTGAGTTGTGATTTACACATATTTTTTGACCTAAAATGAATGAGAAGGTCAGAAATAGGAAAGTGGATATGATTCTTAGTGGAAGGAGGCAAATAGAATAAAAGGGATTTTGATTCAATTGATTTTTAATTTTAAAATTTAATTTAACATATCATATGTTTTCATTTAAAATAATGAGTAAAAATATATCGGAGAATGGAGGAATAAGATTATTATGGAAGAAACTAAAAGAAATAAAATGGCAGATGCGCCCATGAAAAAATTATTCTGGAAGATGGGACTGCCAATGATTATATCAATGGTTTTACAAGCGCTATATAATGTAGTT
The DNA here is from genome assembly GCA_030524345.1 of Clostridia bacterium. Taxonomy (GTDB): domain Bacteria; phylum Bacillota; class Clostridia; order TANB77; family CAG-465; genus CAG-465. Next base: position 43,873 of record JAUNGP010000009.1, on the reverse strand, counting down.
GATAGTATTTTTGTAGCGAATATGGGTGAGAGTGGAGCTATTGCAAATCAGGCATTAACTCTTGCTTTTCCAATACAAATATTAATTATTGCAATAGGGGTTGGAACAGGCGTTGGTCTAAACGCGCTACTGTCTAAGAGTTTAGGAGAAAAGAATCATGAAAAAGTCAATAAGGTAGCAGGAAATGGTATATTTCTGAGCATTTGTATCTTTATTGTATTCTTACTATTTGGAGCATTTGGCTCAGAATGGTTTATTTCATTATTTGCAGGGGGAAATAGTGAGGTCATTTCTTTAGGAACCACATATTTACAAATTTGTTGTTGTTTTTCACTAGGCGCAATAGGTTATACTGTTTATGAAAGATTTTTACAATCAACAGGAAAAACAATGCTTTCTACAATTGCTCAAATCTCAGGTGCAGTTGTAAATATTGTTTTGGACTATGTATTTATTTATCCTTGTCATATGGGAGTAGCCGGTGCTGCTTGGGCTACTATTATTGGGCAATTTGTATCATTGATACTTGCTATGATATTTCATTATATCTTGAATAAGGAAATTAATGGAAATTTGAAATATATGAAACCAGAATTTGGATTGATTAAAGGAATCTATAAAATAGGAATTTCTGCTGCTATTATGCAGGCTTTACTATCAGTCATGATGGCTGGAATGAATGCTATACTTGGCTTATCACATGCAGATCCGACAATCCTTGTAGGATCATTTGGAATTTATTATAAGATTCAGCAAATTGCGTTATTTTCAGCATTTGGTTTATCAAATACGATCATTTCAATTTTATCATTTAATTATGGTATGAAAGATAAAGAAAGAATAAATGATTGTATTAAATATGGAATCATAGATACTTTTATCGTTACATTGATTTTAACATTACTTTTTGAACTTTTTGCTAAACCGTTGGCAAATTTATTTGGTCTTACTGGGGGAAGTACAACTGAAATTATTACAATATGTGCAATCGCTTTAAGAATTGCAAGTATTGGATATATATTTATGGGATTTTCAGTTGCAGTACAAGGAATTTTACAATCTTTAGGATATGCATTAAGGCCTTTGCTCATATCTTTGCTAAGACTTGTAGTATTTGTATTTCCAATTGCTTATTTATTTACTTTATCTGATAATGTTACAAATATTGTTTGGTGGACTTTCCCAATAGCAGAAGCGTTAACAGCAATTATTTCTGTATTTATTTTGAAGAAATCATATCATGAAAAGATAGAGGGCATAAAGGTAACAAAAGAGAATTCTCAAACAGATGAAAAATTAATCATATCTATTTCTCGTGAACATGGAACAAATGGAAAAGAAATTGCTAGACAAGTTGCCGAAAATTTAGGTATCCAATTTTATGATAAAGAAGAAATTAAGCAATTTGCAATAACACATTCTTTAGTTGAAAATAATTATACAGAGGATGAGTTGTATAAGTTCTATTTATCCTTAGATGCAGAAAAGGATGCAATTATTAAGCAATCAGAAACAATTAGATTGATTGCTTCAGAAAACAACTGTGTCATTGTTGGTAGGGGTGCCGATTATATATTAAAGGATTATCCAAATTTAATTAAGATATTTTTATATGCACCCTTAGAATATAGAATTAATAAAGTAAAAGAAATCTATAAAGATAATGATAAAGAGGCTAAGAAGTTTGTATTAAATTCTGATAAGGCAAGATCAGAGTACTATGAAGTAATTTCAAATAGATCTTGGGGCAAGAAAGAAAATTATGATTTATGTCTAAATTGTGAAATTGGTAATGATAAGATCGTAAAAATAATTTGTGAATATATTGAAAATAGAAGAAAACAGTAATGCTATAAGAGCAGAATTCAAATTGAGTTCTGCTCTTAAAAAATGTTGTTTTTATCGTAAAGAAGGCACTGCTTGTTGCTAAACTTATCTTTTTTTGATATAATTCTATTAGAGGAACTTAATGATGATAGATAAAAAAGCAAAGAGCAATTTACTTGCTTCTATAAAAGATAAGGATGAGAGAATATTGATGTCTAGTATATTAGATAAAGCAATTAAGTTTGAAAGATCAAATACTTTATCATTTACTAATTTTTTAAACTTAAATGAACTATACATTGCTAAGAAAATACTAGATTTTTTTAATGTAAAATATGTCGTCTTTAGTGCAAATGACTATGTTGAGAAGAAAAATATTGCTTTTGTACCAGAATACTTGGATACAGAAAGAGTATTTTTAGAGCATGTTTCGTGTTTAAAAATAGAGCCCTTTGGAAATAGTAAAGTTCTTCATAGGGATTATATGGGTGCTATCTATTCTCTTGGGGTTAGGCGTGAGCTGATTGGTGACATTATTTTAGATCATGCTGGAGCATATTTTTTTTGCATGAAAAATATGGAAGAATTCTTTTTAATGAATCTAATCAGTGTCGGAAAACAAGAAGTAAAAGTAGAACCAATCGACTTGATGTCTGATGAGGTAAAGAATTTATCTGTTTCATTGATTGAAAAGGAATGTATGATTCCTTCATTTAGAGTTGATGCACTTTTGAGTGAGGTATATTGCCTTAGCAGACGCGAAACCAAAGAAAAGATTATAAAAGGGGATCTTTTCATCAATGATAAGAATATTTTTCAGCCCAATACTTTGATCCAAAAAGATGATGTTATTTCTTTTAAAAAATGTGGAAAATTAAGAGTTGGAAATGAAATACGAAGAACAAAAAGTTCAAATATTGTAATAAAAATATTAAAATATAACTAAGCAAACTTAGGAGGAATTCTTATGATAGATATAGAAAATTATTTGAGTAATTTTTTTGGGGGAACAAGAAAACTATCTTTGGATACAATGAAATATTTTATGGAAGAATATCATAACTTTCAAAAAGAGATGAAATTTATCCATATAGCTGGTACGAATGGAAAGGGCAGCTGTACAGAAATGATCAGCAATATACTTTGCTCAGAAGGATATAAAGTTGGTAAGTTTTTGTCGCCACATCTTGTAAAATATAATGAGAGAATTAGTATTAATGGCATTGATATATCTGACCAAGAAATGTCAGACATGATAGAAGAATTAGAGCCTAAAATAAAAGAGCATAACGAAAAAGTGGAGGCAAAGATCACTTTATTTGAACTTGAAACCATCATGGCTCTTTTATATTTTTATAGAAAAAATGTAGATTTTGTGATTTTAGAAACAGGACTTGGTGGAATTTATGACAGCACGAATATTATTAGTAACCCACTTATATCTGTTATTGTATCCATCGGATTTGATCATATGCATCTTTTAGGAAATACTTTAAGTGAGATTGCTTATCAAAAGGCTGGAATCATAAAAGAAAACTCAAATACTGTAGTTTTTGAGAATACAAAAGAGGTAGATGATGTATTTCGAACAGTATGTTGTAAGAAACATAATACATTACATTTAGTAACAAAAGAAAAAATCAAAAATGATAGATATGATGAAAATTTTCAGTATTTTGACTATGAAAATTTGAAAAATATAGCTATTAATTTAAAAGGAGCGATTCAGATTAATAATGCAAGTCTTTGTATTGAATGTGTAAAGATACTCAATGATTTAGGATACCCTGTATCAGAAGCAAGTTTAAGGCATGGCTTACTTACAGTGATTCATAAAGGCAGAATGGAAACTTTAAGTAAAGAACCGCTCGTTGTATATGATGGAGCACATAATACTCCTGCAATGTTAAATTTACAAAAATCTGTCAGAATGTATTATCATGATAGAAAAAGGCGATATGTGGTATCTATTTTAAGAAGAAAAGATTATGAAGGCATGCTAAAAATATTACTTGAAGATACGAGTGCTAGCTTTGTATTTACATCTGGAAATGATAAGACAAGATATGTGGATAAAGAGGAACTATATCATGTCGCTATGAAATATAGAAAAGAAGGACAAGCTTTATATATGCAAGAATTAGAAGAGGCAATAGAAAATATATTTTCAAGTAATGAAAAATGTGTTAATTTGATAGTGGGAAGCTTTTATGTATATGGAGATGTGAATCAAAAAATTAGAGAAATGAAAGATAAAAGGAGAAAAAGATGAGAGTAGCATTTTTTACATTGGGATGTAAAGTAAATCAATATGAAACAGATCTTATGATGAAAAACTTTATAGATAACGGCTATGAAATAGTGGATTTTGATCAAAAATCAGATATTTATATTATCAATTCTTGTAGTGTGACAAATCTATCTACAAGAAAAACAAGACAATATTTAAGTAAGGCAAAAAGAAATGGTGGGATAGTCGTTCTTGCGGGGTGCTATGCACAAGAGATAAAAGGGAAAGAAGACCTAAAAAATGTTGATATTGTAATAGGAAATCAAGAGAAAAACGATGTAGTACAACTAGTAGAAAAGTATATAACACATCATAGGGGAGATCACAAAATATTATATAAAATAGGGGAGATAGGAAAGCAAAAGAAATATATTCAGACAAATCAATTGGAACAGGGAGTTAATATTCGTGAGAGTATTAAGATAGAGGATGGCTGCAATAATTTTTGCTCTTATTGTATCATCCCTTATGTTAGAGGTAGAGTAAGAAGTAGAAATTTAAATGACATTTTAGATGAAATTAAAATGTTAGTTAAAAACGGAGTAGGTGAAATTGTATTAGTTGGTATAGAGATTGCGTCTTATGGTAAGGATTTAGAAGAGAACATATCTTTAATTGATGTAGTAGAAAGGGTTTCTTGTATAGATGGATTAAAAAGAATAAGACTTGGATCTTTAGAGCCTAGAATATTAACAGATGATAATATTATAAGGTTGTCTAAGATAAAGAATCTATGCCCACACTTTCATATTTCTGTACAAAGTTTAAACAATCATGTGTTAAAAAATATGAATAGAAAATATACAAAAGAAGATTTGTTTCATATTACTGATATGATAAGATGTTATTTTTCAGATGTTGCTTTTACATGTGATATTATTGTAGGCTTTCCTGGTGAAACAGATGATGAATTTAAAGAGACAATAGAAAATGTGAAGAAAATTGGATTTTATGAGGTGCATTGTTTTAAGTATTCTAAAAGAAAATGGACCAGAGCCGCTACTATGGAAAATCAGGTAGAGGGAAAAATCGCTCAAAGAAGAAGTGAAGAATTAATATCACTTGCTAAATTTCAAAAAGAAGAATACATGAAGTCATATATTGGTCAAAATATTGAAGTTTTATTTGAATCTTTTCAAGATGGCTTTTTATATGGATATACAAAAAATTATATAAAAGTAAGAGTAAGAGGAGAAAAAAGATATGTAGGCGAGTGTATCAATGTCAATATTGAAAATATAGATGAAGATTTACTATACGGAGTTATAAAATAAAAGAGGAAAAGTACTTTTTCCTCTTTTACTATTATGCTACTAGTAGTTTTATCCCAAATTTATGCTTGACAGAATCATCAAATTCATAAAAAAAGGATTTTTTGTATGCTTCAACAAATTTTTCCGTAAAATAAAAATAAGTGTCATCCCGTGTAATATATCCCGCATTTTCCAAACGGATGAGATCACTTTTAAAATTCTCTGAAGTATAAACATAACCCATATCTGGCATTTGACCTACAGTAAACTTTTTAAAGCTGCTAATTTGTATGGCCATATTTTCCTTTAATATGATATTGTCAAATTCAGTGGATAAAAAGTCTACAATTCCAATCATAAATTGATCATTTATTTTTAAATCAAATCCATGATTAAGTTTATAGATACATCCAAAAAGGTCAATATCGTGTGTACAGATGTCTTCAGCATTTAAATATTGGAATAAGTTCCGCTTTAGTTTTCTGTAAGAATTTCTTTTGCTTTTTTCTAAACTTTTTAATTCTTGGATAAATTTTTGCTCGTCAAAAGAGATTCCTTGTGCATATTCTCTTATGATTGTATAAAGTCTGTTATAGCTAAGTTTTAACGAGAATGAATCATTTTTAAAAAAGAGTTTGGCATGGTTATCAGGAATAAAAAAGTTTTCATTGGTCACAAAGCAGAATAATACATAATATACGCTCAAGAATAAATGTCTTCTATTCATATACTTTCCTCCATATTTTATATTAATAAAGATAGCTGAAATCATACATAATAAAATTATAACACATTTTACATAATTATGTCAACGGGCAGCTTGATATACTTGGCATGCCCAGAAAATAAAAAATTATTGAGATGATTAAACTTTATATTTTAATTTTTTGTATTGAAAAATGAAGTAAAAAGTTATATAATAAGCATGATTATATTTTGCTTTAAGGAGAAGTTGATATGAGTGAAAAAAAAGGATATAAGAGCATTATCAAAATAGTTATATTTTGTTTACTTATGGGAATATATATTTTGGCTCTATATAAAATAGAGCTTCAAAATGATACTTTTTTTGATATTAAACTTGGTGAGAAGTATTTATCAGAAGGGATCGTAAAAGAAGATCATTTTTCCATTCATGAAGATATGAATTATATTGCCCAGCATTTAGGAGTCAATATAGTGACATATTTGGTGTATCACTATTTTGGATATAATGGTTTATATATATTAGGTCTTTTGCTGACAGTGCTAATAGCAGTACTTTTTTATAGACTTAACCTGAATTTCTTAAATAGGAAAAGTTTGGCTTATGTATTAGTATTTTTTGAAATTTATTTTATGCAAAGTTTTCTATCTATTAGAGCGCAAATGTATAGTTATATATTCTTTTTGCTAGAAATACTTGTCATAGAAAAGTTTGTAAAGTGTAATAAAAAGAGATACTTAATTATTTTATCAATCATACCGCTGATATTAATCAACATTCATGCAGGTGTGGTACCATTTTATTTTATTATTTTAGGAGTATATTTTTTAAATATTTTGAAGATAAAAGTATCTAAAATTGAATATGATGAGAAGGTAAAAAAAGTAAGTCTATCTTTATTAATCCCTATTTTGATTGGGATGTTAGTCATATTTTTAAATCCTTTTGGAATGGATGCTATTACCTATGGATTTAAAACGCTATCGAATAATTTTATTAATAATTATATATCTGAGTTTCAGCCATTTAGTTTAAAGAATCCATGTGGCGTTATTATAGCTGCCTATTTTGCAATATTTATATTCACTTTTATCTTTACTGACAAAAAAATAAAATTACATCATTTTTTACTTTTATTTGGTACGTTATTTATGACACTGATGTCTCTTAGACATTTTTCACTGTTAATTATATGTAGTGTTACTTGCTTGCCATATGTAGAGTCTTTAGTTGATAAACTCATGAATTTGATATATAAAGATTTACAAAAGAGAGGGAAAAAATTAGTAAAGGCTACATTTACTTTTGTGACAGTATTAGTTTTAGTAAGAATGGCTACAGCATCAGCATTAAATAACGAAAATACTAGTTTTTTGCCAGAGGATAAATATCCTTTACAAGCAATAGAATATATAGAGAATAATATAGGAAAAGATAAGAGAATCTTTAATGAATATACTTGGGGAAGTTTAATGATGTTTCATGATATCAAGGTATTCATTGACTCAAGAGCGGATCTTTACACGAAAGAATATAGTGGCAAGGAAAATGATATTGGAATTGATTATATTAAAATAAATAATTGTTCTGGAAATTATATCAAATTATTAGAAAAATATGATATCGAATACTTGTTTATTAGAAAGAGCTCTAATTTGGCTAAAAATATATTAGAACATGCGGAGTATCAATTGATATATCAAGATGATATTTCATATATTATACAAAAAGTAAACTAATATAACAAAAGATAAAATTTTGAGGGGGAAAACATATGAGAAGAGTAATGATAATAGTATTTTGTGTACTAGGTATGATTGTAGGAATCGCCTTTGGAGAGGCAGTATCAGGAGTTAGAATGTTAAGTTGGTTATCTATTGGAGGAGAAATTGGACTTAAAACACCACTTACAGTTGATTTGAGTTTTCTACAATTTACAATTGGAATATGGTGTAAGGTAAGTATAGGCGGAGTAATTGGTATGATACTATTTGCCTTTATTGGAAAAGTAATAACAGGATGGATTAAGTTATAATCGATTTACCAATGAGTGATAGGCCTTATGAAAAGTTGGAACTACATGGCCCGTCCGTTATGACAAATTCAGAACTTTTGGCAATTATCATAAAAAATGGAACAACAAGATTAAATTGTTTACAAATTGCACAAAATATGTTGAAAGGAAAGCCTGATAAAATAAATGTATCAGATCTTGAATATTTAACAAGTCTTTCACTTCAAGAATTAAAGGAATTTGAAGGAATAGGAAGAGTCAAAGCAATTCAAATACAAGCAGTAATTGAGCTTTCAAAAAGAATCTCTAATATATATAGTATTAAAAAGGAAAAAATTATTTCACCATCTGATGTTTTTAAACTATTGGTGAATGAATATATTGGACAAAAGCAAGAGTGCTTGAAAACGATCTTACTAAATAAACAAAATAATATTATATCGATTGTGACAAATGCTATTGGCGGAAATGATAGAATTCATATTGGTATCAAAGAATTATTTGCTGAGCCTCTTAAACAAATGGCATCTTCTATCATACTTGTTCATAATCATCCGAGTGGTAGTATTGTTCCAAGCAAACAAGATATAAGATTTACAAAGAATATCAAAGAATATGCTAATATTTTTGAAATACAATTATTGGATCATATCATTATTGCAAATAATCAATATATTAGTTTAAAGGAAGAAAAATATTTTTAATTGAAAAGGTGGGGAAAATATGGGAGTTATATCAAAAGACGTAGGAATAGATCTAGGAACATCTAATATAAGAATTCATGTGAGAGGTAAGGGAATCGTACTTTCAGAGCCAACGGTAGTGGCTATTAATAAAATAACTGGTGAAGTACTTGCAGTTGGAAACCAGGCAAAAGAAATGCTTGGGAGAACTCCTGATAATATCGTTGCATTAAAGCCATTAAAAGATGGCGTGATAGCAGATTTTGGAGCTACAAAAATGCTAATTCAAACACTTATTTCAAGAGTGATACCAAAAAGTTTATTTTCTAGACCAAGAATTGTTATTTCCATTCCATCAGAGATTACTGATGTGGAAGAAAGAGCTGTGGAAGGTGTAGCATACAAGGCTGGAAAAGACGTATACTTAATGGAAGAAGTTATGGCAGCGGCAATTGGAGCTGGAATACAGGTTGAACAACCAGAAGGCTCTATGATTATCGATATAGGTGGTGGAACGAGTGAAATGGCAGTTTTATCTCTTGGTGGCATTGTAGTATCACACTCTATTAGAGTTGCAGGTGAAAAATTAGATAAAGATATTGTGGAATATATAAAGAGAACATTTAATGTCATCATTGGAGAGGGAGAAGCTGAAGAAGTAAAGAAACAAATAGGCGCTGCTACTTCTGCTATGACAGAGGAAAAAGTTAATATTAAGGGAAGAAATTTAACAACAGGTCTTCCAGAGACAATCACGGTAACTACAGAGGACATAAGACTTGCTATGAGTGATTCTTTAAATGAGATCATGAGAGTTATCAAGCTAACACTGGAGCAAACACCACCAGAACTTGCCGCAGATATAATGGCTAAAGGAATTGTACTTTCTGGTGCATGTTCGCAAATTAAAAATTTAGATAGATTTATTAGTAATGAGACTGGAATGCCAGTGTATTTTGCGGAAAATCCAAGTGAGTGTGTAATACGTGGTGTTGGAATGTCTCTTGATAGTATTGAGGTGTTAAAAAAAGCTGTAAAAACAAAGAAAGATAATTAGGAGAATTTGATGAATTATAGATATAATTTTAATGAAGAAAAAAGTAACAATAAAAAAAGAATAATATTTGTCATAGTATTTTTTATATTTATGATTATGTTTGTTGCCTTCTTTTTTAGAAATAGTTCTAATGTGATTGTAAATAAACTGTCTACTATCATTTCAAAACCAATTACTTTCCTATATGATATTTGTACTGGAACTACTTCTGGAGTAAATAATTTATTCAAAGATTCAGAAAGTATCCTTGCTGAAAATGAAGCCTTAAAACAGGAAAATGAAGAATTAAAGTTACAAGCATTAGAGAGTAAAAGAATATTAGATGAAAATGTCTCTTTAAAAAATATGTTAAATATTAGTAAGGAATATCAGCATTTTGATATTAAACTTGGAAATGTGATTTTTAGAGAGCATGATAATTGGACACAAACTTTTACCATTAATTTAGGCTCCAAAGATGGAGTGAAATTAAAACAAGCTGTGGTACATGAGAAGGGACTTGTAGGGTATATTTCGGCTGTAAATGAGGATAGTAGTGTTGTAACAACAATATTAGATCCAACATCTTCTGTTAGCGTTACGGTTAGTACTATCAACGAACCTGCAATGTTGAAAGGAGACTTAGAACTGAAATCTGAAAATAAACTAAAACTTACTTATATACCTCTAGATACTGAAATTGCAGTATCAGATGTGCTATATACTTCAGGACTAGGTTCGATGTATCCAAGCTCTATTCCTGTTGGAAAAATAATAGAGGTAGTAAATAAGAAGAATGATATTGGTAGATATGCAATCGTAGAACCTAATGTTGATATTAGAAGAGTATCAGAAGTTGGAGTAATTATAAATTAGATGGGATGATGAAACATTGAAAAAAACGTTAAAAACTATTTATATTTTTTTGATAATTGTAGTAATCTATATGTTGCAATTATTTGTAATCAATAATCATACATTGTTTGGAACAAAACCAAATCTAATATTGATATCTGTAATTGTGGTAAGCCTTTGGTTTGGACTTTATACTGGAGGAATCTTTTCCTTTTTGATTGGAATTCTTACAGATATTTTATTTGGCAATACTTATGGTATATTTACGATAGCTTATACCATTACTGGTATGACGATCGGATTTTTAAATTATAATTATAGAAAGGAGAATAAATTGTCTCTTGTATATGTCACTTTAATTGCAGTGATTATTTTTGAGGCAATACAGTATATTGCTTATACTGTAGTAACGGGATCTTATAGTAGTATATTTTATTTAATCAAGCAAATGTTTATGAGTTCCGTGCTCAATATTATTATTGTATATGTGATATATGAACTCATTTATAAAATTGCAAAAAGTGTTGATGATGAATCAAATATGTATGAGATAAAAAGGAGGTATTGATGTTAAAAAAAATATTTGAAAAAATAATGGACTTTTTTAATAATAGAGAACTTGTTATGTCCATTATCATTCTAATTATTTCTGGAATATTTATACTTCAACTTTTTAATTTACAAATACTAGAAGGATCAACTTATAGGGAACAGGCAGAAAAAAGAATGGTTAGAACTGAAACTGTTTCTGCATCTCGTGGTGAAATATACGATAGAAATGGGATTGTACTTGCAACCAATAAATTATCATATAACGTTGAATTATATAAGGTAAGAGTAGAAGCATATGAGCAAAATGACTCTATTAAAAAACTCATTGAAATTTTAGAGTCAAATGGTGATAAAATATATTCTACTTTTCCAATTAAAGAGGATTTGTCTGGCTTTAATTTTTCTGATGAAGAAAAAGAAATAAAATGGAAAGAATCTGTAAACATAGATACTTCTCTTAATTTTGAACAAGTCATTGATTATTATATAAAAAAATATGATTTAGAGGGTATAGAAGATAGAACAATGCAAATTAAAATCATAGAGGTAAAATACGAGGGAAACTTAAATGGATACTCTTTATTTAATAGTGCGTTGATTGCTAAAGATATATCAGACAAGTCTGTTGCACAAATTGAGGAATCAAAAAGCGAGCTGTATGGTATCAATATCGTTACTGTTCCGAAAAGATATTACCCTAATGGAACCGTGGCAGCACACGTAATTGGATATGTTAGTAAAATAAATAGTACTGAATATGCAAATAAAAAAGAAGAAGGATATACTTTAAATAGCATTATTGGAAAATCAGGAATCGAGGAATCTTTTGAAAAATATTTAAGGGGAGAAGATGGCGAAAAAAAAGTTATCACAGATTCCAAAGGAAATGTTTCATCTGAGACCTATAGTAAGGATGCCATATCAGGAAATAATGTAACGCTAACAATTGATTATAGGCTTCAAGCTGTTGCAGAAAATGCATTATTGGACACAATAAATAGACTTAAGAGTGGTGAGATAACAGGAGAACCTATAGAAGATACCAATGCCGGTGCGGTGGTAGTTTTAGATGTTCAAACTGGTGAAGTGCTTGCTATGGCAAGTTATCCTACTTATGAAATAAATGATTTTGTTGGAGGCATTTCAACAGAAAACTGGAATAAAATTATCAATGATGAAACAAACCCTATGTTAAATAGAGCCATTTCAGGTATTTATTCTCCCGGGTCTACTTATAAGATGCTGGTTGGTATTGCAGGGGTTAAATCAAATGGAATTACTCCGGATGAAATATATTATGATCCGGGCATTTATCCTTATGGATATCATCCAAAATGTTGGCTATATACATATAATGGTACAACTCATGGAGCTATCAATTTGGCAGGAGCTATAAAAGGTTCATGTAACTGTTATTTTTATGAAGTTGGAAGAAGAATTGGAATTGATGAAATTGTCAGTACCGCCAAGTTATTTGGACTGGGACAAAAAACAGGAATAGAACTTAGCCAAGAATCTTCTGGCGTTATTGCTGGAGAAAACAAGCCGGATAGTGGATGGTACTTAGGTGATACCTTATCTGCAGCTATTGGGCAGTCATATAATGCCTATACGCCAATTCAACTTGCAAACTATATTGCAACAATAGCAAATGGTGGTAATCTAAATAAAGTATCTATTATCAAGAAAGTAGAAAAAAGCGATGGAGAAGAAATTTCCCTTAGAGAATTAATTGAGTATTCTAAAAAGTTTACAGGAGTAGACTTTGAAGCTAAGAATATCGGACTTGATGCAGATCTGATTAATCGTGTAAAAGAGGGAATGTTATCTGTTACAAGTGAGACTGGAGGTACTGCAAGTTCTATATTTTATGGAAGTAGCATTCAAGTTGGGGGAAAAACTGGTACGTCGCAGGTAACAACTGGTTCAAATAATGGAATATTTGTTGGATTTGCTCCATATGATAATCCTAAAATTGCAGTTGTAGCTATTATAGAACATGGTGAAGAAGGTCTATATACAGCACATGTTGTAAGAGCTATTACAGATGAATATTTCAACATGACTAGTGAAGATAAAGAAAATGAAAAGGTGCAAAATATAGTTGAAAGTAGTGTTAATTTTTAAATTTGTTGACATAAAAATGTAAAAATGATATAATATTAATGTAACATATATTAAAATAGAAATGAAGATTAATATTTAAAAGAGGAGAAAACAAAAATGGCAGAAAAGGTTTATATCAATGTGAGCAAGAAAAATGGTAACTACGTTGAAGATTTAGCACGGGATCTGTTTTCAGAGTATACAGATGAGCAGATGGCTACTATCATCAAACATGTTGATGGACATGATGTAGTTGAGTGTATCGCTACAAACGATGGGAATGGAAACATGATTTGTATAGCGGTGCCGATACCTGCTTAATATTGAATGGAAATGAGATAGAGTAAAAATTTTGTACTTTATCTCATTTTCTATTTTTATATGCTCTATTTTTAAAATGGCTTTTCATTTCAATAAAACTATGATATAATGGTGGCAGGTGATGTTATGAATAAATATAAAATTGATAGGAATATAAATCCTAATATCTTCAGAGGATATGATATTAGAGCAGTGTATGGAGATGATTTAACAGAAGATGTAGCATATACAATTGGACTTTCTTTTGGAACTTATATTCAAGATAGAGGGTATACAAAATGTTTAGTTGGCCATGATAATAGAGTGTCTTCTATTCCTCTATCAGATGCTTTGATTGAGGGAATAACGAGTACTGGGGTTGATGTAAAGTTTTTAGGACTTGTTACAACTCCAATGTATTATTTTGCACAAAAACATTTGGAAATAGATCCTGGAATTATGATTACTGCAAGTCATAATCCAAAAGAATATAATGGCTTTAAAATGGCCTTTGATGATTTCGGAAATGCTTGTGGACAAATGATACAAGACTTTAGAACGTTTACCGAGGCATGTAGTTTTTACTCAGGTGATGGTAAAGTAGAAAATGTTGACGTAAGGGAAGATTATTTAAATTTAATTAGAAGTTCTATCAGCCTTGGTGATAGAAAAATTAAAGCAGTAATCGATGCAGGAAATGGTACTGGCTCTATTATTATAAAAGATGTGTTTGACATGTTTGAAAATATTGAATATGTACCAATCTTTTGTGATTCAGATCCTGATTTTCCAAATCATCATCCAGATCCAAGTGTCGAAAAAAATAATGAAGCATTAAAGAAAAAAGTACTTGAAGAAAAGGCAGATATTGGTATTGGAATAGATGGAGACGGAGACAGAGTAGGTATTATAGATAATAAAGGTAAAATGATATTTATTGATTTTTATGCAATTATTATTTGGCGTGATATTATGAGTAAAGTATCCAATAAAAATGCGTTATTTGATGTAAAATGTACGAAAGCACTAGCAGATGAAATCATAAGACTTGGAGGAAATCCAGTATGTTATAGAACGGGAAATTCATACATGAGAGCTAAAATGAGAGAAGGAAATTTTGCTTTTGGAAATGAACTTTCAGGTCATGTATGGTTCAATGATAAATGGCCAAATATAGATGATGGTATCTATGCAGGATTAAGATTGATAGAGGTTTTATCTCATACTGATAAGGACATAGATGGTTTATTAGAAGGTGTTAATAAATATTATTCTACACCAGAGATTGTTATCAAATCAAGTGATGAGGAAAAATTTAAAGTGATTGAGAAAGTCAAATCTTATTGTAGAATGCAAGAATATAAAATCAATGATATTGATGGAGTAAGGGCAGAATTTGATAATGGCTGGGCTTTGGTCAGAGCCTCTAATACGGGTCCAAATATTACAGCAAGATTTGAGGGAAAAACAGAAGAAGATGTAAAAGAAATTGAAAATGAATTTATGTCCCTTTTAAAATAATATAAATAAATAACATGAATTATGATGATTCATGTTATTTATTTTTTTGTCTGTTTTTTACTAAAAAGCTTTGAAAAATCATAATAGTATGATATAATCTGGGAAGGTGGTGATGTATTAAAAATACTTGAAAAATAGCAGTTTGTAAGGGGTAAAATAAAAAGTTGTTTAAAAGAAGGAGAAGGATATGAAACTGATTGAAAAATTTAAAGAAATTTATAGATATAGACATATGTTATATACATTAGTCAAACAAGATATTAGAGGAAGATATAAAGGTTCTGTTTTAGGATTTTTATGGACCTTATTAAATCCATTATTTATGCTACTTGTTTATTCAGTAGTATTTTCAATTGTATTTAGAAATGATATAGAAAATTATCCAATATATTTGTTTATTTGTCTTATGCCTTGGAATTGTTTCCAAAATAGTATATTTATGGGGTCATCGTGTGTAAGTAATAATGCTAGTATATTAAAAAAAGTATATTTCCCAAGAGAGATATTGCCAATTGCAACTGTTATTAGTAATTTATTTAATTACTTATGTAGTGCTGTAATTATTTTTATTGCTTTACTTGTATCAGGTGTTGGTATATCATGGACAGCATTATTTTTACCAGTAATAATATTAATACAGGCAATATTTAATTTAGGACTTATATTCTTTTTAAGTTATGTAAATGTTTATTTTAGATATGTCCTATATATGATGAATCCAATTATGATGATATGGATGTATGCTACACCAATACTTTATAGTGTAACTATGGTACCAGAAAAGTATCAAAGTATTTATATGTGGAATCCTATGACAAGGCTTATGGTTGCTTATCAGGATATTTTATACAATCAAAAATTACCAGATTTATCTAGTCTTGGTATCACTGTATTAATTGCTTTAGGTGCTCTTGTGTTAGGCTATTTAGTATTTGCTAAATTACAAAGACGTTTTGCTGAGGAGGTATAGATGATGGCTAAGAGAAATAAAAATAAAAAAGAAAATGATGTAGTCATAAAAGTACAAAATCTGACTAAGGAATTTGTGATTTGGGAAGATAAAGCATATTTTTTAAAAGAAAAACTTGGAAATTTAAAAAGAAATAAGAAAAGAAAGCATGTAGTGTTACATGATATCTCATGTGAAATAAATAAAGGACAAACAGTAGCACTAATTGGTGTTAATGGAAGTGGTAAATCTACACTTTTAAAACTAATGACTAAAATCATTTATCCTGAAAAAGGAACAATCGACATAAAAGGAAAAATTTCAAGTTTGCTTGAACTTGGCGCAGGATTTAATACTGATTTTACAGGTAGAGAAAATATATATTTTAATGCCTCTATGTATGGGCTTGGAAGAAAAGATGTTGACAAAATAATAGATAAAATAATAGAATTTTCTGAACTTGGAAAGTTTATTGACTCACCTGTTAGAACATATTCTTCTGGAATGTATATGAGACTTGCTTTCTCTATTGCAGTAAATGTTCAAGCTGATGTACTTTTAATTGATGAGATACTTGCAGTAGGGGACGCTCATTTCCAAGCAAAGTGTTTGAATAAGATGCAAGAATTAAAGAAACAAGGAAAAACAATGGTGTTTGTTTCTCATAATATCTCACAAGTAAAATCATTTTGTGATAGGGCAATTTGGTTAAAAGAAGGTAGAATAAGAATGGATGGGGATGTAAATCAAGTTCTTGATGAGTATATAAAAGAGCAAGGTTAAGCTTTCTATTCATTTAATTAGAAAAGGATTTGTTATTATGAAAGATAATATAAAAGTTGGTTTTTTTGATTCCGATAAAAAATTTGAAAAAAGATATCATTGCTTTTTTAAAGATAAGGAACTAAAATGTATTGGAAAAGATATTGAAAATATAGCTAATATATGTAAACTTAATTTAGAAAATAAACTATACAATGATTATTTAAAATTTCAATATTTATATGAAAACGGTGGACTATTAATAGAAGGAGATTTTGAATTTATTAGTAGCCTAGAAAATTTTTTTACAAATGAATTTTTTATAGCATTTAATGATGTTCAAAGCATATCTACTAACTTAATATGGGTAAAAAACAAGAAAAATAAATTGATAAAAAGTATTTTAGATGAGATAGAAAAAAATGAATATGATAATATAACAGATATTTTTTCAAAACTTTTGGATCAGGACTTAAGGCATAACTTTAATGGACTGATAAAATTTGATGGAAATAACCTTATTTATCCATACGATTATTTTTATCCTATAGATTATGAAAAACAAGGTAAAACTTTTTCTGATAATACCAAAGCATTATATTATAATAAAAATGCTAAAGTTCCAGGTAAAATAAAATCAAAAATGGGAGTATTAAGAAAGGTTGGACCATCTTCATACCAATATTTTTTAAGTATGCTAAGCACTGTAAGAAATAGTGTTGGATATAAAAAATATTTATTAACACAGGATATTAAGAAGCATTTTAATGTCAAAGAGGATCCAAATATTGATAAAACTTTAGAAGTTTTAGATGAGTATATAAAAATCAATCACAAAAAACAAGGCAAAAGTTTACCAATAGAGTATATTATCATACATAATCCAAGATGGCTTGGTGTTACCAGTGCAACAAAAGAATTATTTGAAAATTTATTGCCTTTAGAAGAAGTATATCTGGATTCTAATGTAGAAAGAATTGTAAATAAGATTATTGATACCGGAGTTTCTCAAGTGATATTTAGTGCTTTTGACTATGGTTGGGACAAAATAGCAATAAAGCTTAAGGAAAAGAATAAGAATATCAAGATAAAGAGCTTTTGGCATGGAAGTCATTCTCAGGTAATAGAAAAAATTAATTGGGAAACAAATGTTATGGTAATTGAACTTCATAAAAAAGGTATTATTGATGTCATGGGAACCTGTAAAGAAAGCATGGTTAACTTTTATAAAGCCCAAGGATATAGAGCTGCATTCATCAAGAATACTGTCAATTTTACAGATGAAATTAATGCAAGATTGAAACAAGCTAAAAAGAAAAATGACGGAAACATCAATGTCGGTCTTTATTCTGCTGGTACTGATTGGAGAAAGAATACGTATAACCAGGTTATGGCTACATCTTTATTTGATAATGCAGTTCTTGAACTTGTACCACTAAGGTATGAAGTACAAGCTACTGCTGCTAAAAATGGATTAAAAACAGTAGGTAGTACATCTCATATTAAAAGAGAAGAATTATTAGTAAAAATGGCTGAAAATGATATTAATATATATGTTACTTTTTCTGAATGTGCTCCAATGCTTCCAATTGAGAGTATGGAGGCTGGAACGATTTGCTTGACTGGTAATAATCATCATTATTTTAATGGTACAAAATTATATGATTTCCTTGTGGTTGAAAGAGAAGATGACGTGATTGCAATATACGAGAAGATGAAACAAGCTTTAGAACATAAAGACGAGATACTTGATTTATATAAAGAGTGGAAACAAGAATATGATAAAACAAGTATTGAGAGCGTAAAAGAGTTTTTAAGGATGTAGGGAGATGTGATGATGAATAGACATGTAAAAAAAGTGTTCACTATTTTTAAATATCCTAAAAAAGATGTAAAAAGAGTATGTGAAGAAATAGAAAAGTATAAAAAAAGCAGTTACATTGTTTTTTATAATCCAGAGTGTGTTGGAATCACAAATGCCACTCAAGAAATTTTGAAAAATACGATTTCATTAAATGAATTATTTAATGAGAAAGCAATTGAAGATATATCTCAAGCTATCGTGGAAAATAACATTAAACAGGTGATCTTTGCAACACAAGCACATGGATACAAAACACTTTCTGAGAAGATAAAAGAGAAGAATCAAAACATGATTATCAAATTTATGTGGCATGGAAGTCATAGCTTATTTGTTAATAGAGATGAAGAACACTTTTTAGAAAGTATTTTGGATTTGGAGAAGAGAGGAATTGTAACAAGTATTGGCTTTTTAAAGGAAAGTATGGCGAAGTTTTATTCTTTAAAGGGGTATCGATCTTGTTTTGTAATGAATACAGTAAATTCAATTAAATCTAAAAAGATGAGGAAGGGTAAAAATGATAAGAGTATAAGGGTTGGAATTTATTCTTCAGGTGATAGATGGGAAAAGAATACATATAATCAACTTAGTGCATGTAGTATTGTGAGTCCTGATCTTATTGTTGATTCTGTTCCTGCTACTCCTCTTTTTAAAAGTTACTGTAAACTGATGAATATAAAATGTTCGGAGGAAAGTAATACAGGCTCTGTATTAAGGGAAGAATTAATTGAGAGAATGAGTAAAAATACAGTTAATTTATATGTTACGTTTACTGAGTGTGCCCCTATGGTACCACTTGAAAGTTTAGAGTCAGGCGTTCCTTGTATTGTGGGAGATAATAATCATTATTTTACAGATACAGAACTTGAAAAATATTTGGTGGTAAAAAGTGAAGATAGTATTGATGAAATAGCAGAAAAAATGAAACTTTGTATAGAGCATAGGGATGAAATATTAAAGCTATACAAAGAATGGAAAAAGGAATATGATGTGAAGAGTAAAAAAAGTGTTGAAGAATTTTTAAAGATGAAATAGAAAGGAAAAATATATGGGAAAAAGGACAGAAGAAAACAATAATAATAAAATTATTCATTATTTTTGGTTTGGAGGAAATCCGTTATCTGAATTAACCAAGAAATGTATTGAAACTTGGAAGAAATATTTGCCAGATTTTGAGATCAAGGCTTGGAATGAAAATAACTTTGATGTAAATCAATGCACATTTGTAAAAGAAGCTTATGAACAAAAGAAATGGGCTTTTGTTGCAGATTATGCAAGATTTAAAGCTTTAGAGGAATATGGTGGCCTTTATCTTGATACAGATATGGAAATTACTGCAGACATTTCAAAATATCTAGAGCATGATCTTTTTCTTGGATGTGAAGATTCTAAAATGATAAATGCTGCAGTTGTCTGGGCAAAAGAGAAAAATAACAAACATATAGCAAATATTGTAAAATTCTATGAGTCTATGGAAAAATTTAATCCTACAGGGGATCTTTATGAGATGAGTGTACCTAGAGTACTTACTTCTTATTTTGAAAAATATGGATTTAACAAGGAATTAGAAGAAGTACAGGTATTAGATAATAATAGTGCCTATATTTATCCGATGGAATATTTTTATCCATTAAGTTATGATTATCAGCATAATAAGTTCACAGAAAACTCTTGTATGATCCATCATTTTGATGCTACATGGATTTCAAAAATGGAAAAATTTAAAACAGATATGAAGAGAAAAAATATGATATGGGTGGTTTATTTGATAGACTTCTTTATCAGTGTAAAAAATAAAATTAAGTTTTTCAGTAATTATAGAGATATAACAATATTTGTTACCATGTTTTTTGTAATGCTTGCTTGTATGTTTGCATTGAAACCAATTAGCAATGCTGGCATGTTTAGTATTTTGGATGGAAATACTGGTAGATCAATTTTACAAATCATTGTGGCATCGGCACTTTGGACGTTTCTTTGTGCTAAAGTTCGCAATATCAATTTAAACTTTTACTGTGATAAGATGACAAATACTGATACTAGTGATGAGGAATACAAAGAAATTAAATTGAATTTAGAACAGACAGTTAAATTTCAAACAGCGGAAAAAGTAATATACGTCATTCAATATATTTTGACATTAATAGTTGCATTTTTCCCTATATTAGAAATATTTACAGTTGTCCCGAATCAGTTAAATGAAATCTTTTACTTAGGGTTAATGGTATTAAATTTATATTATATCTATGTTGGAATCAATAAGGATTTCAAGTACCGAATATTAGAATTAGTTCCATATGCGATAATGCTTGCTTTATATGCAATTATCTTTCCAAGTACGGGAATTTTAATTTCTATATTTACTTTTGCTTTTATAGTATATGAATTAATGAAAAATAAAGTAAAATCTAAGAGAAAAAAATCTTTTGTCATAACATATGTCGTAGCACTTATCGTATGTTTGATTATAAATTTTGCAGTACCCAATTGGAATCATATAAATAAGATGTCAGCTAGCACTTCTATTTTTACTTTAAATAAAGTTGAAGAATATGATGAGTATGGAAACGAAGAGGATAGTATAACAGAGTTTAATGCTGCTAAAGATATATACGGAAATCGTTTTAAGGAGTTGATTAATAAAAAAAGTTTATTACTATATCCGAATCTATATGTATATATATCTATTATATTAAGTATAATTTTGGTGTTTATGAATCAAAAGAAAGAATATATATCTTTGGGAATATTAGTAATTTTAAATTCTATTTTTATAATGGGATATGATTTGAATCTTTATATATATATTGCAACTTTTATATTTTTTGCACTCATATTATTTATGATTCAATCAATTATCAATAAATTTTTAAAAAATACTTAAAGAAGAAAAGAGGGGCTAAAACGAATGAAAAGAAAATATTTAATATATTTTATTACTTTTATATTTGCTCTTGTGGCTACTATCAATATCAGTATAGGAATATATGCAAGACAAAATGTAAAATATGAGATTATGTTAAATTCTGATATAAAAATTGATAATATTGTAATGAATAATACAATTATTCCACGTACTAGATATTTAGGGGAAAATCTATTTTTAGATGAAGATGAAAATATATGTACAAATGGGACTGGTAAGGTAACAATTGTTGCGTCCGAAGTTGATGATCTGTTTATCAATTTCATAGCGGATGATTATCATAAAATAACAATATTAAAAAATGGCGAAAAACAGATATTGGATACTTCTCTTTATATGAGTAAAAGCAGTATGAAAAGTGTAATAATGACAAGTATTCAATATGTAGGAATTTACTTTGGTGTAATATTTGTCATTAGCTATGTAGTATTATTAATTTGTTTATATACTTTTAAAAAGATTGTGCAAAAATTAAAAGAAAACACAACAAAAATTTCGGATGTATTATTATTTACAGGTATCATATTTTTGATGTATTTTCTCATGTTTTATGTTTTACTTGCTACGTTTAGAATAGCAGTCATCGTTCCATTACTTGCTATTTTAATTGGAGGAGTATACTATTTTAAAAATTCACTTAAAGATAATCTTCATAATTTATATGTATATATTGCTGCAATAGCTGGGGTTACTATGTTATTTGTAATACCTCCATTTAATGTACCAGATGAAGGTGCACATTTTAGAAGAAGTTTTATGGGATCAGAGATCAGAAGTATAGGTGACAATGGTAGAAACACTTTTCCCATTTCTGTTGAAAATATTATGTTTAAATATATACATGGATCACAAATTATAGAAACAAATTATTCTGGTAAAAATTATTTTGCAGATATGTTTGAAACAGGGGATTATGGAAATCTATCTAATGAGAGAAGTGGATATACAAATACAAAATATTTAAGTGCATTTACTTATATTCCTTCCACGATTGCGATATTTATAGGGAAGATACTTCATTTTTCTCCACTAATGCTATTATTAGTTGGTAGATTTGCAGATTTACTTGTTGTAATTTGCTCTTGTTATTTTGCAATAAAACGTATTCCTCGTTTTAAGAAAGTAATATTTTGTGTTGCGTTATTTCCAATATGTTTGCATCAAGCTGCGGGAATCAATCAAGATTTTATGACAAATTCTATTGCAATACTTAGTATAACTCATATATTAAGACTTGCATATGAAAAGCAAAAGATAACAAGAAAGGATAACTTGATCACTTTAATATTTGCAGTGCTTCTTGGCCTTTGCAAGTTTGGATACTTTCTAATTTTCTTAATTTTATTAATAATACCAAGAGAAAAATATGAAAATCAAAAAACCGCAAATTTAGTGCTTGTACTTTCATTGTTGGTTGCATTTTTAATATCATTTTGGATTAATAAAGGAAATGTTGCAGTAAAAAATAGTCCATATTATACAATAAGTGAAGCTCTATCTAATCCAATCGATACAATAAAGATATTTTTTAATACTGCACTAGATCGATTTAGTTTGGATATTTTTAGAGGATTATTGGATGGATTTGGTATATCAACTATATGGCATAATGGTTTGTTTTTATTTATCATTACGGTCATTTATGCAACACTACTATTTTCCAGTGATGAGAAT
The DNA here is from genome assembly GCA_030524345.1 of Clostridia bacterium. Taxonomy (GTDB): domain Bacteria; phylum Bacillota; class Clostridia; order TANB77; family CAG-465; genus CAG-465. The sequence continues at coordinate 20,558 of JAUNGP010000009.1, read as the reverse complement.
GATAAAGTACTTAATAAAAAAGAAAGAGCAGTATTTTTGGTAACAGCATTTTTACTTATGCTTGTCATTTATGCTTCATTGTTTATTGGTTGGACATTTAAAGGAGCAAGAGCTATAGACGGATTGCAACCAAGATATTTTATACCGATTGCATTTGTATTTTATATAGGTCTTTCAAATAAAAAGATAAATTTAACTATTAAAAATAAAAATCTATTTTATGCATATGGGATTAGTATTGTATATTTAATATCATTTGCTACAATATTATTAGAAGTTTATTAATATGGAAGGATAGATATATCATGAAAAAGAGGAATATTGTAATAGGAGTTATAACAATCATTATATCAATGATAGGCATGATTCATTTTAGTATATGTGGACTTGCCCAAAAAACATTAGAGTGTACTTTTGATTTAGATGACCATGTAAAATTGAACAGTATTTATATCAACAATACTAAGATACCAATTGAAAAAATAAAAAAAGACAATCATCAGTTATTGATAGATGAGGAAACTGGTTTATTATTTGCAAATGAGAAAACAGAGATAAACCTAGAGCTTTCTGTTGTTGATAGTCTTTATATGGAATTTATAGCAGATGATCATGCCAATATTGATATAAGAAAAAACGGGATCATTCAGGAAATGGATGGAAATATATACAGTGATTATCATTCAATTTTTAGTATAGTAAAAGAATCTTTCAATTTTTACAGTATATTGTGGTTGATTGTATTATTACCAGTAGTATATATTGGCATTTATTTGATCTATCGTTTTTTTGAAAAAGTGAACGAGAATACTTTAAAAATTAGACATATTGTAGCTTTTTCAATAGGAGTGTTTATTATATTTGTTAGTACCTTTTATTTTATACTTTCGGTGTCAAAAATTTTAGTAATAATGATGATCATACTATCACTAATTACTGGTGTATATTTCTTAAGAGAAAACAGTAAGAATAACCTACAAAATATCTTTTTATATATTGCAATTATAATGGGCATTTCTATGGCTTTTTTAGTACCACCTTTTAATGTTCCAGATGAATCAAGCCATTTTTGTAAAAGTTTTGAAATGTCATATTTAAAAAATGAAGATGATGGTGGATATACAAAAATACCAAAATTTTTGGATGACTTTTGTAATAAGTACCTTCACAGTGTACATTTGCAAGGAACAGCATATTCGGGTATCAATTATTATTCTGATATCTATTTGAATTGCGATTATGAAGATACTACTGAACTTGTGGATGTTAATTATAGTAATACAAAATATTTGGCGCCACTTCCTTACTTGCCTTCTACAATCGTTATTTTGATAGGAAGAAACATAGGACTTTCTCCATTATTATTGTTATTATTGTCAAGATTTGTAGATTTGATGATAGTGGTAATTGGAGCATATTTGGCATTAAAAATGACACCAAAATTTCAAAAAATATTTTTTGTAGTTTGCTTATTTCCTATTTTCTTACAACAATCGGCAGCTATTAATCAAGATTATTTAACAAACATCGCCTGTATTATGTTTGTGGCATATGTTTTAAAATGTAAATATTCAGATAAAAGCTTAGATATTAAGGATAAAATATTATTAGGAGTTTTGATGTTAGTAATATCTCTTTGTAAATTTGGATATTTTCCAATTATCTTGACATTATTCTTAATACCAAGTGAGAAATTTAAAAATAAAAAAGAAGCTTTGATAATAAAAATTGGGTTCCTTGTATTCTCTGTTATATTATCGTATTTGGTAAGTAGTGCTATGGCACCAGAAATTGATGCTCAAGATGGCGAACATTATTCATTAAGTTATATATTATCTAATCCAATAGATACATTAAAAATATATTATAATACGATGGTAACAAGAATTCAATCAGACGTTTTAATTTCACTTGCAGATGGATTTTTATATTCAACTGTTGCGCATAAAGCATTGTTAAGTTTTATTGTAACACTTTGTTATTTATTACTAATTTTTTGTGATGATGCAAATGATGTAAAATTAAATAAAAAGGAAAGAATCATATTGATTATTCCTGCAATCATGTTATTTGGAATCGTTTATTCAGCAGCTTTTATTGGTTGGACTACTTTTGGAAGCCGAACAATATGGGGAATACAATCAAGATATTTTATTCCAGCGGTATTAATTTTATATATTGGAATTTCTTCTAATATATTGAAAGTAGAGAGTAAAAATAAGAATTTAATGTATTGCTATTTGACGATTTTGATACATTCTATTAGTATTTTTACAATTGTTACAAGTGTATATAGATAATTGTTGAAATATGTAAAACTTTATATTATAATATGGTAAATGCCATTATGATATAATGGAGGAAGGAGAGGCTAGAACAAATGAAGGAAAAATTTAAGGTGTTAGTAGTAATACCGGCATATAATGAGGCACAAAATATACAGAAAGTTTTTGACGAATTAAAAAGAGACTTGCCATATGCTGATGTGTTAGTAATAAATGATTGTTCAAAAGATAACACAAAAGAGATTGTAGAAAAAAATGGGATAAAATGTATTACAACTGTATTTAATTTTAGATATGCAAGGGCGGTTCAAACTGGTATTAAGTATGCATATAAGAATGGATATGATTATGTGATACAATTAGATGGGGATGGTCAACACATTCCTAAAGAGGCGGATAAACTTGTAAAAAGAATGAAAGAAACAAACGCAGATATTGTAATTGGTTCTAGATATTTGGAGAAGGGTAATTACAATGCTCCTTTCTTTAGGAAGATTGGGACAGGTTTCTTTTCATTTTTAATCAAACTTGCTTGTAGGCAAAAAATTAGTGATCCATTATCAGGTTTTCAGGTTTTAAATAGAAGGGTAATAGAAAAATATTCTAAAATAGGAGAATATCCAGAATATCCTGATGCTAATTTGGTAATTGATATGATAATGCAAGGATATAAAGTAGAAGAAGTATCTATTAAAATGAGAAATCGTGAGTTTGGCGAAAGTATGCATGGCGGAATTATTAAACCTATTAAATATATGTTGCTGATGTTTTATAATGTTTTGGTGATCATGCTAAATAATATAGGTAGAAGGAGGAAAAAATAATGAATTACTTTTTTATTGCAATAGCTGTAATATTTATTATCTATATATTTATCGTAATTAGAAAAAAAGAATTTTCAGTTGAGGAAAGCATATTTTGGGTATTTGGTGCTATTGTTTCGCTAATACTTGCTATATTTCCAAAGTTGATCGATAAAATATCTGTTATGCTAAATATTGCTTATCCTCCTTCATTGCTGTTTTTACTTGCAATTGTATTTTTACTATTTATTAATTTTAGAAATACAAAAAAGATGGAAAAGCAAAACGAAAAAATAATAGAACTTGCTCAAAGACTATCTATTATGGAATATGAAGTTGATAAGTTGAAGAAGGAAGAGACAAGTGATAAAAAATAATTTTTTAATAAAGAGGAGAAAGAATAATATGTTAAAATATATATTAGTAGCTATTTATTTAGTTTGTACTACATCTGGAATGGCTTTAATAAAGCTTGGTGGCTCATCTACTACAATGGGAATTAAAGATGGCAATTTTGCTTTGTCAATGAGCTTTATTAGTATACTTGGGTATTTAATCTATATTGTAAGTTTTCTACTTTGGACGAAAATACTGACAATGTTTGATCTAAGTTATATTGTACCAATAGCCACCGGAATATCTCAAATTATCATACTCTTAATGGCTATGGGGCTATTTCATGAAAATATCAGTATTATGGGATTTATAGGAATAGCATTAACAATTTCAGGTGTCATTTGTATGAATATAAAATAATAGGGGGAGATTATTGTGAATTATGAAGTTTTGGTAGTTGGTGCTGGATTTGCAGGTGCGACTATTTCTAGAAAGATGGCAGAACGTGGAAAAAAAGTTTTGTTAATTGATAAAAGGCCACATATTGCTGGTAATATGTATGAATGCTACGATACAAATGGAGTAAGAATTCATTTATATGGGCCACATATATTTCATACAAGTAAGAAAAATGTATTTGAATTTTTAAAAAAGTTTGGTGAATTTTATCCATATGATCATAAAGTAATTGGAAATATTGATGGACAACTTGTTCCAATTCCATTTAATTATAAATCTCTTGAAATTTTATTTGAAAAAGAGAAAGCTGATCAAATAAAAGAAGTGTTAAATCAAGAATTCGGAGAAAATACAAAAGTATCTATTTTGGACTTAATTAATCATAACAATGTTATCATAAAGGAATTTGGTAAATATGTATACCAAAAAGTGTTTGCCGAGTATACAGCAAAACAGTGGGAAATGCCGGTAGATAAAATTGATAATTCAGTGATCAATAGAGTACCTGTAGTTTTAGGATACGACGATAGATACTTTTCTGATCAATTTCAGTATATGCCAAAAGAGGGGTTTACATCAATTATTGAAAATATGCTTGATCATGAAAATATTACAATCAAACTAAATACCAATGCTTTAGATATTTTAAAACTTGATTTTGAAAATGGAAAAACTTTTGTAAACAATGAAGAATTTCATGGAAAAGTATTTTTTACAGGAGCAGTGGACGAGCTTTTAAATTATCAATATGGTGCACTACCATATCGATCTTTAAATTTGGTTTTTGAGCAATATGATAAAGACTATTATCAAACAAATTCTGTTGTTAATTATAATACCTCAGAAAAATTTACAAGAATAACAGAATTTAAATATTTAACAAATCAAAAATTAGATCATAAAACTACAATTTTAAAAGAGTATCCTTTAAAATATGATTATCAAAATACTAAGTCTGATCCTTATTATCCAATTGTTCAAAAAGAGAATTTGGAATTATATAACCAATACGTCAATGATTTGGCAAATATCAAAAACTTTTATTTGTGTGGAAGACTAGCTGAATATAAATATTATAATATGGATGCTGTAATAGATAGAGCGCTAAATTTAGTAGAAGAGGTGGAAGAATGAAAAAGGTAAGCATTATTGTACCAGTTTATAAAGTAGAAAAATATTTAAAAAGAAGCATGGACAGTTTGGTAAACCAAACATTGCAAGATATAGAAATTATATGTATCAATGATGGTTCTCCAGATAATTGCTTGAATATGTTAAAAGATTATCAAGAAAAATATCCAGATAAGGTAGTCATTATAGATAAGAAAAATGAAGGGGTCTGGAAAGGAAGATATGATGGAATTAGAAAAGCAACTGGTGACTATATTGCTTTTGTGGATTCTGATGATTATGTTGCTCTAGATTATGCAGAAAAATTGTATACTGCAGCCAAAAAGACAAATGCAGATATTACTGTTTGTGGATTTTATCGAGTGGATACGGAAACTGAGCATATCTTTTCTACAGAAATGACTCAATATAACGGAAAAGTAATTGATATGAGTAAGAATCCAGAAGATATTATTTCCATTAATGGAGCGCCTTGGAATAAACTGTTTAAAGCTAAAGTTTTGAAAAGTATGAAAAATTTAGAAAAACCACCTAAAATATTAGATGATATGATGTTTCAACTTTTGGCATATTTAAATGTAAAAAAGATCGCTTTTATTGATGCAGCCCTATATTATTACATGATAAGAGCAGGCTCTATTATTACTACAATTAAGCAGGAGCAAATTGCTTCTACGCAGGATGCAATGATAGAGATTAAAAAGATATATGCTAGTAATAAAAATGGAAAAAAACTTTTAGAAATTATAGATGACATGGCTTTTGTGCATTTTGGTATATCGCTTATGTTTCGAATATCGAGTGACAAGAATTGTAACTTTTCACAAGAATTAAAAAAGAATCGAAAATTTTTAAATGAGAATTTTAGTTTATGGAGAAAATCGAAATACTTAAATATAGGGTATACTTTAAAGCATAAGTGTAATTTTAGAAGTGCGGTTATGAAGAAAGTGTATGTATTACATCTATTTAGACCATTTTTGCTATGTTATAAATTTATGATAAATGTATTAAAAATAGACATCAAGTGGTAATAAATACAGCACAATTTGTGTTGTATTTTTTGTGGAGGATATGAATATGGAAAATAATATAAATCATACATTTGCTATATGTGCATATAAGGAATCAAAATATTTGGAAGAGTGTATTAAATCAATCATCAATCAAAAGGTAAAGTCGAATGTTATCATGAGTACTTCAACTCCAAACGAGTATATTACATCACTTGCGGATAAATATCATATTAAGTTATACATCAATAATGGTAAAAAAGGAATTGGTGAAGACTGGAATTTTGCCGTAAGTAAAACAGATACAGATTATGTTACTATTATTCATCAAGATGATGTATATTCAGAAAGTTATTTAGAAAAAATAATGGAGAGAATAAGTAACAGTAAAAGAGAGGATATTGTCATTTTATTTACAAAATATCAGGAAATAAAAGAGGGAAAAGTGATTAATCTTACAAAAAATTTAAAAATTAAAGAGATGTTACTTTTTCCGTTAAAGTTTTTTAAGAGGTCTAAATTCTTTAAAAAGATAGCTCTGGCCTTTGGAAATTCTATATGTTGCCCAAGTGTTACTCTAAATACTAAAATTGTTGGAAAAACACCTTATAAAACGGGCATGAAATCTAATATTGATTGGGATACGTGGCTTGCGTGTATTCAATATAAAGGAAGTTTTGAATATATACCAGAATATTTAATGTTTCATAGGATTCATGAAGAATCTGAAACTTCCGCAACAATAGAGAGTAATAAAAGGTTAGAAGAAGATTATCAAATGTTTCTTAAATTTTGGCCTAAAGTAATTGCTAAAATGTTGATGAGACAGTATAAAAATGCTATTAATACAAATAAATAAAAAAATATATTATTGTATAAAATGAAAAAATGTTTCAGTTTATATAGTAATATATTTTTTCAAAAAAGCAAATAAATTAGCAAAAAATCTGTTTACACATAAATCTTTAAATGATATAATTTAGATATTAGATTTAGGAGTTTGATTATGAAAAAAATTTCAATTGTGGTTCCCATGTACAATGAGGCCGAAGTATCAAAGGAATGCTATAAAAGAATCAAAGAAGTTGTATATAAATTGCCAGAATATGACTATGAATTTATTTTTATTAATGATGGTAGTCAAGATAAAACTTTGGAAATTCTAAAAACGATAGCACGCACTGATCATAAAGTAAAAATCATATCGTTTTCAAGGAATTTTGGACATCAAAATGCTGTTTCTGCAGGCCTTAAGGTAGTTACGGGAGATGTTATACTCATCATAGATGCAGACCTACAAGATCCACCAGAATGTTTACCAGATATGTTAAAGCTTTGGAAAGATGGGAATCAGATTATATATGGAAAAAGAAAATCTAGAAAAGGAGAATCTGGTTTTAAATTAATTTCTGCTAAGATGTTTTATAAGACATTGAATGCATTATCTGATGTTGAGATACCAAAAGATACTGGAGATTTTAGGCTTGTTGATAGAAAAGTAGTAGACGTAATGAATGAACTACCAGAACATAATAAATTTTTTAGAGGGCTTTTTAGTTGGGTAGGATTTAAGCAAAAGGCATATGAATATGAAAGACAAAAGAGGTTTGCCGGAAAAACTAAGTACCCATTAAAGAAAATGTTAAAACTTGCATCAGATGGTATTATTGGTTTTTCAACAAAGCCTTTAAAATTGGTCGGATATATCGGAATGTTCTCAATACTGATATCTTTTCTGTTGTTAATATATGCTTTGCTTGCTTATATTTTTCAGTTTGGAAACTTAACTCCTGGATGGGCTTCTATTATGGTTGCTATTACCTTTTTTGCTGGAGTTCAACTACTTTCTATTTGGATCATGTCCGAATACATCTCTAGAATTTATGATGAAAATAAAGGAAGACCAGAATACATTATAGATGAGAAAATAAATATAGAATGATAAAGGAGAAAAAGATGAACAAAATAACTTTTTTAATGCTACATCTAAATTATGGGGGAATAGAAAAACAAGTGAGTACGCTTGTAAATAGTCTTGCTGATCAATATGAAATTGAAATCATTTCACTATATAATATTTTGGGAAAGCCCTTTTACAAATTAGATAGTAGAATAAAAGTAAGATATATATTTGATTATGGTCCAAATCATAAAGAAATAGTACAAGCATTGAAAAAATTTCAAGTAAAGAAACTTTTTAGTGAGCTAAAAAAAGGACTTAAGATTCTTTATACTAAATTTTTTAGAATTGGCAAAATTGTAGATGAATTAGACACAGATATTTTAATTTCATCTAGAATAGAATTTTCAAAGCAAATTAAAAGAAAGGATATTGTTGTTATATCTCAAGAACATTCCTATATTAATACAAATCAGTATAAAAGAAAAGTGAAAAAATCTTTTAAAAATGTAGATTATCTTATTGTCATGACAGAAAGGGCAAGGGAGTTATATGAGACGTGGTTTAGAGAGTGTCGAGAGAGACCAAGAGTGGTTCTAATACCTAATATGATCAGTGATTATCATGGAGAAGGGACAAACTTACATAATAAGCAGATTATTAGTGTTGGAAGGCTAGAGCCAGTAAAGGACTTCACCTCTCTTATTAATGTGTATTCTATTATTGAGAAAAAACATCCTGATTGGTGTTTAAAAATAATTGGAGAGGGAAGCCAAAGAGAAAAATTGGAGAAGCAAATTCTATCACTAGGTCTTAAAGATAAAGTAATACTTACTGGAAGGCTGACAAGTGATGAAATTGAACATGAGCTTGATCATTCATCTATATTTTTGCTTACCTCAAAATCGGAAAGCTTTTCTCTTGTCATTGTTGAGGCTATGGCTCATAATGTACCTTGCGTGAGTTATGATATTGATGTTGGTCCAAGAGAAATTATTACAAATAAAGAAGATGGAATTTTAGTAGATGATAGGAATGAAAATCAAATGGCAGAAGAAGCATGTATGCTAATCGAGGATAGCGTAAAAAGAGTAGAATTTGGTACTAAAGCTAGAAAAACTGCAGAAAAGTTTTTTGTATCAAATATTTCTAAGGAATGGAAAGAATTCTTAGATAAGCTTTTGGAAGCCTAAGTTAGAAAATCATATGAATTGACTTTTGATATGATTATTGTTATAATTAAATTCGAATTAGAGGGGGAAATAAATATGGCAATTTTAATAACTGGTGGAGCTGGGTATATTGGCTCACATACAAGTGTAGAACTTTTGGAAAGAGGAGAAGAATTAGTATTATTAGATAATTTTTCAAATAGTGATCAAAGGGCATTAGATAATATTAAGAAGATAACAGGAAAAGACTTTCAATTTTATGAAGGGAATATGATAGATAGAGAATTATTAGAGAGAATATTTTCAGAAAATCAGATAGAGGCTGTCATTGATTTTGCTGCATATAAAGCTGTTGGGGAATCTGTTCAGAAACCAGTAGAATACTATATTAATAATGTCTCTACTGTTTTGGTATTACTGGATACAATGAAAAAATTTAATGTAAAAAGTATCGTATTTAGCTCTTCTGCTACCGTTTATGGAGATCCAGAGGTAGTTCCGATTACTGAAGATACTAAGACTGGAAATACCACAAACCCATATGGGACTTCTAAACTTATGGTAGAACAGATTTTAAAAGATTTGTATCATTCTGATAATGAGTGGAATATTGCTATTTTAAGATATTTTAATCCAGTCGGTGCACATGAAAGTGGTTTGATAGGGGAAGAACCAAAAGGAATTCCTGCAAACTTAATGCCATATATTGCTAGAGTTGCCGATGGAACATTAAAAGAATTATCTGTATTTGGTAATGATTATAATACACCTGATGGAACTGGAGTCAGAGATTATATACATGTCGTAGATCTTGCAATTGGACATTTGAAAGCTTTGGATAAATTAAGAAAAGATAAACAAGGAATGCATATATATAATCTTGGTACTGGCGTTGGATATAGTGTACTTGATATGGTGAAAGCTTTTGAGAAAGCAAACCACGTTAGGATACCATATAAAATAGCACCAAGAAGAGCAGGAGATATAGCAACATGTTATTCTGATCCAACGAAGGCAAAGGTAGAACTTGGATTTGAAGCCAAAAGAACATTAGAAGATATGTGTAAAGATAGTTGGAATTTTCAAAAGCAATTAAAATAAATTATGTAAATTTAAACAAGGTCAACACACTTATAAATTAAGAAAATATGCTACTAGAAAAGTGTTGACTTTTTTTAATATATGTATTATAATTAAAATTAGAGATGAAAGGTGGAGTGTATATGTCAATTGAGGAGATAGAGGCAAAATTTAAAGAACTAGAAGATGCTACAGAGGTGCTTGAGCAAGCTGATGATAGCTTTAATGATTTTATTGCATCACTTAAAGAGTTAGTATATTAAGTATAGGGAGGAGAAAAAATTATGGAAGAACAAGTAACAAATCTAACAAAAGATTTAAGAGAATATTCTGAGAATATGTCTGAGAGGTTAAAATCTGGAATTAATTTAGACCAAATTGAATTAGAGATGACAGATGCAGAAAGAGTAGCGATTATAAATACTTTATATGCAGATGGAACAATTCAAGATCTTGATCATTTAACTCCAGAGGAAAATACTTTGGTTGAGCAAAGAGTAGAAGCTGCAAAAGACACTGTGATATCAGAAGAAATTTTAAAACAAGTAAGAGAAGTTTCAGGGGAATTCTTCAAAAGAGAGCAAAAGTTATTAGAAGCAATGCAAAAGCAATTAGATAAGCTAAAAGAAGAGGCACAAAAAGAAGCTGAAAAAGTTGAACAGGAGATAAAAGCATTAGAAGATAAACAAAGGGCGCATGAAGAGAATTCTGAAAATCCAGAGCTTACTGAAGCCGAACAAAAATCATTAGCTGAACTTACTAAAAAACGTGAGTATTTTAAAACTAAGTTTCCTGAGCAATTAAAAGTAATGGGACAAAGAATGTCACATGCAAGAGAAACAATTACATATCAAAAAGAAGCTTTAAATGTTACATGTCAAGAAAGATTTGGCGGATGGGCTGTTCGTAATTCTAAGAAAAGAGAAGACGAGGAAAGAGAAGGCCAAGAGCAAAATGGTGGAAGACAAGATAGAGAAGGACATGAGCAAGGAGAAGGGCAAGAAGGCGGTCAAAATCCTGGAGCAGGACAGCAAGGTCAACCACAGGGTCAGCAACAAGGCGGTGGTCAAAGACAACAAGGTGGCGGTGCCCCAGTAGCAGGTGGTGGAGCTCCTGCACAACAACAAGGTCAACCACAGCAAGGACAGCCTCAACAACCAGGAGAAGAAGAGCATGTTCCAACAGAGGAAGAAATCCTTGGTGAAACTGACGCTATATTAAAGTTCAATGGAACAGAAATGACTGCAAGACAAGCACTTGAGTATATGAGAAAATATAGTACATTTACACCAGAGCAAAGAAAAATATGTTTGAAACATGGTGGTCTTGAAATTATAGAAAAAGCAACTAAAACATTAGATGAAAAAGGTAGTGAGTTAAGTCAGGCAGATAGAAATCTATTAAGTGAATATGCAAGTACGATATCTGACTCAACTATGGAAATGGCAGATTTAGTCGCAAAAGATTCTAAAAAGCCTGATGGTAGACATCCATTATCACTTGTTTTAAAGATGGATAATAGAAGTCCAGAGTTTAAAGAATTACAAAAATACTTTGATCCTAATACAGGATGGAAATTCTGGCAGAAAAAGCCACAAGTAATATATGATTATGATAATATTCCAGAGGCAACAAGAAAAATGTTTGATAAAGCAATAGAAGATTTCAAAGAATCTCAAGAAGAAGCGTCTCAAGAGATAGAAAAAATGAGGGCAAAACTTAAGGATCCTGCAACTTCTAAAGAGGAAAAAGACAGTTTAAAAGAGACTATTAATTTAATGACTGAGAGAATGGCTGACGATAATAAGGGATTTGAGAGAGTATTTGGAAGTGTTGTAAGAACTGGTAAAGCTTTGGCTCTTACAAAAGAAATTGAAAGAGTAGCAGAAAAAGTAAAAGCAGATCCAACACGTAGGCAAGAAGCACCTGAAGAAGAGCCTGATCTAGAAGAAGATTTAAGCGGTCAAACAAGAGATGATGAAGATATATTAGATGAAAGAGAAGAAAAAATAAACGCTAAATTTGATAGGGAAAGAGAAATATTTAGAGATGAGATACAAGCAAAAATAGATGCAGGTGAAGAACTTACATTTGAGGACTATGCAAAATATAATCAATATATAGCATATGGCGTACCAGAAAGTGATTTACCAGACATTGATGAGGCAAACATTCCTGAAGTGGTAACAATGAGAGACAGAATAGATGCAATCTCTGATAAGGCAAGTGCAATAGATGATGCTTTGGCCCGTGGTGAAGCCGTTACTGATGATATGCTACTTACTGAAGAGGAAATGCATATTATGATAGGCACAGGAAGAATGAATGCATCTGGACCTAGAATGGAGAGATATTGTTCAGAGACTACAAGAGATAGCTATCAAGATCAATATGATTTGAGAAAAGATGCGGAAAAGAAAGTAGAAGCAGAAGAACGTACTGCAAATCCTAATAGAGATAACCCTGATAGGGAAAATTCAGAAGAACCAGTAGTATAAGTTATAGAGTTTAGTGTTTAGTAGTAACACATATATTACAAGAATGTAATATATGTGTTATCTTATTGTTTTTATACTCGTTATATGATATAATTGAGGCATAAAAAAGGAAGTGTTTTTATTATGCAAAGAACAATAAATATGCTTTCAAGGGCAACTTCTGTTAAAGGACAGGGGGTTGGTTCTGCATATGAGGAGCAAGTAAGCTTAGTTCAAAATAATTTAAAAGATATGTATAAAGTAGAAATCAATCAAGTAAAGTTTGCTGATATTAGACATTATCATACAATTAATTTAGAATTCTTTTTAACAATACCGTTTACGAAGATAAAATCTAGTACTGTTGGGTATGTACACTTTTTACCAGAAACTTTGGAAAGTAGTATCAAACTTCCAAGATTTGCTAAAAAGGTATTTTACAAATATGTAATTAGTTTTTATAAAAGTATGGATTATTTAATTACTGTAAATCCATATTTTATTGATAAATTGGTTGCATATGGGATCAATAGAGAAAAAATTACATATATTCCAAATTATGTATCTTCAAAGAGATTTTATAAAATCGACAAAAAGAGTAAAAATAGTATTAGGAAGAAATATCATGTTGATAGCAAAAAGTTTGTGGTACTTTGTGTTGGACAGTTGCAAACTAGAAAAGGGGTAGCCGACTTTATTGAAGTTGCAAAAATGTTACCTGATATTGAATTTGTATGGGCAGGAGGGTTTTCATTTAAAAAGATTTCTGATGGATATAGTCAGATTAAGAAGTTAACAGAAAATCCGCCAAGTAATGTTAAATTTTTAGGAATCGTTCCAAGAGAAGAAATGAACGAAGTATACAATATGGCTGATATCATGTTTTTACCTTCCTATGAGGAACTGTTTCCAATGACAGTACTTGAAAGTGCTAATTGTAAATTACCAATACTTTTAAGAGATATTGAATTATATAAAGGAATTTTAGAGGGATACTATTTAAAAGGAAAGAACAATCTTGAGTTTAAAAATGAGATAGAAAAGCTCAGTCAAGATCAAATATATTATAATAAGGCATCGCAAATGGCGCATGAGTGCAGTAAATATTATAGTGAAGAAAATGTTGCAAAAATGTGGAGAGCTTATTATAATAAAATATATAAAAGAGGCTTGAAAAAAACATGGAGAAAAAGGAATGAAAACTAAGAAGAGTAATTTAAAAAATATTATCAATATTTCATTTATTTTTGTACTTACCATTGGAATTGCAATCTATATGCTAAAAGTAGATGGAATTGATAATATTGTAAATGTTATCAAAAATGTAAATATATATTGGATGTTTGCAGGTATTGCTTGTATGGTAATGTATTGGCTTATAGAATCATTGAATTTATACATTATATCAAAAACGATGTATAAGGATCAATTATTCATTAATAGTTTTAGAGTTTCGATGATAGGTCAGCTTTTTAATTCAATAACACCATTTTCCTCTGGAGGTCAACCGATGCAAGCTGTCTCGCTGGTCAAAGAAGGAAAAAGAATTAGTGATTCTGCTAATATTTTACTAATTAAATTTATTGTATATCAAGGAACGCTTGTACTATATACACTCGTGATTATTATATTTCAATTTTCCTATTTTAAAAGTTTAGTAAGTAATTTTATGAATTTGGCATTGGTTGGATTTTTAGTAAATTTTGCTGTGATTGTTTTTTTAGTATTAATAGGTGTGAATAAAAACATTGTGTTAAATGCTTCAAAAATATTTTTTAAATTATTAGCTAGAATCAAAATAGTAAAGAATCCAGAAGAAAGAATGAATAAGCTAGAAAAAAGTATAGATAATTTTCATGCGAATTTTAAAATGATGAAAAAACAAAAAATGGCGATTTTTGAAATGGTAGTTTTATCATTAATACAACATACTGTATTTTTTTCGGTAACATATATGGTGTATAGAGCTTTTGGCTTAAGTGGGGTTTCACTTTTTAAAATAATATCTGCTCAGAGTTTTTTGAGTATGGTTATGGCGTTTGTACCAATACCAGGTGCTGGAATTGCAGCGGAGGGGGGGTTTTTAATTATATTTAAAAATTTCTTTACTCCTCAAACCATCAACATGGGAATATTATTTTGGAGACTATATACTTTTTATTTACCAATTATCATTGGTAGTATTGTGATGATCATGGTGAGAAGAAGAGAAAAGGTAAGTGAGGAGATTAAATGAATAAAACAGTATTAATAACTGGCGCGGCAAAAGGAATTGGGGCAGCCATTGCAAAAGAATTTGCAAGAAGTGGATACCAAGTTTGTATTAATTATAATACTTCAAAAGAGTCGGCAAATGCTCTAAAAAAAGAGCTTGATGAAATAGGATATTCTTCTATGATATACCAAGCAGATATCTCAGATAGAAATCAAGTAGATAAGATGGTAGATTCAGTATTAGATACTTTTGGAAATATTGATGTATTGGTAAATAACGCGGGGATATGTGAGTATAAATTATTTACAGATATAACAATTGAAGATATCCAAAATATGCTTAATGTAAGCGTTATTGGAACATTTCATGTAACACAGTCTGTACTAAAAAAGTGTATGATTCATAAGAAAGCGGGGAAAATTATCAATATCTCATCTATTTGGGGAATGGTAGGTTCTTCTATGGAAGTGAATTATTCTACAGCCAAGGCAGCAGTGATTGGTATGTCAAAAGCACTTGCAAAGGAACTTGGACCATCTGGAATAACAGTAAATGTTGTGGCACCTGGTGCGATTGATACGGATATGAATGCCATATTAACCCAAGAGGAGTTAAAAGAATTTTGTGAAAATGTACCTTTAGAAAGAATAGGTCATGTTGACGATATATCTGGCGTGGTAAAATTTTTAGCATCTAAAGAGGCAGAATATATCACAGGACAAGTGATTAGTCCAAATGGCGGTATCGTAGTATAAAAGATATCTCTAAATGCCAAAGCATTTAGAGATATTTTTCATTTTGATTGTTTTTGTTCTCTGTTCATATTTTCCCATTCTCTTAATTTTATTTTGTATTCAAGAACTTGAGTAAGATACCTATAATACATATATTGTTGTTCATAATACATAGCAGGGTTTGCTATATTATCAAGTCCTAAGGACATATCAGATGCCATTTGATTTGGCATTTGTTGATTCATATTCATATTATTTTGCGGAATATTAAAGTTGTATGGATCAAAGAATCCCTGATTTTTTTCCATTTTTATACCTCCTTGAAAAAAATGTATATTTTAAATTTATTTACTAATAATATTAGTGTAAACTTATAGTTTACCCCCCTTCTTTAATAAAGTAGTCTTATGACTACTTTTTTTGTGTATATTTTCTAAAATTAAATATAGCATGAGTGCCAGTACAATTATGATAGTGGAAGTTAAGTATGCATTTTTTATTTTATTTAAGTAATATAGATAGTATGCATCCGTATTATTAAATACGTTTAAAGTAGAAGAATCAAATATATTAGTAAATTTTATTAAAATATATGTAATACATCCAGAAATTATACCTTGTATGAATTTGGGTATTAGAATATCTGAAATTTTGAAATGAAAATCAGATATCGTGGAGTATATTTGCGAAATAATACAAAGCCCACTAAATCCTAAACCAAAGGAAGCAAGTACTACTTTCAATGTAATATCTATATTTAGAGAAGATATATCATGACAACCTTTGGTTACTTCGAAGAGACAAGATATGGTACTTCTAATTGTTTCTGGCACATTTAGCTTTATCAAATATATATTGATAATATGAAATAATAAGTTAAATATGATAATAAAGCCAAGAATCGTACCAAGTGAAATAAATGTGTTAGAGATACTTTTTTTAATTATGTTAAAAAAACTATCTTTTTTTCCTTTGTTTTTAATACTTTTTTCATCAAAACTATTTAAAAACTCTTTTTTTTCGTGTATAATAACAGAAGAGTTTAATCTAGTATAGGTAATACCAATGATCATCGCAGAAAGATAATGTGAAATGAGCAACAAAATTCCCACTTTTATATTATAGAACATACTAATTCCAATAGTAGAGATAATAAATGATGGATTACAATTATTGACAAAAGTAAGTAATTTTTTAGCACTGACATTATCTATTTTTCCTTCTGAGAACAGTGTTGCCACACTTTTTGCTCCCATTGGAAATCCGCATAAAAATCCAGTAATAATGGCTATACTAGAATTTTTTGGAATATGAAAGAGATAAGATAGGCTTTTTCCAAGTAGTTTATCTAATAGATTTGTTATGTTTGTATTTAGTATGACATTAGTAAATAAAATAAATGGAAAAAGTGATGGAAAAACGCTTTGTAAAAATAGATGAATACTTGATTTTACAGAGTCTAAGTTTTCCTTAGAAAAGATTAGTAAAATGAATAGCGTAATGATAAATAGCACTAGTTTTAGTAATTCTTTTAATTTGTAAATATGAAATTGTTTCATTTTTAACACCTAATTAATTTTATGATAAAGGAGAGTTATATATGCGTTATAGCAAGGATTTAAAAGATTATGAGTTACTTGATATGTCATCAGGCGAAAAACTTGAAAGATGGGGAGAATATATTTTAATAAGACCAGATCCACAGATTGTATGGAACGAGAAAACCAATCCTAAGCTTTGGAAGGAAGCATATGCAAGATATATCCGTAGTAATACTGGTGGTGGACATTGGGAGAAGCTCAAAAAAATGCCAGATGACTGGAAAATCAATTACAAAGAGCTAACATTTAATATTAAGCCAATGGGATTTAAGCATACCGGGCTTTTTCCTGAACAAGCAGTAAATTGGGATTATATGATAGATAAAATATCTCAAAAGGTCAAATTGGGTAAAGAGGTCAAGGTCTTAAATTTATTTGCATATACTGGTGGTGCTAGTGTTGCTTGTGCATATGCTGGTGCTCATGTATGTCATGTCGATTCATCACAAGGAATGACGAATTGGGCAAAAGAAAACCTTGCATCAAGTGGTTTAAAGGATAAGCCTGTTAGATTTTTAGTAGATGATGTAATTAAATTTGTAAATAGAGAGATTAGACGAGGAAATCAGTATGATTGTATTATCATGGACCCGCCGTCTTATGGAAGAGGAAAAAATGGAGAAGTTTGGAGTATAGAGAAAGATTTATTTCATCTTATCGCTTTATGTTCTGAGTTACTGTCAGATCATCCTATGTTTATGATAGTCAATACATATACTGGAGGACTTTCTGGAACAATCATTCAAAATGTGGTTAAAAAGGCTGTAAAGAATAAAAAAGTTACAAGTATTAGTTTTGATGAGATAGGTCTAAAGCAGAAAGATACAGATATATTTTTACCATGTGGTATTACTACGATTTGTGAATTTGAGTAGGTAAGTTTTGGCTAAATTATTGTAAATATGTATAATTTATGTTAAAATATAAAATATGTGAATTGAAGGAGGAGTTTTCATGTTATCAGATCCTAATGTGAAAAAAATAATGCCTAAGGCTGGAAATAGATATCAATCAGCTTTAGCTATTGCTAAAAGAGCAAGAAATATAGAAAATAGAAGGGTAATTGAAGGGGATAATTGTATTAAAGATGCTGTTGATATAGCAGCACAGGAAATTGTCGATGGAAAAGTTCTTGTAAAATTTAAAGGTGAATATGTATGTAAGCCAGAGGAAAAAGCAGAAACAGAAATAACTCAGAAAGAAGAGGAGTAATCTACTATGAAGAAAAAGCATATTATTACTATAACTGGTGATCATGCAAGCGGTCAAGGAACATTAACGGACTTTTTGAGTCAAGAACTAGGCTATGAAATTTATAGAAATGGACAATATGCAAGAAAACTGGCCCTTGACATGGGAATGTCTATTGTGGAATTTCAAACATATCTGAATGAACATCCTGAACTTGATCGAAAAATAGAGAAGAGTGCAACCGAATATGCCTCTTCACATGATAACTTAATCATAGATGCTAAGCTTGGGTGGTATGCAGTACCCGATTCCTTTAAAGTCTATTTAAAAGTAGATATTGATACTGCGGCTAGGCGTGCTTTTCATGATGAAAAGAGAAAATCATCAGAAAACTATGAAAGTATTGAACAAGCAAAAGAGAAAATATTATATAGGTATCATGAAGAAAATAGAAGATGGTTTGAGACTTATGGTATCAGAAGAGAAGATATGTCAAACTATGATCTAGTTTTAGATACAACCTATCTTACACCAGAAAAGGTAAAAGAAGAGGTAAAAGAAAAATATTTTAAATGGCTAGAAAATTAAAAAAATGTAGGAGGTTTTTATGAGAAAATATTTTGGAACAGATGGAATAAGGAGAATAGCAAATACGGAGCTATCTCCAGAGTTAGTTTTTAGAGTAGCAAAAGCTGGTGCATATGTATTATCAAAACATGCAAACCATGCTCCTACTATTTTAATAGGAAGAGATACAAGAATATCTGGAACTTTGATTGAAAGTGCTATGACTGCAGGTTTTTTAAGTTATGGTGCAAATGTGAAATCAATTGGTGTGATCCCAACACCTGCAGTTGCATATTTAACCAAAAAACTAAATGCAGATGCTAGTGTTGTAATTTCTGCTTCCCATAATACATTTGAATTTAATGGTGTAAAGTATTTTAGTAATAAAGGAATGAAAATATCTGACTCCATTGAGGAAGAAATAGAAGAAATGATGGATTCTGGTAAACTAAATGAGTTTACTGCTGTTAATGAAAACATTGGTATTGCTGAGTCAAGAGAGGATTTAGTAGAGGAATATAAAGAATTTATTGTAAATATATTTAAAGATAATATAGAAAAGTATAAAAAAGATAACTTTAAGGTTGTAATAGATACAGCAAATGGTGCTACATATAAAGTAGCAGAAAGTATATTTGAGTCACTTGGAATTGAATATAAAATTATTAACAATGTTCCAAATGGAATTAATATTAATAAATCTTGTGGTTCTACACATTTAGAAGGACTAAAGAAATATGTAGTAGAGAATGGCTATGATTTAGGCATAGCATATGATGGAGATGGAGACAGGTGTCTTGCTATTGACGAAACAGGTGAAATTATTGATGGAGATAAGATGTTAGCCATCACTTCAAAATATTTAAGAGATAAAGGTGAATTAAAACAAGATACTGTTGTTGCTACTGTAATGAGCAACCTTGGCTTAAAAAAATATGCTAAGGAAAATCAGTTGGAATTAAAACAGACTCAAGTTGGAGATAGATATGTTTTAGAAGAAATGCTAAAAAACGGCTATAACCTTGGTGGTGAACAATCAGGACATATTATTTTTCTAGATTACAATCCAACAGGAGATGGAATATTAACATCTTTAATGTTAATTCAGGTATTATTTGAAGAAGGATTAAAAGCAAGTGAAGCATGTCAAATCATTAATATTTATCCCCAAGTATTAGTAAACGCAAAAGTAAGCAATGATAAGAAATATGATTTTGAAAAAGATGCAGTCATTCGTTCTGAAATAGAACAAGTTGAAAATGAATTTGCAGGAAATGGTCGTGTACTAATACGTGCTTCTGGAACAGAACCACTAATCAGGGTTATGATTGAAGGAGAAAATCAAGAATATATTTCTGAAAAGGCAAAATCAATCGCAGAACTCATTGAAGAAAGATTAAAATAAATAAGATGAAACTCAAGTAAAACTTGGGTTTCATTTTTGTACTAAGGATAATAAGTATAAAAAGGCTTTTAATTTTTACAATAATACTTGAAAAAAGAATCGAAAAATGTTAGCATATAGATGTAACCAAAGATGGTTACAGAAAAGAGGAAAATGATTATGGTAACTAAAGTACACAAAATAGTGAAT
>JAUNGP010000026.1 GCA_030524345.1 Clostridia bacterium | reverse complement strand
TATATTTTCCTATTTTTAGATTTGTAAATTCATAATATCCATTTCCATCTGTTGTTGTCGCTTTTACTACATTTCCATTCACATCTTCTACTTCTTTTTTATTCTCATCTAATAGTCTTATTTCAATTCCCATTAAATTCTTTTCTGTTTCATCTTTTATTCCGTTTTGGTTGCTATCTTCAAATACCATTCCACTTAGACTTCTTTTGATTACTGTATCTACTGCTAAATTACTTCTTACTACTGCTCCAAATCCTTCTGCTATGATACTTCCTCTACTTCCATATTGATCTTCTGGCTCATTTCCTTTGGCACTTAATGTATAGTCTAGTTTCATACTACTATGAGCTAGCAAATTACTTCTTACTAATATCACTCCTGTTGTATTTTCTGCTACTTCTCCATTAGTTGCTTTTATCCATACATTGTTTCCTAAATTTGCACTTGCTGGATTTAATCTTCCATTAGCATCCTTTGTTAGTCCTCCTTTGGTTTCTAGTTCTTCTGGACTTAGTGTTGTATAATATATTTCTGTTCCATTATCTACCTCTACACTTTTTACTGTGTAACTTCCATGATACTTACTTGTATTTTCATCTCCATTATATGGCAATATATCTAGTACTTTTACATTTTTTAACTCATTATCACTTGAATTATTCATGTTTAAGTTAAATTTTAAATCGCTATTTACTTCTACTACTGGTGTTTCTGTTGTCTTCTTAATTTGTAATCCTGCTAAGTTTGAGATAATGATTCCATACGTGCTTGTCCTTGATGCTATTCTACTTGTATCTTTTGCTGTTTCTATGATGACACTACTTTCTATACTTGCATTATTTTCAAGGGAGGCATCTATCTCTGCTTTGTATGTAATTTGAGCTACATCTGGTGCATGATTTATTTGCCAGTTTTGATATTCCCACACAATTGTTGTTGTTCCATCTTCATTTCTCTCTATACTTTTTGGTTCTTTATTTGCACTTCCTTCTACGTAACTAAGTCCTGCTGGCAAGATATCTGTTAATGTTACTACATCTACTATCGAATCACTATCTTTTGCTTCTTTATTGTCACTCAAATGTGGTGTAATAACAAAATTTATATATCCATCTTGCACATCATATGCCTTTTTCATTTTTCCACTGCTATCTATATCTGATACCGTTTTCTCTACTGATACATGATATGGAATAAGTAATATATTATTTCCATATTCATATGGGGAATGATTACTAATAAAGGTACCATTTTCGTCGTATTTTGTTTTTGTATAAGTACTATAAGCATATTTTTTCATTGATTTTCTCTCTTTATCTTCATATGCTCTAAGTTTATGTCTAAATATAGGATTTTCACCTATATATTTTTCATCATCGTTCATCGCCAAAATATACATTAAAACTCTTCTCTGATTATATCCTCTTACATCAGGATCATCCACATAAAGTGCAGCAACCTTTCCATATTTTCTTGCCTCTTCTTCTGTATTATACCAATCAAAATCTTCAAAATCTGCTTTTTCTATTAATTCATCTGTTATAACGCCTTCCTGTGGATTATCTTTATATATTCCGTATTTATATATTAAATTTTCCAAAGATGCATTTGGAAAACTTCCCATATTTATTGTATAAAATGAACTAATACCCTTATATTGAAATATATCACTTCGCCATACTGAGATTCTCTCAAAACCACCTTCATACGCATCACCATTTGATACAAACATATCATATATTTTAATAGTATCACCTATCGTACTATATGCATCACCACTATAATGAGTAGAATGTAGCATTTCATCGTTACTACCAAGGAGTCTTATTTCACCATAAAAAGAACCTGGTATTCTCTTTACTAATGGAAATTGGAGTTTATTATCTGTACTCTTCACATCATCAATCATATTATTAGATTCTACAATAGTTTGAACTCCATATGCCCTACTATTATATTCTGCACTTTTAGCAGTTACATTTAATGTATAATCATATGATATACCAGCATCATCATTGTAATAAGGGGCAAACATTTCTATGCAACCAGAAGCAAATTGTCCTTCATTAGTACTATATATTATAGAAGATGTAGGTGTACCTACGTTCCTATTTGGAAAAACATCATTAAATTTAAAATTATTAAAATTTATGTTTATTTTTTTACCATTTTGAGTTATTGTCAAATTTCCAGAATCATATACCGATCCTAAAAATACATCATTCACCATTTCAATATGAGACATATTTATTTTTCCAGCTGGTAACCCTCTAATTCTTACATTTTCTGTTGGCCAATAATTTGTATTACCACTTTCATTATTCAATCCATATGTTATAATAACGGTACCATTTGCTTCCCCTAAACTATTTTCTGTATTTTCATTTACAATTTGATACTCATTTTGTGAATTTGTTTTTTTGTACAAATATTCTAAATCTAATTCAACGCTAAAATCTCCCTCAGGATATTCTAATCCTCTTAAATCTGATAACTCTTCTTTATCTTGTATTAATCCTATGGAAATACCATAAGTAATATATTGTCCTTTTATTCCATTATATTCACCTGAATGATTAATATCTCCTTTTGCTAATTGTATATTAAAGGCTCCCTTGCCTGATACATACAAATCTGATATATCCTTTATTCTTATAGACTGTTTTGCTGAACTTATATTATCTGGTTTGTTTCCATCCATCCAAATTTCAAACGTTGGTGTTGGTGCTTTCTCTCCTTCTTTTGTTGCTGTTCCTCTTGCTTTCATTGTCGCTGTTAATGTTTGTGTTCCTGGTGCTGCTAATTGCGCTTCTGATACTATATATTCTGCATAGATTTCTTTTCCATCCGCGCTAATTACTACATTTTGCATCCATGCATCCTCTTGCCACGTAAAATATGTTGTATCTTCTATTCTTCCTTTTAGTTTTACTACTCCTCCATTAAATGCACTCGTTTCATCTACTCCTTCTGCTTCTATATTTGGTTGTATTACTGCACTTAATGTATACTTTACTACATCAAATGTTCTAACATAATTATCATCTTCTGAATAATCTTCTCCGGGATTTGGTATTCCACTTCCCTCATTGAATGGACCTGTTCCTGTTTTCCTGGATTCTAATTTTGCACTTTCTATATACATCTTATCGTACAGCTCACTTTGCTCTACTGCATTTTGATGAAACATTTGATTTCCAAACAATACGACTGCTGTACTAAACATCAAAGCAAATACGACGATTAAAAACATAGTTATCTTACTTTTTGGTCCACTTTTCTTTTGTTTTCCCTGTTTCATTTTCTCCTCCTGTCTGTTATGATTATGGTGACTTCCACGCAAAAAGAGCTGGTATTGGTTTTTATTCCAATATCAGCTTTATATCATAACGGACAGAATTGTCCCTATTATTTTTCTTTACAATGTTTATAGAACTACGTTGTGTGTGTGTGTGTGTGTGTGTAGTTCATTCACTATTTTGTGTACTTTAGTTACCATAATCATTTTCCTCTTTTCTGTAACCTTTTTCTGATTACACTTATATGCTAACATTTTTCGGCGACTTTTTCAAGTACTATTGTAAAGTTTTTTTAATCATTTGTACTTTTGACTATCTATTTATTTTAAACATATACATGTCTTTCGTATAAAAACCTTTGATAGCATCTTTTAAAATATCTGCACCAATCACAGAATATAATATTCCATTAGCACCAAATCCAAGATTACAAAAACAATTAGGCATATTTGGTATTTCATCAATAATAGGAAGACCATCTTTTGTTGCTGGACACGTTCCATTAAATGCAAATTCAATATCAAAATCATCTATATCACAAAATGTTCTCTCCATAGTAGTATATAGCCTTCTATATTTATTTTTTGCTACAGAGGTTATATATTTTTCATCTAATCTTCTATCATTTAATTTAACATCCTCACCACTAAATATGATTCTACCAGTATTGGTAAATCTAATGTTATGATATGGTTCAGAAGTATCACGAGCAGTAAAGTTAGTATTCATATTTTTTATCTTATCTATTGGTTTAGTAACAATGATAAATTTTTGATAAATTTCTAAAGGAATATTTAAATACTTAAGTGCACTTATTCCTGACGTAAATATAACATTATTTGCTACGATTTTAAAATCATTATTTGTTCTACAAATAACATTCTCATACTTCGGAATAACATCTAAAATTTCTGTATTTTCATACACAGATACGTTTTCAAAAGAATTTAAATAATCCAATAATCCTTGTGTAAATTCGTATGGATTGAAAACTGCACTTGCATCTTTTGTAAGAATGGCACTATTTAAATTAATCGTATTATGCTTCTCTAAAAATAGTGTATTAAAACCAGCTTCCTTTCTAATATTATACTCTTTAGACATATTAGATTTTTGCATAAATTTATTGCTATAATATAGTGAATCTTGTCTTTGAAATTCAGAATCTTTATCAAACTCACTATCGATTTTTTCTATTTTATCAATGGCATCTAAACATAGCTTATATATTTTTTTAGCAGTATTGACACCAACCATTTTTTCAAGTTTATACATATTCATATCTAATTGATATTCCATCGTAGCTGAAGATGCAAGAGTACTCCCATATCCTACTATATTTTTTTCTGCAACTATTACATTTAATCCTTCCTTGGCTAAAAAATACGCAGTAATGGCTCCTGTTATTCCACCCCCAACAATTAATACATCGCATGATACATGATGTGTAAGATAGGGATATGTTTTATGAATTTTTGTTTTCTCCCTCCAATAAATATTGCCATTTGTAAATTGCATTGATTTCACCTCTAATCTTATTTTTATATTTTTTTTACAATTTATACCAATTTTATTAATAGTCTTTCAAAAACTACACAAAATACTAACAAGAGGTGATTTAATTGAATTTTTCAAAAAGAAAAGTATTAATTATTTCTATTACAATATTAATGATGGTATTACTATCTAATATCTTTGGATTTTCAAGTAGTAATTTTAAACCAAATTATGGAATTACAACTGAAAATGTTAATTTAAGAAAACAAGCTAATCTAAATTCATCTAGTATAGTAAAAACAATACCTAAAAATACCAATTTAAAAATAGTAGGTGACATTGATCATTTTTATATCGTACAACTTCCATCCAATGAAGTAGGATTAATATCAAAAGATTATGTTACTTTATCGGGTACTAGTCTAGAAGGCTCTAAAGTATACGAAAACTATTCTAAATACTATGCCACAGTCAATGGCAACTATACCAACTTAAGAGGAGGCCCTGCCACTCATTTTCAATCATATAAATTCTTAAACGAGGGAACTATCGTAGAAGTGATCGGAAAAATAGATGATTTCTTAATGGTTGTTACTGAAGATAATAGTGTCGGAATGATAAGAGAAGATTTAGTTACTTATTCCAATAGTAATGACTCTGAAAATTCTGAAACTGAAAATCCAAGTACTGACAACATAGAAACTTCTACTGATCCTGTAGCGGAGATGTTAAACCTTATCAACAATGCAAGAAAAGAAAATGGTTTAAGTGCTCTTACAGTAAACGATTTATTACAATCTACAGCACAGACAAAAGCAAATGATATGGTATCTCATAACTATTTTTCACATACCTCACCTACATATGGTTCACCATTTGATATGATGAAAAATGCAGGTGTCCTTTATAAAACAGCTGGTGAAAATATTGCTGGCAATCCAAGTATTCAAGATGCATTTAATTCCTGGATGAGTTCGGAATCGCATAAAGAAAATATTTTATCTAATGCATATAATTATGTAGGAATTGGTGTAGAAAAAAGTGATACCTATGGTTATATAATTGTAGTAATGTTTATTGGAAAATAGGATGACATAATTTTATTGACAAATGCTACTATTAATGTTATAATATAAAAATTACTATAAATATTAGATGTATAACTATTACATTTAGCCAAACGATTAGTTAATATCTAATATAATTTTTAAAGGAGGTTGTTATATGAAAACAACAACAGCAGCAACTGTAAATACCAAAGCACCTTTTCCACTGTCCACCTATTGCAACATTGTTCGGCATACAAAAACGGAAGATGTTGAAAAAGAATTTGAGGGGAAATCAGATGAATTCAGTTCTAAGCTTGGAAAAGATGTTGTAGAAGTCCTTGGTTCCAATCCGATCACCCAGAATATTTTGTTGCATGCAGCCCAAAACGATACTCTGATGAATTCCTACATCATTTTTGTGATTCGAAAAAGTTTAGCATATCAAAATGCAACGGTTGAAGATAAACCGTATGTATTTTTAAGAAAAATTGTCCCGATTTGGTACAGGGAGGACTTTAACAGGAGTTATTTGAATAAAAGAGATGCACTTATCAGTGAATTAAAGATTCCATTTGATGTCTTTTTGAAACTTGAGACATATGAAAGCTTTAGAAATATCGCCCCTGTTCTTAAGAAATCCGCTATCAACCATTTGTCTGATTCTATCAATCAGCTGGGCGATGAGCTTTCTTCGGATGAAATTGAAAGACTCATTTCAGATGTAGCTTAACGCTAAAGGAAACAAATCATAAAAAGGCCAGTACAAACTATGTACTGGTCTTTTTAATCACATATTCTTTCTTTAATTTTATCTATATTATTTTTTACGGCGTAATATCCTTGGTTGACAATCTTTTTTGTTTTACTACAATCGAGAAGTCCAACATCTTCTACATTTGGTGTAAGAACAAAATCAGCTCTTGAAAGTTCTTCTTCATTTACCTGATGCCCCATGATATCAAATGTTTTCATTGTTATTCCAATGATATTTTTGGAATAAGTATCACACTTATCATTTTTGTCAAAACAGATTGCAAGAACCTTTTTGGCTCCCATTTGCTTTAATATACTAACAGGAGTATTTACTCTGACCCCACCATCTACAAGTATTTTATCTTGTAATATTTTTGGCTCAAATACGGCTGGAAAACTTGAGCTTGCTCTTACAACAGAGGCAAGATTTGCAGAATAGATATATGAGGGCTCATCATCATATCCCTGACTTCTATTCTCTATATTTTTACTTAAAAAATATACAATTTCTCCACTCTTTAGATCAACAGTAGGAATAGCAAGTGGAATTTTTACTTGGGAAATATTATATATACTTTTATCACTCAAGTATCTTCTCATAAGCCTTTCTAAATTATCCCCCTTTGCAAGTCCTTTGATAGATATTTTTCCTGTAAAAACAGTTCCAAAAACCTTAAATGGTAGTCTTTTATCACAATCAAATATGTGTGAACAATATGATGTAAACATATCATAAATATTGAAAGGGTTATAACCAGCAGCATAAAGAGCTGCAACTATACTTCCACTACTTGTTCCCGAAATATATTCGATATTAATATTTTCCTCCTTTAACGCTTGTAATACACCTATATGTGCGGCACCTTTTGCTCCTCCACCACTTAATGCAAGTCCAATAGACATAAAAAATACACCTCCTTTAAAATTAAAGTTAGTGTATTATATTAAATATTCTAATTCTTTGTTACATTAATATATGAACCAATTCTACAGCTATGTGTATGACAAATTGCAATCGCTAAAGCATCCGTTGTATCATCTAATTTTGGCATACTTTCAAGATTTAAAAACTTTTTAACCATATTCTTTACTTGAATTTTATCCGCTCTACCATATCCCACAATAGCAAGTTTTGCTTGAAGGGGTGTATACTCATATATTGGAATATGATTTGTTTCCAAAGTATTTAAAATAACACCTCTTGCTTCAGCAACCTTAATTGCTGTTTTGGAATTATTGTTAAAATATAGTTCTTCTATAGATGAGGCATCAATTTTATATTTTGATATCACTTCTGTAAGATCCATTTCAATTTTTTTTAACCTTTTTGGAAAATCACTATTGGGTTCTGTTGAAATGCAACCATACTCAATCACTTTATATTTATTCTTCGTATAGTCAATCACGCCATAACCTACTCTTCCAAATCCTGGGTCTATTCCTAAAACTATCATCTATCTACCTCTTATTCTTAAGTAAGCATATTATATAACCTTATCATTTCAGCATTTGTAAGAAGATCATATGCTACACTATCAATATTAATCCCTTTTTCGTTATATACTTTTTTAATACCACCATTAACATATTTTCCAACATCTTGTAAAAGCTCTTTCACAAGATTATATGCTATTTTTTGTGACGCTCTAGTCACGCCATTTTGTCTTAGGTTTGCCTTTACAAAATGGGCCATATATTTAGGATATATTAGTCCTGTATTTAATTTACTATTTTTAGATACAGTTCTTAGTCCATATGGAGTATATAATTCCTTAAAGATGGTATCTAGAAGTTTAATTGGCATCGTATCCACAATGCAAGGATAAGATAAACTTAAAGTATATATCATTTCTATATTGGCATAAGGTTCTGTATCATTTAAATTCTTCTTCATAATTCTCTTATCTTCACACCAAAACTCATTTACAATTAAATCATGTAAATATTTTTCTTCTGTTTCCATATTGAGATCTTCCTCACCAATCCAGTTTAGCATATTTACATATATTTTGATTGCATTAAGACTAAGTGCTACAATTTCTATTTCATCAAATAATTTTTCCTTAGCCTCTTTATCTATCACAGAATAGATAATTTCTTTTACAGATTCTAGGTATAGCTCAATCTTATTTTCCTTTTGCAATATTCTATTGACGCTTTCTACATACCAAAGCTTTAGTAAAGCATATTTTTTATACTCCGCTATATCTTGTATATCAAAATCCTCATATGCTTTGATATATTTATAGATTTTAATTAAGGTACGTTTTGCCTCTTTAATTTTCCCTAAAGAAATATACTGTCCTTCAATGGCTCTTACTATATCTGTTAAATCTTCTAAATCATTTTTCAAATCTCTCATATTTTCTTTTCTCTTATCGGTATCAAAAATATCGTTATAGTCTTTTCTATAAGGAAGATATGGCATTAAAAGCTCATCTGTATCAAGATTATTAATAGAGATAGCAAGTTCTCTTAGCTCAACAAAGTTATCGTCAATTCCAAAAACCACTTGATCATTCTTTCGATCATTTTCATAGAAAATATCTTCAGCTGACAAGTCATCTACATCTATTTCTCTACTTGAAATATATAATCTAATGACCTTGGTTTCAAGTCCTTTTATTACCGTTTCAAAATCACCACACAAAACCAAGTCTTCTGTATATATTTCTTTTGTACAATCTTCTGTTATATATTCATGTTTTACATTCGTCAAATTTTGTGGCTCTTTTGTCCACTCCATTTCTTTTGACTTTAATACAATGCTTTCTTGATTTAAAATGCTAAGGCTAATAACAGTTCCATCCTCAATTTTTCTTTGATTAAATTTTAACATTGATGAATTCTTCATATTACGAAAATCTCGATACGTGATCATAGGAATCACTTTAAATCTAGCATTGGTTCTTTCTTTATTCTTTACTGTATACTCAATGCATAACAGATCAGACTTGTCCTCAAAAGCCATTTTCTTAGAATATGCTAATTCACCAACATCATATTCAAAGAGATTCTTTTCTAAATCTATTCCAGTGATATATTCCTCACAAGAAACATTTTGAACAGAGGTAGTCAGCTCTGTCATTTTATATACCTTGTCTTTAATCTCTATTCTTTCAACTAAATCAGCAAGCATTACCTTTCCATTTTTAATATACATACCATTATATGGCTTTTTAAATTCTAATGTACCTGACATAGAAAAGCAAGTTTTAGCATTATCTGAAAAAGAATACTCTATCTGTTTTGCTTTTTCTAAACTATTAACTCCTCTTTTGTATCTATACATAAAATCCCTACTCCTTTGATATCTTTTTCTTAATCTTATCTATTGTAGCATCTGATTTAGCACTAATTTTGATTTCTTTATTAGAACTAACTTTTTTCGCTTTTGGCTTACTTGATTTTTTTTCACTTTTTATTTGCTTATTTTTCATTCCATTTAAAATCTTATTTTTTCCATTGATATGCTTTTCATTTTTTAAGTGTTTTTTCTTGATCTTTACTATATTTAAATCACCAATTTTTTTAGATTTTGTAATCGCCATGATAATCTCTGCAAGTCTTTCACTATCGTGAATCAACGCATTTTTTGCAGTAAGCACTAAATCTTCTTGGACTACAGATATAGCTCTATTTTGTATATTTTCTAAATCTATTTTTACTGGTGTAGAATCCTCCTGATTGAAATCCTTTATCATTTCAGCAGTTATTTCACCATTATTTACAATAGCATAATCAAGAATATGCTTTCCTATATATCTTTCTATCTCATTTATGTATCTTGCAAGAGTATAACCATCAGTTTGACCTGGTTGATTCATGATGTTTGCAATATACACTTTTTTCGCTTTTGATTTTATAATTGCCTTTGATACATCTTCTAGTAAAAAGTTAGAAGCAACAGAAGTATATAAAGATCCTGGACCTAACACAATGACATTTGCATTTTTAATTGCCTCGATAACATCTGGTAATGTTTTTACACTACCATCCTTTAGAAAGATTTGTTTAATCGGACTTCTCGTTTCTTTTACTCTATCACTGATATTTTCTTTTCCAACGACTACTTCTCCATCTTCAAGACCGGCGCATAGTATCAATTCATCTGTTGTAACAGGATAAATTCTTCCTTGCATATTGAAAATTTCTGATAATTTATCAATCGCTTTTGGAAAACTACCTGTAATTTCAATCAAAGCTGTAAGAATTGCATTCCCTATAGAATAATTATTATTGATTTTATCTTCCCTACTTTGATAAGTTAAAAGTTTACCAATATCAGTCTCAGATGTAGAAAGCGCAGAGATACACTTTCTGATATCACCAGGTGTTAATTTTTCAACCCCTGACATAGCAGAAGTAATTGTATAATCATCAGAAGATACATTTACCACTGCTGTAATATTAGAAGTGTATTCTTTTAAACCTTTCAGCAAGTTTGGAAGTCCACTTCCTCCTCCAATGACTACTATTTTAGGTCCTTTTTTTAATTCAGGATCACCATATAGTAATTTTTTGACACGAACACTCTTATTTTTCTTAGAAATATTTTTTAGTGATATAAACAAAATATTTTTTTGTGCTAGTATAAAAGAAAATATAATACCAAAGATTGATATTGTAGTAAGGGCAATATATGCAACAAGCATTTTAATTGATAAATCATATGTAGACATTAAACTAACAATACAAAATATAAAAAGTCCAATAGACAGTATCTGCATAAATATATATCTTTTTACTCTAGCACCCGGCTTTAACCATTCTAAAATTGTTCTCATTAATTTTCTCCTCCAATAATTTCAACTTCTGTATTAAGATGTACCCCAAATTTTTCATAAACAGTATCTTGAACAAATTTAATTAAATCTAGAACATCTTTACAAGTTGCATTCTCCTTGTTGACTATAAATCCTGTATGTTTTTCAGAAACTTGAGCACCGCCTATTTGCTTTCCTCTAAGTCCACTATCTTGCACCAATTTTCCAACAAAGTATCCTTCTGGTCTTTTAAATACACTTCCAAAATTTGGATATTCAAGTGGTTGTTTTGTACGTCTTGCAACAGTATTTTCATTCATCACCCTTGTTATTTCCTCAATATCTCCATGTTTTAGCTTAAATTTAACTGAAAGGATGATCCATTTTGGATGATTAGAAAAGATACTATGTCTATATGAAAATTCCATATCTTTTCCAAGTATTGTTTTGATATCTCCATATTCATCAAGATATTTTACTTCTTCGACTACATTTACCATTTCACCACCATAAGCTCCAGCATTCATACGAACACAACCACCGACAGTACCAGGAATTCCACATGCAAATTCAAGCCCTGATAATACATGTTTCTTAGCAATTTGTGCAAGCTTTGGTATTCCCACACCAGAGTCTGCTATGATCACTTCATCATTTACTTCTACATTACAATATTTACTGGAAATTTTAATTACTAATCCTCTTATTCCCTCATCTAAGACAAGTAAATTACTTCCATTTCCAATAATATAGTATTTTATATTATGCTCTCTTGCATAACTTACTACTTTTGTTATTTCTTCTTCTGTTTCTGGAAGAACCAAACAGTCACATTTTCCTCCAACTTTCATGGTAGTATGATTTTTCATTGGCTCATTATACTTTATATTCTCTTTTTTTAAGATATCCTCAAGTCCAACATATTTATTCTCCATTATATCACTCCTCTTACACATTATATGCTACATAATTTATACAATTGCATCAACAAAAGACTTCGAATCAAATATTTCTATATCATCGATTCCTTCTCCAACACCAATATATTTGATTGGAATCTTAAGTTCATCAACAATACTGAATACTACTCCCCCTTTTGCAGTAGAATCAAGCTTTGTTAAAACAATTCCATTAACAGCAGTTTTTTCAAAGAAACTTTTTGCCTGGATTGCTCCATTTTGACCAGTTGTTGCATCTAAAACCATCAGTACCTCTTTTCTGACATCAGGTAAATTTTTATCGATGATTCTCTTCATTTTTTCAAGCTCGTCCATCAAATTCTTTTTATTATGCAAACGTCCAGCAGTATCACATATCAGTACATCATAATCTCCTTCTTCAAATTTCTTAGTAGCATCGAATATGACCGATGCAGGCTCTTGTTTATCTTTTCCTAAACATATATCTACATTAGAACGTTTTGCCCAGATATCTAGTTGCTCTATTGCGCCAGCTCTAAATGTGTCAGCTGCTGCAAGTAAAACTTTTTTCCCATTTTTTTGATATAGCTTTGTAAGCTTGCCAATAGATGTTGTTTTACCAACACCGTTTACACCAACAACCAGAATCACTTGTTTTTCATTCGAATTTAAACTATCGTACTCTTCTAAGTTTGCAGAGTTTAGAATTTCTGCCATCTCGTTTCTTAATAACTCTTTTATTCCATTTTCACTCTTATCAAGCTGTTTTTTTACATCTTTTCTTAAATTATTACAAATTTTTGTACTTGTATTAAAACCAACATCAGATAATATTAGTGTTTCTTCTATTTCATCAATAATCTCATTAATATCTTTAGAACTAGTAAACACATTACTAAGTTTAATATCTAAAGCTTCTTTTGTTTTCTTTAAATTTTCTTTTAACTTCGAAAAAATCATCATATCCTCCATATATTTATACGGTTTTATTATATCATATTTTTTTATATTTTCAATAAACAAAAAGAAATTATAATAACCCAAAAGGCGACCAATTCAATTAGTCGCCTCATATTTCTTAAAAAAGTAATCTAAAAGTTTACATTATAATAAAAAATTATTTCTTACTTACCATTTTATTAGTTTTTCTACCATTGCTCATTATAACGATTCCAACAATTATCCCCATAATTGCCACAATAGTTATGATAACATATATCCAAACATTGATATCTGAAGTATTTACTTCTTCTTTATAGGTACATGTATTGATAATTTTATTTTTTTCTATCCTCTTCTCATAATACTGATTTGTCTCTTTTTCATCTATACTATATTCTATTTCATTTCCTAATTCATCATATTTGGGTAGTTCAAACTCATAGCTCCAATTCTCTTTTTCACTTACTTCTATCTCGTCTACTATTTTCTCCCCTGCTTTTACTTGTAATGTTACACTTTTTGGTCTCTTTTGATACTTATCATTTTGATCTTCCCATACTTTTTCTACTTTTAGTTTTACTTTCTCATCTGGTACCACAAACTTATTTGTTACTGTTTTATTATCTGTTAATTCTTTTTCGTAAAACTTACTTGTCTCCTTTTCATCTATTACATACTCTATTTCTTTTCCTAGTCTATCATATTTGGCTAGTTCAAATTCATAACTCCAATGATTCTCTTCATTTACCACTGCCTCACTTACTACTACTCCTTCTGCTTTTACTTGCAACACTACACTTTCTGGACGTTTTCCAGCAAAATCTTCTAAATCATACCATACCTTTGTTCCTGTTATCTTAATCTTATCTTCTGGGACTACAAATGTATTTGTTATTACATTTCCTACTATTGTTTTTACATAGAACTCACTTGTAAATTCTTCATCTACTGTATAAGTAATTTCTTTTCCGTTAGAATCATATTTATCTAAGTTTGTAAATGTATATTTCCAATTAGTCTCTTCAGTTAATTTTTGTCTTCTTACTTCTTCCCCATTTGCCTTTAATATAATTTCTACTTCTTCTGGTCTTTTTCCTGCCTCATTGTTATTATCTTCCCATTTCTTTTCTACTTCATACTTTACTATTCCTCTTAGGGTATTTGTTATCGTACTTCCTAAGATGCTTGGAAAATATTCATCTCCATTTGATAACACTACTTTTTCTTCTTTTGCTGTATATAAATATTGATTTCCATTTTCATCATATTGTGGCAAATCTTCTATTGTTTGCTCCCATCTATTAGCACTTACTTGATCCTTTTTTGTTAATGTTAACGTTTTGTATAACATTCCATTTTGATATACACTCACTACTGCATTTTCAGGCCTTAATCCTTTACTATTTTCATCATCATTCCATACTTTTTTGATTGGATTAAAGGTTGTTGCACTTCCCATTCCATAATTTGGTGTTAATGTTGCCACTCTAGAAATAGTATGTATTCCCGAATCATCTGTCAACTTTGCAGTTACACTCATATCTGTTGGTGAAGTAACCTCTTCATATGTTACTCCCGTAAAAGTAACGAAAGAAGCTATTTTTCCTCCATATAAATTTGAAGTCGAAAACTCCTGTCTAAAAAACTCTTTCATTTCCTCAGTAGTCCCACCAATAATCATACCACTCATTTCTAATATTTCTGCTAAATCATTTACTCCAAATAACATTTTTACCATTTCTTCATATGTATATGGTGTATCCTCTAAATTTCCTTTATAAACCACTAAAATATATTCACTATCACTTACTTCATATACTCCAAATGACCAAACGCCTTCCTCTATCACTCGTAATTTAAAATCATCATATGATTCCCCTTCATTTGGATATACCTTTTTAAAATACTTTTCTATATCACCATAAGTAAATTGTCCTGCAAACCCATCACATGCTGTCGCAGGAATAGCCCATCTTAAAGAAATTCTTATATCATCTGCCTTTATTGGTTCTACTACATTAGTAAAAGTTGTTTCTATAACACAGTTTTTAAATGTTACAAACTGATCGTTTCCTTCATATGCATTATCCAAAATAACATCATTATTTCCAGAAGTATCCCATAGTACACTATTGTTAGATACACTATTATACACTACTCCCACCTTATTGCCCTTTACTTTTACTAATTCTTCTTTTTGCAATAAAAATGATTTTTCTAAATTTCCTATTGTCACTGTTTCTAATACATCATCTATTAAAACTACTTTATTTCTATGCCTAAATATAAAATTATTACTTGTTACAATTGCTATATCATTAAAACTATCTACACTTCTTGTCATTGTTATTATAAAATTATTATTTGATAATTTATATGTACCTAGTTCTACGCCATTATTATCATATATAGGTGTATCTGTAGTAATACTTCCCCAATAAAATACTCTTGAATTGTAGTCAAGATTATCTTTCATATCAAAACTCAATTTGTCTCCTACATTTAAACTTTCTCCAGTATAACTCAAATATACTTTTAGCTGCACATATTCTCCTCGTTCTATAGGAATCATACTAGATTTTTCTTCACCAGTAGTTACATTTGTAAGTGTGAAATCTGTTACTGTAAGACCAACTGATTTATCTGTACTTTCTAATAAATTGTTTTTATTTATTGAATTTATTGTTATTGTCATCATTGTAATTATTAGAAGTATAAATAGCATTACTGTAATCGCTGATATATTTCTCTTTTTCTCCTTTTCCATTTTTGTTCTTACCTCCGTTATGATTATGGTGACTTGTACGCAAAAAGAGCTGGTATTGGTTTTTATTCCAATATCAGCTTTATATCATAACGGACAGATTCGTCCCTATTATTTTTCTTTACTATGTTTATAGAACTACGTTGTGTGTGTGTGTGTGTGTGTGTAGTTCATTCATACTCTTGTGTACTTTAGTTACCATAATCATTTTCCTCTTTTCTGTAATCAATTTTTGATTACATTTATATGCTAACATTTTTCGGCAATTTTTTCAAGTATTATTGTACAGTTTGTTTATACTTTTTGTAAAGCACTACACTTACTATTCCAACAATTGCTATAAGGAAAATGATTAAATAGATCCATATA
>JAUNGP010000039.1 GCA_030524345.1 Clostridia bacterium | reverse complement strand
CATTACTATCTACATCTGATACTGTTTTTTCTACTGACACATGATATGGGATTAAAAGTAGATTTGTACCATATTCCATGGGTGAATGAGTTGATACAAAGCTTCCATCTTCTCCATATACAGTATTAGTATATTTACCATATGCATATGTATATACAGTTCCACTTCTATCTTTATTTTCATAAACTCTAAATTTATGCCTAAATATCGGATTTTTTTCAATATATTTCTCATCATCTGTTATTTCCACATTATAATATAAACTTCTTCGTATATTATATCCCACATGATCTGGATCATTAACATAGATCGCCGTTATTTTACCATATTTTTCGGCTTTATCTCTTTCATCATACCAATCGAAGTCTTCAAAATCTGCACTTTCTACCAGTTCATCTGTTATAACACCCTGAGATGGATTAGCCTTATATATTCCATACTGATATGTTATATTTTCTATTGATGGATCAGGAAAAGCAGCATAGCTATCTGTACCCATTGATATAGCGCCATCAAATGTAAATATATCACTTCGCCATACCGATATTCTTTCTACTCCACCTTCAAAAGGTCCGCCTGTAATTCCAAAACGATCTGATACATTAATTTTATTATCAAGAGTAGAATAGGCATCACCACCTCCCCAGTCACTACTAAGTAAAGTATTTCCAAATAAATCATAATAACCAGAAAACCACCCCGATAATCTTTTTACCATTGAAAAACTTACCTTATTATCATTTTGATTTACATCATCTATCGAAATATTATTAGATTCTATAGTTCCATTTATAACAGTTGGGGTAGTAAAATTAGCATTATTTGCTGTTATATTTAATGTATAATCATAATCTTTATTTAAATCAGGCTCATAAGAAGGGACAAATATTTCTACACATCCTACAGCAAAATAACCCTCATTTGTTCCATAAGCTTTGCTATTTGCACTTCCGAGATATCTATCTGGAAATATATCATCAATTTTAAATCCATTAAAAGAAATAACTATCTTTTCACTATTTTGTATCACACTAAATTCACCTGAATCATATACTGCTCGAAGCTTGTCCCCTCCTTCTATTACTTTTGTACGACGTCCAGCGCATAACCCTCTTATTCTTAAACTAGAAGAGGGCCAGTAAGCATCATTTTCCACAGAATTAATAGAATATCCAACTAAAATAATATTACTTACATCTGAAACCTTTCGATAACTATCTGAAGAATCTGATTCTTTATATAAATACTCTAAGTTCAATTCTGTTGAAAACTCTCCCTCTGGATATTCTAATCCTCTTAAATCTGATATTCCTTCTTTATTCTGCATTAGTCCTATCTGTATTCCATATGTTAAATAATAACCACTCTTTCCGTTATATGTTCCTTTATCTGCTATCTCCCCTTTAGCAAGTTTTATATTAAAAGCCGGTTTTCCTGATATATATAATTCACTGGAGTCTTTTAATACTGCCGAGTTCTTAACCGAATTCTCATTATCTGGACTATTTCCATCCATCCAAATTTCAAATGTTGGAGTTGGAGCTTCCTCTCCTTCTTTGGTTGCTGTTCCCCTTGCTTTCAAGGTAGCAGTTAATGTCTGTGTTCCTGGTGCTGTTAGTTGTGCCTCTGGTACTATATATTCTGCATAGATTTCTTTTCCATCCTCACTAATTACTACATTTTGCATCCATGCATCTTCTTGCCATGTAAAATACGTACTATCCTCTATTCTTCCTCTTAGCTTTACTACTCCTCCATTAAATGTACTTGTCTCATCTACTCCATTTGCTTCTGTATTTGGTTGTATCACTGCACTTAATGTATACTTTACTACATCAAATGTTCTTACATAATGATCATCTTCTGAATAATCTTCTCCGGGATTTGGTATTCCACTTCCCTCATTAAATGGACCTGTTCCTGTTTTTCTTGACTCTATCTTTGCACTTTCTATATACATCTTATCGTATAGTTCACTTTGCTCTACTGCATTTTGATGAAACATTTGATTTCCAAACAATACGACTGCTGTACTAAACATCAAAGCAAATACGACGATTAAAAACATAGTTATCTTACTTTTTGGTCCACTTTTCTTTTGTTTTCCCTGTTTCATTTTCTCCTCCTGTCTGTTATGATTATGGTGACTTCCACGCAAAAAGA
>JAUNGP010000008.1 GCA_030524345.1 Clostridia bacterium | reverse complement strand
CCATTTCGCTTCCATCTGCTTGATATCTTAAATCTACACAGATTGATTTGACTTTTGTTTTATCTACACTTTCATCTAATACTCTCCATTTATCTGGTACTTCTGTTAATTTTCCTGGGTTTTGTTCTTCTGAGTAATATACTACTGGGGCATATCCTTTTGACTCTGCATAGGTTGTATCTACTCCTACAAATTCACCTTTCCAGCCACTACTAATATCATTTCCATTTTCATCATAGATTGTTTCTAGTGTATCATATAATATTAAGTCCTTTAGGCTATTTGCTCCTGTTGTTACACGAAGTTTATATGTGTATTCACTTCCTGCTGTTGCTTCCGCTGTTCCTTCTACAAATGCTCCCTTGGTTAAGTCTGTTCTTACTTGTTTGATTACTGCTTGTTGTGATGATACCGCATGGATAATATTTAATGTATTTAAATCATATGCAAGTTTTTCATCGGTAATTCCATCGTTGTCTATATCATTTGCTAAATTATCATATTTACCATTATCTATAGTATAAGAATAAACAGTATTATAAGTATATTCTTGATTATTCCACATACTATACATATAATTTTTATATGTTGTTCCATATTCCATTGTACTTTCATATGGTATTTCTACTTTTAAATCAGTAGATATATTCCTATCACCTTGATTAAAATACCTAATTAAATAATAACTCCAATCTATTCCATTTAAATTATATATTATACTTACTTTTATTCTTCCACTGTTTCGATAATTATAATCTATTTCTACTGTTGTATTCTCTTTTATATACTGTTCTAGTTCTTCTTTTGTATTAAATATTGTTCCATCTTTTAATTTTAGAGTTTGATGTGGTAAATTACTTGTAATACTTTCTTTTATTTCTTCTTCGCTACTAGCAAGTATCATCCCTTCTGGTAATATATCATAATTTTTTATTATACAATCTTTATCTACATTATAACAAATTAAATATAATTTACTAGATAAACTGTAGTTCAACTCATATTTTTCTTCTTTTACATTATTTACAAGATTACTATAATCCTTAATTGCATATAATTGAAAATAGCCATTTTTTATACTTATTGTATCATAATCTCTTTGCATATATTTTCCATATGTTTCTTGATCATACTCTGCTATCTCTAGTGTTGATGGCGTTTTATAACTGTCTTTTGTTACTTCATTTACTAAAGTTCTATTTCCCTCTTCATCTTTTTTATATACTTGTAAATAATCAAAATTATATATATATCCTACTTTACAATCTTGTGTATGTATATTTGTATATGCAGTTATATTCCCTGTTGAATATAGTGTTTTATCTAGAGTTTTTATTACTAGTTTTATTCCTACTACATCTTCTCTATCAAATGTTATTGTTTTACTACTATTACTTGTTATTCCTGTTTCATAACTTACATATTCTTTTTCATCTTTATATCTTACTTGTAAATCATATTCATATCCTATTAATGCTTCTCCTCGACTTCCACTATATTTATTATATGTGTAAAATGTTGGTATTGTAATTTTTGTAAAATTGTACTCACTATCTTCTAATTTTGTAACATCTCCATTTTCTCTTGTTATATATAACAGATCATCTCCTATTTCTACATCCATTTTACTACCTGTATAAAATGCTGTTGCACTTATACTCCAGTAAGGCACTGCTCTTCCATTTTTTATTTCATTTATATATGGTGGTACATTATGACCCTCTTTTAATATAGAATATAATTCACCTTTATATTCAAAGTCAAACTCTACTATTTGCACTGTACTAGAGCTTTCTGCTAATTTTTGCATTTCTTCTTCATCTTCATATCTTCCCCATAATTCTGCTGTGTTTGTTATTCTATCCCCTTCATTATATTCACTCTTTGGATATCCTACATAATAAAAAAAGGAATAATAAGAAGAATAAGAAGAATATAAATAATAATACGTATTTCCTTCTACCGGTTCAATTTTATTTAAATTCTTATCATATAATACACATCCTTCTGGTAATTTTTCTTTTATACATTTATAATAATAATGATCATTTTTAATTACGTTATTATCTTCATCATATGCATTTATAACTCCTGTACTATAATAACTTGAGCTAAATGTATACCTTACCCAATAATAATCATCTAATATATCCTCTATTTTTGTATAATCTGTTTTTGCTCCTGCTGTCGCATAATTACTTAAACCATACTTATATTTTATAGATGTATAATGAAAATTGCATATATTTGAATTCATTGCTATTATCTCTTTTTGATTTTCTATATTTTCTTTTATTTTTGCTTGAAATTCTAAATCTGTTTGTATCTTAAACCTTGGTAATAAGTTATATACTATTTGTATTGTTCCCTCAAAATGTTCATTTTCCGCTATAACATTATTATTTGTAAATGTATATGTATTGGTAGTTTCATTATAACTGTAGCTCCAATCATATTGTTTTACTGTATCAGTATCCTTATCTGCTGCTACTACTACATTTTCTGCTAGCCATTTTTCATATGAGCTACTATCAGTACTTTTGAAACTTCTCCAATACTCACTAAAACTATCTTTAGCTATTCCTGGTATTTCTATCACAATTTCTCCTGGCTGATACGCTTTTCCTGTTGTACATGCATAATTTATTTGCATTGCAATTTGCTTTGTTTCATTTTTACTTGTTGCATTCCATGTAACATCTGTTAATGCTTGATTTGGCGTATCACTACTTCTATCATACATAACAAGTGTGATATTCCAGTTATTATCTTCTACTTCTAATGCATTTTTATTCTTCATACCTGTAGCTGTTATTATTACCATTGTTGCTATTAAAAATAGCCACAAAAATACTGTTATTATCGATGTTTGTCTCTTTCTTTTTGTTTTATTTTGGCTTATTTTTTTAGGCTTGTCTTCTTTTCCTTGTTTCATTTTAACCCCCTTTTTTATAATATAGTGTGTGTATTTTTATATTATAATTTTTAATGACTTCTTGTAAAGTTTATATAACCAATAGGTATATATTTATTATCTTTGATTATGATTTTTAAACGCAAAAAGAGCTGGTACTAGTTTCCTAGTATCAGCTTATATCATAATGGACAGATTTGTCCCTATTATTTTCTTTTACATTGTTTATAGAACTACGTTGTGTGTGTGTGTGTGTGTGTGTAGTTCATTCATCATTTTATGCGTTTTAGTTACCATAATCTTTCCTCTTTCTGTAATCTTTTAGATTACATTTTTATATTATCATTTATTATTATATTTTTCAATACATTGCCAAAAAAAAGAGTGAATTTTGTATCTAAAATTCACTCTTTTCCTTAGTTAAATGGTTACCTTTGGCACAATAACATTTGCCTTGCTACCAAGTGTTGTTTTTGCATAATCAATTGCTACATTCAGTCCTTCCTCCTGATTTTTTACAAAATGTACATCATACTTTTTATCCATTAAAGTCTGCCTTATGGTACTCATTGAATCGCCACAATTTTCATTATCCAAATAAATGATAAAGTTTTCATAATGATCAAATAAATACCAGGTTCTTTTGTCATTTAATATGTTGATGTCATACGTAAGACTATCAGGAAACTGTGAAGATGTTACAACCACCTGCTCTTTTCCCAGAAGTTTTTGAATAATATGATTTTGCATATCAAGTACATATGTGTTATTGCTAATACTTCCAAGTAGTGTTTCAACATCTAGTTTATCTCCCACAGCGTTTTCCGCAATTTTACAGGATACTCCCAGTTGCTTATACACATAATCAATACCGGATGCCAATATATTTCGTTCTGACTGACTTCCACCAATAATGGAGATAATTCTTGTATTGATTTTTTCTTCCACATACTCTTTTTTGACTAAAGGAGTTGCTTTAAACATATACAAGGCTCTCCTTATCATTTCACTATGCTGATATGCAAGTACCATATTTAAGGCAATATCTAAATCATAGAAGTCAAGATCAGTTAAATCTTCGCCCTCTTTTAAATATTTTCTATACTTTTCAATATCATCCTCAATAAAGATACTAAAGCATTGACTAGAGCCTTTTTTGGTACCCGCAACATGTTCATCTGTTGAGCTATATAGTCCAACAAATCTCATTGTCTTAATCCCACTATCTTCAATATTAGAAAATTTGACTACTGCAGGCTCCATGCTATTGTCTAAAATATCAATCGCATATCCAGTCTCTTCCTTTACTGTTCTAAGTACCGCATCAAATGGTGTTTCAAACTCATCATCATCAATCCCTCCACCAGGAAGTGCAAAATAACTTGCAAAGTCCTCCTTTTTAGAGTTTCTTTTGCCAAGCAAGACATACAGCTTTCCATCCGATTTATTCTTAAGAAGAATCACCATATCAACGGTTTGGTACCCAGGGACAAAATTAATTCCTCGATCTTCACTTGCCGCAATAATCTCATCAAAAGTCGAAGTAGAGAAAAGAATCTGACGAGTTGATCTAGGAACTCTTGCTTTAATTCCCTCAAAGTCTGCTTTTCTAACAAGTTCTCGTATTTCAGTCCCATGATATTTCGTCTTAGTAAGTCTTTCAGGATTAATTAATTCCATATTTAGATCATAACCAAGAGAATCTACTTTAGACAAAATATCCTCTTCATTTCCTGTCACAAAATGGGTAATTCCAAATTTATCTCTAGCCCTAAGAATTAGTCTAAACCACTCCTCATCAGTACTACAATCTTTAATGCACTTAATTTTATAACGATCCTGAGATACTCCGGCCTCTTCTAATGCACCTATAATACTTTTTATAATAAAGACTGCAAGTGTAGAATTTCTCTCGGTTCCATGAACATAACAAGAACCGATAAGAATCACTATTTCATCAAGCTCATTTAAGAGAGTTAAATGTCCCTCTTCATGTCCATAATGATATAGTTTATACCTTCCCGGCGCTCCTCCTACTTTCTTTTTTGTAGATGGATTTTCATTACTCATAGCATAAGTCCTCCTTTTTAGTTAATATAGATTTTTGTTTTTAATAAATAGATTATAACACTCTTTTAGCTAATTTTCAATAAAGAAGCAAAAAAATGTCATTTTTTATGTAAAATATATATTTATTAAAATATCATTAATAGTATATATAAATAAGCATCCGTGGGAAAGTAAAATTTAATAAGCTAACTATTAGTTATTAATTTTTATCTTTTTCTTACTCTTTCGTCACTTAATTTGCTTTTTATGATAAAATGTAGTATAATTTTTAACACGAAATTTAAAATTTGGAGGCATACAATGAAAAATTTAAATATTAAAAAGTTATTTTGCATTATCATATTATTAATAATGCTATTTTATACATTACCGATTTATCAGGTAAATGCAGATCTTCTTAACTCACTTGACAAAATCGTAAAAATAACAGGCACAGAAGAAACTGCTCTTGAACTTACCACTTTTATATACGATAAAGATGGAAATGAAATTTGTAAATTATATGGACTAGAAAATAGAATTCCAGTTGAATACAAGGACTTGCCAAACTCAGTGATAGATGCTGTAATATCTATTGAAGATGAACGTTTTTTAACACATAAAGGTATTGATATCAAAAGAACACTTGGGGCAATTTTTACTTACTTAAAAAATGGTGGTAATTCTAGTTTTGGTGGTAGTACTATCACACAACAACTGATCAAAAATGTTACCAAAGATAATGAAACTAGTATACAAAGAAAAATAAGAGAATGGGTACGTGCATATAAATTGGA
The DNA here is from genome assembly GCA_030524345.1 of Clostridia bacterium. Taxonomy (GTDB): domain Bacteria; phylum Bacillota; class Clostridia; order TANB77; family CAG-465; genus CAG-465. The sequence continues at coordinate 65,174 of JAUNGP010000008.1, read as the reverse complement.
AAAAGAACTTTCAAAAGAAGAAATTTTTGAAGCATATATTAACACTATATATATGGGAGAAGGCTCTTATGGAATAGAAATAGCATCGCAAAATTACTTTGCAAAATCTGTAAAGGACCTAAATCTTGCGGAAGCTGCCTGTCTTGCTGCAACGATTCAGTCACCTGAAATCACTAATCCATATAAAGGAGAAGAAGCAAAACAAAAACTATTAGACAGACAAAAAATTGTTTTAAACAAAATGTTAGAACTTGGAAAAATAACACAAGAAGAATATGACACTGCAATCAATACCAAGTTAGTATTTCAAAAGTCTTCTGAGGGAACGAAAGTTCAAAGTTATTTCATCGATGCCCTCATCGAAGATCTTGCCAAAACACTACAAGATGAAAAAGGATTAACTTATGAGGAAGCCATCAAACAAGTATATACTGGAGGATACAAAATATATTCTACATTTGACCCTACTGTTCAAAATGCAATAGACACTACTTATGCTGATTATTCCAGCAACATATTCTATACAGAATATGATGGTACAATCATGCAATCTTCAATGGTAGTCTTAGACCAATCCACTGGAGACGTTTTAGGACTCATTGGTGGAATTGGCGAAAAAAGCGCAAATTTAGTTTTAAATCGAGCTACACAATCATATAGACAACCGGGCTCTTGTATGAAACCATTTGGTGCATATGGACCAGCCTTTGAAAAAGGAGCAATTACCTCTCCAGAAGCAAGTCTTGATGACTCCCCACTTCCTTTAGGAAAGTATAACCCAGCAAACTGGTATGGATATTTCAATGGCTTTGTGACTGTACGACAGGCAATTGCACAATCAATGAATCTACCTGCCGTAAAGGCCAATCAACGTGTCGATACTGATTTTGCATACACATTTGCTAAAAATTGTGGTTTAAAAAGTCTTGTAGATAGTGACAAATATACAGCGCCGCTAGCACTTGGAGGACTTACAAACGGTGTTACTCCATTAGAATTAGCAAGTGCTTATGCTACAATTGCAAATAGTGGAATGTATAATAAGCCACGTTTTTATACTAAAATTTTAGATGCTAGTGATAATCTATTAATTGATAATAAGGTTAATTCTCAAAGAGCAATGAAAGATACTACTGCATATATGCTGACTGAATGTCTTCAAGAAGTTATTACCAATGGAACCGCTACTGGATATGTAAAAGTCGGAAATATGCCACTTGCTGGAAAAACTGGTAATTCCAACTATGATTATGATCAATGGTTTTGTGGATATACCCCCTATTATACAATCGCATGTTGGAATGGATATGATACCAATAAATCTATTAATCGACCTTATCCTTACGCATCTATGGCCCTTTTTAATTCTGTCATGAACAAGATTCATAGTAACAAAGAGATAAAATACTTTGATAAACCTGAAGGAATTATAGAAACAAAAATCTGTAAAACATCTGGATTACTAGCTACTGATGCCTGTAGAAACGATTCTAGAGGAAATCAAGAGATAACAGCAATATGTGCAAGTGATTCTGTTCCAACAGAATATTGTAATTTACACGAGACTGTAAAAATATGTGGAGTAAGTGGTCTAAAAGCTTCTTCTGGATGCTATTATACGAAAAATGTATCCTACATTAAAAGAGACTATATTCCACCAACACTTCCAAATGATTGGTATAGTACTACAGAACCTAGTGGCTATTGTACGATTCATGATTATAAAAACTTTTTTAATAATTACTTCAATAACAATCATAATGACGACAATAATGATGATGAAAAGAATAACAAAAATAACAATTATTATTACTATTACCAATATTAAAGTAAAAGGGGCTGAAATTTCTTTCAGTCCCTTTCATGTATTCAATTTAAGCAAATGCAAGCTGCCTTAAATTAGCTGCTGCATAATCTCTACCAGCATCAACCTGAGAGTCAATCAATGACTCTAAGTTGAAATACCATACTTTTCTTACAAAGATAAGTGCCTGCGGATCACTTAGACACGGCTGTATGATCTTACCAGTGTTCCAAAGCTCCTTGCAGATGTCTGCTGCCTTTTCGGCATCTGAAGCCCAATACGTTTCACGGTATTTTTTGATAATGTCATCAGCAGACTTAAAATGGGTACCGGCTATAATAGCCTCTACATCGCCGATATCATACTTTCCGGCGATAATGTCTCTAACGCAAAAAGCGAGAGAAGTACCTATCATTTTTTTGTTTTTGTTCTCATATGAATAATTATTCATATTTTGCCTCCTCTCTAATTTGATTGTTTTTGTTTATTTTCTACATAATATATTATAACATACATTTTTAGTTATGTCAACTCGTTTTTTGTAATAAAATAGGGGATATCAAAAGATATCCCCTTTCTTAGACACGTCCTGTACCAAAGCAACCTGCACAGATTGATGTACTTCCATCTTCCTCAACAACAAATCCAGTTCCCCAGCAAAAAGGACAAATATTATTTCCTTTCATCCTATACCGCTTACAAACTCCTAAATAATGAATCCTCTTACGTAACATTTGACTTTCCTCCTTTCTTTTTTACATCAATCTTAGGATGCGCGATCATAAACTAAAGGTAACACGAATTTTAAGAATAGTTATTAAAACTTTCTACTAATTATTTTTTCTTATTATATCATATTTGTCAAACATTTTTTTATGCTATTTTTTGATCATTTTTCTATATCATATTGTACACTTGATTTATTTTACTTTTTATGTTAACATATATTTATAATTTAAAGAAAGGTGGTACCAACTAATGGTGGAACTGTTACAAACTTATTTACAGCGAAATGGATTTGACGCAAAAGCTTTTTCTCAAGAATTAGGAAAATTCCAGGAATCTTTAATAACTCTTGACTATTCCAGTCCTAAGTTAGTAGATGAATTCTTTCATACTGTTGATTTAGAAATCCTAGCCAAAAATCTAAAGTATGAATTAATGGAAATTGGATTACGTCACTCTACAAAAAATATTTTCATATCTATTATTTCCCAAGAAATGTCGGAAAATATCTGTCCTCATAACGTTTCCAACTCTTTAGAATGTGAAAAAGTATGTCGCGCCAAACAACATCTTCTTAATAGTCCCTACAAAAATGGCTGTCCAATGGGCTGCATACCGGATAATTACATTCTCTATTACACATTAGCTGGAAAATATTCTGTAGAGCATACAATCTATATTACTTGGAATTTATCTCTTAAGACTAAATATAGAACGGATGTCTCAAAATATCTGCAAATGTATATATATCAAAATATTTTTCCATACTATGAGACATTTGACAAAGGACATGATTTACATCATATACAAGATGTAATTAGACGCTCATTTCAAATTTCTTCCTATTTAGATGATCAATTAAATATGGATATCATATTTGCTGTTGCTGCATACCATGATCTTGGAATCAAAATTGCCAGAAAAAATCATGCAACACATTCTGCAACACTTGTAAGAGAAGATAATATATTAAAACACTTCTTTAGCAAGGATGAAATTGAAACTATTGCTAGTGCAGTGGAAGATCATTCAACTTCTCTTAACAGAGAACCAAGAAATATATATGGTAAAATTGTTTGCGATGCAGATAAAGATGATGACTACTTAAAGGGTCTAAAAAGGGCATGGGAATATACCAAAGTATATTATCCAGACTATTCCTTTGAGCAAATGATGGACAACTGCTATGAACAGCTAAACAAAAAATTCGGTCCAAATGGATTAGTTCACTTTTGGATCTTAAATGATGAAAATAGTGAATTTGTTAATATGATGAAAAAAATGGCACTTGACAGATATCTTTTCGAAGAAGTTCTAAAAAAAGCTATTTCACAATGAATTTTAAAAGCTAACATGATTAATGTTAGCTTTTTTATATAGCAAAAAGACTGACATCACGTCAGTCCTTTTCATGTATTGGTGTCCCAGAAGCGATTCGAACGCCCGACCCACGGCTTAGAAGGCCGTTGCTCTATCCAGCTGAGCTACTGGAACATTTACTACATTAGTTATTATAGCACATACCATTTTAAAAAGCAACATTTTTTTTACATTTTATTAAAAACTTTTCTCACTTTTCATTTTTTCTTGATTTTGCTCCAAATATTCGTCATAAGTCATTCTCTTATCAATGACACCATTATCTGTAATTTCTATAATTCGATTTGCGATTGTTTGAATAAACTGATGATCGTGTGATACAAATATCATTTCAGCTGTACTTCTAATGAGTCCATTATTTAAAGCTGTGATACTTTCAAGGTCTAAATGATTCGTTGGCTCATCTAAAAGTATAAAATTTGGAGATTCAAGCATACATCTAGATAACATGCATCTTGCCTTTTCTCCTCCAGATAAAACATTTACCTTTTTTAACGCCTCATCTCCAGAAAATAACATTCTTCCTAAAAAGCTACGTATAACTGTTTCATCATTGATATGATACTCATCTGCTATCCATTCTACAATGCTTTTATTTGATTTAAAATATTCATCATTGTCTTGAGGCAAATAAGAAGGATTAATTGTTTTTCCAAAAGTAAATTTACCACTATCAGCCTTTAACTCTCCCATCAAAATTTTAAATAATGTAGTCTTTGCGATGCCATTACTTCCAACAAGTGCTATTTTATCTCCCTTTAAAACCTTAAAAGATACATTATTTAATACTTTTTCTCCATCCACTTCTTTGCATATGTTTTCTACTTCTAAAATTTCTTTTCCAGATTCATTTTCAGGTTTAAATTCTATATATGGATATCTTCTAGTAGATGGTTTAATTTCATCTAACTGGATTTTTTCAAGAGTTTTCTTTCTTGAAGTAGCTTGCTTTGATTTAGAAGCATTTGCACTAAATCTACGTATGAAATCTTCTAATTCCTTAATTTTCTCTTCTTTTTTCTTATTAGATTCTTTCATTTGTTTTAGAGCAAGTTGACTTGATTCATACCAAAAATCATAGTTTCCAATATACATAGTGATCTTGTTATAATCAATATCTAATGTATGCGTACATACTTTATTTAAAAAGTGTCTATCATGAGATACTACGATCACTGTATTTTCAAAATTAATAAGAAACTCTTCCAGCCATGAAATTGCAGCTATATCTAAGTTATTTGTAGGCTCATCAAGTAATAACACATCAGGATTTCCAAATAGAGCTTGAGCAAGTAAAACTTTTACTTTTTCAGGACCTGTAAGTTCTCTCATAAATTTCTCATGTAATTCAGTATCAATTCCAAGACCATTTAAAAGCTGCGCTGCATCAGTTTCTGCCATCCAACCATTTAGCTCTGCAAACTCAGCTTCTAGTTCTCCTGCCTTAATTCCATCTTCATCATTAAAATCAGGTTTTGCATATAAGGCATCTTTTTCTTGCATTATCTCATATAGTCTAGCATTTCCACGTATTACAGTATCAATCACTTTTACATCATCATACTCATAATGGTTTTGTTTTAGTATACCAAGTCTTTCATTTTCAGACATATATACTTCACCTTCACTTGGCTCTATTTCTCCTGAAAGTATTTTTAAAAAAGTGGATTTTCCAGCTCCATTTGCCCCTATAATTCCATAACAATTTCCTGGTGTAAATTTAACATTTACATCTTCAAATAATGTTCTTTTTCCAAATCTTAATGTAACTCCGTTTGTACCTAACATTTTATCTCTCCTTTTTAGTCTTTGTATATTTTACTATATACAAATTAAAAAATCAACCAAAATCTTTTCTTTTTACGATATTTACTAGTACTTCATATCATTTTCTTGATTTTTCTTAATTCATATTATAGAATAATTATGGTGATTAGAAATGAAAAAAATAAAAAAAGGCACTATAGAAAATTTAAAAGAAAATCAAAAAAAGACAAAAGAACTTGCTAAAAAAGCAGTAAATGATTACAAAAAATTTGCTATCAAAGGAAATGTACTAGATATGGCTATCGGTGTTGTAATTGGTAGTGCATTTACCAATATCGTAAATACCCTTGTATCTTCTACGATCACACCATTAATTAGTCTTCTTACAAGTAATGTTGACTTGTCTACATTATTTGTTACATTAAAAGGAGGAAACTTTGAAAGTTTAGAAGCAGCTAAAACGGCTGGCGCTATCACTTGGAACTACGGCTCTTTGATTAATGCTATATTGAATTTCTTTATTATATCAATCGTATTATTTATTATAGTAAAAGTAATATCTATGTCTAACAAAAAAGATGCTAAAGCAAAAGAAAAGACAACAAAAGAATGTCCATATTGTCTAAGTACTATACCAATAAAGGCAATTAAATGTGCCCATTGCGCAAGTGACTTAATAGAAAAAAAAGAAGAAAATAGTAAAAGATATGTTAAGAAAAAACATGAGTAGTACTTTTTCTTGATTTTACACTAACATATATATGATTGTGCCTAAAATATGGCACTCTTTTTCTATCAAAAATCACGGGAATTTAATAAAATTATATTTTACTATAACCTTATTAAATTCCCGTGACATAATGAAACAAAATTATTTTTTGTTTACTAATTCTTTTAAAGCTTTTCCTGCTTTGAAAACTGGTGCTTTAGAAGCTGGTATTTTTATTTCAGCTTTAGTTTGTGGATTTCTACCTTTTCTAGCAGCTCTTTCTCTAACTTCGAAAGTTCCAAAACCTACTAATTGTACTTTTTCACCATTTTTTAATGCACCTTCAACGCTAGTTACGAATGCATCTAAAGCAGTTTCAGCTGCTTTTTTTGTTAATTTGCTTTCTTCAGCAATTTTAGCTATTAATTCAGCTTTGTTCATTTAAATCCCTCCTATTTAAGATTACACTAAGAATATACTACAAATGCTCAATATTGTCAACACTTTTCAGCTTTTTTCTCACTTTTTTTTCTTGTTTCCAAACACTTTACATATCTTGTTACCATAAGGTAATTGCGATAATTCTTCAGAATTAAGTACACCAAATGTCATGATAAAGGCTAAATATGCGACAACTGCAATACAAATAGTAATGATTGTATTAACATTTCCATTTATATTTATGTAACCAAGTCCTTTGTATGCCAAAATAGTTACGATAGACATTGCAAGTGTTGCCATTAAAGGCTTTAAGAATATCTCTTTTAAATTTGGCTTCTCTTTTAAAACTTTAAATAAAATGATAAAAGCAAGCATACAAGATATCACATTATAAGTTACACTAGAAAGTACTGGTATATATTCCTGATAGATTGGTATCAATGCTACATTCATCACATATTTGACCACTGCTCCAATGATCAAACATACACCAGGAACATACAGTTTGCCTAATCCTTGCAATGCTCCATATACAGTTTGTGCTAATACTGCAAATATCAATTGCCAACACTGAATTTGCAAAAGATTATATCCATCCGGTGAATTTGGAAATATCAATTCAAATATTGGCTTTGCAAGAATAAATAAACCAAATGTACAAGGTAGAGCAATGATGGACGATATTTTAAGTGAATAATTGATTTTGTTTACTGCTTCATCTTTTCTGTGTCTTGCCATTGCAGATGAAATAAATGGCACGAGAGCCACTGAAAATGCAACATTTATAGACATTGGCACTGCATTTAGTATGTCAACTTTTCCAACAATTATACCAAATTTATCGTTTGCTTCCTGAAGTGTACAACCAGCTTTTTGAAGTCCATCAACAACAGTCACAACGTCAATGACACCAGCAAGCGCTGAAACTACACTTCCAAGTGCTATTGGTATAACATAAGATATCAACTTTTTTACAATTTTATTTCTAGAGTCTATTGCAAACTTCTCTGATTTTTTGATTTCTTTCCATATATCTTTTTTATTTCTATTATAATAGATTAATAAATATAAAAATGCACTAGATGTTGCTACTGTAGTTGCAAGTGTAGAACCTGCAGCCATAATTGCAGGATCATTTGATCCAAGTAACATCATGACAAATATAATTGAAAAAGCACTATTTATGATCTGTTCTAATATTTGAGCTTTGCTATATTCCATCATATTCTGCATTCCAACAAAATATCCTCTAAGTACTGCAGACATTGCAACAAATATAATAGCTGGTGAAAGTGCCATAAGAGTATACTTTACTCCTGGATTATGCAATAAATTAGTTGAAATAAATCCAGAGCCAAAGAAAAGTCCAAGTGAAAATAGGATAGCTATCAATGTAAACAGACCCATAGCAGTCCTAAATATTCTATGAGCTCCTCTTTTATCTCCTACTGCAAGTTTTTCAGAAATAAGTTTAGACATAGTATTTGGAATTCCCATGGTAGCTATTGCAAGAATAAATGTATAAATTTGATATCCTGAACCATAATAACTATTTCCTTCATTTGAAAACTCCGGAAAGTTCGTTAATATAATACGATATAAAAATCCCATAAGCTTTATTATAACTTGAGATACCATAATCACTAGTACCCCATTCATAAATGATTGTTTCTTTACTGCCAAAAGTATATCATCTCCCTTAATATTTTACTTATATCGTTTTTTTATTATAACATATATGCAAAAATCATACAATATAAAACAAAAATTTAAATTAAAAAAAGGAGTAAATAAAATTTACTCCCTAAAAAGTTTAACTTCTGTAGCAACCGCCCCCAATAAATTCTCTAGCGATAGATGTAGAGGGAACAAGATCTTGCTCAAATCCCAAAAAAGATTCAAATCGTTTCAGAATTCTTCTTGCCTCAGGCCACGAGTTACTATCTTTTTTCACTGCATTAAACAGCCTTTCCGATGTATTCTTTAAAACTGCCATTTCATATATCAAAGCAGAGTTAAAGACATAATCTGCCTCATTTACATATGGGAAAATATTCTCTTCATCACCTTTTCTAACATTCTCCCAAAGCTCAAAAGTTTCTTCCACTGACATTCCACGCTTAGAAAAATCTCTTACTGCTCTTCTTATGAGCCTAAGATCTGAAGAAGAAAGCATACTATCAGAATCATCTCTAATACTAACACTAGGATTCACATAGAGCTTAAAAACAGTATCTTTAGGCATAAAGTTAGAAGCCTTCGGATTCAATCCATGAATTCCTTCTATAATAATAATATCTTCCAACCCAAGTCGCATCTTAGTATCGCCATAGATTTTAACATGATTTTTAAAATCATATTCTGGAATAACAACTTCCTTACCAGAAAGCAAGGCAAGCATTTGAGACTTAAATACTGTTAAATCTATATTGTCAAACGTCTCATAATCTCTCTTACCATCTGCACCAATAGGAATATTTTCAAGATCATTAAAATAATTATCCATACTGATAACACTTGCATTTTTCCCATAAGTCATCAGTGCATCCGCAACTCTTTGTGCTGTTGTCGTTTTTCCAGAAGAAGAAGGGCCAGCAAGAAGAACTATTTTAGAATTAGCCTTAACAATCCTTTCTGCAATTCCAAGAATTTCTCTAGTGTGATAGAGTTCTGCTCGCCTTATCACCTCGCCAATTCGATTATTGATGATTGCCTCATTTAAGTCAGAAACCGTTTTTACGCCAGTCACTTTACAAACTCTAGCAAATTTTTGAGAAAGTTCAAAAATTCTATTTGTTTCAAATTCATTTTTTACTAAATTAATATTATCGCGTTCGGGAAGCATTAGAGCAATACCATTTTGATATAGCTTTAAATCAAAGCCCTTTATATAGCCAGTATAAGGGACTAAATTTCCAAAAAGATAATTATAATAGCCATCGCATTCATACACAGTATATGTGTCCTTTATTCCCCTCATAATTTCATTTATTTTTTCTACGTTGCTATTCAGTCGATAATATCTAATAATTCTTCTTCGACTCTCTTTTTTCTTTTCAATCTTAAAATTAAATGCAATAATTTCATTCATCTTAGCTTTTATATTCGCTACCACCTCTTCTGTAAGTTCAAAATTTTCAAAGAAAGCAAAATAATCTCTTCCATTTTTATTTGTAAATTCAGCTTTAGCTTCTGGATAGAGTTTGTAAAGAGCCATAAGGAGTATAAATCTTAAACTACGACTATAAATCCGCTCTCCTTCTCGATCAAAATAAGTAACACATTTACATGTACAATCTTCAATAATTGGATAAAATATCGATCTTAAATTATTATTAATGATTACCGCAAAAACTTCATCAACATTTATGTCAGCCTCTTGCATTGCTTTTAATACAGTAGTTTCTTCAGTTACTACAATTTCCTTACCATTTTCAAATGATACTTTGACCTTGTTATTTAACATAATCATACCTCCTAAATATTATTAAACATTGGCATCAAAAAGTTATTCTTCTTATTATATCATTAATATAGCTATTTTTCAAACTTTATGACAATTTATTCTATATATGTATTTCATTTTCAATTTACATATGATATAATTCTTTGGAAACCATATATATATCTATTCTATAATTAAAAAGGAGACGAAAAATGTCAAAAAAATTATTATCATTAAAACTTTCTACACTTCAAAATATTTTTCTAGTATTATATTGCCTATTTTGGGCATCTGTATTCTTAGCAATACTTTCAACAATTAATGTAGTACCTGGAACAATATTTTGGACTATTTTATTGTTTGCCTCTTTAATTTCATATTTTTACTTATTTTCTATCATTGAAATGAAAAAGGAGGAAGAAAGAAGAAAAATAAATGAAAAAATTGATAGCATCATAGAAAATTTAATAAAAAGATTATGAGTAAGTATCTACTTACTCATTTTTTATGACAACTTTTTACATTATTTGATTATATTTTAGTATGATTATTGATTTTTCTACAGAATAACGATATAATAAATATTATGAGAACTATTTATATAAAAAGTAAAAGGAAAAATGAAACTGTTATATCATATCTAAAATCTATATTTCCCAATATGATTACTTCTACTTTATACAAAGCATTAAGAAATAAAGATATTCGATTAAATAATGTAAAAATAAATATAGATTGTTGCGTAAAATATAATGATAAATTAGACATTTATATATCCGATATCTATTTATTTAATTTACCCAAGAATTTAACTACCATTTATGAAGATGATAATATACTAGCTGTCTATAAACCACAAGGGATATTGTCAAATATAGAAAAGTTTGATGAAGAAAATATGAAGCGCATTGGAGGATTAGAGCCAACTTTAGAAACAATAGTATGCAAAGTAAATTCAAACTATAAAATTTGCCATAGATTAGATAGAAACACTGCAGGTGTTGTTATTTTTTCTAAAAATGAGATAGCCTATTTAGAAATGCTAAAAGCTTTTAAAGAAGGTTATATTCATAAGGAATATATTGCTTATGTTGCAAATTCTAATTTTGAAAAAGAACACGATATATTAGAAAAATATATTTTAAAGCAAAAAGATAGTTTTTCAAAAATATATGATAAAAAAGTGGCAAATAGCAAAAAAATCATTACAGAATACTATGTTTTACAAAAAAATATCGATGATGACTTTGCTATCTTAAAAGTCATAATACACACTGGAAAAACACATCAAATACGAGCACAACTTGCCAACATCTCACATCCAATTATTGGAGACCCCAAGTATGGAAAAAATGAAATAAATAAAAAATTTAAAATATACAAACAGCTACTTTTTGCTGTAAAATATTCGTTTAGTTTTTATAAAGATTCGCCTCTTTCTTATTTAAATAATATTTCTATTTCCTTAGATGAAAATCTTTATAATAATATGATAAGGTAGGATGAAAGAATATGGATAAAAAATATAAATTAGTAACGTTTGGAAAAAGAGACATTATTGAAGATAAAAAAAGATCCCTTACAGAGATGATATTTATTTTTGCAATATGTTCTATTTTGGGATGGTTTGTTGAAACAGGTTATGTATATCTATCTGTTGGAAGAATTGTAAAAAGAGGAATGCTAATGGGACCATATTGTCCAATATATGGATTTGGTGCTCTCATTTTATACTTTCTTTTCTATAATTTAAAACCAACAAAAGCAAATATTCCCTATACCTTTCTTACTGCTTCTATCACGATGGGTGCTTTTGAACTTTTAAGCGGATTAGGATTTAAGTATATCTTAAATATAGAAATGTGGAATTATCATGGACATTTTTTATCAATACTTGATTATACTACTGTACCTATACTTCTTGGATGGGGAATTCTTGGAACTATCTATGTGTTTTTTATACATAGACTATTACTAAAAATCGTCTCAATTTTACCAAAAGTCATAGCAAATCGTACTGCTATCTTAATCATATTAATATATGCTACAGACTTTGTCATCTCTGTATATAGAATTGTTGGTAATCCAGATATATTATATAAGTTAGTAAATCCTTAAAACAGACAATTAGTCTGTTTTTTTCATAAATGATATTTACAACCCATATATTTATACTAGAGGTGAAATATATGATAACTTGTGCAATTGTCGGAGCCACAGGTCTTGTAGGCTCTACTTTTTTAAAGGTCTTAGAAGAAAGACAGCTAAAAATTGACAAATACGTGTTACTAGCATCCAAAAAATCGAAAGGAAAAATAATACACTTCCTAGGTGAAGATTATGTAGTAGAAGAGCTTACGGAAAATTCATTTGATCATAATAGATTTGATTATGCCTTATTTTCCGCAGGAGGTGATACTAGCAAAACATTTGCTCCAATAGCAGCTAGAAATGGATGTATTGTCATAGACAATAGCTCAGCATTCAGAATGAAAGATGATGTTCCACTTGTAGTTCCAGAAGTCAATATACAAAAAGCATTTCAAAATCATGGAATTATAGCAAATCCAAATTGTTCAACAATCCAGGCAGTTGTTTTGCTAAATGCGTTAAAAGAACTCGGAATAAAACGTGTTGTATACAATACTTATCAAGCAGTATCCGGAGCCGGACATAAAGGTATTGTTGACCTTGAAGAAAATACAAATAAAAAATTTCCGTATCAGATTGTTAACAATTGTTTACCACATATCGATATCTTCCTTGAAAACGGATATACCAAAGAAGAAGTAAAGATGATTGAAGAAACTAAAAAAATATTAGATGACTCTAATATAAAAATTACGGCAACCTGTGTAAGGGTTCCAGTTAAAAACTGTCATAGTGAAAGTATTAACATAGAATTCTATGAGGAATTTGATATACTTGATATAAAACAAAAATTAAACTTAAAAGAAAATATTGTTGTGCTTGATGATATTTCAAGAAACATTTATCCAATTAATACTTTTGTTGATGGGAAAGATGAAGTATTTGTTGGAAGAATCAGACGTGATTTTAGTGTAAAAAATGGACTTAATATATGGTGTGTTGCAGATAACATTAGAAAAGGAGCGGCTACAAATGCAGTTCAAATACTTGAAAATTTACTTGAAAAAAGACTTGGAAATTAATCCAAGCCTTCTTCTTTTATGAAGCCTTTAAGCCCCTCAATTGCCACTTTGATTTCAATAACAGTAGGCTCTGCAGTAGTAAAACTTTGCAAAAAATTTAATTGATCATTTGCCCATAATTTTAAAACTAAATATAGCATGATAATGATAAATAAAGCAGAAAACACTATATGATCAAAAATGACAAGACCAAAATAGATAACAGTAACGATACTTAAAAGCACTGCAACTATCGTGCCTCCACAAAACATATAATATCTGCTATATCTTAGAGCTTCCTCAATCGTCGGAGTACGTTTTAAAGTTTCAAATGCATTTAGCACTTTATGCTCTGCTCCATGAAATCTCCTAGTACTTGGATTTTTGCTACCAGTATAAAAAAATACTATTACAAAACACCACACAATGAGCATATTTAAAATGTGCTTTAATAATGGACTATTTACCAAATTCATAATATACATTATGATGATGATCATGAAAAACATAATTATTTTTTCCTTTAACGAACATTTTGACTTATTCAAAAAGCTATGTTCTTTTTCTACAATAGAAACCTCAATCTCTCCATTTTTTAATAACCTTGCCCGTGATGAATAGCCAATTTTTTTCTGTAAAAAGAATTCAATTCCATCCTCATAAGAGCAAGCACCTATCGTTGTTTTAATCTTCATTCATTTCCTCCGGTACATTTGAAAATAGGGAAATATTCACTCCGTTTTTTTTATAACTTTTTTCACAAGTTGAAAAATCTAATCTTCCAACAAGCTCTGCTTCAATTTCTAAACACGTTAAATAAGGTATGATACTCTCCTTAACTCCTGGTCTCATATCATCATGCAAAAATGTTACTTCTTGAGCAATAGGAATATCTTTAAAAGGAGTAAACTCTAAATTCATAAAAGAAATGAAGACTTTTCCTTCCTTTGATTCCATTTTTGACAAGAAACTTATAATCTCCGCTTCATGTTCTTTCCAGTGTCTCATACAAAGTTTTCGATACTCTCTCTTCTTCTGAGACTTTTCCTCTAACGATACGCCTTTTAAAATGTTCACTTTTTCCATCAATGTTGCCATAGCACCTCTCCTTTCATCTTCCACTTTGAATTTGATCTTATCTCTTTACTTATCCATTATATCAGATATGTCAATGAAAGCCTTGGAATTAAAAAATTCCAAGGCCTTGTCTTAAAAGTATTCCCAATCTACCTCCATTTTATCTCCTGTAAAAGCATGGTCAATCATATTAACCTTGTATGTTAAGCTACCAGTCAACAAACCAGTATATGTATCAAGGTCTAATTTGAAAATAGTTGGAATAAAATTGCCATTAGCTCGCTTTGAGTGGTTGGTAGCATCAATTAAGCAATGGTTAGCATTTCCTGTAACCAAAATGTTATATGCATGATTATCAAAAACATTGGCTTTTTCAGATTTTATTTTACCAAAAATAATAGTGTCCTTATACCCTAAAAGTCTTAGACAATTATGCATAAATGCTGATCTCTCACAACATAAGGCAGCATCTTGGCCTATAAACTCTGTTATAGATACACCACCTATCATTCCATCTTCATCAGCCTTTCCATTAAGCAGTATATCCATTCGTCTGTTTTCATCACCAAATACACCAAATTTCTTTACCATATATCCAATAAGCATATTCACATTATATACAGTATCCGATATATCTTTTGCATCATGCAAGGCTTCCTCATATAACTCTTCATTATCTAAGTAAAATCCCGGAAATATTACAGATGGCCGTATTTCAGCTGTGGATGATAAAAATTCAGCTGTAGCCCTATGAAAAATAGAAATACCTTTATCGGTTTTCTCAATACTTTTAATCCTCTCTTTAATATTCACTTCAATATCCTCCTATAAATTATTATGAAAAATAAAAATAAGTTTCTCCTTTTATATTATATCATATTTTTATGTAAATTTCACTATTTAAAAAATTCATTTAATTAATAAGCAAGATTTTTCGCTATCGCTATCATATTTATCATATATGTACATATATTCAAATAATAAATTGTATTTTGTCTATTTTTAGCAACTTCTTTTTTTACTTAATTGAATGATATAATTTACTTTCATAATCACTATATCAGGAATTATTTTACTAAATAATCTTACTATCTTTGCAGATATTCCTGGAATGATAACAACTTTTCCCTTTAAACACTTATTAATTGCATATTTTGCTACATAATCAGAGCTAAGTGGTGGTAAGCGAAAAGAAATTCCTAATGCATCATTAAATTGTGTATCAACAGGTCCTGGACACAGTACACTAATCTTTACTTTAGATTTCTCCTTCTTCAGTTCATAATATATAGATTGTGTCAATCTTACAACATAAGACTTTGTCGCATAATAAGTGCTCATAAGGGGACCCGGAGTAAATCCTGCAATCGAACCTACATTTAAAATAACGCCACTATTTCGTTTCTTCATATCTTTTAAAAATAACTTGGTAAGTATATGAAGCGATACAATATTTAGATTGATCATAGATAAATCTCTACTTAATTCTGTATGGTCAAATTTACCAAATACGCCAAATCCAGCATTATTAATGACCATATCAATATTTTGATTTTTCACCCTACTATAAAGTTGATAAACATTATCTTTAATACTTAAGTCTAATACAATTATTTCTACTTTTGTACTACATTCTTTTTTTAAATTTTCTAAACAATCGCTCCTTCTTGCCACTACTATTAAATCATATCCAAGCTGACTTAAATATTTAGACATGTTATACCCTATACCAGAAGAAGCACCAGTTACCAATGCTTTCATTTTCTCTCTCCTAACAATTTATCAACATTTTACCATAGTTTTTCTTCTCCATCAATCAAAAAGAAAAAAATACTTAGCAAAAGCTAAGTACTTTTTCCTTATTTCCTTTTTCCAAATAATCCTAATATCTTTAAGAAGATATTAATAAAATCTAAATATAGTTCCATTGCACCATATATATGTAATTTTTCGGTCGTATCATATCCAGCCTCAGACATTATTTTCATTCTTTGAACATCATATGCAGTAATAACAAAAAATTCAAGTAGTAAAATCCAAGTAAGTATTACATCTAACATAGTATTTCCAACAAATATATTAATGATACTTACTATCACTCCAATAATTAATGTAACAAATAGCATAGGCCAAAACCTACTTAAATCTATTTTTGTTATATAACCTAATAATCCAGTAATTCCATATACTGCAGCGCTTGCAAAGAATATTAAAGTAATAGAATCTAATTCAAAGAAATAAAATATCGTTGATACACAGATACCATTCATCACTGCATATATGAAAAATAATATACTTGCCGCTATTGGCGGAAGTTTCCTAAAGAATAATGAGAATACAACTACTACAGCAATCTCAATGAGTGCCACTATTTGAAATCCCATATTAAAAGCTATCGTTTCAGTCAATCCGGAAGAATAGGTAAACCATGAAACAATTCCAGTTGCCAAAAGTCCCATAAACATCCATAAAAATACTTTTTGAAACAGACTCATTGTAGAACTTCTTTCTTGTATAACATTGTCTTCCATTTTTTCACCCCTTTTCTATGTCATAAAATACTATAACACTATTATACCATTTTATGATTTTCATTACAACAGAAAAAGGCCAGACAAATCATTGTCTGACCCAGCAAATTACAAAACCTTAAGCATATCTAAAACTGCCAGTACGTGTTTCAGATTTTTGGCTGTAAAACCAGCTGCATGAACATGGCCTCCTCCACCATTTGCAATGGCAATTTTTGAAACATCTACATTTGTACTTTCACTGCTCCGAAGTTCTACGAAATAGCTTCCATTATAATCCTCGCATGCTACAAAATAAATTCTCACGTCAGCAATGTTTTTGAGAACATTTACAGACTTTGCAACATTTTTAGAAGTAAAATGATACTTAGAGCATTCCTTATAACTCATAACAATCCCTAAAAGGCCATCTGCATAAGAAGTATAATTAAGCAAAATATAACCACTCATTTTCGCCCTATGATATCCCATGCTATTAACCACTTTAGCAATCATGACATTATTTGCTCCTCTTTTAATTAAATCTGCACATGCCAGAAAAACACTTTCACTAAGTGAATAATCAAATCCACCAGTATCTGTATAAATTCCAGTATACAGATAAGTTGCAATCTCAGGAGTAATCATTTCCCTATTCATCATTGACCATACAATCTCACAAGTAGAGCTAGCTTTGCTATTAATATAATTTTCATCAGCAAATTCTTCACTATTCTTATGATGATCAATCTTATACGTAATGATCCCTCTCTCATACAAATTATTTTCGCAAATTTGCTTATTAGAAGAATCACAGATCACAGAAATAAACCTCTCATCTCCAATATCTGTAATAGTAGTGATCTCACCAAAGATTCCATTCAAATAACTGTTTTCTTTTGTCAAAATATATTTGGAATCAAATCCATACAACTGAAAATACTTTACTAATGCCATACAGGAGCCTTTAGCATCTCCATCCGGATTAGAATGTGCAAAAACATAAATGTGATTGACTTTTAATTTTTTTGCCATAAAAATAATTTTACTCAGCATTTCACAATTCCTTTCATTAGATAGAATTTTTTATATAAATTACAAAATATATTATACCATAAATTTACATAAATTACAACAAAGATACCCTAAAGTCTAGGGTATCTTCATTTTCAAATTCTTCGCAATATTTCTCTTGCAACAAGAATTCCGCTTGCTCCAGCTTGTGCAAGTCCTCTTGTAACACCTGCTCCATCACCAATTGCAAAAAAGTTTTGATACTTCGTTTCCAAGCAATTCGAAAGTTCAGGTCTTGCACTATAAAATTTCACTTCCACTCCATATAGTAAAGTATCTTCATTAGCAATTCCTGGAAACAATTTATCAAGTGCATAAATCATTTCAATAATGCTATCAAGTGGTCGCTTAGGAAGTACATAACTAAGATCCCCGGGCTCTGCAGAAGTAAGTGTAGGTCTTACAAAACTTTTTTCAAGCCTTTTTTTGTTAGTTCGTCTTCCATTAATCAAATCACCAAATCTTTGTACAATAATACCATTACCAAGAAGATTAGAAAAGGATGCAACCCGTTTCCCATACTGATAAGGATCATTGAAAGGTTCTGTAAACTCGGCACTTACCAGTAAGGCAAAGTTTGTGTTACTACTTCCAAGTGCTTTGTCAGAATAGCTATGACCATTTACAGTAATAACACCATCTACATTCTCTGTAACAACGTGCCCATAAGGATTCATGCAAAATGTTCTAACAATATTCCCATAACATTTGGTTCTATACTTAATTTTTGCCTCATAAATGTTAGAAGTAATATCTTCAAGAATAATTGCAGGTACTTCTACTCTTACGCCAATATCTACCTGATTGTTAATCAGGGAAATATTCATTTTTTTGCAAGTATCACTAAACCATTCTGCCCCAGCTCTACCGGGGGCTGCTACTAAAAATTTAGTATCAACCATCGTTGAATCATCCAAAATAATGCTATAACCATCTTCTTTACTTACAATATCTAGTGCTTTTACTCCACATCTTAGCTCAATCTTTCCTTTTAAATATTGATTCATTGCTTTTAGAATATTAAAATTATTTTCAGTTCCAAGATGCTTTACTCTAGCGTGTAACAAATGCAGATCATTTTCAATTGCTTTTTTCTCAATGCTTCTTGCAACAGGGGTGTCCGTTGAATACATTTCTTCACAAGCACCAAATTTTACATTAATACGATCAACATACTCAATTAACTCCATAACTTTCTCATCCGAAATGTACCGATTTAGCCAACCGCCAAATTCTGTTGTCAGGTTATACTTTCCATCTGAGAAGCTACCGGCACCACCAAAACCTTTCATAATACTGCATTTCTTACATTTAATGCACTTTTCTGTTTTGTTGGCAATAATTGGACAAATTCTCTCATTGATATCATTTCCCTGTTCCAGCATAACGATCTTTAAATCAGGCCGTTTTTCTACCAATTCATACGCTGTACAAATACCAGAAATTCCAGCTCCAATAATTGCAACATCATATTTTTTATTCATTTGCTAATCATCCTTTCCAAATACTTTAATTTTAGTATTTTCATATTTTTACCGCAGTTATTATATCACACCTATCCCAAAAGTCAAATAAAATTATCATTATCTACTATTTGCGACTTGTGTTGTCAAAGTTCGCCATGTATTACAACCAACTATTCCATCTTGACTAAGGCCCCTGGCTCTTTGATATCTGATAACAGCATTTCTTGTATTATTACCAAATACTCCATCAATTGCTCCAGCATTATATCCAAGTGTATTTAATGCATCCTGTAATACTGCAACATATACACCTTTTGATCCCTGTTTTATTAAAGGATATCCACCGGTTGAACAAGCTGGATTCGGATTTCTTTTATCTACATGAACCCATGTAGGTGTTAAATATTTAGGTTCAACATATGTAAAGATTTTATTATTGATAGCAATGCTTCTTATTCTATCACGATCTGCACTACTCATTGTCTGCCCTATATCTAGAGCTGTTCCAGCATAATGCTGTGACATATTAGAATGTCCACCTTCTCCTATCCTTTTAAAAGCATAACCAACATGAATAGGTGAACCATATAATTCTCTTAATCTGTTAAAAGCTTCCATTGTTCTTTTATCTGTCCAAAGCACATCAGATTTTGAAGAACCCCTAAATTCTCTTACTGATAAATATTTATCTTTGGAATAAGGCATTGGATCATTCAGTTCTCTATTGTATGTCTCCATTCTATTTGTATCGTTATTATATACTAAAATTTTCATATTTCACCTCCTATGATAGTATATGAAATTCAGATACAATTTGTATATAAAATATTAACGCACTTATTTTATTTATGTAAATATAATTATTGATTTTCATTAATATTTATGCTAAAATATCTATGTATCAATTATATATATCATATTAACTATATATGGAGGATTTTATGTTACGAAAATTAATCAATCAAAGTTTAAACCTAAATAATGAGATATTTGAAATATATTATGCCTATTTTCACAAAAGAATTTTCATATCTTTATTCGTGGTATTCAGACGGCTCATTTTAATATTATTTTTCGCTATCCTATCTCTTATAATCAAGAAATATCAATATTTACTGATTACCTTATCTTATATTATTTTAGCATTGGAAATATTGGAATTAATAAAGGAGATTAAATATTTTGGAATTTTAAGAACAAAATTCCAAGTCAGAGGAATGTATCTTCAAAATTTTCTCATTGCTTTACTGATTCCACCAGTAGGAAAGGTTATCACAAAAGCAGATTGGAAAAATATTAAACGAAAAGATAAAGAATTGTACAAAGCTGCTAAATGTGACGAAAGCTGTGGGTATTGTTATAGTTATTGTCGTGACTTAGCATTATTACTTTCAAATGCAACCATTATCTATTGTATTATATATGAACCAAATCATCCCCATGGAGTTGCGCATGCAATCATACATAAAGATGATGAAGTATATGATACAAATATGAGACAACATTTTAAATATGAAGATTACCTTAAACTTCATCATGTCAAAATTTATAAAGAATTTGAATATGAGGATTACAACAAAGAAAAGTTTCATAGTTTCGTTAGAAAAGATTTTGTTAAGTTTTGCAGTCAGTATCATGTAACTGTATATTCTACATAATCAAAGAGTGTACTTTAAATTTCAAAGTACACTCTTTTACTAGTTATTCTTCTCTATTAATCAAAATTCCTTTCATATTCTCATACCTGTTATGAAATTTTTCAATTTTTTCTTTTTCTTCTTCTGTACAACCAATTAAAAGCTTAATTTCAGAATCTCTTTTTAATAAGTCTACTATACATATAACTGCATTTACTCGTCCTGTATTAGCAGTTCCTCTCCAAACATCAATCCCCGCGCCATCCATAGAAGTAGTGTTTTTCAAATATCCATAATCAACTTCATATATAGTTTCTGGATATTTAGGATGACTTGTTCCTTTCTCTCTATCAATCACAATTTGAGAGCTTTCTACCATTTGATCAATTAAATTCCAAAACGCATCATTTTTTGACATTTGCATATCCCCCTTATTTTATGAATCATTATACTATATGATTAATGAAGTTTCAATCATATTGAAACTACAAGAAAAGATACATATATGAATATATGTACCCTTCTTTGGTGATTAGAAAATAATATTTTCTAAAATGTGATATATTTTTATATAGTAAAATGAATTACACTATCATTATATTATGATTGAAATTTTATTCAACATATTTCCCAAAAATAGTCAAAAAATCCTATTTTTTTACTTCCATTGTATTTTGATATACCATTTTTAATCTCTCGTCTGTATAGATCTCATCTATTTTTTGCTCAAAATAATTTCTTGGTAAGTAGCCTTCATGTCTTTCAAATTGCCTTCTTGAAGCTATCGCAGAAATAGCCATATCAAAAATCATAAACACTACAACACACCATGTAAATACGGTACCAAACTTTTTTGGTAATTTTTCAATTGTCCTTTCAGCAAAGGGCATAACATATTTTACAAAAAGTATCGCAAGAAGTCCCCAACAAATAATATGAAATATACTGGTTCTTCCTTCTATATTTAAAAAATAATTACTATAATCCCAAGAGATTGTTCCAAATACATGCTCCTGTATAAAAGAACATAAATATTCAAAGGTACCTCCAATGATTCCACCAATTAAAAAAATATGTGTACTATTTTTCATTCTATACATTGCTATAAAAAAGAGCGCAGCACCAAACCCATATACCGGATTAAGAGGTCCATATATAACACCACGTCTAACAACAAATTCGCCATGCTTCAAAAAATGTAATGCTACTTCATGAACATCGCCTAAAAAACAGCCTAGCATAAAAATCCAAAACACTTTATAAAAGTTAAATCCTTTAGCAAACACTTGATTTACACTATTATTATCATCATCCATAAAATTACCTACTTTTTTTCTCCTTTATTTTACTCTTGACACTTTCAAATCCTGGGAAAGCACCAATAAGTCTTTTACTAAGAAATGATTGATTCTTAAGTATCTCTTTTACCCTAGTAGTTATCTCTTCTGTATTATCTTTAATATTTTGGTTAAATTCCTTTGTCACTCCTCTTACTCCAAACATGACTTTAAATGAAATGATATTATCTATAATAAATAGAAGTGCAATCACAATAGTAAGAATATTTAAAGCAACACTTGGAATTAAATAAAGATATTTTAGAATGAATGGATTCGTTACATACATGATAATAAAGCCAAATATTCCAAATGGTATTGTAGTTTCTAAACAAACTCTGCCATTAATATTAAATCGATAGGTACTATAATCCCACCATCTGGCTTTAAATATTTTCTCCATAAAATAACTTGTAGCATATTCTAATATAGAACAGATCAGCATAGCCATGATAAAAAGTGTCACAGGATCATCTATATATTTTTGTAGAAGTAATGTCATAACAATTGCTCCTGTACCATAAATAGGACAGTATGGTCCTAATAGAAAACCTCTATTAATAAATCTCTTATACTGGAAAAATTTACAAGTTACTTCTAGTATCCAACCACAAACTGAATATATTATATATAACATAAAATATATCTGAATACTATATATCATAATCTCCTCTCCTTCTATTGAGATAATAATATATTACACTTTTTATCAAATTTTGTCAATTACATATTGGTTTGACTTATCATTAAATTATGATATAATAAAATTGGTGATAAAATGGAGACTTTAAGCCTATATTTTTTATACTTTTTTATATATAGTATCATAGGTTGGTGCGCCGAAATGATCTACTGTAGACTGTGTGATGGTAAATGGTCATCACGTGGATTCTTTTTTGGGCCATACTGTCCTATTTATGGATTTGGTGGACTCATTGTAATCTTACTACTTTCACCATTTGCTGATAATTGCCTAATGATATTTTTACTAGGAATGATTTTTACAACAACTTTAGAATATATCACTAGTTTATTAATGGAAAAACTATTTAATGCTAAGTGGTGGGATTATAGTACCTATCGATTTAATATTAATGGCAGAGTTTGTCTTCTCAATTCCATAGAATTTGGGCTGCTTGGATTATTATTAACCTATTTCATTCATCCAAATATAGAAAAGCTTGTACTTCTTATTCCTCAGAATGTTATTTATATATTAGACATTATGATACTAGTAATACTTTCTGTAGATTTAACCGCCACTTTAAATAGTTTATTCAACTTTAAGGAAAAACTAAAAGCTTTAAATGAAATAGCTGAAAAATTAAAAGAAAATAGTAATGGAAAATTATCTGAATTTGCATTATATAAAGAACTAACTGAATTTAGACAAAAATTACTAATTAAAAGATCCAGTATCGGAAAGAGATTTTTGGAGGCTTTCCCAAATCTAGACTTTAAAAATTTAAATGTTCAGTTGCAAGAATTCAAATTAGATATTCATAAATATCAACAACAATTAAAACAGAAAAGAAAAGAAAAAAAGAAAACAAGTATATGATATTTTATCAAATCATATACTTGTTTTTATCTATATTGGAATGTCTTTTATGCTTTCTGCATATTGATACAACTTTTGATAGTCATGATGTTTTATGAATTCACCAGACGTTTTGATATATATATTATCTCTCAAAAAGTTCACATTTTCTATAATTCTGTGTACTTCATCACTAGAGACAAGATCCTTCATCTGGCTATAAGATAGTTTAAATTCATCATCTTTTTGAAATGTACGAAGTGTATATTTTATAATCATAGTAGAATAGACATGGTATACCTTTTCTAATATGCTTTCATTAATATTATAATCTTTTATTATTTTTTCTACTAGTTCTACAACTTTTAAAGTATCATGAAAATTCATAATCAGTCTTTTTCTAGATTTACTGCTACTTGATGAATGATACACATAATGATACAGTTCTATATCGAAAAAATAAACTGTATCAATATTTAAAAATAGTTCTAAACAAAATAGTAGGTCTTCCATCATGTGTATATTAGAATGAAACTTACTCACTCTCTTGATAATATCTGTCTTTACCAAAATCAACGGTGTATACATCTCGATCTTATTATCGAAAATATATGGTAGTAAAATCTTTCTTATCTCTTCATTATTTAAAGTCCTATTAGAAAGATCATACATATTTCCCGTCTTTATTTTGTTTCCTCCTATATCTTCTAATACGAAATTACATCTTACCATATCTACATTTTTTTCTTTTATTTTTGCAAGCATTTTTTCATACATATCAGGCTCAATATAATCATCTGAATCTAAAAAAATAATATATTCTCCTCTTACATTTTCAAGACCAATATTTCTAGCGGCACTAACTCCACAGTTCTTGGTATTTATAATCTCAATTCTATCATCTTTTTTGGCACTTTCTCGAACA
Source organism: Clostridia bacterium (assembly GCA_030524345.1). Taxonomy (GTDB): domain Bacteria; phylum Bacillota; class Clostridia; order TANB77; family CAG-465; genus CAG-465. The sequence continues at coordinate 40,184 of JAUNGP010000008.1, read as the reverse complement.
ATTTCTAGGCTATGATCAGTAGAACCATCGTTTACTACAATAATTTGAAGATTTTGATATGTCTGATTTCTTAAGCAATTAAGCGTCTTTTCAATATATAATTCTGTATTATACATAGGGATTATTACACTAATCAAATCACTCATTTTAGTATTTTTTCCTTTCGTCTTTACTTTCAAGAACACTATGTACTAATAAATACCTCTCAGCAAGTTCAATGTTTTTACATACTTCTTTATTTATTCTACTTCCACTTTCTATATTTTTGGTAAATTCCTTATCTAATGTAGAAACCATGTTATCTATTGTAAATTTACTAATAATTTTATTCCTACAAACATCTTTTACTTTTTCTTTTTCAAATTCATTTAATACTTTTAAAATAGCTTGTGTATATTCTTCTAATTCTTCTTCTGAATAATTAAAATCAAATTGTTCATCAGCGGTCTGATAAGGTTTTACTAATATTCCACAATCATTTCCAATTAATTCACTTTGTCCTCCTACATTAGAAGATACAATAGGAACCCCCATAGATAAAGATTCATAAGTAGTCAAAGTAAGACCCTCACGTAACGAACAAATTAATGTAACATCAGCAATTTTATAAAATGGTCTGACATCATGCTGTAAGCCAAAACAAGTAACATACTCTTGCATATTATTATCAATAATATACCTTTTCACATCGTCAAATGCTGCACCATCTCCTACTATTGCAAGCCTCACGTCATCTCTTATTTTAGATATCTTCTTCATGATGTTAATTGCAAATAATGGTCTTTTATAATGTACAATTCTACTTGGAAATAATATTACTTTCTTTCCAGAATACATGTTACTCAATTCCTCATCTTTTTCTAGTGAAATATTTGGATCAAAAAAGCTAGCATCTGTTCCAATATATACAGGCTTTATATTTTTAACACTTCTTTTCATTGTTTTATACATTACTTCTCTTAAATGTGCGGTGCATGTATATGTACTATCCAAATAATTTGCCACTGCATTTGAATCTTTTGGAAATCCACCATTTCTAAGTGTCCAATTTTCAGCATGAATATAATCTACAAATGGGATATCTTTAAATTGGCATTTTAGCCATGGAAGTGCATAATATCCATAATAACTATTACTTAAAAATACTAAATTGATTCTTCTTGTCCTAATAATATATTCAATAAAAGAAGCCCAATCTTTTCTTTTTAAAAAACTCGTCAAATCAAAATATTCGTCTACATATTGCTCTATTCCCTGTCTTAGGGCATAATCACATTTTTGTGTTGTAATAACACTAATTTCATATCCCTTTCCTCTTAATCCCTTTATCAAATTTAAGTTAAATATATCGGCTCCGCCAACGACTGACCATGGTAATATAAAAAGCACTCTTTTTGTACCATCATCTAAAACAATGGGTTTCCTTTTCAAATCTATTTTCTGTGGAACATTTTTATAGCTTACTTCATAGCTATCATCAAATTGTATAATTTCTGTTTTTAAGTCAACTTTTTCTGCCATTTCAAATAAAACTTTTTCTGCTTCACTATCTTTTTTTAATCTTTTTAATTTCGTTACGTTTCTATGCCAAAACCCATAAAATCCCATTTTCAATGGGATATAGCTTTTTGATAAAAAATATAACCACATATACCAGTCCTCATAGACATCATTACTTAGCTTCGAATAATTTTCAACTTCTAAAAATTTATCTTTTCTAATAAAGGCTCCTGAAGATATAATGTTTTTTTTCTTTTCTTCAGAAATACTTAATTTTTTATTATATAGTGCCTCTTTGATTCCAAAGTCTACAAGTCTGGAATAAGAAAACACAGCTTCTCCATTAAATTTCATGGCAAAAAAGCCACATTCAAGCATTGTCTTATCAATTAAATTATTCTCATCTAGCATAAAAATTAACTCTGTTACAGAACTCTTAACAGCAGTTATTTTTGCTTTAGATATATTATCATATTCTTCAATGATGATCTTGATTCTTTTATCTTTTTTAGCATATTCCTTTAATACTATATTTTTATTATTTGTTACGATAATCCATTCCCAAAATGGAAATGTTTGATTTTTTAAGGATCTCATTGTTTGAAGCATATATTCTTCATTACTTCGATCATTATATACAGTGATAACACTAATAAGAGGTGAACCATTATTGATACTGATTCTTTTTGCCTCTTCTTTTCCTGGTTCAAAAGAAAAATTAAAATAATTCATCTCGCTTATTGTTTTAGGCTTCTTTTCCATATTAATTCCTCCAAATTGCTAAGCTAAATTATACCATAGTAGATATAAAAAGTCAATTTAAAAGAGATTCGGTCCTTGTTACGATTTCTTAATAACTTTCCAACCTCGTAAACAATTATTTTAAATTTGCTTGACATAATTTAATAATTATACTATAATGATTGCCAACATATTATTTATGATTTTGTAACTATCAAAATTACAGGAGGATTTTTTATGAAGAAAAAACGTTTTATTATTTTTGCAGCTATTTTAATTATCTTATCACTAGCTATATTTTTAGCAATTATTATCTCCGAAAATACTGGCGGAGTAAAATATTCTGTTGATGAAGTAAAAGAAATATTAAACAATGCAGATGAAATTAAAATAAAGGAAAGGATCATTGCTGGTAACAAAAGCTACAGAATATTTGTAAACGATGAATACATTGCAAATGTTACAGGAAAATATATTAATATTACTGGTGAAGTTTTATCCCTAACTAATATTTCCGGTGAATTAGTCGGCAAGGAAAAACAGATAAAACGCTGGGGGATCAAGCTAAACAGACTGGCTGAGATGTATGACAATGAAGGAAATGTCGTAGGATATATGGGTGAAGAAAGGTTAGAAGACCTCTTTAGAGTAGGATATTATTTTCACTTTTATGACAAGGATAAAAATGAAATTGGTGTTAGTGATGAAGTGGTCAGCTTATTAAAGAAGGATAAGTTTTATAATACAGATAAAGATGAAATTTATACTGTTCATAAAAACTTTAATCTTTTTACCAGCGCCTATACGATCACTATAAAAGATTCTAGTGATGTATCAGCTGAAATGGCAATATTTATGACCTGCATTGAAGATTCTATTGATAAAGCTGAAAAAGAAGAAGCAAAAGAAAAGGAAGAATAAGAAGAAGTAGCAAATGAAAAGTGCTCTAAGTATTAATAATTTAATATTTATGAGCACTTTTGTATAATATAAACAACTTAATCTATCGTATATTTTAAAATATTGCTTTCTTCATATTTTAAAATACCTAAATTTACTACTATAATCACAAGTTCAGAAATAGCAAAAGTAATATATGCTTTTTTACTGACACTAGATACAATCTCTTGCTTTTTCATATTGTATTCTGAAACCATATCAGCATCTAAATAAGAACCATATCTTTCAATTAGCATATCCATTGATTTTGTATCCCCTAAATTTTTCTCAATTTCTTTACGAATATCTTCTTTTACAGATAAAAACGTAGATATGGCATTGATTATCATAATCACGATTAAAAAAATAAAAAGATATTTCATTATTTGCGGTATCTCTTTTATATATGTTGTTCTGTTCTTAAATGAACTAGATATTGCAAAATTCCAATTTAATAATGTAATTACAGCTGATATAAAAATAGAAACAATACTTGTTAAAATTCCAAAACTACTATTAATATTGCTTAATGAATTTAATACGATATCTATACCAAATTTTACGACTGAAAATAAGATTCCCCATAGTATAAAATTCCACATAATCTTTTTTGCTATGTCATTAGCTTCTGTAATTTTTTTGTTATCCATAATTAACCTCCTAAATATATTTTACCCTTTAATACAATCTATGTAAATATATTTTATAAAAAACTCAATACTTTAGCAGTATTGAGAATAAATAACATGTTATAATACAGATTTTTTCCAATGATCGGTATTCGTTTCCTCAAAGAAAAATTCATTTACATGATCATTTGTAAACACTTCTATACTTTCAAGGAAACTATCTGCAGTATTTAGATTTTTGATATCTTCTAATTTTGTCCAAAATACTTTTCCTTCATAAGTCTCACCTAAAAGTTCTCCCTCAAAGTCTTTGGTTTTATATAAAAGAATAATATTTCTAATATCATTTTTCTCATCATACCAATCTTTTATTCCACATAATTTTACATTGGAAATGGTAAGACCAGTCTCCTCCTTTATTTCTCTAATAACAGATTCATGAAAAGATTCTCCTTTTTCAACATGCCCACCAGGAAAAGCTATGCCACACCATTTTCCAACTCTATCCTGTACTACAACTTCTCCTTTATCATTTTCTATCATACACATATTTGTAAGTATTGTGTTTGTTATTCTTTTCATCTAGTATCACTCCTTTTTTATAAGAAATATATATTTTTTGCTATTTTTCACAGCACATATTATACTATAATTCTTTTACACATTCAAGTGCACAATATAAAAGAGCAATAAATTGCTCTTTTATATTATATTATGGGAATCTTTAATGATTGCATTCTTTTATAATATTTTTGCTTCCAAAATAAGTTGCTACAAAATATCCACCATATATAAAAATGATAAATGTTGCTGTCATGATGATAGATGTTGTTAAATCTGAACCAGAGAACAAACTATCTAATATATTTGTGGCAAAGTATATTCCAAATATTGAATGAATGATTGCAAGCAAAAGTGGTGTTATAAAAAAGATACCAATTTGACGAAATAGTGCTTTATTAATCATTTTTTCATCTGCACCAATTCTTCTTAAAATATTATATCTCTCTTTATTATCTGAGCTCTCTGAAAGTTCCTTTAAGGCAAGGATTGCTGCACTAGATATTAAAAATATCATACCTAAATATATTCCAATAAAAGTTACCATAGCACTCAATCCTGTGGATGCCTCAAAAATACTAATTTTGCTTTCTGCTGATAGATCAGAATCCAACTCCTTTAATTTATTTAAGAAATCATCACTTAAAAATTTTTCTTCAATTGCTTTTCTTTCTTCTTTCGTTGTGGCATGATAATTTGCTGCTATATAATTTACTGCTCTTACATCCTCTGTTAAATTACAACTATCTGGTACAAGTATAATCCCAGTGTTAATATGATTTGCTGACATATATATAAATCCATCCTGACATTCATTATATTTTGGATGATAAGTTTTTCCAAGTAATTTTATATTGGTATTTTCTTTTAAAGCCATATCTCTTACTATTTTCATATTCTTATAATCACACAAAATGATATATTCATCATCTTGCAAACTATATTCTTGAATACCATATAGTCTTGCCACCTTATTATAATCTGATACTTTTATAATATCTTCAGCAGTATCTAATTTGAGCATCTGAAATTGAGATTTCACATTTTCGAGTTGATCCCCAAATGTATCTTCTACTGTCAGCTCATTTGTAGCATAAATCGTAATATCTACTAAATCTACCAAATCATTAAAATCAAAATCTACTTTTTTTAATGTATCAATAATTGATATTTTAGAGTCTTCAATTCTTTTTTCAGAATATGGATTACCATAAGCATCATTTCCTGACAAGTCTAAGGTTTTTGAAATTCCTATATCAACAGGAGCAAGTTCTCTGATTCCTGTCTGTATTACTAAATTAACAGCAAGTGCAGAAGATAATATACAGATCGTTAAAAATAATAATAAACATATAATTGACATAGAAACTACTGTTGTATTAATTTTAGCATTCGTCTGTCTTAATACAAACATATTAAGCTCTTTAAAATATATCTTTTTACATGACTGTACTAATTTTAATATAAATCCTGAAAGAGAAAAGAAAAATAAAAATGTTGCAAAAGTTCCAATTCCAATCATTATTAGTATTTTCTCTTGATTTAAATTATGTATTCTTGCTGAAACATTATAATAGGCGTATCCAAGCATAACAATTGATATGATAAATAATATCACTGATATGACAGTATTTTTTAATTTTATCTTCTCCGTCTTTTTAACTGCTGTTAATAAATCAATCAATTTATATCTTGAAATAGTAAATGTATTAAAAAGCATTACTAACAAATACATAATTCCAAAATATACACAAGTTTTGATGCAAGCAGCACTTGAGAATACAAATTCAAATTTACTCATATCCGCTGCAAATAATTTTCCAACCAATATGGACATAAATTGTGACCCAAATATTCCCATAATAAGTCCAACGCCTAGTGACATTACACCAATCATCAATGTCTCTATAATTAGTATTTTTGATATTTTTCTTCTTCCCATTCCAAGTGTCATATATATTCCAAACTCTTTTTTTCTTCTTTTAATGAGAAAGTTGTTTGCATATACAATTAAAAACCCAAGTATAAATGATACAAATACTGAGACCCAAGCAAGCATATTAATCATAAGTTCAATTAATTTCTCAGTACTTTTTGATACTTCTATCATTGCTCTTTGAGAATCCAAAGAATTAAAAATATAAAATATTGCAACGCCTAAAGCCAAAGTAATAAAATAAATTGTATAATCTTTAAAACTCTTTTTTATATTTTTTAATGACAGTTTAAATAACATCGTTTAGTTCACCTCCAAGAAGTGTAACTACCTCGATGATTTTTTCGAAAAATTCTTTTCTACTATCTTTTCCTTTAATAATTTCATTAAATATCTTTCCATCTTTAATAAACAAAATTCTATCTGCATAGGAAGCAGTAAAGGCATCGTGTGTTACCATTAAGATTGTTGCCCTTAATTCTTTATTTAAATATTCAAAATTTTCAAGTAGCTTTTTAGCAGACTTAGAATCAAGCGCACCTGTTGGCTCGTCAGCAAGTACTATCTTAGGATTTGTGATAATTGCTCTTGCAGAAGCAACTCTTTGTTTCTGACCGCCGGATATTTGATACGGATATTTATTTAAAATATCTTCGATCTCTAATTTTTTTGCTATGTCTTTTACTTTTTCCTCTATTTCCTTAGGTGATTCTTTTTGAATGGTAAGGGCAAGTGCAATATTTTCATAAGATGTTAAAGTATCTAGTAAATTGAAATCCTGAAATATAAAGCCTAATTCCTCTCTTCTAAATTTATTTAAATGATTTCCCTTAAGCTTTGTAATATCTTTTCCTTTTATAATGATATTTCCTGCTGTCACTCTATCAATAGTAGAAATCGTATTTAAAAGTGTAGTCTTTCCACTACCACTTGCTCCCATAATTCCTACAAACTCACCCTCATCTACTTTAAAACTAATATCATCGATAGCTTTAGTAAGATTTGATTTATTGCCATAGTATTTTTCCAAATTTTTAACTTCTAATACTGTATCCATAATCATTCTCCCTTCATTTAGCTATATTATAACGGAAATAATATAGTCTTTGCCATCGATTTACCTTACAAAAGCTTACAAAAATGTAAGTATTATATATTGCTACTTAACTCTTCCCATTCATTTAATAATATATCAAGTTCATCATTTAAATTTTGAATTTCCTTTTGAAGTTCCCCAAGTTTTACATAGTCCGTACAAACTTCTTCCTTTTGCATTTCAAATTCCAATAATTTAATTTTCTCCTCTCTTTTGGAAATTTCTGTCTCTAACTTACCAATTCTTTTACGTATTTTATATTTTTCTTTATTTTCCAATGTTTTACTATTTTGTATTTTCTCGTTTTTATTCTCTTCTTCTATTTCTTCACTATTTTCTTTCATAGCTAAATATTCATTATATGTTAAATTAAAATACTTTACTTTTCCATTTTCAAAAACAAGCAAAGAATCTGCAATTTTATTCACAAAATATCTATCATGTGAAACAAATAGCAAAGATCCCTCATAGTTTTTCAGCAAGTATTCTAAACTTTCCTTTCCAATGATATCCATATGATTTGTAGGTTCATCCAAAATTAATAGATTTGGTTTTTTCTTAAAAATTTTGCACAGTTGTAACCTACTTCTTTCTCCACCTGATAAAACCGCTATTTTCTTTAATACATCTTCCCCAGAAAACATAAAAGCTCCTAAAGCATTTCTTGTTTCTGTTATTGTAAGATTTGGAAATTCCTTACTAAATTCTTCTAATACAGTTCTATTTTTATCCTCAAAATGAAGTTGCTGATCAAAATACTCTTTTTTTACATGATACCCATATTCAAATGTTCCACTAAGCTTTGGGATCATTCCCATAAGAGTCCTTAAAAGAGTTGTCTTTCCCATTCCATTTGCACCGATAATTCCAAGCTTTTGACCCTTATATAACTCAAAAGAAACTTTGGACAGTACTTTATCATAGCCTATCTCTAGATCTCTTACAGTAAGTACTTTATTTCCACTATTTACTTCTATACTAAAATTAGTATGAAATGTTCTTAAATCATATTGATTTGGCTCTTCTACTTTTACCATTTGCTCAATTTTTTTTAGTTTTGATAAAGCCATTTTAGCTTTTGTAGGCTTGTACCTAAATCTATCTGCAATTGTTTGTAATCTTTTTATTTCTTTTTGTTGATATTCATAGTCCTTTAGCTGCTTTTCATAGTTCATTCTTTTTTGGACTTCAAAAGAAGCATAATTTCCCGTATATTCTGTAAGTGTTGCATATTCAATCTCATATATCTTACTTACTATCTTATCTAAGAACATTCTATCATGAGATACAATGACTACTGACTTAGGATAATTTTTAAGATAATTTTCAAGCCACTCAATTGTCGTAATATCTAAATTATTAGTAGGCTCATCTAATAACAATATATCAGGTTTACTCAAAAGTAATTTAACAAATGCAATTTTTGTTTTTTGTCCGCCTGAGAACTCACTTATTTTTTTATACTTGTCCTCTTTATCAAATCCAAACTTATTAAGAACAGTTTCATATTCTTTTTGATAAGTATATCCATCTAGCCTTTTATATTTTTCTAAAGTATCTGTATATTCTCTAATCATTTTTTCATTAGAGTCCTCTTTTAATTGATTCTCTAAATATATCATCTTTTTTTCTAAATCAGTCAATATCTGATATATTTTTAATATTTCATCCAACAGTGTGGTATTAGCATCTTCAAATTCTATTTGCTTCAAATATCCAATTACAGGACTTCCCTGTTGATACACACCAAATTTTGATGAACCAATTCCTTCCTCTAATAACTCATTATGAATAATAGCTTTAAGTAGTGTAGACTTTCCACTACCATTTCTTCCAACAATCGCAATTTTTTCTTTCTCTTTAATTTCAAAATTAATCTCTTCTAATATAGTTTCTGCTCCATAGGAAACAGAACCATTTACAATTTTATAATTCATATTCTCTCCTATTTACATTTGTGTATAACTTCCCTTAGGAAAAACAATTTCTACTATGGTATATTTATTATACTCGGAACTAATATGAATAGCAAGTCCTAATTTTTCACATAATTTCTTGCATAAATATAATCCAATCCCAGTAGATTTTTTGTCACTTACTCTACCATTTGATCCAGTAAAACCTTTATCAAAAACTCTAACAATTTCACTTTCTTTAATCCCTATACCTTTATCTTCTATATATAATATAACATTATCTTTATTTTCTCTACTATAAAATTGAATTGTTTTTTCATCTCCTTTTGAGTATTTAACACTATTTTGAATAATTTGACTTAATATAAAAGAACACCATTTACTATCTGTATAAACAATATGGTCCAAATGATTTAACTCTATTTTTACTCTATTAGAGATTAATATATTCTTATTCTTTTTGATAGCAAGGTCTACGATTTCCTCTAAACTATTTTTCTTAATAGCATAGTCTTTTTCAACAGTATTACTTCTTGCATAAAACAGTGCCTGCTCTGTATAATTATCAATCTTATCTAATTCTTCATCAATACTTTTAGTAACTTCTGATTTATTATTTTCTATAATCATCTTACTGGTAGCAATTGGAAGTTTTATCTCATGGATCCAAAGTTCAATATAATCTTTATAATCCTCTTGCAAACGCTTATATATGTTCACGTGTTCAAGCATTGATTTATCTGTTTCTTCTAATACACTTTTTAGAATTTTTCCTTCTATAAAATTAGAATCATCTATTACCTCTGCAAGCAAGAATTTTTTGTCGAGTTCATTTAAATGATTAAGTACCGCATTATAAAAATACTTTTTCCTGAGATATTCTATCATGATTCCAACAAAATACACAATTAAAATAGAAATTGGAATATAAAGTCTAAAAAGCATCGGTATATCATATACAAGTAAAAAAATTTCTATTGTCGCTAATGCAAAACTAATCAAGAATATTGTAATAATCTTTTGTTTTAAAAAATCAAACAGTTTCATTTTAATATATATCCCTGTCCTCTCTTTGTTTCGATAATATCTTTTAAATTAATATCTTCTAATTTATTTCTAAGCCTTGTTACATTTACAGTTAAAGTATTATCATCTATAAAATTAGAACTATCCCATAAATATTCCATAATTTCATCTCTTGATACAATATGTCCTCTTTTTTGAACAAGAAAATGCAATATTTTTAATTCATTTTTTGTCAAATCTATCACTTTATCATCTTTTTCAATGACACTTTTAGAGATATTTAAAGTAAAATTTCCACAGTCAATCTTATTATACGATATATCTCCTTTATTGACTCTCTTTAATACAGTTGCAATTTTAGCAAGAAGAATTTGAATATTAAATGGCTTTGTAACATAATCATCGGCACCATAATTTAAACTTAACAGTTCATCTATTTCATTTTCTCTGCTCGTCACCATGATAATCGGCACATCTGATACTTTCCTAATTTCCTTTAAAACAAACTCTCCATCTAAAAAAGGTAAATTAATATCTAATAGAATTAAGCTTGGACTAATTTTTAATATATCCTTTACTGTATTATCAAATTTACTTAAACTCCCTACTTCATACCCATTTTTCATCAAAAAAATTTCAAGTTCATTTCTTAGTTTTTCATCATCTTCAACAATTAAAATTTTAGCCATTTCAATCACTCCTATCAATATTATACCATATGATAACAATATTGTTTCTTACGATTTTGTAAGTGATATCTAAGGTCATACATTTTAGTACAATATGGAACCGATAAAAAGGTGACTTAAAAATTTCCTACATATAAAAATGTAAATAAGGTGACTCTTGAAAAGTCACCTTACTCATTACTTTAATCTTTCTGCTACTTTCATACACCTATTATGAATTTCATCTGGCATTTTATAGAAAAACTCCTGTAAAGAAATATTTGCTGGTCCTTTACTAAATATCGCATATACCTCTTCTGCCTCTTCTTTAAAGTCCAAATCAAATTTTTCTGATCCTGTATATTTTTCGGAAAGCTTTTTAGCAATGAATTCACAAAATGAAGTCTCATCTCTTTTTTCCATCTGCTTTGCAATACCAGGCCCTAATCTTCTATTATGATTCAGCTTATTATATACAGCAGCAATTTCATCATAAGTATACTCCCTCTCTAAATTTTCCAATCGTTCTTTTACTAATACCATATCGAGAAATCTCCTTTTACTTTTTTATTTTTTCGCTATATTATACCATTTTTTCCCTTTTACGTCAACCATGTTTTCTTATCTTACAAAACTGTATTATTTGTAGAAAAATGTTGTATTTTGTCATATAATAATGTAAAATAATAGTATGTAAACAAAGGAGCAAAATTATGGATAATAATATAGCTTCAAACGCAAAAATAAATAGTATAGAAACTGAAAAAGAAGAAATTTCTTTTGCACATGGCTTTAATTTTTATAAAATTTTTTGGATATTTTATATAGGATGCTTAGCAGGTGTCATTGTAGAAACAATCTGGTGTAGAATAACAAATGGATTTTTTGAAAGTAGAACTGCATTGATATTAGAACCACTAAATCCTGTATATGGTCTTGGAGCCATACTAATATCACTACTATTTATCAAGTTTGAAAAAAAGAGTAATCTATTTATCTTCGTAGGTTGCATGATTGCTGGGGGAACTTTTGAATGGCTTTGTAGCTTTTTTCAAGAATTAGTATTTGGTACTGTTTCTTGGCAATACTATGAAGATACTTTTGGCATATTTGGAAGAACTAGTCTTGTATATTCAATATTTTGGGGAGTTTTAGGAATTGCTTGGATAAGACTCATTTATCCTTTTTTATCCTCAAAAATTGAAAGTATTCCAAACAAAATTGGAAGGACATTGACTATCATTTTAAGTATTATTGTATCAATTGATGTTATATTTTCTTCTTATGCTGTTTTAAGATGGCAAGAAAGGAGAGAAAATATCCCAGCGAATAACATCATAAAAGAATTCTATGATGAATATTACGATGATAATACTATGAAAGTAATATATCCTCATATGACACCAGCTGAAAAATCCTATGAATAGTCATAGGATTTTTTATTATCTATTTTTAAATCTAAAGATTCTTAGGGAATTAAGAATTGCAATTAAAGCAACACCAACATCTGCAAAAACCGCAAACCACATTCCTACTATTCCAAATCCACTAAATATCAAAAACAATACTTTTATCAAAAGTGCAAATGCTATATTTTCACTAACAATTTTCTTTGTTTTCCTTGAAATTTTTATTGAATCTATGATCTTAATAGGACTATCGGTCATAAGAACCATATCAGAAGTTTCAATTGCAATATCAGATCCTTTTCCCATTGATACTCCCACATCTGCCAATGCAAGTACTGGACTATCATTGATTCCATCACCTACATACATTACTTTTTGATGATCCTTTTTAATCTCTTCTAATATTTTAGCTTTATCATTTGGCAAAAGTTCAGAAAATACTTTTTGTATGTTCAATTTTCTAGCAATATTTTCTGCTGTCTTTTGATTATCACCTGTAAGCATATATACATCGTATTTTCCTAATTTATTTAATTTTTCTACTAGTAATATGCTATCTTCTTTTATCTCATCAGAAAGTATGGCATAACCTATTAAACTGTTATCAACTGCTAAATAAATAATTGTTCCTTCCTCTTCCATGGTAGGAAGTTCAATCTTCTCCTTTTTCATCAGTTTCTTGTTTCCGCAAATAACAGATTTATTATCCATAGTTGCAACAATACCAAATCCTGCAATTTCTTCGTGAGATGTTACCCTTTTTACATCCATTTTTCCATCAAAAGAATTCATAACTGATTTTGCAATATAATGATTAGAAAAATATTCCAAATGAGCAATATATTCTAAAACCTGTTCCTTTGAATATTTTTCACTTAGGCTTTCTGTTTTTGTAACTTTAAATACTCCTTTTGTGAGCGTACCAGTTTTATCAAAAACAATTGCATCTACTTGATTTAAAATATCCAAATAATTGCTACCTTTTATTAAAATTCCATTTTTACTACATGTTCCAATCCCCACAAAAAATCCAAGTGGTACAGATATAACAAGCGCGCAAGGACAAGATACAACTAAAAAAGTACAAGCTCTTGTTAAGGCCTCTGAAAAAGATAATTGAAATACCAAAGGTAAAAGAATTAATATGAAAATAGCAAGTAAAGTCACAATAGGAGTATACACTTTTGCAAATCTGGTAATAAATTTTTCTGTTTTAGATTTTTTAGATGTGGCATTTTCTATTAAATCAATTATTTGAGATACGGTTGAATTTTCAAAACTACTAGTTACCTCTATCTCTATGACTCCTCCAATATTGACAGAACCAGACAATACTTCATCCTTTTCTTTCACGTTTTTTGGGATACTCTCTCCACTTAAAGAAGACATATCAAGTTCAGTATTTCCATAAATGATTACCCCATCTAAAGGAACTTTTTCACCTGTTTTTACAACAATAGTATCTCCAATACTTACTTTCTTAGGATCTACTCTTTGAATATCATCGCCCTTTTTTAAATTAGCATATTCAGCTCGCATATCCAAAATCCCTTTTATTTTCTTTTTAGAATTTTCAACAGCTTTGTCTTGTAAGAATTCACCAACTTTATAAAATAATAGTACAGCGATTGCCTCTTTATATTCACCAATAGCAAAAGCACCAATCGTTGCAATGGTCATGATAAAATTTTCATCAAACATATCCTTTTTAAATAACCTTTTAATAGCATTCCATATAATTTTATACCCAATCAAAAGATAACTTAGTAAATATAGATAAAATGATATGTTATTATTTTGTATCAATATAGCTACTATAAAAAATAAAATACCTATGACTGTAAAAATATATTCTACTAAATTTGACTCTTCATGTTCATGCTCATGACAATGATTATGTTCATCATGTAAACAGCAATCTCCCATATATTATTTTTCCTCCTCAATATGTTCTAATGCAATATCAAATAATTCTTCTACATGTTCATCAGCCAGTGAATAGTATATTTCTTTTCCGGATCTTCTTGCACTAACAAGTCTTAATTGTTTTAAATTTCTCAACTGATGTGACACAGCAGATGGTGTCATATCAATTGCTTCTGCTATATCACAAACACAAAGCTCCGTTTTTAAAATACTATACATTATTTTGATTCTTGTTTGATCTCCTAAAATTTTAAAAATTTCAGATATTCTCTCTAATTTTTCTTCACTTGGAATATGTTCAGTAATATCATTTATATTATTACTTTCATGAATTATTCTATATTCCCCTTTATATTCTTTCATATTTCCCCTCCTATTATGTGAAAATATATTCACATGTTCAATTAATATGTTACCATATCAGCATTTTTTTGTCAATATATTTTATTGTATGTTTAAGATTTTTTTGATATAATATTCTTGGTGATCATTATGGAATTAAACTTTTTAGGTAGAGGCTCTGCTTTTAATGTATTAGAGGGAAGTAACTCTGCATATATCATTGAAGGAAACTCTATTCTTTTGATCGACTGTGGTGAAACTGTATATGAAAGACTTAATATGTATCATCTACTAGATGGTATCGATCATGTATATGTACTTGTAACTCATACACATTCTGATCATATAGGAAGTATCGGAACACTTGCAAATTACTATTTTTTAACTTTTAATCAAAAAATACATATCGTATTAGATTACCATAGTAAAATAAAAGAAGATATGAAAACACTTCTTAGAATATTCGGATTAGAAGAGCATATGTATTATTTAGAAACGCCTGATATTTTAGATAATCAATTTAAAGCTTTTAAAGCAGTAAGATATCAAGAAATAACACATTGCCCACAGCTTATTAGTTATGCTATTAGATTTGATACAGAAAATGGAGAAATATTTTATACAGGAGATACAAATGATATTACAGTATTAAAATCATTACTAAACAGAATCGATGAGATTGATAGGATCTATGTAGATACAAATACTTCCTCTCTACCAGTACATTTAAATGTTGATTTACTTGCAAATACTGTTCCAGAAGAACATAGGAAAAAGATATATTGTATGCATTTTAATAATGAAGACTGTATCAATAAAGCTAAAAATTATGGCTTTCATATCATAAAAGTAAGTAGTCAATAAACTACTTACTCTTATGATATTTATATTATGGGATTTGCATACAATTTAGTCTTTTAAGTTAATACTACCAGTACATTTTACTTTCTCCTTATTTGGAGTATACACTGTTATACTAACCTTTTTTACCCAATCTGGATAATTATATATTTCTATACTATTGTCATTATACGAATTGACAGTGATAAATTCATATATGCTATTATCATCAAAAAGCTCTCTTAAATTACTAATTTTTTCATCTTTGGACTCAATTTTAATATCTACTCTTGTCATGTCTAATCCTTTTTCTTCTTTTACTACTACATTAATATTATCCTCTGATAGATTCATAATCTTTAATTCTATTTCTTCCACATTAAAATACTTTGCATAACTATATTCAAGTGGCCTATTAAATAAGAATTTACTTTCTGTAAGTCTCATTATTCCAAGATTAACAATACTAAAAATACTTCCAAAAATAATTACCAAAAATGTTAAAAATATTCCAATTCCATCATATTTTATTGTAATATCTTTTTTATGTGAATAGTATAATATTTCAATTCCAAGCAGAATTAAGACTACTGGCCACATAAGCATTGCATATTTGAATATATCGTACTTGATAAATAATTGTAAGATAATCGCAATTCCTACAATAATAAAAGTAATTCCAAAGGTGTTTCTACCTATCTTTTTTATATCATTATTTTCCATAAACATCACCTATTTTTCTTCCTTTTTTGAAATAAATTTTATACCAATATAGATGCAGATTACTGCAATTACGATTGGTGGTAAATAATTAGAAAGTAAACTAGCAAATATTCTTAGTGCTGGTATACTATATGCTAAATCTACAATCACTGAATTCAGTAAAATATATGCACCAAATATAATTAAAATAATACCAAAAAATGTGTGCCTTTTAGACATATTAAATTTTGATTTTAGATCAATCATATCTTTATTGTTCCAAATATAGTCATCTATTACTTCTTTATCTGTCCCTATTCTATTTCTTACGTTAAAAGTATCAAAAAAACTATATGCAAAGAGTGCCATGATTGGAAACATCATAATTGGTGTTGAAATAATAACAGTTAACATGCAAAAAAGTGTAAGAACTATTAATATAGACCCTCCTCTTTTCATATATCCTTGATACATTTGACCAGCACCAGGTATAAAGCTAAAACAGAATGTAAAAAACAAGTTCTTTTTCATTATTTTTCTCTCCTTTCTAATTTAATAGGTGTCATAAAGAAAGCATTTATATCACTTATAACACTGTCAAATTTCGTATAAACATCACTTCTTTTGATATTCTTACTTGTTGCATAACAGATATTGCTAGGGATACTAGAATTCCATATACATATAGCTACAACTGTACATGCAACAATTTTTAATATATCAACAAACTTGTTAGACTGGTATTGTTTGTTTATACGCCTTACTTTGATTCCATTTAAGATTCTACTTTCAAGTCCACTTGGAATTTCAACATTACTATTATCAATCATACTTACATAATCGTTTAATAAACTATCATCATCTAGTAATTTATCAATTTCATTTATTTTATCATCAATCATAGTAATCTCCTCCTTTAAACTCTTCTAGTTTTTCTTTTAAAATCTTTTTACCTCGATAAAGTTGCATTTTTAATGTTCCTTTCGTAACATTCATTTTACTAGCAATATTATCTAATGAATATTCCTCTATATAATAATCATTCAAAATCTCTTTATATGGATGTTTTAAACTGTTTATTAATTCTTGTATCATTTTTTTATTTTCTATTTTTATTACCTCTTGCTCTACACTATCATGATCAATAAAATTTTCCAATACAAGTACACCATCCATTGTCATATTCTCTAATTTTTTTGCTTTACTTTTCAGTACATCTTTACATTTGTTCAATGCTATCTTACAAATGATATTTTTGATCTCATTTTCTTCTAAAATACCATATCTATCGAAATTAAGATATAAGCTGACATATACTTCCTGAGTGATATCTTCTGCATCAAGAGCGTTTTTAAGCATATCATAACATATTTTATATACTAGCTTACTATATTTTTCTACTAAATAATCAATGCTCATTTCACCCTCCCATACATAAACTCTTTATACCTCATATAACGATATTCCATTTCTTAAGATAACAAAAAATAAGTATTTTTTTAATTTGCTTCCATTATATCAGATTCGTCAAACAATTGACATAATTATGATTCTATGGTATAATAATAGCGATTTTTTACTATTAATCTAGAAAACTAGAGGATTTCATGAACTAACTATATTCATGGTTTAAGAAGGAGGAGAAAATGAATCTTAAAATCAAAATCAGATACGATGGAAAAACAAAACTAACCCTAAGTTGTATGGTCGTCTTTTTAATAGAGCTCTTAATTTTATTTACTTTATGCATTATCACACAAAACAGATTAGGTCCTCTTTATCTTATTATTTCTATTTTCTGTCTCATGATATCAACTATCTCGTTATATAACCTAAAATCCTTTAAAATATTAAATCGGATACTTGATCAATATGACAGCATAGCAAATAAAATTGTAGAACGGCATTTTGATGAAAATTGCGATATAAGCATTGCAAGACTTCAAATAGAGCTAAACAATATTGATCATGACACAAAATTTTATAACAGGTTATTTTCACCTGCCGAACGGCATCTGATTTCTATTCCCCAAAGTAGTGCTCATATGTGTCTTGATAATTTAATTAAGAAAGCAAATGAGAAAGACAAGGACCAAGCTTAAAAGCTTGGTCTTTATATTTTGAGATATTCTATATTATAATTTCCTGCATTGTCTTCTATATAAACTGTTATATACTCATATCCTCTCTTTATAATAATTCTGTTATCTTTTACTAAGTTACCATTTGTTTTAAAATAATAGTTAACATGATTCTCAATCTTTCCATATTCATATTTTATCTCTTTTACTCCACTATCATTATCTTCTGCCTTTATGATTGTATAATAACCATATGTTTCATGATTGTATTCCTCATTTAAAGTTACATGAGAGTCGATTTCTAATACTGGTTTTTGATCATCAAAATTCTTTACATCATAAATAGCATGTTTCTGCTTTCCATTCTCATCAAAATATGTTACTTCAACTGTATAATTTCCTTTTTTGCTTACACGATATATATCATAATTTTCATCCTCTTGGCTCAAGGAATAACTATCAACTCCTGAAATAACAGAGATATTTGTAAACTTTTTAGGTACCTTTACATCTACTTGTATTTCATGATTTGTCCATTTAATTTCAGATGGAGTAAAAATCACCATATGATTTTCATAAATACTACTATTTCTTCCACTAGCAAGTAAAGTCTTTAACTCCTCATTTAATGTATAATATATCATATTTCCAAATCTCATACCAGAAGCATAATATACTTTCCCAGTGAGCAATGATACTCCATATATATCCCCCTCATTTAAATTTGTTCCATAATGAAGACTGATATAATGAATCTTATCATAATCAATTTTACTTAAAGTAATTTTATTATTCACAATATTTTCCTCTTTAAATATTTCTTGATCTTCTACATTACTAATATCTAAAAGTATACTTTCATCAAGTACTGGATACTCCTTATTTGCTAAATAGTAAGAATCTATTGTAGTCTGTAAACTATTTAACTCGCTTGCAAATGATAATTTTTTCGCATTTTCAGACACTCTACTTACAGATATCGTAATGGTTGTTGTAAGTAAGATAATAAGAAATGTAACAATCATCACTGAAGCAAGACTAATTCCACTTTTCTTTCTCATTTATTTCCCCCTAACATCAAGCACTCGATAGTCATAATTTTCAGCATTATCTTCTATATATATTGTAATATATTCTGTGTCATCATCAAGTTCTAATATACCGTCTTGAATATCAATACCATTTTCTCTGATATCCCCCTCTGATACTTCAGATTTCATATATTTCATTTTAGATATACCACTAAGATTATCATTAACATCATACAGTTCTATATAACTATATCTTTCATCACCATTGTCTAAATTTTTTCGATCTGATACTTGGTATGTTGGTTTTTCATTATCATAATTATCTACTACAAATGATATATTCTTATTCTCATTATTTTTTAAATATGATACACTAATATTATAATTTCCGGATATTCCTTCAATCATATATTGATGATATTTGCCATTCAATATACTATTTGACACATTAGAAATCACATTACCACTTTGTTTTACAACGATATTAATGTTAGAATATTCACTTGGAATCAGTATCTGTACATCAATATTTTGATTTGTCCATTTACTGATAGATTTACTAAATATAATGTTATCTGTTAAAGAATTATCAAAGTATCGAATAATACTTCTTAGCTCGTCTGTTAGGCTATAATAGTTCTTCTCACCCACATGAAGTCCTAAAACATAGTACACTCTATTTGTATCTAAAGAAACCGCGTAATAATCTCTTTCTTTTTCATCATTTCCAAATACAGTATCTATCTTTCCAAGACTTGGTAGATCTAATCTATATAATTGAACTATATCATTATTCACATTCTCGCCCTTAAATTCTAATCTATTTTCTTCATCTAAAGTGGATAAATTCATTTCTATTTTTTCCAATACAGGAATATTTCCATGTTTCATATAATAATGATTCACTGCCTCCTGAATAAACGAAATCTCAGTAGCAAAACTAATTTTTCTTGAATCATTGATACTAGAACTAGCAGAAATTGCTACTGTCGTAGCAAGTAACATAATAATTACAATGGTAATCATTAAAGATGCAAGAGATACACCTTTTCTCATATTTTCACCTCTTTTAAAGACCAATCTCTCTTTTTAAGTCGTCTGTTAAAGTATAATATACAAAATCATCAAATTTTGCACCTTTTATATAATAAATGATACCAGTTTTTTCAGATACGACGTAGATATCATTATCTGTATCTTTTTTTCCTCGTTTGGAATTTTCTACATCACATTCTTTTAAGTCGATAATCGATAATTTTATACTATTATTTTCTACCCTTTCCTCTTCAAATTCAAATCTAAATTTTTCATCGATAGTATCGATATCTAAAATATATTGGCTTGTAATCGGATATCTACCATTGATAAAATAATATTGGTCTACTAATTTTTGTATAGAATATATTTCACTTGCAAAGTCTTTTTTTAATGTATCTTCAATGATATTGTTATATGAAACTAAAATCGTTGAGGCAATAACGATCATTATGACTACTGTGATTGCAAGCACCATAAGAGATATTCCACTTTTTTTATTTAAGTTTTTCATCCTATCTTCACCCTTAATATAATTATTATATATACTTTTACAACTTTTTTCAACAGAAAAAAAGTATTAGCATCAACTAATACTCTCTTTACTCTATAATATATCTTTTTAGCTTATTATCTTCCACTATCCCTAACCCATGAAATACATTATTGGTATAAACTCTAACGATTTTTTCCTGCGTTTCACATGGAAGTTTAACACCATTTAGGAATTGATTATATTCATTTGCCTCCAAAATAATTTTTTTAGACTCTTTATAATATTCCTCAATTGATATTATCTTATCAAGCATTTCAAAATATTCCAATTTTAAATAGTCATACAATGGAATGCTATCTTCTATTAAAAAGTTGCCTGTCTTAATTCTTCTTAATTCAATCATAGTAGCACCGCAACCAATATTTTTGCCTATATCATTTACCAAACTTCTGATATAAGTTCCCTTTGTACAAGAAACATCAAAACTAACTATCTTTGTTTCTAAATTCACATATATATTATCTATGGAAAATATTTCTATCTCACGTGGTGCAAGTTCAACTTCTTTTCCCTCTCTTGCAAGTGTATAAGCATGTTTTCCCTCAACACGAATTGCACTATACATAGGTGGTATTTGGGATTGTCTTCCTATAAATCTCTTTATTCTTTCTTTTATATAAATTTCATCCTTATTCACTACACTTGCAAACATGATCTTTCCAGTAATATCATAAGTATCAGTTTCAACACCAAGTAACATCTTAACTTGATACATTTTATCTTCTGAAGTTATATGATTGGTAAGTTTTGTAGCCTCTCCTATACATATTGGTAACACCCCTGTAGCTAGAGGATCTAACGTCCCTGTATGACCTACTTTCGTGTTCGGAAATAATTTTCGAATAGCATCTACAACATCATGAGAAGTGATTCCTTGCGGTTTATCAATGTTTAATATTCCATTTTTAATTTTGGGTACCATCACCTAACATCACTCCTACAATATCAACTAACTTTTTCTTTTCTACTTCTATATCTTCTCTCATAGTATATCCCGCAGCTCTAGGATGACCTCCACCACCGAATTCTATTGCAATTTTTGAAATATCAACATTTCCACCTGAACGCATACTTACTTTTAAAGTCCCATCACTTTTTCCTCTAACATATGCAGCTACTTCAGTTCCTTCTACCATTCTTAAATAGTTAGTCATCCCTTCAGCATCTTCATCATGAATTCCTAAAGCTTTGATCGTTTCATAGTCAATATAACTATATCTCATTTTTCCATCATAAAATACTTCCATATTTTCGATCGTTTTAGCAATCAATTTTAATTTTGCCTCTTTGATTGTATCATTTAATTGTTTACAAATCGCTACAGAATCAATACCAACATCAAGTAATTCTGCAACTGCTCTATGTGTATTAGAAGAAGTATTGGAATAATTAAAACTACCAGTATCTGTCATCATTCCAGTATATAAAAGGGAAGCAGACTTCTGATCAAAAGGAATTTTCAAATATTTTATAAAATGGTATACAATTTCACATGCTGAAGAAAGTTCATCATTAATATACTGTACATCACCATATGGATGTGACTTTTGATGATGATCTAGCATAATAACCTTTTTAGCTTTCTTATAATCTTCTTCAGAAATAGCAAGTCTACCATTATCACTCGCATCTAAGCATATTAATAAATCAATCTCATCCTTTTCTACTTTCGATACCGCCTCTTTAAGTCCTGGTAAAAACGTAAATACTTCTGAATAACTTGGACATATTACATGTGCATCTTTTCCTATACTTTTAAGTGCAAAGTAAAGCGCGCAAGTAGATCCTATAGCATCCCCATCTGGGTTGATATGGGCTACCATATAAATACTATTTGACTTTTCTATTATTTTCTTTGCTTTTTCAAATTCCTCAAACATATTCTAACACATCCTTAATTTATTTTTTATTCTCATTATCCTTTTTTATTACTTCTTGAATCACCTTATCCATATAAGCACCATACTCCATAGAATCATCAAGCTCAAATATTAGTTCTGGCATGTTTCTCATGCGAACTCTTCTGCCAAGTTCTAATTTAATAAAACCACTTGCTTTTTTTAGTGCATCAATTACTTTAGTCTTATTCTGTTTTCCAAAAACACTTACATATACTTTAGCATATTTTTGATCTGGAGTAATTTTTACATCAGTTACAGAAATAAGTCCTGTAACTGATGGTTCTTTTACTTCATTTAAAATGATTTCACTTAAAGCAAACTTTACATCTTGTTCTAATCTTTCATGTCTTTGCATATTTTTATCCTCACTTTATTTTTTCTTCTTCCATAGTAAAGCATTCAAATATATCGCCTTCTTTAATATCGCTAAATTTTTCTAGTTTAATTCCACACTCATATCCTTCTGCTACTTCTTTTACATCATCTTTTTCTCTTTTTAAAGAATCAATTTTTATTTCAAGAAGTACTATAGAATCTCTAACAAGTCTTACCATTGCGCCTCTTACTATTTTTCCTGATTTTACATAGCATCCAGCAACAATTCCAACACCTGTAATTTTAAATATTTTTCTAACTTCTGCAGTTCCATGCATCACTTCTTTATATTTCTTAGGCATCATACCTTTTAGTGCAGTTTCAACAGCATCAATTGCATCATATATAACGCTATAAAGTCTTAAATCAACTTTTTCTTTCTTCGCTTGCTCTGCTGCAGTAGATTCAGGCCTTACATTAAATCCAATGATAATAGCATTTGACACAGAAGCTAGTGTAACATCACTTTCTTTAACACCACCAGTAGATGCATGTAATATTCTTACTCTTACTTCATCATTGGATAATTTCTCTAAAGATTCTTTTAATGCTTCAACAGAACCCTGAACATCAGCTTTTATAATTACATTTAGATCTTTTATTTTTCCTTGTTTTATTTGTCCAAATAGATCATCTAAAGTAACTTTACTTCCATGCTTGATAAGTTCACTACGAGCCTTTGCTTTTCTTTTTTCGATCAATTGTTTTGCAACTTTATCATTTTCAACTTCATAAAATAAGTCTCCAGTTTGTGGTACATGTGATAGTCCTAATACTTCAACTGGTGTAGATGGACCAGCAGATTTTACCTTTCTACCTTTATCATCCTTCATAGCACGGATTTTTGCCACCATATCATCAAGAACAATTGTGTCACCTACATTTAATTCTCCTCTTTGTACAAGCATTGATACAATTGTACCTTTTGTTTTATCAAGTCTTGCCTCAAGTACTGTTCCTTTAGCTTGCTTATTAGGATTTGCACGTAAGTTTTTCATATCTGCAACAAGAAGTATCATTTCAAGTAAATTATCTATTCCCTCACCTGTCATAGCAGATATTGGGACACATATTGTATCTCCACCCCATTCTTCTGGAACAAGACCTACTTCTAATAATTCTTGTTTTACTTTTTCAATATTTGCAGTTGGTTTATCAATTTTATTAATTGCAACTATGATAGAAACACCTGCAGCTTTAGCATGATCTATAGCTTCAATAGTCTGTGGCTTGATACCATCATCTGCTGCGACCACAATAATTGCAATATCTGTAACTTGGGCCCCTCTTGCTCTCATAGCAGTAAAAGCTTCATGTCCTGGTGTATCTAAGAAACATACTTCCCTATCATTAATATTTACTTTGTATGCTCCTATATGTTGTGTAATTCCTCCGGCTTCTCCTTCAACAACATTTGTTTTTCTTAACCTATCCAAAAGTGATGTTTTACCATGGTCAACATGCCCCATTACAACAACAATTGGTGGTCTTGGTTTTAAATCCTCTTCTTTATCTTCACTATCATCAAACAAAATATCTTCTTCTGTCACTTTTACTTCTTTTTCAGCAGTGATACCAAACTCTCCAGCGACCAAATAAGCAGTATCAAAATCAATATCTTGATTTACAGTAGCCATAATTCCTAAGGCAAATAATTTCTTTATTACCTCTGATGCTTGTTTCTTTATCGCTTCTGCAAACTCTTTTACAGTCATTGTTTCTGGAAGTTTTACCTCAGTCATTGGTATAATTTTAGTTTGTTTTAATTCTGTTTTTTGTTTTGCTTTTTTCTTTCCAAATGATTTTCTACTTAAATCACTATCTCTTTCATATAAATCTAATAATCCAGAAGACGAATCAACTTCTAAACCTCTTAGTTTTGATGTTGATACTCTAGAATGTTCCTCACGAAGTTTGTTCTTATCTAATTTTTCTCTTCTTTGATTATTTTCGTTTCTATCATTATATTTTTTCTTATCAATATTTAAATTAGAATATTCTCTGGTTTCTTTTTGTTCAACTGGCAATTTTTCTGCTTGTTTGATAAACTTATTTACTTGATAGCTTGTATTATCGTTATTTCTATTTCTATAATTGTTATTAAATTTAGAATTTTCTCCATTATTATTATTTCTGTAATTATTATTTCTATAATTATTATTTTGTCTATTATTATATCCATTATTATTTACTCTTTGATTGTTATTGTCATTTTTATTATAATTAGATGTATTATTCTCACCATTGTTTTTATATCTATTATTATTAAACTCATTATCTTTTTGTTGATTTCTAGGATATCTATTATTATAATTTGGGTTAAATTGGGAATTATAATTTGATTTTTTACCTTGATATTTATTTTGCCTTGTATCATTATCATTTTTTTGATATTTTGCAACATTTACTTCTTCTTTTACTGGATTCATATTTTGATTCTCAACACTTTCTTTTTCCACATTTTCTATAACTTCTTTTGCTACTTCTTCTTTTTTTGTCTCAATTGGTTTTCCATTTCTTGTTATAACAACATTGGCATTCCTATTTCCGGCAAATCTTGGCTTTCTATCATTATTTTTTCTATAAGGTGAAACTACACCTAAACCATTTTTATTATATTTTTCTTGTTTATCTTTGTTTTCTATAATCGTTTGACGAGACTTTTTTACATCTCCTGCTATATTTGTTGTAATTTGTTGTACTTCTTTCTTATCTCCATCTGTATTAATTACTTTCACATTTCTACGAATAATGTGAACCTGATTTTTTGTGTCAGCTACTTTCTTTTCATCTTTTACATTTTTTTTCTTAAAATTACTTCTTACTTTTTCAACATCACTATCCTCAAGTGTTGAAAGGTGAGATTTTACTTCTATTTTTTCTTTCTTTAACCAATCAACCATTTCGGTATTAGTAATATTTAATTCCTTTGCTAATTCATATACTTTCATTTTTCCCAAATTTACTCCCCCACTTCAATTTCTAATTCATCTATCAATTTTAACAAACTATCTATTTTCATATTTTCTTTTGATTTAAATTTATCTTTCATAATACATTTCTTTATATTTTTCAAACACTCTATATTCCTACAAAGATAAATTGCTCTTGCATTCATCTTTTGTTCCTTATCATATATAGCATTTCCGCCTTTATCAGCGACTATTCTTATTAAATTATTCTTATCATTTCTCTTTCTGCATGCGACACAACATCTTGTAGGTCTCACTTTCATCACCTTACTTTATTATTCAACGATTGCTTCTTTTATTTGAGTTTCTGTTTTTATATCGATTTTCCATCCAGTAAGTATTGCAGCAAGTCTTACATTTTGGCCTCCTGCACCAATTGCATAAGATAATGCATCATCTGGTACAACAACAGTTGCTATTTTTTCTTCATCATTGATATCTATTGCAAGAATTGGTGCTGGAGATATAGCGTTGATAATATAGCTTGGTATATCGTCACTATATGGAATGACATCTATTCTTTCACCATTTAATTCGTCTATGATTGGCTGTATTCTCATACCTTTCTTTCCAACCAAACTACCCACAGGATCGATATTTTCATCATTAGACCAAACAGCTATTTTTGTTCTGCTACCCGCTTCTCTAGCAACACCTTTTATTTCAACGATTCCATCAATAATCTCTGGTACTTCTAGTTCAAATAACCTTTTAACAAAATTAGGGTCTTTTCTAGATAAAACAATTTGTGGTCCAAATTTGCCAGATTCTGTTACACTCACTACATATGCTTTAATTCTTTGATGTGTTTGCAACTTTTCTGTACTAATTTGTTCTTTTAACGGTATTAAAGCCTCAACTCTACCAAGATCAACAATTGTTCCAAATTTGTCTGTTCTTTGAACTACTCCAACTACAATTTGACCTTCCTTATCAGAATATTGTGTATATACTAAATTACGTTCAGCCTCTCTTAATCTCTGAACAATAATCTGTTTTCCAGAAACTGCTGCTATTCTTCCAAAGTTTTTTGGTGTAACTTCAACATTTACTGTATCACCAATCTTTGCTCTTTTGGTTATATTTTTCGCATCTGCTAAAGATATTTGTAAATTTGGATCTTCCACAACTTCCACAACTTCTTTTACAGCATATACCTTTATTGTTTGCTCATTAATATCCACTATAATAGACTCATTTGTATCATAATTTTTCTTATATGCAGCCTCTAGTGCAAGTTTTAATGATTCTATTAAATATTCTTTTGTAATTCCTTTCTCTTCATAAATTTGATCAATTGCATTGAAAAGTTCTTTTGAACTAATTTTTTCACTCTTCATTTTATTAATTCCCCCTACTTTTTATTAAATTTATTTAACTTGTTTAAGTTAACATTATCAGAATTTTGTTTTAAAACAGCATCAAAATCATATACTGTGTGTGCTGTAGTCACATTCTTTAAATCTATTATTTTATTTTTATTTTCTAATTTTAAAGTAATATATTCTCTATCTTCATCAACATCTGTTAAAATGCCAGTAAATTCTTTTCCATCCTCATCTTTTTTAAATAATTTAATGTATATTTCATGATTAATATACTTTTTATACAATTTGATATTTTTTAACTGTCTTTCAACACCAGGAGATGATACTTCAAGAACATATTCACTATCTAATAATTTGTCGATTCTATCTTCAACATCCCTACTAACAAGTTCACAATCATCAATTGTTACACTGCCATCCAATTTATCTAATACAATTCTTAGTATATTTCTGTCCCCTTCTTTAACATATTCAACATATTCAATTTCAAAACCTAATTCTTCTATTCTTGAACCTATTTCGTTCTCAATTTTTTCTTCTATCTTCCATTTCAAAAAAATCACCTACTACTTAAACATAAGTGAGAGGACTTTTGTTCACCCTCTCACTCTTCAATATTGCAATAATATTATACTATATAATATGTCAAAAATCAAGACTTTAGAAAAAAATGTATTAAATTTATTAAAAATAAATCATAAAAGCGAAAAAGCAACCATAATAGGTCGCTTTTTCTCAACACATTTTAAATTTTGGAGAAATACAATAACTTCACGATGGCCGCTCGACAAGGCCAGTTATTGTACTAAGCTCTATATCAGAATCGAACTGATGCACTATAAATTTTCATTTATAAGCTCTCCCACTGAGACTTAATAGAGCAAACAAACATAACTATCAACAAAATCAAAATTCTTCACTTTTTAACTCAAATCATCAATCTTCATGTATTATATCATAATATTCATGATTTGTCAAATAATTTATAAGCTTTATTCAGGGTATTAATATTCCTATTTTGAAATTCTATAAATCTATTTGTAAGATTTAAAATCGTTTTACTAGTAATTTTATTTTCTTGTACTTTAGAATTTACTTCTTCTATACAAACCTGGTATCTTTGCATTAAAATATTAAAAATTCTATCGATATCGTTATCTTTTGAGGTTACAAATTTTGCGCCAACATGAGATGCCATCTTAGCAAATATGCTTAAATCCTCTACTTTCTTTTTTCTATTTTCTATCATTTTTTCAATAGAAATTCCAAATCTTTTATATATACCAATTTGTTCTTTTAATATATTATTTAATAAATCATTCTTATCTCGCATTTTTATCATTCTTGATAATGCATCTTTTTCTAGTTTTACAATATTATACAAATACTCCAAAAATTCCAATTCTTCTCTCATAACTGATCACCATTATATATTATTTACTTTTCAATATGATATATTCAAAAAGCATATGATTAAATTCATAATCATATGCCTAAAGTTTTATATTGTATCTCTAGATAAAAACAATCTTAAATCACCAAAGTAATCCTCCGTAATATTATTCATTATTTGTTTTACATCATATATTGACAAGAACTCATAAAAAATATCATTGCCCAAACTTTTCGCTGCAACCAAAATTCTAACGAAAGCTAATATATCATATCGTTCAACCTTTACTACAACACCGCGGCTATCATGTAATTTGTTTCCATTTTCATCTAATCTTGGCCAAAGTCTGATTTTTAACATTCCCTTATCATTATATTTTAAAGACTTTTTCTTAATTGCTCTTTTTACAACATTTTGACAAAGCTTTTTCTTATACCGATATTTTTTATTTTTTCCAGCACAATTATATAACCGCCTTACTCTTTGCATTTTTTCGGCTTCTAACATTTTGTAATGTTCAATCCATTTTTCAATAGCTTCTAAATGCTCAGAATTGGGAATATTTTGAGTTTCTAAAACAGTTGGTTCACAAAATTCATAATCTGGAATTGATATAGTCATACCTATGACCCTCCTAAAACATATTTTAATTATAATAAATATTACTTATAATTAACTAACCATCTTATATCATATACTCTCA
This sequence comes from Clostridia bacterium, assembly GCA_030524345.1. Taxonomy (GTDB): domain Bacteria; phylum Bacillota; class Clostridia; order TANB77; family CAG-465; genus CAG-465. The sequence continues at coordinate 10,578 of JAUNGP010000008.1, read as the reverse complement.
GACTTGTCAATTCATTTTATTTCTTTTTTACAGAATAGCCAAACTTTCCAATCTTTTCTCCAAGTTTATAATACTGTCCGTGAGAATAAGCAATAAGCTTACATTTTTGCATATCAAATCTTCCAGTCTCATCCATATATTTTTCATCTACATTAATAGCAAGGACTTCTGCTATAAACATATCATGTGAACCCAGTTCCTTGATTTCTTTGACTCTACACTCAATAGAAACAGGACTCTCTTTTATCATGGGAGCCTTAATAAAGGTTGCTCTCTCTGGTGTAAGATTCATTTCCTTAAACTTATCTATATTTTTTCCCGATTTTACACCACAAAAATCAGTTGCATAAGCTAGTTCCTCATTTGTAAGATTAATACAAAATTCCCCTGTTCTTTTTATAATATCATAAGAATATCTTTCCTTTCTTACAGATATATATGTCATAGCAGGATCTGTACATATCGTACCAGTCCATGCAATCGTTAATACATTTTTTTCTTTTTCATCTCCGCAAGAGACCAATACAGCAGGTATAGGATATACAAAAGTACCCGCTTTCCAAGTTTGTTTTCCCATTTCATTCATCTCCTTTTATTTTAATTCAAATACGCCATAAGTATCAGTCGTTTCATCTTTAAATAATTCAAAACGTGGTGGTAAAAATGTAAATAAGATAAATAAAATAAACAAAAATATTGTTATATATTGATATATTTCTTCTCTATTTTTATCTACATCACCAGAAGTCGCAACTTTATATCCAAGTAACTGTGAAACTAAAATTGCTATATAAAATATTGATATATCGACCCAAAGTACATGCTTTCCAATAATATATGTATAAGTATAATATGCCGTTATAATAATGAGCATAATTGTAAGTATTTTCACAAGTAATGAAGTCCATAAATTCCTAGGTCTATACATCATTTCACAAAACTCCAATATCGTCCATAAAAACACTGGCATGACCGCAATTTTTACATGCTCCCAAACACTTTCATTTACACTACTAAATGGTGCAATTAATATATTTCTCCCAAAGAAATCATATGTAAAGTGAAGCAATGTACCAATAATAGATATCACAAAAAAACCGATAATACTATATTTTAAAATATTCTTTTTTTCCATATATAAATACCTCTTATATTTATATATACGTAAAACCTATATAAATATACCCTATTATAACTAGTTTGTTATAATAGAGTACGCTATTTTAATGAGTCTTTAATCCTCTTAATTTCCTATTTGTTCTTCGCATTAAAGGCAGTCCTTTTGAATACATAAAATACATTCCTTTTTTATAAACTTTATTAATTTCCCCTATATATTCTTCAATTCCTTCCTCCCTACAGAATCCAACTTTAAATTTGTACAATCCATTATCTAAATTCAAACTTAAAAGTCCACCAAAATTGTATGTTTTACACTTTGTTTCCAGTCCCCACTCAATCATAGCCCATTGCATAGCATAGTTTGGCATAAGATTCCTTTTTTCATTGGAACTTGCACCATATAAATAAAATAACTCTCCACCAAAATTAGTAGCAATTGCAGCTGATAGTTTATCTCCTTCGTGTTCAGCAATATATATTCTTAGCTGATTTTCATCATAAGCATCAAGCATTCTTTTAAAATATTCATACGGTCTACAGCCAATTTTATCTCTGATTGTTGTAATCTTATATATTTCATAAAAAGTTTTCAAATCTTCTTCATCTCTAGAAAATCTTACTATAACGCCTTTTCTTTTTGATAGTCTTACATTATATCTAGTTTTTTCACTAAATCCTTTTAAAAGTTCGTCTGCAGTTTTATTTTCTATTTTTAAAACCATATTATGAGATGGTTGAATCACAGTGTCGGGATTTGGATTTTTACCTGATGTTTTAAATCCCGCCTCTTTATACAAGTTTTCAAGTTTTTCATCATATATGATTTGTGGATCAAATTTTAATACAAAAGATTTGTATTTCTTTGCTAAAGGTTCTACTTCTGCAATCAATTTTTTTACCTTTTCTATATCATATACATCACATACTGGACCTCGTGGAGCATACATGATGGTAGTATTCAATTTTTTTACTTTTTCTATCAGAATCATCATAGCAGCAGTTATTTTACCTTTTTCTTCTAAATAAACAGCTTCTTGAATCCAATTTGATTTTACTTTTCCCCACGCAAGATCTTGCATAAGGCTAGCACCTGTATAGTTTCTTACAAATTTATTATATTTTTCTACTTGTTTCCTATTATTTTTATTTAATATTGGCATATTATCCCTACACTTTCTTTAACTTTTGTCCTTCTTTTGAATCAATGACTAAATATCCAATTTCTTTTAGTTGATCTCTTAATCGATCAGATTCTTCAAAATTTTTATTATCCCTTGCTATTTTTCTTTGTTTTAGTATCTCCATAACTTCCTCAGGATATTCCTCATTTTCATTTTCTTTCACTTCTTTATCCAACTTTAAAGATAATACAGTATCAAATTTCTTTAGTAACATATAGTACTTATCTGATTTAATTGGCTCTTTTGCTACTTCCCATACTACAGCAAGAGCTGCCGGTATATTGATATCATCATTGATAGCATTTAAAAATCTACTTTCCAAATCTTCAATTTTATCTTTAGCAATATCACATCTTACACCTTTATGTTGCAACGTTAATTCCCTAAGTCTATTTAATGATACTTGAGCCGCTCTTATTCCCTCCCAAGTAAAATTTAATTTATTTCTATAATGCGACGAATATGTAAGATATCTATATGCAAGTGGTTCAATACCATTTTTCTTTAAATCCTCTAATGTATATACATTGTGAAGACTTTTTGACATCTTACCATTATTAATTAGTAAAAACTCAACATGCATCCAAGTCCTTGCAAGATTTTTTCCAGTAGCACCTTTAGACTGTGCTATCTCATTTTCATGATGTATTGGAATATGATCTACACCACCTGTATGAATGTCAAATTCTTCACCTAAATATTTTCTAGACATTGCACTACATTCAATATGCCACCCTGGATAGCAAAGTCCCCATTTGCTATCCCACTTCATGATATGTTCTTTTGGAGCTTTAATCCAAAGAGCAAAATCAAGTGGATTTCTCTTTTCTGGATCTACTTCAATTCTTGCACCAGACATTTGATTTTTTAAATCTATTTTTGAAAGTTCCCCATATGATGGAAGCTTTGATGTATCAAAATAGATTCCTTTGGATGTCTCATAGCCATATCCATTTTCAACAATTTCCTTGACATATTCTTCCATTTCTTTAATATGATCTGTTGCCTTTACAATATGCTCTGGTCTTTCAATATTTAATTCATCTATATCCTTTAAAAATGCTTCCGTATACATTTTTGCAATTTCATAGACAGACTTATGCTGTTCTTTGGCAGATTTAGCCATCTTATCCTCACCTTCATCAGCATCTGAAGTCAAGTGTCCAACATCAGTTATATTCATCACATGGTCTAACGCATAACCATTATATTTTAATACTTTTCTTAAAACATCCATAAAAATATACGCTCTCATATTTCCAATATGAGCATAGTTATATACAGTTGGACCACAGGTATATATCTTTACTACCTTTCCATTTTTATCTATTGGTTTAAATTCACTTTTTTCTCTTGTAAGCGTATTATATAATTTTAACATCATATTCACCTTCTTTATATATTTTATGAAACTTACTTTGTATATTATATACTATTCTGATTTTTTTTTCAATTGAATCACCTATATCTACAGCAAATTATATATATTTTTGTGTTTTCCTATATCTTTAAATACGAAATTTGTTGATTTTTATATTTGGTTATTATATAATTTAAATATTAGAGAGGAGCTAGTATGCAACAAAAACAGCACAAATATGCCTATAAACGAATTGGTATTATTTTTTTCATTGTAATAATGTTAGGATTTTTCATTTGGTATTTTATAGCAAATCAAACGGATTATATCAAAACTGCAAAACGTAGTAGTTATATATTAAAACAGGTAGATGAAAATTACTTAGACCATTACTTGCAATCTAAAAACACATTAGTAGTCTTTTTTGCTTCTTGGTGTGGACATTGTGTAGAAGAAGAAAATATGATTACAGAATATATTGAAAATAATCCAAATATTCCTGTTATTATCGTTTCACATGATACATCTTATGAAGAAATAGAAAACTACCTAATGGAAAATAATCTAAATTGGTTTGTCATATTTGATCCTGATAAAAGTATTAGAAACAAAATTGATGAAAATAGCTCCGGTATTCCAAGCTTATACTTAATTGATAAAGATAGTAATGTCTTAGATAAGCTAAAATGGCCATTTAGCTATGAAGATATTGCAAATTTTTATTATGAATAATACAAAAGAGGAGGTCCAAAATGGATAAAATAAATGAAATGATAACTAAGATATCAAACCTTGAATTAAGTACTTTTTCTAGAATTCTAATTGCTATTGGAATCGTACTTTTTTTCTTGATCATTAGACCATTGCTTTCCTATATTATGATTAAAATATTTAAAATAAAAGGAACAAATAATGAAAAAATAAAAAACAGTGCCTTATATAAGCCTTTAAAAATTTTCTTTTTGATTTTAGGAATCTATTTAGCAATCCTATTTTTGGGAGTTCCAGATAGTCTATTTTTAATTATAAATAGATTATTTAGAGTCTCTATTATTATTTTAATTGCTTGTTCTGTAAGTAATGCATTAAAACCAAATTCATTATTTATAAAAGCATTTTTAAAAAAGACCAGAGTTTCACATGATATTAAAATTATTAACCTAGTATGTAATATTGCCAGAGTATTAATCTTCTGTATTGCAATTGTTATATCAATCAGTGAATTAGGATATGATATCAATGGACTTATTGCAGGTCTTGGACTTAGTGGTGTTACAATAGCACTAGCAGCTCAAGATACAGCAAAAAATTTATTTGGTGGAATGGTAATATTTTTTGATAAACCCTTTGCAATCGGAGAATGGATCCAAACAGAAAAATATGAAGGAATTGTAGAAGAAATCACTTTTAGAAGTACAAGAATTAGAACATGGGATGATTCTGTTGTTACAATACCAAATTCAGATATAGCAAATAGTCCGGTAATCAATTGGACAAAAATGAACTTAAGACGTATCAAAATGAATTTAATCCTTGAGTATCGTGCTAACCTAAAACAACTTTGCAATTTTACAAATGATGTTCAAACATTATTAGAAAGCTATGATGATATCGTAAATGAAACAATTACTGTTAAGTTTACTGAAATGGAAGATTCAGGTTATAACATCTACATTTCTTGTAAAACACCACTAAAAAGTTATTCCGACTATATCAGTTTAAAGGAAAATATCAATTATAAAATCATACAAATACTTGAAAAAAATAAAATCGATCTTGCTTATCCATCACAAACAATTTATTTAAAAAAATAGAATTTAAAAGAGTATAAGAACTACTTCTTATACTCTTTATCTTCTTCTATTTAAATGTAATATATTGAGCGCATTTCTTTCTAGACTCAAATCTATTCTTTTTTTCCTAGATGCATTATTTATTCTTATTTTTATCAAAACGATCACCCCATATATTATATGAGAAGAGTTCGTTATTTCTTACTTATATCAGTATAAAATATATCTTTTTTATCATATTGCTCTGGATCAAGGCCAAGCCTATTTTTCATAAACCCTAATACTAGTAATATAATAATAAAAGAGATTCCTCCTATGATTAATGTAGTTAGACTCGTTCCTTTGCTATCTATGATATATCCCGCTAAAAACAAAAATAGAGTTTGTCCAATATTTTCAAAAATGTAAAAAATAGCAAGTATTTTTCCTCTCACTCTTGATGTAGTAAAATTATTCATATATTTTTTTACAGAAATTCGATATACGCCTTGTAATATGTTTTGAAAAAATAATATAATTACTGTAACTACAATTAAAAATATAGTGCTAAAATTGAGCATATTAAATGAACCTAATAACATAAACAATAAAGTATATGTAAGTCCAATAAATGTAAGATTTTTTCTTTTGGTATATTTCTCAATTCTATTCTGTAATCTTGATCCCAAACCAATGCAAAGAGTAAGAATTGCAAATATGATTGAATAAGCTGTAGCATTAACATCTAATTCAACAATTAAACTTTTTTGTAATGTTGCCATAACTCCTATAATTCCAGACATACAAAAAGCATATAATAGTATAGAAACGATTCTTCTGCTTCCAATTACTAATTTAAAATCTTTTACATATTCTCTAACGCCAATTTCTCCATCCTGATTATATGCTTTTACTTCATCAAATCTCAAAGAAACTAAAAAGGCAATCATTAGTATAATAAGCGTAATACTGATAGGTAAGTAACTATTTAAAGTAAATAATGAACCAACAAAAATACTACATATTCCTTCTATATAATAATATTTTGATACACATTTCCCTTCCAACCTTGCAAATTCTCTTGTTCTATTACTAGATTTTAAACTCGAGTAAAGCATTTGTGTCTCAGAAAGCCCTTTAAAAGAAGTTCCAAGAGCACAAAATAAATTAGCAAGTAAAAATAATTTAAAATCTTTAAATAACATTATCATTAAGCAATGCACTATCCAGAAAAATCCTCCAAGCACTATACTTTTCTTTATTCCAATTCTTTCAACAATATAATTCATGGGTATCTCTAATATAGCAATTGCTGCACAATAAAAAGAATTCATATACAAATATTCTGATACAGAGATTCCTTTTACCTCAGTAATAAATAAGAATATGATTACATTATATAGAAAATAGTCATATCCAAGTACTCTAAATACTTTATATATTTTTTCATTCTTATTCATATCATCCCCTACTTTACTAAACACTTTTATTGATAGTTTACTTAGACTTATTATCTTTTTTATCTTGATTCATTACTTTTAAACAATACACTAATATCGCCACGTAAATATTAGCATGCTTAAAGTAATTATTTTCGATAAGCTCTAGACATTTTTCAAGAGGAATTTTAGAGATCTCATTTATATGCTCATCACTATCTAGATGCATGTTTCCTTCTTCAAAATCTTTAGCAACAAAAACATATACCTTTTCATTTGTATAACCTGCTGATGTATAAAATTCTGTAAGATAAAAAACCTGATTACTTATCAGACCAGTTTCTTCCTCTAATTCTCTTTTTGCTGCATCTTCAGGGCTCTCTCCATCTTCTATGATACCAGCTGGCAGTTCTAAACTTTCCTCACCTATACTTTCTCTGAATTGCTTAATAAATATGATTTCGTTTGCTTTCGTAATTGGAAGTATTAGAGAAGCAGAATTTGTTTTAACAATATCTCTTTCATAAAATCTTCCATTTTCATCTTCTATTTCCTTATGAATTACATCAAATCTTCTTCCACTATATTCTAATTTTTCATTTAATATTTTCTTCATCTATTCACCTATTAATATTTCATCAATCATATCTTTATGATTATTATTAATAATCATATTAGAATGATTGTTAATTTCATCTAATAATCTTTTCAAAGTCTTGTATGCCAAATCATAATCTTCTACTGATATATCCTTTGTTCTTACAGCCTCTTCTAATTCATTTTCATCCCAGACAATCACTTTATTATCATTATGCACATCAATTGTGATATCCAAGTATAAGTCAAGATAAAAAGGAGTACCGTTCTCATACCCATTTTCCTTTGTGACATCTATATAATATTGTTGTACTTCTTTTTTATCATTTAAAAATACTCTAACAGTATAATTACTATTAATAGGAAGATACTCAAGAATATAGTATCCATTATCAAGTAAACAAATATTTTTTCCACTATGATTTTCTATATATGGTTTATCTATATCTTTGACATGCTTTGCAGCGATATATGCATTTCTGTTTTCATCTTTTATAACTTTCATATCATATTCACTTACACCTAGAAGATAGGTATCTTTTATAAATTTCTTTTTCATAATCATCATCTCCTATTATATATCCATTATATATTAAATTGTATGCTTTTTCAATACTAATAATCATTAGATATACAACAAAAGTGCCACAAAAACTTGTGACACTCTATTGCTTTAACATTATATTCCAATAATAAGATATGACTTTATCAGTTCCTTATCAAATTCTCCCAAAGACTCATAAACATTTGCAAATATTGCACTTGGCTCAGCACTCATGTTAAATACAGCTTCATCAAAAACTTCTTTTCCAACATTTTCTAACATCAAAAATCCAACACTTCTAAAAATATGATTTTCTCCGTCTTTTAGTCTGTATACAACATTCAATTCAACTTCACATTTTACATTTAATTCCTTTTCCAAAAGTTTTAGATCATCAAATACACCTATTATCTTTTTTCTTTGTATCTTTAACTCTTCCTGCGTATCAATAAAAGTAATTTTGCATTCAAGCTCGGTAACTCTAGGCATAATCTCTTCTGAATAAATATTAATCATATCAAAAATCTCTTTTACACTTACAAAATTTTTCATTGTTCTCTCTCCTTTCAAAATATTGAAATCGCTAATTATTTTTGAGGGTATTATAACATCAGATATGGCATTAGTCAAACCAAAATTGACGTCTCATTCGCAATATGATATAATATTTTTATTACCAAATAACAATATAATAGAAAATTCTAGAATGGAGAAGCGTATGAAAGAAATCAAAGTCACATTTAATGATGGACATGAAGAAATGATGAGTGTAGATAAAGCAATTGATATTGGACTTACTATTGCAAATCGTTTCACAGTAGAAAAATGGAAAGAACTACAAAATAAAATGGATAAAAGGAAAATTTTTTCTTTTGAGGATCCTAATTTCCGTGATTTGAATATAACTGTAAGTTATCCATATGTTGAAAATCAAATAAAAGCTCATCAGTATTAAACAGAAAAGCGCCATCCAAAAATCTTGGATAGCGCTTTTCTCTATATTTCTGGTAATAACCGTATGTTTTTTTCAAATACTCATTTTTTAGCTGCAGTATTCTCCTTATTATGCAAATATTCTTTTATTCTTCTGATATCTTCTTCATCTTTCAAACGATGATTTGCTAATTTCCACTCTAACTGTTTCTCCAAAGATTCGACAGGATAACCATCAATCCATACTACATCATCTTGACTAAAATCTAAAACAGCTAACTCTATACTGTCTGTTAATTCATATAAATATGAAAATTTTTCAGACTTTCTCGTAGCGTACTTTTGATTGAGTTCATCAAAAAGTTCAGGAATTATTTTTAAATCAATATCCTCAGTCTCTTCACGCAAGCCATACATAAGCATTACTCCACCTGAAATGATACAATATTTCTGCTTATCCAAATTTAAACCATCAATCGTTTTTAAAAATTCCTGCTTTTTCATAATTAGCTTCCTCCTAAATTCATAAATTTCCCTTTTAAATTTGAAAAGAATAATTATTATATTATTAATAGTGCATTATATCATAATCCAATCAAATTAACAACCGTATAAGCTCATAATAAATATATAGAAGCAATACAATTCAAAACCATTTTTACAAATATTTCATATATATCGTCTTCTAATCAACTAATACCAAAATATTAGCTAATTTGGTCCCCAAATAGTTAATATTGCATGCAAAGGCCACCCAAAATTTGGGTGGCGCTTTACTTTTATTATCCAATAAGTCCTTCTAAGAAACGGACAAATGCACCCATTCCAAGTGCAGTTCCCCAGTCGCAAATCCCGCAAGGAACATCATATTCTTCCTGCTCAATTTTCAACATGTACCATCTTTTCCTGTTTTCCTCAAACACGAACCTCTGGTTTTCCTCATCAAAAGCGTTTATTGTTGGCTTCCAATGGGTGCAGCAATCAGAATACTCTACAGAGCCGTCTAAAGTAGATGGCAGAAACGTTATATCAAGCCATTTCAGTTTCAGTTCCTTCATCTGTCTAATGGCCTCATGATAGATTTCACTATGTTTCATCATCCATCTATCAAACTGGGTCATTTCCTCCAGCTCTTCATCTTCCCAATCCTCATCTTCAAAGGGAGACGTTTTCATTAAGCCTGTATCAGGATTTAGCCATAAGTTCGACTTAAGATTTACTAATCTGGCTCCAGGCTCAAAGTCCCATCCAGCAGGAGCAAATTCTTTATCATAGCTTAAGCCATCATAGAAAGCCTTCGCTACAGAGATAATATTTTTCCGGGTTAATTTGTTCTCTCCATTGTACTTTTTAATCTTCATAATATACCTCTTTTCCTCCATTTTAATAACCACAAAAAAATAGAAGTAATATACTTATTGGATATATATCATTTCACTCCTCAAAAATAATTACTTTTGTTCTACTCCTTTGCAAATTATCTTAACGGATAATTATTTTATATATTTATATTATATCACTTCTTCAATATTATGTCAACTTTTAAAAAAAGAAAAAAGCTGATACAGAGGTATCAGCTATATATTGGCTCCTCAAGTAGGGCTCGAACCTACGACCCTTCGGTTAACAG